>NZ_CP170474.1:7500-660000 GCF_042604635.1 Azospirillum sp. A26 | reverse complement strand
GCATTGGCGAAGGCGACCACCTCGGCCCCCGATGCCTGCGCCTGCAGCAGGTAGGAGGAGAAGTCGGACGCCCCCAGCGGATGGCGCACGCTGCCCTTGATGGTGCCGCCCAGCTGCTTGACCGTGTTGGCCGCCTCGGCTTCCAGCGAATGGCCGAAGGCGTAGTCGGCGGTGATGAAGAACCAGCTCTTGCGGCCCTGCTCGACCAGCGCGCGGGCGGTGGCGGAGGCCACGGCATGGTTGTCCCAGGTCCATTGGAAGCCGTAGGGGCTGCATTCCTTGCCGGTCAGGTCGGTCGAACCGGGACCGGACATCAGGAACAGGCGCTTCTTGTCGCGCGTGATCGCTTGTACCGCCAATGCTGCGGCGGAGTTCGGCACGTCGGCGACGACGTCGACCTTCTCGGTATCGATCCACTGGCGGGCTAGGTTGGCGGCGATGTCCGCCTTGTTCTGGTGATCGCCGACGATGATCTCGATCTTCGTGCCGTTCACGGCATTGCCGAATTCCTCAGCGGCCATCCGGGCCGCAACCGCCGACCCCTCGCCATTGATGTCGGCGTAGATGCCGGAGCGGTCGGACAGCATGCCGATCTTGATGACGTTGTCGGACATCTGGGCCTGGGCGGCGCCGGACGCCAGGACGGTACCGGCGAGAAGCCCGGCAACAAGCGGTTTACGCATGGTTCGCTCCCCAATTGGACGGTTTTTGGTGTTTTGGTTTTGATGTCTTGGTCACTCGCCCCCGGCCGGTGGGCCGGGAGGCGGAGATCAATGGGTGGTATAGCCGCCATCGACGGGAAGGGCCGCTCCGGTGATCGACCCCGCGGCGTCGGAACACAGGAAGGCGATGGCGGACGCGACCTCCTCCGGCGCAATCAGCCGGCCGGTCGGCATTCTCTCCAGGAACACCGCCCGCAGCACCTGATCCTCCGGCAGGCCGGTGACCTGCGCCTGCTGGGCGATCTGGCGTTCGATGATGGGCGTCAGCACCGTGCCAGGGCAGATCGCGTTGCAGGTGATGCCGTGGGCCGCCAGCTCGATCGACACCGACTTGGTCAGGCCGATGATGCCATGCTTGGCGGCGACATAAGCCGGCTTGTGCGGCGCGCCGACCATGCCCAGCACCGACGCGGTGTTGACGATGCGCCCCCAGCCCCGCTCCCGCATGGACGGCACCGCCGCCTTGATGGCGTGGAAGGCGGCGCTGAGATTGACCGCCAGCAGCAGGTCCCACTTGTCGTCGGGGAACTCGTCCAATGCCGCGACATGCTGGACACCGGCATTGTTCACCAGGATGTCGACCGGTCCCAGCCGGTCGGCGGCGTCGGCCATCATGGCGCGCACCTCCTCCGGGCGGCTGAGGTCGGCGGCGGAATAGACGATCCGGCGGCCGGTCCGCTCGGCGATTTCGGCGCAGTTGCGGTCGATCTCCGCGCGGTCGCCGAAGCCGTTGACCATCACGTCGCAGCCGCGGCCGGCAAGCTCCCGCACCGTCGCCAGCCCGATGCCGCTGGTGGACCCGGTGACGACGGCGATTCTGGCGGCAGCGATTCTGTTCTGCATGTTTCTTCGTTCCTCTGTCGGATGATTGCGCGTCAGAACGCCACCTGATCGGCGCCCTTGAGGTCGAGCATGGCGCGCGCCTCTTCCGGGGTGGCGACCTCCAGCGACAGCTCCTCCAGGATGCGGCGGATCTTCGCCACCTGCTCGGCGCTGTTGCGGGCCAGCCGGCCCTTGGCGAGATAGAGGCTGTCCTCCAGCCCGACGCGGACATTGCCGCCCATCACCGCGGCCATGGTGGTGAAGGGGATCTGGTGGCGGCCGGCCGCCAGCACCGACCATTCGTAATCCTTGCCGAAAAGGCGGTCGGCGGTCTCGCGCATGAAGACGAGGTTGCGTTCCTCCGCCCCGATGCCGCCGAGGATCCCGAAGATGGTCTGGATGAACAGCGGCGTCTTCACCAGCCCGCGGTCGAGGAAATGCGCGAGATTGTAGAGATGCCCGACATCGTAGCACTCGAACTCGAAGCGGGTGCCGCAGCCCTCGCCGAGATGTTCGAGGATATAGGCGATGTCGCGGAAGGTGTTGCGGAAGATGAAGTCGTCGGTGCTGCGCAGATAGGGCTCCTCCCAATCGTGCTTCCAGCCCTTGTAGCGGTCGGCCAGCGGGAAGATGCCGAAATTCATCGACCCCATGTTGAGCGAGCACATCTCCGGCTTGGCCAGCAGCGGGGCGGCGAGGCGTTCCTGCACCGTCATGGTGAGCGAGCCGCCGGTGGTGATGTTCAGCACCGCGTCGGTGGATTGCTTCAGCCGCGGCAGGAACTCCATGAACACCGCCGGGTCGGGCGTCGGCTGGCCGGTGCGGGGATCGCGGGCGTGCAGATGCAGGATCGCCGCCCCGGCCTCCGCCGCGCCGACACCCTGCTCGACGATCTCGTCGGGCGTGACCGGCAGGGCGTCCGACATGGTGGGGGTGTGGATCGATCCGGTCAGCGCGCAGCTGATGATGACTTTTTTCTTCGATGCGGCCATGCAAGGCCCTCCTGTGCTGGTCCGGATGGAAAGGCCCGGACGGTTCGAGTTTGGCGTGTTGGCGTGGCGGCTATCCGCGTTCGGGGTGGTCCAGGCGCTGGAGATGGGCGGCGAGACGGGCGGCGACCTCCTCCCGCTGCCCTTCGCTCCAGACCCGGAAACCGGCGCCGGTCTTCATGCCGAGCCGCCCGGAGGCGACCAGTTCGCTGAGAAGGGGCTGCGGGCCCGGCGTGCGGTCGAGGTCGGGCAGGACATGGCCGTGGACCGCCAGCGTCAGGTCGGTGCCGACCAGATCGGCGTTCTCCAGCGGTCCCAGCACGGCGAGCCGCCGGCCGAAGCTGGCCTTGACCACGGTGTCGACTGTCTCGGCGTCGCACACGCCGTCCTGAACCAGCGCTATGGCCTCGCGCCACAGCGCATGCTGCAGGCGGTTGCCGATGAAGCCGGGCACATCCTTGCGGACCTCCACCGGAAGTTTGCCGATGGACCTCAGCAGGCCGGTCATCGCGGCGACCGCCGCGTCGGCGGTGTCGCGCGTCCGCACCACCTCGACCAGCGGGATCAGATGGGCCGGGTTCCACCAGTGCGTGCCGAGCGCGCGGGTGCGGTCGCGCAGCGGTTCCATGATCCGGGTGATCGGGATGACCGACGTGTTGCTGGCGAGGAGCGCATGGGACGGCGCCGCCGCTTCCACCGCCGCCAGGACGCGCTGCTTGAGGGCGAGATCCTCCGGCACCGCCTCGATGACGATGTCGGCGGTGGCGACGGCCTTCTCCAGCGTCTCATGCGGCCGGATATGGTCGAGGATGGCGATGTCCTTGCCCGGATCGCCGAGGGCCTGATCGCCGAGGGTTTGGCGGATGCGGTCGAGGATGCCGGCCCGGCGAACGGCATCGGGTTCCTGGATCTCGACGCGATGGCCGGCGGCGGCGAATGCCTGCGCGATCCCCTGCCCCATCATCCCGGCACCGATGATGGCGATGCGCTGCTGTGTCATGGTCTGTGCATTCCCTCGTCCCGCGTGACCGGAGCCCATTGAGCGTTGCTCTGATTGTTCGTTATGGACGCTGTTTGGAATGCTTGGTAAGCAACGGCTGTGCCAGACAGCCAAACGCTTGTTAAGTCACGGTTTTGTTGAAAGCCTGCTCAAGCATGCTGGCCCGGTGTTTGCGAGTGCGCACAGTCCCGCCCGTCGGGAAGCGCGGTTCCCCAGGAAATCAGCCCTTCCATCGTGTTCATTTTTCTGACAGATACCGTACGCAATATTGACAGTCCGTATTAGGGAGGGCTGGGAATGCCAACGGATCGGAGCGTGCAGTTCGCTGCGGCGTGCGCATTGATGGCAATGGTCGACGAGATGATCGACGGTGCCCTGCTGGTCGACCGCGACGCCCGCATCGTCTGGTCGAACGACAAGCATGTCTGGTTCACTGAGAAGCTGATGGCGCAGCTGGGGCTCCAGTCACGGGCGGACGCCATCGGCCAGCCGGTGGAGCGTGTCATCCCGCACAGCCGGATGCGCGAGGTGGTGGAAACCGGCCGGTCGATGCCGCTCGACATCATGCGCTATGGCGAACACACGCTGCTGGTCAGCCGCCTGCCGCTGCGTGACGAGACCGGCGAGGTCATCGGCGCCCTCGCCTTTGCGCTGAAGAACAGCCTGACCTATCTCCGCCCCATCGCCGACCGCTTCAACAAGCTGCAATCCCGGCTGACCCGGGTCGAGCAGGAACTGGCCGCCAGCCGGGCGTCGAAATACACGGTCGAGAACCTGATCGGCTTCAGCCCGGCGATGCTCCAGGTCAAGCGGCTGGTGCGCCGCGCCGGCCAGATCAATTCGGCGGTGCTGCTGCTGGGCGAGACCGGAACCGGCAAGGAGTTGGTGGCGCAGTCGATCCATGCCTCCTCCGACCGCGCCCACCGCCCCTTCGTCGGCGTCAACACCGCCGCCATCCCCGAAAACCTGCTGGAGGCGGAGTTCTTCGGCGTCGCACCCGGCGCCTACACCGGCGCCGGCCGCCAGCCGCGCCCCGGCAAGTTCCAGCTGGCCGACGGCGGAACCCTGTTCCTCGACGAGATCGGCGACATGCCGCTGCCGTTGCAGGCCAAGCTGCTGCGTGCCTTGCAGGAACGGGAGGTCGAGCCGCTGGGCTCCAACCAGGTGGTCAAGGTCGATGTCCGCATCATCGCGGCGACCAGCCGGCCGCTGGCCGAGATGGTGCGCAGCGGCGCCTTCCGGCCGGACCTCTATTACCGGCTGAACGTCTTCCCGATCCAGCTGCCGGCGCTGCGCGACCGCCGGGACGATCTGGAAATTCTCGCCTCGCTGTTTTCGGAGAAGGTCGCGCTCAGCCTCGACCAGCCGATGCGCGACCTCACCGCGTCGGCGCTCGACGCGCTGCGGCGCCATGACTGGCCCGGCAACATCCGCGAACTGGCCAACGTCATCGAACAGGTCTATGTGCGCACCGAAGGCGACCGCATCCTCGCCGACGACTTCGCCGACATCCTGCCGGACGCTCCCCTCGACCGCCCCGCCCCGCTGGAGGGCAAGCGCCCGCTGGCCGCGGCGATGGACGTTCTGGAACGGTCGCTGATCCTGGAGGCGCTGGCCGGCTGCCGGGGCAACAAGCTGGAGGCTGCCCGCAGCCTCGGCCTGTCGCGCACCAACCTCTACGCGAAACTGCGCAAGCACGGCATTCCGGTGCAGCCGGACGACTGAGGCTGCCGACCTTGCGTCCTTAAGCGGCGGTGGAAAGACAGCCGTTTGCGGCGACCGCATCAGCGTCGCCATCGCGATCAGCGACCGGGTGTCGGCAGTCTGGCACCCAGGCCGCGAAGCCCTTACACTCGCCGCACGACCGAGCGGCCGGAGGAACAGTGGCGGGGGAGCGGAGGCGGGCGACCGCAGTGGATGTGGCGAGGCTGGCGGGGGTATCGCAGTCGGCCGTGTCACGGTGCTTTACCGAGGGGGCCAGCGTTTCGGCGGAAACGCGCAGCCGCGTGCTGGAGGCGGCACGGCGGCTGTCCTACCGCCCGAACGCCATCGCGCGCAGCCTGACGACCCGGCGCACCAACCTGATCGGCGTCGTCATGGGCGATCTCGACGGGCCGTTCCAGCCCTATCTGTTCGAAACGCTCACCCGCGGTCTGGCCTCGCGCGGCAGGCAACCGCTGCTGGTGCGCGGCGACCCGGCAGATGCGCTGGACGGCACGGCGATGGCCGCTCTCGACTATCAGGTGGATGCGGTGGTGGTGACGGCCGGCAGCGTCTCTCCGGCGGCGATCCGCGGCCTGATGGCGCTCGGCGTCCCGTTGCTTCTCTACGGCCGGGCGGTGGAGGCGGACGGGGTGGACAGCATCTGCTGCGACAACCCGCTCGGCGCCCGTCTGGTGGCGCAGGCTCTGGTCGCGGCCGGACACCGCCGCATCGCCTATCTCGGCGGACGCCCCACCGCCTTTTCCGAGCAGGAGCGCGGCAGCGCCTTCCGCACGGCCTTGGCGGAGCTTGGGCTGCCGCTGGCCGCCGCGGGAGAGGGCGACTATACCTACGACAGCGGCCATCGCGAGGCGCTGCGGCTGCTGGCCGGTCCCGACCGTCCGGACGCCCTGTTCTGCGGCAACGACGCCATGGCCTTCGGCGCGCTCGACGCCGCCCGCACCACGCTCGGCCTCCGGGTTCCTGACGAGCTGTCCATCGTCGGCTTCGACGATGTGCCGATGGCCGGCTGGCCGAGCTTCTCCCTCACCACCATCCGCAATCCGGTCGAGGACATCGTGGCGACCCTGCTCGACATGCTGGAGCGGCGGCTGGCCGACCCCGACGCCCCGCCGGTTCTGCACCGCCCGCCCCCGCTGCTGGTCAGGCGCGGATCGGCGCGCCTTTGACGCGCTTTTGACGCCCCACCCCGCCGCATTCACCAAAGCATCACAATTCCATCATTCTGGCTTCACGCTTCCCACCTAAACCCTGCGTCAGCGGCTTTGCATACGCATGCAACGGCGCTGACCACTTCGGGAAATGCGGGAAGTCTGCGGCGATGGCGGAATTGCATGTCGAGAATCTGACCGTCGCCTATGGCGGCTCGCGCGTGCTGAACGGCGTCAGCCTGCATGTCCGCCCCGGCGAGTTCGTGGCGCTGCTGGGCTCGTCGGGCTGCGGCAAGACCACGCTGCTGCGGGCGGTGTCGGGCTTCGTGCCGGTGGATGGCGGGCGCATCGCCATCGCCGGGCGCGACGTGACCCGCGCGCCGCCGGAGCGCCGCGACACCGCGATGGTCTTCCAGTCCTATGCGCTGTGGCCGCACATGACCACCGCCCAGAACATCGGCTACGGCCTGAAGCTGCGCCGCTGGCCCCGCCCGCGCATCGCCGAGCGGGTGGCCGAGATGCTGCGGCTGCTGAAGCTCGACGGGCTGGCCGACCGCAACGTCACCCAGCTGTCGGGCGGCCAGCGCCAGCGCGTGGCGCTCGGCCGGGCGCTGGCGATCAACCCCGACATCCTGCTGCTGGACGAGCCGCTGTCCAACCTC
Source organism: Azospirillum sp. A26 (assembly GCF_042604635.1). Lineage (NCBI taxonomy): Bacteria > Pseudomonadati > Pseudomonadota > Alphaproteobacteria > Rhodospirillales > Azospirillaceae > Azospirillum > Azospirillum sp. A26. The sequence continues at coordinate 652,932 of NZ_CP170474.1, read as the reverse complement.
GACGCCCGCATCCGGCTCGAACTGCGCCACGAAATCCGTGCGCTGCAACAGCGGCTCGGCATCACCGCCGTCCATGTGACGCATGACCGCGAAGAGGCGATGGTGATGGCCGACCGCATCGTCATCCTGAACGCCGGCAGCATCGCCCAGATCGGCACGCCCGAAGAGATCTACCGCCGCCCGGCCAGCGCCTTCGTCGCCAGCTTCCTCGGTGCCGACAATGTGGTGCCCTTACAGGCGACGCGGACGGAGCGGACGCTGGAGATTGCCGCCGGCCCGGACCACGACGCCGTCAGCCTGCCGGCCGGCGATGACGGCGCACAATTCGAATTGATCGGCAGCGGCCCGGTCGCCGCGCATTTCCGCACCGAATCCGTGCGGCTGGCGTCAGCCGGCCACACCCCGTCCGACGCGCTGGTCCTGCGCGGCCGCATCACGCAGTCAGCATATCCCGGCGGCCGCTGGCGCTATGGCGTCGCGGTCGGCGGCACGGTCTTCCTGGTCGACGACGACGACCGCCGCACGGTCGGCGACGCCGTCGCCATCGTCATCCGGCCTTCGGCCCTGCATTGCTTCCCGCTCCGCCGGGAGGCGGCGGGAACGGCCTGAGGCGATCTCAACCATCCGGTCCACCATCGGGAAAGAAGGGGGATTTTTCCATGACGCTCACGACGCTGAGGACGCTGCTCGCCGGGGCCGCTGGTCTGGCGCTCGCCGCCGGTCTTTCCGCCGCGCCGCTGAAGGCCGAGACGGTGCTGACCGTGCTCACCGCCGGCGACCAGAACATGGTCGATTACGTCAACGAGTATCTGGCGCCGAAGTTCGAGGCGCAGAATCCGGGCGTCAAGGTGCGCGCCGCCGGCACCGGGCCGGGCGACGGCGGATCGCAGAAGATCTACGAGAAGCTGAGCGCCGAGGCCGCCGCCGGGGCCGCCAAATGGGATGTCGACGTCGCCGTCATCCACCAGAAGATGGCCGGCCAGATGGTGCAGGAGAAGATGCTGTCGGCTTACGTCGGCGATGTGAAGACCGGCACGCTCGCCAGCCGCGACAGCGCGCGCAACGCGCTCGGCACCGACGTCACCGGCTATGTCCTGCCGATGTTCCACAGCCAGATCGCGCTGGCCTACAACCCCGAACTGGTGAAGGCGCCCCCCAGGACCTACGCCGAGCTGGCGGAGTGGGTGAAGGCCAATCCGAAGTCCTTCGGCTACAACGGCATCAAGGGCGGCATGTCGGGCGTCGGCTTCGTCACCGGCTGGGCCGCCGCCAACATCGGCGATGCCGCCCGGCTGGAGAAGGGCCCCTACGACGCCGCGATGAAGCCGGCGATCGAGAAGGCGCTGTCCGGCCTGAAGGACTTCAACAAGAGCGTCACGCTGACCCCCGGCAATGCCGGCACGCTCGACATGCTGAACCGCGGCGAGATCGCCATGGGTCCGGTGTGGGTCGACATGTTCTACAGCTGGCAGGCCGACGGCCGCCTCAACCCGGCGATGAAGCTCCAGCTGATCGGTCCGGGCATGCCGGGCCAACCGATGTACTACACGGTCCCGGCCAAGGCCGCCAATCAGGAGGCCGCCCGCAAGTTCATCGAACTGGCGACCAGCCCCGAGGTGCAGGCCGACGGCATCGTCAAGCGCTTCAACTGGTATCCGGGCATCGACGCCACTTACGTACAGCCGAAGCTGGACGCCCAGACCTGGGCCAAGCTGTTCACCGACGTGAAGCCGGACGAGCTGGCGAGCAAGGGCAAGCCCTTCCCGCTGTCGGGCTACTTCACCGACATCATGGAAGCCTATGAGCGCACCGTTGCCAACTGAGGCGGCCGGCCGTCCCGCTGCCCTCCCCCGCTCGCGCGGGGGAGACGGCACCCCCGCCCTGCCCGCCGCCAGGATCGCTCCCGACCGGCTGTGGGGCGTGCTGCTGGTCCTGCCGGCGCTGGCGATGGTGGCGTTGTTCTTCCTCTACCCGCTGGGTCTGTCGGCGGTCAGCGCCTTCCAGGGCCGTGACGGCGGCTGGACGCTGGCAAACGTCGCCAAGGCGTTCGAGCTGTACAGCCTCGACATGGCCTTCACGCTGGCCATCGTGCTGCTGTCCTCGGCGCTGGTGGCCGTGCTGTCGGTGGCCATCGGCGGCTACCTGACGCTCGGCGAGAACCGGCTGGCGGTCACCCTGCTGCGCTGGCTCTACCGCTGGCCGCTGTTCATCCCCTTCATCGTCGCCGCCCAGATGATGCGCTCCTTCCTCGCCAAGAATGGGTTGATGAACAATCTGCTGATCGGCGGCGGCATCATCGAGCCGTTGCAGGCGGCGAGCCTGCTCGACTGGCGCGGCGTGGTGGTGACCTTCGTCTGGAAGCAGACGCCTTTCGTGGCGCTGATGGTGGCGGGCGCCATGGCCTCGCTCGACCGCTCGACCATCGAGGCGGCGCGCGATCTCGGCGCCGGGCGGCTGCGCATCCTGGCCGAGATCGTCGTTCCCCAGGTCCGGCCGACGCTGGTCGTCGGGCTGATCCTCAGCTTCGTGACCATGCTGTCGGTGATGTCGGTGCCGATGATGATCAATCCCAACAGCCCGACGATGATCACGGTGGACATGGCCTATCGCATCAACGCCCACGGCGATTACGGCGTCGCCAACGCTCTCGGCTTCGTCTCCTACGCCATGGCCGGTCTGGTCGGCTGGTTCTACCTGCGGCACGGCGTGCGCCAGGGCGGTGCGCGATGACCTCTTTTATCCCAATGCGAGCCCTCGCCCGGATTTTCGCCTGGATTCCGCGCGGACTGGCGCTGGGGGTGCTGGCCTTCGTCATCTTCGGGCCGCTGACCAATCTCGGCCTGTGGGCGGTGGCGGAGAAATGGTATTTCCCTCACACCCTGCCCCTGCAATACGGCTTCTCCTTCTGGGAGCGGGTGTTCGCCCCGCGCTCCAACGCCATGGCGTCGCTGGCGACCAGCGTCACCATCGCGCTGCTGACGGTGGCGGCCTGCCTCGCCGTGTCGGTTCCCGCCGGCTATGCGCTGGCCCGGCTGCGGCTGCCCTGGCGGGGCGCGATCCTGCTGGCCTTCCTGCTGCCCCAGGCCTTTCCCAGCGTCGCCGTCTACATCAACGTGGCGCGCATCTTCTACACGCTGGGCCTCAACGGCACGGTGGCGGGCGTGGTTCTCGTCCACACCGTCCATGGGCTGGTCTTCTCCGTCTGGATCACCGCCGCCGCCTTCGCCGCCGTCGACCGCTCGCTGGAGGAGGCGGCGCGCGACATGGGCGCCGGCCCCCTGCGCACCTTCTTCGGCATCACCCTGCCGCTGGCGGCGCCGGGGGTGATGGCGAGTTCCATCTTCGTCTTCCTGGAATCGCTGGACGAGTTCACCGGCACCTATTTCGTCGGGGTGCCCGACATCTCCACCCTGCCGCTGCTCATGTTCAACGCCGGCATGGGCGGCAATTTCCAGATCGCCGCCATCACCGCCCTGATCCTGCTGGTTCCCTCGGTGGGCTTCATGCTGGTGATCGAACGTTTCCTCAAGGCCGACGTGCTGGCCAAAGTCGGACATTGACCCCCATGGACATCCAGGTTCTGGGCGTCGGCGAAGCGGCCGACCCCTCCTTCGCCAACTCCTCTCTGATCGTCGCCGCCGGCGGCTTCCGCCTGATGATCGACTGCGGCCATTCGGTGCCGCCCGTCCTGTGGCGGGAGGTGCCGGACCCCGACGCCATCGACGCGCTCTATTTCACCCACCATCACCCCGACCATTGCTTCGGTCTGGTGCCGACGCTGATCCGCTGGACCGACGACCGCCGCAGCAAGCCGCTGGACATCGTCACCACCGTCGGCGGGTGGAAGCAGCTGGCCCTGCTGTTCCAGGCCGGCGCCACCGATCCCGAACGCTCGCTCTCCTTTCCGCTGCGCTGGATCGAAACCCCGGAAAACGGCACGCTCGGCCCCTTCCGCCTGCGCACCGCCCTCACCCGCCATTCCATGCCCAACCGTGCCATCCGGCTGGAGGCGGGCGGCGTCGCCTTCGCCCATTCCGGCGACGGCCGCGCCACGCCTGACTCCGAAGATCTCTTCCGCGGCGCCGACCTGCTGTTCCACGAGTGCCTGACGGTCGAGCCGGACCCGCTCCAGCCCTTCCACGCCGCCTTCAGCCAGCTGTCCGATTTCCCCGACCGGCTCGGCGTCCGCGCGATGCGCCTCTATCATGTCCGCATGGGCGAACGGGACCGGCTGGCCGCCGCCTGCGCTGCCGGCACACGCATAAGTCTCGCCCAGCCGGGGGAGCGGATCACTCTCCAGGCCCAAGCACCCGCAGCCTGATCATCCGCCTTGTCGGGCGGTCCGCCGCGATCCCCGTCAGGCCAGCTGCGGGATCGCTCCGGCCTGCCAGCGGCGGCGGATGACCGCGGTGCGCTTCTTGCCGCTGGAGGTCTTCTCGATGGTTCCCTTCGGCACGACGGCGATGTCGGTCGGCACGAAGCCGAAGCCGTCGAGGATGCAGCGCCGGATCGCCGTCAGCCGTCCGCTCACCACTGGCGGCGGCGACGTGGCGTTGCCCTCGACCAGCAGCACCTGACGCGGCCCGCCGGGCTCGTCGGCGGCGAACAGCACCGCGCGTCCGGGGCCGACGAACGGCAGGGATTCGACCTCCAGCTCGACATCGGCGGGGATGACGTTGCGGCCGCCCACCACCAGCATCTCGTCCTTGCGGGCGACGAAGAACAGCTCGCCGTCGTGCAGGAACCCCAGATCGCCGGAGCGCATCCATCCCCGGCCGAGCGCCCGCTGCGTCATCGCCTCGTCCCGCCAGTAGCCGGGGGTGAGGCAGGGCCCGGCGACCGTGATCTCGCCCAGCATCAACTCGCCGAGCGGACATCCCGCCTCGTCGCGCACGACGAGGTCGCAGGCATCGTTGGGCCTGCCGACCGAAACGAGGTCCAGCTTTTCACCGCCACCGTCACCGGAGTCGTCCGTCAGCACCCGGCCCCCCGGAGCGATGCGCACGCGCAGCCGGCGCAGCCCCGGTTCGCGGCTGTGGGTGCAGCCCAGCGTGTATTCCGCCATGCCATAGCCGGCGCGCAGCTGCGATGGCGGCATCCCCAGCGGCGCCAGCACCGCCGCCGCCTCGTCCAGCACCGCCGGGCTGATCTTCTCGGCGGCGACATAGAGGATCAGCGCCGACAGGTCGCAGCCGCGGCCATGCAGGCGGCGCACCCCGCGCAGCGTCGCCGCCAGCACCGAACTGGTGGAGAAAGTCAGATCGCTGCCCCGCGCGGCCATCGCGGCGAACCAGCGCGCCGGATTGCGCATGTACCAGGCGGGGGGTGCGACCATCGCATCGGCCCCGGTGAACAGCGGCAACAGGATGCCGATGAACAGCCCCATGTCATGATAGAAGGGCAGCCAGGACGCAACCGAGCGCGGCGGCCGGCCGCTGCCGGCAGCCGCATAATTGTCGGCGAGCTGGCGGAGCTGCGCCATCACCATGGCGTGGGTGACCATCACGCCCTTCGGCTGCCCGGTGCTGCCCGAACTGAACTGGATCAGCGCCAGCCCGTCGGCCCTGCACTCGCCATCGCCTACGGTCAGAGGCAACCGCTCAAGCGGCGCCTCCAGCGCCTCCACCGTGGTCAGCAAAGGGTCGAGCTGCGGAACGACGGCAGGACGGTCGGTCACCACCAGCCGCGCATCGCATCGCCGCGTCACCTCCAGCAGGAAACGCAGGAAGCCGCCCGCCTTCTCCGAAGCCGTCTCCGAAACCGTTCCCGACCAGGGCCGCAGCGGCACCGGCACGGCTTGCAGCTGCCACAGCGCCAGCAGCAGGCAGATCGCGGACGAGCCGGTGTCGAGCAGCATCACCACGCGGTCACCCGGCCGGATGCCGCGAGCCGCCAGCCCGGCAGCGATGGCGCCGGACCGGGTCCGCAGCTCCGAAAGCCGCCGGTCCATCCCTTCGGCGGGAAAATGCCACAGCGGGTCGCCTGCGGCCCCGCCATGGTCGAGCCAGTTCAGAAGCCCCGTCATCGCCGCCTCACACCGCCCGCACGGCGATGGCCGCATTGACGCCGCCGAAGGCGAAGGACTGCGAGACGGCGGCGTCGAAGCGATGGGCGCGCGCCTCGTTCGGAACGCAGTCGATGTCGCAGTCGGGGTCGGCACCCTGGTAATTGACGGTCGGCGGCGCCACGCCACGGGTGAGGCCGAGGATGGTGGCGATCAGCTCCAGCGCACCGGCGGCGCCGAAGGTGTGGCCGATCTGCGATTTGGTGGAGGACATCATCAGCCGCGCCGCATGGGGACCGAACACCGCATGGGCCACCGCCGTTTCCACCCGGTCGTTCAGCGGCGTCCCGGTGCCGTGGGCATTGAGATAACCGATCTCATCGGTGCGCAGTCCGGCATCGGCCAGGGCCTGCATCACCGCCCGGACCGGGCCGCGGATCGTCGGCTGGACGGTGTCGGTGGCATCGCTCGACATGCCGAAGCCGGCGATCTCGGCCAGCACCGGGGCGCCGCGCCTGTCGGCGGACTCCATCGTCTCGATGACCAGGATGCCGGAGCCTTCGCCGAGCGCCAGCCCGGAGCGGCCGGTGGAGAAGGGGCGGCAGGTGTCGGAGGCGATGGTCCGCGCCGCGTCGAAGGCGCGCATCACCGCATAGATGACGTTGGCCTCGGTCCCGCCGGTCAGCGCGCGGTCGACATAACCGTGACGCACCATCATCGCCGCCTGCGAGATGGCGTGCGACCCGGAGGCGCAGCCGGTGGCGACGACGAAGGACGGCCCGAGGATGCCGTGCTCGATGGCGATCATGCCGCAGCAGGCCTGGTGGTTGGTACGCGGCACCGTGGTCGGATGGGCGCGCGGCCGGCGGTTGGCGAACAGGTGGATGGCCGTCTCTTCGCGCGAGATCTCGCCGCCGCCGCCGCAGCCGAGCACGATGGCCGCATCGGTCAGGTCGGCGGAGGTCAGGCCGGCGGCGGCGATGGCCTCGTTCGCGGCCAGCAGCGCATACTGCACGAAGGGTTCGCAGGTCAGCAGCTGCGCCTCGCTGAAATGATCCAGCGGCCGGTAGCCGGCGACGGTCGCGGCGGGACGGACGACCTCCATCGCCTCGAAGGTCCGGCGGGTGGGCTGGATGGCCGTGCGCGCCTCGGTCACGCCCTGCCAGAAGGCGGGAAGGCCGACGCCGAAGCCGGTGACGGCGCCCACGCCGGTCACCACCACCCGGTGTGAGCCGTCGGGACGGCGGTACCGACCGCCTGTCATGCCGTCACCTCTCTGGTGGCGGCCAGACGCCGGACCAGCACCTCCAGCTCGCCGCAGGTCTCGAAGACGTCCAGCCCCTCGTCGACGATGCCGACGCCGAACAGCTCCTCGATCTCGAAGGTGATGGTGATGACCTGGATCGACGCCAGCCCCAGCCGGTCGAAACGGGTGTCGGGAGTGAACTCGGTCTCGCGCAGGCTGGGCACGACCTTGACGATACAGTCCTTGATACCGCCCCAGACCGGGCTGTCGGCGAAGGGGGTGGAGTCGGGCATCGGCGTTCCTTCGGTTGAGGTCGATTGGGTATCGGGATGGCGGCGGCGCGGGCCGCGTCAGCCGGCGGTGACCGGCAGGTCCAGCTCGCTGGAGACCGGCGCCTGTCCGTTACCGGAGATGGTCAATGTTAGCACAGTCGAGGCCGATGGCGCTGTAATGGTTGTCTGACCCGTCTGTTTTGTCGCGTCGAGCGGAACTGATATCGCGGCTTGGTTGCCGACCGCCAGGGTTGCCGACGCGGCGTTCAATGTCTGGTAGCTGACCGTCACGGTGGCGCCGGGGGTGGCCGGGCTCGGCGTCGCGCTGAGCAGCTGGACCTGGAGATACTGTCCCGGCCCGAGATGGGCGACCAGCGGCCCGCTTCCCGCACCCGGACCATAGGCGGTCAGCGTGTAGTCCTGACCGCTGGTGCTCAGGGTCGGCGATCCCGGAGACGGATTGACCACGTTGTAGGTGACCTGGGTCAGGCTGGAGTCGGTGTAGCGGAACCAGCGGATGCGCACCGGGTTGAAGGTGACCGTCGCCGTCTGGTTGACCGGCCCCTGATAGCCCAGCGCCTGCAACGAGAAGGTCACGCTGGACTGGTTGCCGCTCAGATAACTGCCGGGAATTACGCTCTGCTGCCCCTGGGCGCCGACGCGCTGCGCGCCGCTGGGGGTGGACAGATAGAGCGGGGTGACGGCGTAGGTGCTGCTCCAGCTCAACACCGCGCTGGCGTCGGTGTCGATCGGGCCGCCCGGATCGCAGGACAGCGTGGCGCTGACCGGCCCGAGATAGGCGGTGGTGACGGCCTGCTTGAACTGACGGTCGTCGGTGTAGAGCTGGAGCGTGTAGATCGTCTGCGCCTGCGACACCGGCATCTGCAGGCTGTCGGTGAAGCTGCTGCCCTGCACCGGGCGCTTGATGTTGCCGGGCTGGATCAGCACGTAGCTGCCGCCCGAAACCGTCCAGTTCAGCGTCGTCGACTGCCCCTGCGCGACGGTGATGGGGTTGGCGTAGAATTGCTGGATCGCCAGCGGCTGGTTGGTTTTGGCGATGGTGACGGCCGTGGTGCCGCCACCGGTGAAGCTCTCCTGGACCGGGAAGGCGGCGGTGCCGACCGCATCGTTGACCACCAGATTGTTGATGTAGACCGACAGGCTGGCTCCCGCCGCCAGGGCCGGGCCGGTCAGCTTGATGTAGGGCGGGTTGGTGCTGAAGAAGGGCAGGGCCAGCCATGCCGGGGCGCTGGTGGTCACCGAAACCCCGCCCAGGCTGGTGGCGATGGCGTCGGCGCCGGTGCCCACCGGAATCTTGACGTAGATGGTCTGGGTGCCCGTCAGCGCCGTCGTCGCGTTGGGGTTGGTGACGGTCAGCGTCGGCGCGGTCGTCGCGCCGATGATCAGGCTGTTGGGGTCGAACCGGTATTGGTAATAGGGCGGTGTGGTCGCCGTCGGGGCCGCTGCCATGGCTTTGTACCTCTCGTGGAACTGCATGTGGGCGAGTTTCTGGTCGGCGACGGGCTGGGCCGTCTTGAGCGAGCCGCCGGACTGGCCATTGGAGGGGCCATTGGAGGGGGTGGGAACCAGCCCCAGCCAGCCTTCGCGCGCCGCCGGTATGGCCGTCGGCAGAAGTGCCTGGGGCTGGCTGCTCTTCAGGTTCGCGACCGTCTCCCACACGGTGACCCCGGTCCTGGCGATCCACGACCAGGTGCCGGAGACGTTGCCGGGCAGCGGCATCTGCACCTCGCGCGGGTCGATCAGCAGCGGCCCGACGCGGAAGGTGGCCAGCAGGGTGTTCATCGCCGAAACGACCCCCGGCGGCAGCGAGACCGTCTCCACCGGCAGGATGCCCGAGACGGCGGGGATGGAGCCGCGCGGGTCCATCAGCACCGTCAGCCGGTGGACCGGCCCGTCGGGCAGCAGGGGGAAGGACGGGTCGGGGTTCAGATAGCCCGAGGTGGTGGCCGGGCCGCTCGCCGCCAGCAGGGCCGGCAGCCGCGCCATCGCCCTGCCGAGGTTGCTGCGCGGGTTGCCGGTCCGCGAGGACAGGGCGCGGCGCACGGTGCCGAAGGCGGTGTCGAAGCCGCGCAGCGGATTCAGCAGCGAGTAATCGTCGTCGAGGAAGAAGCCGAGCGCGCCGTTGCCGTCATAGGCGATGTCGCCGACATAGACGGGGAAGGGCATGGCGGTGACGCCGCCGTCGTCGTTCTGGCCGGTGGCCGCCCAGGACTGGTCGTAGGCCGGGTCGCCGTCGAGATGCAGCGCGATGTCCGCCCGCACCACCGCCACCGGCTGCCCGATCAGCACCGCGAGATTGTCGCCGTCCGGCTGCGGCGTCGCCGTGGTGCGCCACAGCGTGACGTCGATGACGTCCAGCAGATCCTGCAACGCCTGATCGCCGGAGACCGGCCCCTGGGCCAGCAGCCCCTGCACGAAGCCGAGAAGATGGGCGTTGCCGATGGCCGGCGGCGACCCCAGCGGCAGGTTCAGCCCCGGTGCCGGATCCCAGCGGATGCCGCGGCCGGTGTCGGTCTCCACCGGCAGGATCTCGCCCAGCGGCGTCCCGTCGGCGGCGAACACCTGCACGCTGTTGTCCAGATGGTTGGGCAGCAGCCAGCCGGCGACCGGGCTGGTCAGGTTGGACGAGTTGGTGGGGATCGCATCGTCCCCGGCGTCCAGCAGAGTGAGCGCCACGCGGGCCGGCTGCTGGATGCGCGGCGCCACCTGGACGAAGCGCTTGTTGTCCTGGCCGCCGGCGTCCGGGGTGGTGACGCTCTTGGAGCGGATCGGCAGCACGTCCTGGCCGGGGTTGGTGGTGCGCAGGATCTGTCCGAAGGCGTCCACCACCCAGAGCTGGTTGATGACGTAATGGCCGGACCGCACCGGGTAGAAGGCCGGTGCGCTGCCGTCGGTCCCGCTGCCCGGCAGCGGCACGACGGACGGCGCCAGCTCCAGCCAGGACTCGATGGCCGGATCGTCGCTGGTCAGCTCCGTCATCTGGCCCTGCTGCATCAGCATGAACCCGCCGAAGCCGCTCAGCGCCTCGGTGACGATGTCATACTCGGCGATGTCGGCGGCGGCCTGGGTCAGGGCGTCCTGCTGGTACTGCGGCAGCTCGTCGAAGTTGGGATTGAGCGTGACCAGATCGTTCAGCTTCTCCGCCAGCCCGGCGGCGATCTGGGTGCCCACCAGCGACCGGCCGCTGATGGTCTCGCTCGCGGTGCCGATGGAGTTGCCCGTCCAGCTGTAGTCGAAGCCCTCCAGCGTCCAGCCGTCGAGCATGCCGGCGGCGGCGTCCGCGGTCGGATACCAGGTGACCTGCCAGTCGATGTAGAGCGGCGTCCAGGGCGGCGACCAGGGCAGCACCGACCGCTTCAGCGGCACGACGCCGGTGAAGCCGACGGCGGCCCCCACCGTCTCCTCGTTGTAGGGGGTGGCGGGGGTGGCGTTCCACGGTGCGGTCTGCTGGGCGGCGATGGTGGCGGCCAGCGTGTCCAGCTGCGCGGACGTCGGCGTGACCCCGGCCTTCTGATAGGCGATGGCGGCCAGGAAGCGCGCGTTGGAGGTGTCGAACAGCATCACCTCGACCAGATAGTCGGTCATCTCCTTCGGCACGCCGGAATTGGCCGGCGGCAGGGTGGGGACGCGGCTGGTCAGGTCATTGGCATCGATGGTCTGGGTGGTGCCGCCGACCGGCTCGATCACCGTCAGCGCCGACACCGTCTGGCCGGTGAAGCGGCTGAACAGGCTGTCCTCGGGGCCGCCGTCGGTGCCGGGCGGCAGCAGGCGGGTGTCCTGCTGGGCGCCGGCCACCATGACCGTCGTCGCCGCCGGGGCGTGGAACCGCGTGTCGCCGTTGCTGGACAGCACGAACGCGGTGCCGAGCAGGCCTAGCAGGGCCGTCCTGTCGGTCTCGACGGCGGCGGCCTGGGCGGTGCGCTGGGCGTCGAGCGTCGTCAGCGTGGCCATGACGGCGTCGATGGCGTCCTGGACCGTCTGGGTGTCCGGCGAGAAGGGGCCGAGCTGCTGGAGCTTGTAGACCAACGCGAAGAGCTGCCAGACATTCGAGGCGATCAGCTGGCTGGTTGCGTCGAGCGCCGCCTGATCGTCGTTGAGCGCGGTCAGCGCCTGGGTCTGGGCCGGCGACAGGTCGACCGTCTGCAGGGTCCGGCCGCGGTCGGAGGGATCGTAGTCGGGCCGCGCCACCAGCCAGACGGTGCCACCGTCGGCCTTGGCGAAGCGCGCCTCCAGCGTTCGGGTGGCGAACACCGACGGCTGCTGGAGATAGTCGAACACCAGATCCTGCTGCACCGCGAGGATCAGATCCTCCAGATCGGGCTGGTTCAGGATATTGGCCATCCAGGCGGCAATCGCCTCGACGCCGGTGCCGCCGACGGCGACCGACACCGGATTCTGGCCGTTCAGCACCGGGTCGCGCGGGTAGCTCTGCTGCGGTCCGTTCCACGCCATGCCGAACACCATGCCGTGGCACAGCGTCTGGCTGGCGAGCTGCATCTGGATCGCCGGGATGGCCGCACCCCCGCTGATCGGATTGGCCGCCTGCCAGTCCTGCCAGGCCGCCTCCGCCGCCGCCAGCCCGGACTCGCCATGGACGTTGAGCAGCAGCGTGCTCAGGATCGACTGCCACGCGTCCTCGGTGGTGAAGCCCTGCGGGTCGGCGTCGGTGACGCCCAGCAGCGGATCGAAGTCCGAGGGGCTGTACCAGCCGAGCATGGCGTAGGTGACATTGCCCGCGGACACGTCCGACAGACTGTCGTAGAAGCTCAGCACGTTCAGCGTGTTGTCGTAGGTGACCACCCAGCTGACGGAGCCCGGCCCGACCGACCGCAGCAGCGGCTGCGCCGGACCGGCCGGGTTGGTCCAATTGTCGAAGGTGAAGGCGCGGCCGACCCACTGGGTGTTGCCGGTCTGGACGGGGTCGGGATAGGTGTTGCTGCCCTCCCCCATGTCGCCCAGGAAATCGCCCTGCAACACCCACACGGTGAACACCGGAGCGGCGCCGGGCGTCGTCACCACCGAGCGGGCCACCAGCCAGCGGTTCGGGATCGGCGGGAACAGGACCGATCCGTCGGGCTGCTGGTGCCCCTGGCGGTAGCCCATCGGCAGGGTCGCCTGCAAATGGGCGCCGGTGCCGGGGGGGGCGTTGGCGGGACGGAGCTGGAAGGGCTGCGGCTCGGGATCGACGTTCGCCGGAACCTTGCGGTAGTCGATGGCGAGGTCGGCCCAGCTGCCCTGCTGGTTGGGAACGCCGACCAGCAGGCATTCGATGCCGATCGGCACGAACAGGCTGGGACCGGGCCACAGCGGATCGACGATGGTGTCGGACGCAGAGGCGGCGGCGGTGTTGGACTGGGTATCCGTCATGGTCTGCGCTCCGATCAACCCGCGATCCGGCCCACGGCGGGGGCGGTGGGTTCAGTCTGGGCGCTGGCGCCCCATTGGCCCGTCGGGGCGCTGGCGCCCCATTGGAAGGACTGCATGCCGGCCGCCCGCACCATCTGCACGGCGAACTCGGCGGCGGTGAAGGTGCCGGCGCTGTCCAGCGCGCCCAGCGTCCTCATGGCCGTCTGAAGCGAGGCGGCCGAGGCGGCGACGTCGAGCACGCCGGCCGCCGCGCCGCTTCGCATGGCGACCGCCGCCTGCTGGCCCTGGATCTGCTGGCCGGCGGGATAGCCGCCATAGCCGAGTCCGCGCAGGAAGCTCATGTAGCCGCTGGGGAAGCTGGTGGTCGGGCGGACGCCGAAATGCAGGCTTTCCGGCGGCTGGAGGAAGTTCACCACCCGCGGCAGCCCGTCGAACAGGGCGATCAGCACATCGTCCGACAGGCGGTCGAGCCGCAGGAGCGGCAGCTTCTGGGTGGCGGCATCGTCGGCATAGGCGCTGACCTCCACCCCCGGCCAGCCGGAAACTGCGGCCGAGCGGATCAGCAGCCCGGTGATCGGGCCGGTCGCCGTTCCGCCCGCGGCACTGGATTGGGCGGCGGCGGCCTTCAGCGCGGCACCGGCGCGGCTGTGGCCGCTGGTCGCCTTGGCGCGCAGCGACGGACGCACCGTCGAGCTGTGCGACAGCGCCTGATCGACCAGCTGTTCGATGGTCGCCATCATCTGCACGGAATCGGCGCTGGTCGACAGCCCGATGCTCACCGCGCCCTCCAGCAGCCGGTGGATCCAGTTGAGGTCGACATAGAAGAAGCGGATCGATTCCTTGGGCAGCATCCGCCCGTCGGGCGTGATGTACTCGAACGGCACGCCGTAGAGCAGCGCCGCGCGGGCCAGCCAGTCGATGACGGCGGGAGGCGGGTCCGGCAGCTCAACGGTGGGCTGCGTGGCCGCCGCACCGGAGGCGGCGGGAGCGACGGCGGCCGGCAGGGCGACGCGGGCGTGCGCCGGGCCGGAGCGCAGCGCGGCCAGCGCCGGGGCGGTCGCCGTGTCGATGAGCGCCTGCAAGGTGGCGGCGCGGTTGCTGATGGCACGGTCCATGACGATCACTCCGCGGAAGGGCCGAATACGTGGTCGAGCAGCGCCTCCAGCGGATCGGCGGCACCCGTCGCGGACTCCGCGGCAACAGCAGCCTTCACGCCGGTTGTCCGCAGGCCGTTACTTTGCAGGCCTGGAGCCGCCGCGACCGGCGGCCGGTCCTCGCGGCGGATCCGGCGGGGAATGCCGGACAGGCTTCCGCCATCGGCGGCGGGAACCGCCACCTTCCGCCCCGCCAGCCCGGCGAACGCCTGGGCCAGCGCCACGGCGGCGGTCTGGTGCGAGAGGGCAAGCGTGCGCCCGCCATTCCCCGGTCCGGCGGCCGGCAGCGCGCGCATCGTCTCCACCGTGACCGGCAGCGCATCGGCGATCTGCCCGAGCACCACATTGGCGGCGACCGCCTGATGGAACTCCTTGCGCCACAGGAACATCAGCCGGGCGAAGGTGGAGTCAGACAGGGCGAGCAGCCGGCCGATCTGCCAGGCGGCGGCCTGCGACACGTCGAACAGCGCCGTGGTCGGGTCGTAGCGGATCGCCTGATCGCTGAAGACGAACGGCCCCAGCCCGTCGGCCTTGGTCGGCACCGCGCTGGCCGGGCCGCGGTACCAGGCCGTCGCCTGCTCGCCCACCCGCATGCGGTAGGTCAGCGGCACATAGCCCATCCCGAGCCCCATGGCGGCGATGGCGGACGGGTCGTCGGCGTTCCCGTTGCCGGAGGCCGGGATCGGCAAATGGGGCATCTGCACCAGATCGACGCCGCCATTGTCGGGCAGGGCCTGCATGATCTCGATGAAGTCGCCCCTGGAGACATCGGCCTGCACCTTCCACCACGCCAGCGACGCGAAGCGGATGGTGGTGTAGGTGGAGGGAATGGTGCTGCCGGCCAGATGGTTCTGGTGGCCTTCCAGCGAGACCAGGAACAGGTAGTTCACCGCCCCCGGCTGAAGCGTCCGGTTGCCGACGACGATGGAGAAGGTGCCATCCTCGTCGAGCCCCAGGATCTCCTTGTGATCGGTGTTGACCTCGCGCACATGGGCCAGCCAGGACAGGTCGGCCAGCGTCGGCGCCACCGACTGGAACAGCGTCACCGGCAAGTCCAGCAGCAGCAGGCCCGTCTGCATCTCGGCCTGCGAGACGCCCGACAGCTGCGGTCCCAGCACCGCCGGGTTGGTCGGCTGGACCAGATCGGACACCGTCCCGCTGTGCACGGGCGAGGGGGCGGCGACCGCGCCGGCCTCGCCGCCCAGCTCGGCGGCGGTCACCGTGAGCAGGCCGATCCACGGCGCCGGAACGCTGTCCGCCGGCGGGACGCTGCCGTCCAGCGTGCGTTCCCACGGCAGCGTGCGCCGGCGCAGCACCACGTTGGGCAGCGTGTTCTCCCAGGAGCCCGTCTGGTTGGCCGGCGGCATCACCGATTGCAGGTCGCCGGGCGCCAGGGCGAAGCGCGGCCCCTGGATCTGCAAGGTCTGCACCGCCGTGTAGGTGGGGGGCGTGTCCTGATCCTTGATGCCATCCACGGTCTGGGTGGCGCTCAGCCGATAGGTCCCGGCAGGCAGCGGCGGCAGGGCCGCTTCGCTGAACCGGATCTGGCCGGATTGCAGCGCGTCGCCGTCACCGGCCAGCGCGATCGCGTTCGACATGTGGGATCCCCTTCCTCACGAACCTGTCCTGCCAATCGCCCCCACCCCGCCGGGGCGGGGGCACCCGCACCGCTATGCCGCCTCGCTGCGGACGAACCGCAGCAGGGTCGGGCCGCCGGCCTTCGCCGCTCCAGCCCGTCCCAGGCCTTGGCCCAGGGCCGAACGCGGCGCCACGCTGCGCCCCAGCGCCGGGAGCGACAGCCCGTCCCAGCCGGCCTCCACCTCGGCCGGCGTGCCGGCCAGACCGTAGACGCCGGCCAGCCCCTCGACGCCGCGCACCAGGACGG
This sequence comes from Azospirillum sp. A26, assembly GCF_042604635.1. Taxonomy (NCBI): domain Bacteria; kingdom Pseudomonadati; phylum Pseudomonadota; class Alphaproteobacteria; order Rhodospirillales; family Azospirillaceae; genus Azospirillum; species Azospirillum sp. A26. The sequence continues at coordinate 636,983 of NZ_CP170474.1, read as the reverse complement.
CATGCCGCTCGCCGTCACCGGCGGCTTCGGCGGTCCCCGTCGCGGCCAGAGCCGCCGCGTCGTAGAGCAGGATGGTGCCATCGCCGGCCGCGATCCGGGCCGCCGGGGTCGCCGCGACGCCGTACTCGACCGTCCAGGGGGAACCGGTCGCAGCGATCTTCACCGTCACCGCATCGGCATCCGCCCTGCGGTCCAGCACCACCGCGACGGTTCCGACGGTGTGGCCGAAGACGGTCTCCACCCAGCCCGGCGCGGTGCTGCCGACACCGGTCTGGACGCGGTTGCGGGTCAGCATCGCCGCCCCTTCCACCGGTCCCCGTGCTGCAATCGGCGCCGCATCGCGCTGGCCGCGCTGCGGGCGCGGTCCGGCCTGGGGCCGCACGGTGCAGCCGCTGCCGAGCAGGGTGTAGCGGTCGGCCTGGACCAGCGTGCTGTGCCGGTTCCAGCCCGCGACCGGCGCCGTCCCGGCACTGTCCACCCCGACCAGCGTCACCTGGGCGGTGTCGGCCGGCAAAGGCTCGGCAGTGCTGCCGGCCGGCGAGACCAGACGGCTGGACAGGATGCGGCCGGCCTTGTCGAAGGCGTGGACCATCACCGGGGTTCCGCCCGTCAGTTCCAGCATCGGCACCCCCGCCCCCCGTCCGGCATCGAACACCGCGACGGATCCGGGCTGGAGACTGAGGCCGGCCTCGATGGCGGACGGCGCGCTTCCCGCACCGGCGAGCGTCCGGGCGCCGCCGCGCGTCGGACGGACGTCGGCATCGGCCCAGCGCATCGTCACCCGCGGCGCCGGCAGCAGCACCGATCCCTTGCGGGCCGCAGCACCGGCCATTTGGATGCGCCGCGGCGCCGCTGCGGGCAGCGCGTAGGCCTGCAAGGAACCGAGCAGCCGCGGGGCGAGCGGACCCTCCACCGCCGCAACCCTGGCGGCGCGCTTGGGCTGCGGCGCCGTCAGCGCCTGCGGACCGGAGGTCGCAAGGTCGAAGCCGAGCTTGGCGAGGCTGGGCGCCGCCTGGAAGATCTGGTCGGCGAAGCTCGCCATCACCGACAGGTTCTGGTCGACGATGACCGCGACCTGGGCATCCTCCAGCGCCTGCATCACCTGGCTGCGCAGGGTCGAGGGCGTCGGCGCCATGATGCTGCCCATCAGGACGGCGAAGCGGCCGTCCTGCGACAGCGCCGCCGGTGCGGTGTAGACGGGGGTGACGGCGAAGGGCAACGGCAGCGGGTCGGCCTGCTCGTAGCCGAAGGAGGTGAGCAGGTCCATCGGCGCCAGCGTGTCGACCACATGGTCACCGGTGGCGGCCAGGGTCATGCCGAAGGCGGCACCGGCGATGAAGTCGGAGGACGGCTTGCCCACCGGGTCGAAGGCCTGCGTCGACCACATCGCCGCCGCCGCACCGCCCGACAGGGTTGCCGGCGTCAGGCCGGGCCGGTCGATGGACAGGGTGCTCCAGGCCCCCTGATCGTCCTGCGATTCCAGCGTGACGGCCATCGCGGTCGTGATGTCCGGCAGATCCATCGGCGGGATGCCGAGCGACGGGCTGGAGGCCTGATAGCTGGACTCCGCCACGGTGACGGTGGAGGCCGGCATCACCGACCGCAAATCGATGGCGAAGGGGGCGGACTGGACCGTCGGCCCGAACTCCCCGGTATCGCTCAGCAGGCCGCTGCTGACCTGGATGTTGACGACCACCTGGGTGGCGTCCGCACCGTCCGTGTTGCCGGAGGATGTGCCGTCCCCCTCCGCCGCCGCCAGCATCATCGACGCCGTCCGGGCATTTGCCAGGGGAGCCGTCTGCGAGTCCGGCTGCGGCAGCATGCGCGCCTCGAACTCCTCCCAGCTCAGCGGCTGGGTGCTGGACAGATCCTGACCCTGGTCGCCGAAGGGGATGGTGAAGGAGATGACGTACCAGCTGACCTTGACCTTGCCGGCGGTGGGCGGCCCCCACAGCTCCAGCCCGGCCCCCAGCTCGGCGGTCAGCGTCACCTTGACGCCTGCGACCTCGAAGCCGAAGGAGACGCCGACCGACACCTGCACCCCGGCATAATAATAGAAGGGCTGCCAGGCGATCAGGAAGTCGGCCCCGGCGTTGAACCACGCCTTGAGCGGCCCGGCCTTGAACAGCGCCTTCAGATAGCCGCCGGCCATGATCATCGACGGCGTCAGGGCGAAATAGGTGCCGCCCGACACGCCGACCGTCATGGCCGAGCTGCTCAGCACCGGCCAGTCGAAGCCCAGACGCGGCACGTTGGGGTAATGGTCCGGCGGCTGGAAGGACGGGTTGTAGCCGCCCAGCGTGATGACGAAATCGCCGGCATAAGGATTGGAGCCGAACCAGAATTTCGCGGCGAAGCCGCCGGTCAGCTTGCAGTCCTTCGCCAGCAGGAACGAGCTGGGGGTCAGCTGGGCGGTGACCGAGATCTCGCCCTCGTCCGGCTTGAACGAGGCGACCAGCGCCAGCTCGATGTAGGCCAGCGCCGCGGACGGCGAGACCTGCGGCGGCAGGGTGGCGGTGGCGACGCCGATGACGTCGATCTCGAACTCCCGCCCGAACTTCACCAGCAGCATGGCGAAGACGTCGAGGATCTGGAAGCTGGAGAATTTCAGGCCGGCGGCGACCCAATAGCTGCCGATCTGCGGATAGACGTCCTGCGACAGCACGGCGAGCGCGCTGGCCGGCGTCGGATCGCTGCCGAAGGTCGCCTGGGAAATCGCGCCCTGGATCAGCGGGAAGGACATGATGTTCCCGGCATCGGGAACGATGATGTTGCGGTTGACCGAGAAGCCGCCGGCCACGCCGTTGACGAAGAAGGCCGGCACGCCGCCCAGCGGCGCGTTCAGGTTCAGGAAGACGAAGAAGGACACCGCCTTGTCGCCGTCGGGCCTGTCCGGATCGACCGGGATCAGCGCGAAGGAGCCGACGGCGTAGAGCGAGAAGCTGCCCGCCTTGACCAGAAGCTGGCCGTCGTAGCGCAGCGGGTTGTTCTGCTTCAGCAGCCCGCCCGACACGCTGACCGAGCCGCCGCTGAAGGACACCGACAATCCCGCCAGATCAAGGCTGTACTGGCTGTAGTCGGTGATCTGGGTGACGTTGACGCTCACCGACAGGTCGATCAGCTCGACGTCCAGCCCGGCCAGCGTCAGGCCGCCGTCGAACAGCACGCTGCCGATCTTGGTCGGGTTGTCCCAGCCGATGCCGACCTTGTTGGCATGGACCGGGCCGAAGCTGCGCTGCACCGGCAGCCAGATGCGGGTCTGGCTGCCGCCGTTGCTGTCGTACAGCTCGACGCCCAGATCCTCGCCGGACATCCAGCCGGCGCGCATCGAGAAGCCGGGATTGGCTGCCGGATTGCCGGCCGATGTGGTGTCGCCCGACCCCAGCAGGTTCTGCGCGACCGGGTTGGTGTTGGCGCCCGGCGTCAGCGTGTCGGGGGCCAGCGAGATGGCGATGTCCTCGACATCGACGCCGCCGCCATAGGCGGTGATCGGATCGGACTGCGCGAAGTCGAAGGTCAGCAGGCCGCGCGGCTTGATCTTCGCCAGCTGGAAGCGGCTGAAATCGACCAGCGGGGTGCCCGCCTTGCCCTGGAAATCGACGCCGATGTTGATCAGGCGCAGCTTGACCGCGGTGAAGTCGGGGATCAGCCCGTCGACCGGCAGGTAGGCCGCGACGCCGGGCTGGTACTGCGACGGGTCCGCCCCGGTCAGCGCGATCCATTCGGTGTCGGTGGCGCCCAGCTGGAAGACCAGATAGGGCACCTGCTTCAAGGACAGGCCGGTGGCGGCGAAGCGCACGCCATAGCTGCCGTCCGGTCCGGGTTCCAGCCAGATGCCGCCGCCGTCGGGGAAGGACAGCACCTGGATCTGCGTCTGGGTCAGCGCCTTGAGGAAGCCGGCCAGGAAGCCTTCGACGCCGAGCGACTGCAACGACGCCAAGTCGTTCAGCGCATAGGCGCCGCTCTCGGTCACCAGAAGCTGCGAGGCGGTCAGCACCTGCCCGGCCGTCAGGGTCGAGCCGGTGAACAGCGGGGCGTTCAGCCAGCTGACCACCGTCTGGGTGTTCAGCACCACGACCGAGACGTAGCGCGGCAGCGCCTGCACCATCACCCCTTCCAGCCAGACGGCCAGCGCCGCCTCAAGCCGGCCGGCATAGCCGTCGCCCGTCGCCACCCCGAACGGCAGCGGCAGCAGCTCGGCGTTCAGGCTGCTGGAGACGCCGGCCGTCATCAGGGGATCGACCGCCGCGGCGACGACGCCGCCGGCACTGTCGTAGGTCACCGTCAGGCCCGGCCCCTGGCCGAGCGCGATGATCGCCTGGGCCGACAGCCCGAACTGCACGCGCGCCTCGGGCGTGCCGGTCAGCGGCACGCCGACGCCGGTCGGGGTCAGCGCCACCACCACGCTGTCGGCGGCGGTGACCGACAGGGTCGCCCAGATGCCGGCGAGCGTCTCGGCGCCCACGGTGCGCACGCCGGCCATGACGGTGACCGGCACCGATTTGGACGGCGCATAGACCAGCAGGCCGCCGTCGCTCGACACGCCGCTCAGCGCCAGCTGCAACAGGCTGGCGACGGCCGACGCGGTGGCGGCCGCCTGCTCCGGCTGCAATCTTTCGCGCAGCCACGCCAGCGCCGCCGCCTCCAGCGCCGCCGCGTCGGGCTGTGCGGCGATGAGGGACTGCACCAGCCCATTGATGTCCAGCGAGGCCGCGGTGCTGCGCAGCGCCGTGACGAACTGCGTCAGCGTCGTGTCGCCCTCGGCGGCGAGCTGGTCGAGCAGCTTCTGGGTCAGCGTCTGCAACAGCGTCTGCGCCACTTCGGCGGCGACCTGGAGGACGAAGGTCTGCCAGCCGCCGAACGGCACGAGGTCGAGCACCGGCTTGCCGTCGCCCTCCTCGCCGACCGTCAGCGTGAAGCCCTTGTCGTAGCCGCCTTGCAGGAACAGCGGCTGGTCCAGGCCGGGAATGGCGGCGGTCAGCCGGCCGCTGCCGCTCAGGCCAGGCTGGTAGTTGGCGGTCAGCGACAGGCCGAAGCCCATCGACTGCAACTCCGCCCCGGCCAGCAGCGGCATCGCCTCGCTGAGAGCCGGCGCCACCGTGAACAGGCCGGTCGCCGGGTCGGCGGTCACCGTCACCTGCAAGCCATAGGGCAGGCCGGACAGCAGCACGCCGCCGGGCGCCTGCGCCAGGGTCAGCCCCCCGGCGCTCCCCGACGGCAGGCTGCCCAGCACCTTCTGGATCTGCGCGATGTTCAGCAGCCCGTCCTGACCGACCACCGCGTCGGACAGCAGCCAGTCCACCGGCTTCTCGAACAGGCCGAGCGCCGACTTCATCTGCCAGACGCCGGTGTCCGGATCGGGGTCGGCCAGCCCGAACGCCTGGAACAGGCTGCGCGCCAGCGGATATTTGGCGAGCAGCATGTCGTCGACCGCCTCGGCGACGAAGGTCGCCAGCACATAGGCCGGGCCGACGGCGGCAAGCTGGTCGATGAAGGCGCTCTGGTCGAACGGCCAGATCACCAGCGGCGTGGGCTGCGGGACCGACCCGTCGCCCCAGACCAGCGAGACCGTCACCGTGGGCGCCGTCACCGTGGGCGCATTGCCGCCGACCGTGTAGGTCAGGGTGGACAGCACGCTGAACCCGGCATCGGGCAGGAAGCAGTCCAGCGTAGCCGTGATGGTGCCGGTTTGCAGATCGACGCGCACGGTCAGCGACGGGTCGAGGAAGGATCCCACCGTGAAGCCGCCGCGCGGCAGCGTCAGCGTCATGATCCGGCCGTTGGCCGTGGTCAGGGTGCAGGGGCCGACGGTGAAGCTCTGCGAGCCGTGCGTCATCGCCGCGATGACCGACGAGCGGGCATCCGGATCGGACAGCAGCGCGGTCAGGCGTTGCGACAGTTCGGTAGCGGGGGCGCGGGCGACCGCCAGGATCGCCTCGGCATTGGCGGCATAGCCGTGATCCGCGTCGGTCACCAGCCCGAGCCCGGCCAGCATCGCCAGCAGCGGCTCCGGCATCGCCGGCAGCGAGAAGCCCAGCGTCGCATCGATGGCCTGGAACAGCAGCGGCTGCACCGTCGCGTCGGCCAGCGCCGCCATCAGCCGGTCGGTCAGGAAGCCCAGCGGACTGGACACCAGCGCCGTGAAGCCGCCGGGGTCGATGCCGTAGGGGCCGTCGGCACTGGCCGCCGGCACCGCCAGCCCGAGGTCGGCGAGGACGCCGTAGACCAGCTGGAAGGTGTCGTCGCCCTTGAAGGCCGCGGCGGCCACGCCGATGGCGGCGTTGACGATGGACAGCAGGGCGCTGTTGGCCGACGGATCGAGCGTGCCGTCCAGCACGATCACCGTGCCGTCGGTCTGCTTCGCCGCCAGGACCGGGGTCGCGGCGAAGCCCGCCGTTCCGCCCGACAGGTCCATGGTCAGCACGACGCCCAGCGTCACGCTCTCGACGGCGACGCCGTCGACCGTGACCAGGGTGCCGCCCGTGCCGCTCAGCACGGTCTGCACCGACAGGCCCGGAACGCCGGAGGCGGCGACCGGCTCGCCGGTGCTCCAGGAGATGCCCATCGGGTCCAGCCGCACGCTGGTCACCGCAGTGACGTCGCCCGCCGTGTAGGACAGCAGCGTCGACAGTCCGGGGACCGCCATGGTCTGGCCGGAATCCTGCCACAGCGTGCCTTGCAGGTTCCACGGCACGTCGAGCGGCACCCTGTAGGGATCGAGCTGGGTGCCGGTGCCGGCGACGGGCGCCGCGGTTTCGTCCGTGCCGTCGATTGCCCAGCCCAGCAGGCCCAGCACCGCGGCGGCGCGGTCCGGCGTGGACAGCACCGACTTCAACTGGGCCCGGACCTGGCCGATGGGATCGGTGAAGCTGGTGGGGGCCAGCACCGGCATGCCGTCGGGCCAGTCGATGCCCTGCGGCATGAACGGCCCCAGGTTGGGCAGCAGCCCGAGCCAGCCGTCGAGCGCCAGCCCGCCGCGGCGCTGCGCGCGGTAGAGCGCCACACCCAGCACCCCGGTCAGGATGGCGCCGAAGGTGGCGGCCTGATCGGTGACCAGCTGCGACAGCCCGGTGGCGTCGGAATAGTTCATGTCGGTGCCGACCGGCTCCGGCACGCCATCGACCACCAGGGTCGGGGCCGCCACCGACATCGACCAGTGCCAGCCGTCGTAGGGGCTCCAGTAGAGCGACAGGCCGCCCTTGTCGATCTGCAGCGAGGCTCCGGCCACCGCGGGCGTCGACACGCCGGACGGCAGCCCGCCGTAGACGCCGATGCCCGGCAGGATCTGCGCCGACTGGATGCCCTGGCCGGCAGCGGCGCCGGCATCGAGCCCCAGCGCCTCGATGCGGAAGGCGAGGTCCAGCGTGTTGCCGGCGATCGGCAGCGTCGCCCCGACGCCGAGGCCCAGCACCAGCCGCTTGGCCGCACCGTTCGAGGTCTGGGCGTCGGCGATGTAGGCGACCAGCGCGGCAGGGCTGCCCGCCGGACCCAGAATCATGCTCCAGGGATCGCCGCCGGTGCCGGACCCGGTCACGCCGCCGCTGCCGCCGCCGACCTGCCGCAGCACGGTGCCCAGCGCGTCCACCATGAAATAGAAGGGCGGCTGGCCGTCGACCTGCACGTCGCCGCGGATCAGCGCCGCCCAGTAGCGGCTCAGCGCCTCGACCGGGAACTGGATGGAGTTGGGCAGCCCGGACAGGCTGAAGGGCGGCGTCAGCGACGACGGCCAGGCCGTGGCGCCCGGCGGCGGGGCGACGCCGAGCAGCGCTGCCAGCGACGGCCCGACCTCGCTGTCGGTGCCCAGGCCGAACAGCGCGTTGAAGGCGTCGCCGATGGCGGCGTTCAGCTCGGCCTCGGCCGCCGCGACGAGGTCGCCGGGCTGGGTCAGGTCGATGGTGGGATAGCTGCCGGTGGGCGTCGTCACCGACAGCAGCGAGAAGGCGGGCTGAACCGTGGCGCCGCCGTCGGCGACGATGACCGACATGCCGCCGGCCAGCGCGCCGAAGCTGTAGGTGCCGCCGAGGATGGTCCCGCTGTAGAGCGGCTGGGCGATGTCCTTATTGGCCAGCAGGATGCCGGCCTTGAAGCGGCCGGGGGCGACGCCCTGCACCCCGCCGCCGGTGGCCAGCGTGAAGTCGAGGATTTCCAGCCCGGCGCTGCCGGTCACCGCGGCGCTGGAGCTGCCCAGCACCAGAGCCGTCGAGGCGAAGGCCAGACCGGGATAGAAATGGCGCAAGCCCGCCGTATCGGTCCCGCTGCCGGCGGTCAGCCGCAGGGTGCCGACGCTGCTCACGCTGAGGACGGGCACCGCGAACGGATCGTCGCGCGTGCCGCTTCCCGACACCGTGGCGTCGGTGCCGGTCAGCCCGCCGACGGCGCCGCCCACCGCCTTCATCCAGGCGGACAGGGTCGGCCCGTCGGTGGCGAGCGCGGTGAACCAGTCGACGAAAGGCCGCGCCACGTCGCCGCCGCTCACCGCCAGGGCGATGAAGCTGTCCCAGCGCAGGATCGGCAGCAGCACGCCGTCGACGCCGGGCACGCTGGCGCCCAGCCCCAGCGCCGGCAGCAGGTAGGACAGCGACGGCTGGTCGCCGACCAGCTTGCCCAGCGCCGTCACCGCCAGCGCCGCCGCCGTCGCCAGGATCTCGGCGCCGCTGATCGCCTGGAGGTCGGCCAGCGTGAAGTCGCGGGCGCCCGGCGCGGTGGGCAGGGTCAGCTGCGTGATGACCAGCGAGACGGTCACCGCCGGGTCGGTCGCGGGCGACAGATCGACCGTCAGCCGCACGCCGGTGAAGGAGAAGCCCGCCGCGTCGATCAGCGGCCCGTCGCCGCCGGTCACCTCGAAGCCCATGGTGAAGGGATGGCCGGCCTGCCCGACCACCACCTCGACGCCGCCGTTGCCGAGCAGGGCGACCGGCACCATGCCCCAGACCTTCAGGTCGATGCTGGAGGGGCCGTCGGCCACCAGATCCAGCTCCGCCTTCTCATCCGTCCCCAGCGTCACCGTGGTGGTGTACATGACGCCGAGACCGAACACCGTCGGTGGCTCGCCGCTGCCGTTGCTGTCGGACGACACCGGCTGGGTCGCCAGATAGAGGCCGCTCGGCGTGTCGGTGCCGGGCTTGTTGATCGGATACCAGGTTCCCAGCGCCCCCGGCTCCCGCACCGGAATGCCGAGCGAACTGCCCGAGGCCTGCCCGATCAGCTGGGCGATCACCAGCGCCAGCGTGACGGCGTTCTCGCTCATGCCCTGGCCGGTCTTGCCCACCGGGTCGGTGAACCAGTCGGGGTTGAGCTGATAGACGCCCTCCTGCCCGTCGACCGGCAGCAGCAGCCCGCAGGCGACCGCAAGCTGGATGGCCGGAGCCTCGACGCCCGCCGCCTCGATCAGGATGGGGCTGGTCGCGCTGGTCAGGTCGACGGCCAGAAGATTCTCGGCCAGAACATCCGCGGCTGCGGCCCCCCGCAGCGCGTTGGAGCGCGCCGGGACGATGCCGGTGCGCGCGGTCTCTGTGGTCTCGGGCTCTATGGTCACGGGTGTCACTCCCCTGTGCGAAGCCATTGCACCAGCGCCGGCCGGCCCGGCCGGCCCGGCGCTCCGTCGCGTCCGGCATGTCCTGTCAGTCCGTCGGGAAGGCCGATCCCCCCGGCCCCGCCGCCGCCGCCCTTGCCACCGGCGCCGGGCGCGCCGTCCGCGACGTCGAGGTCGAAGGCGGATCCCGGCTGGCGGACATGCAGGTCGAGCCGCAGCAGCCCGGCATCGCCGCCGGCCCCGCCGCCGCCGCCCTCGCCGCCATGGCCGCCGTCGCCGCCCCGGCCCATGCGGTGGAAGGCGACGGCATGGCCGTAGGCCCCCGGCCCGCCGCTGCCGCCGCCGCCGCCATTGCCGCCGCGGCCCGGCCGCACCAGCAGCCGGGACCGCCCGGTCACCGTGTGGACGGTGACCGCCATGTCCCGCAGCGGCATGCCGTTCAGACCCGGCTCGCCGGCTTTGCCGCCGCCACCACCGCCACCGTCCGGGCAGTCGGTGTTGCCCATCGGGCCGGCACCGCCGCTGGCGCCGGGGTCGCCGTCGCGGCCGTCGGCGCTGGTCAGCAGCAGAGTCGCCGGTTCGACGCTGTCCGCCGTCTCCGGCCGCGCGCCGACCAGCTGCCCGATCACCAGCCGGACCGCCCCGCCCTGCACCGTCAGCCGCGCGCCCTCCATCAGGGTCAGCCGATGCACATACAGCTCCACCGGGTCGCCGAACGGCGTTTCCAGCGTCAGCTCGGCGCCGGGGCGCAGGACGATGCCGTCCAGCGCATAGCGCACCCAGGTGTGGCGGAAGGTCTGCGCCGGTTCGACGAAGGAGCGCTCGGGCACCCAGGAGATCCGCATGGCCCGCCCGTGCCGGGCGCTGTCGAGCCAGCGCCGCCGGAAGCTCTCCAGGTCGATGCCGTGGAAGGACAGCTGCCGGTCCATGAAGGCGCGGGCATCCGCCGGCATCTCCTCGTGGGCGATGGTCTGCGGCCCGGAATAGCGCGGCAAGGGCGGGTCGAAGGGGTCGATCACCCGGTTCCTCGCCGGCCTGGGCCAGCTGGAGATCACGCCAGCCTTCATGCCGGTCTTCACGGTGGGCCTGTCAGGCGCGGCGGCGGGCGCCTCGGCCTTGTCGGGCAGGGTCTTGGTGGGCATGGCAGCGCTCCGAACCGGCCGTCAGGAGGAGGAGGGGACGAATTGCAGGGTCGACGGGGTGCCGGGTTGCCCCTGCTGACCCGGATTGCCGGGATAGCCCGATGTGCCGGGAGGCTGCCCGGCGCCGCCCGGCCCGCCTGTGCCGCTCGCCCCGCCCGCTCCCCGCAGCCCGCCGAAATCCTGGAAGACCACGCTGGTTCCCGGCTCCATGGTGTCGTATCTGATGATGATGGTCGTGCCGTTGCCGCCGTTGCCGCCCCGGCCGCCATCGCCGCCCTGGCCGCCCCTGCCGCCGGCGGCACCCGAGCCGCCATTGCCGCCGGCACCTCCAGCCCCGCCCTGACCGCCGTCGCCGCCCTGGCCGCCGATCACGCGGACGACGAAAGTGCCGCTGATGGTGCCGACGGAGAAGGTAAAGGACGATGGCAGGATCCCGTTGGCCCCCCACGCCCCGCTTTGTCCCGGTCCGCCGTTCCCGCCAGGATAGCCGGGAGCACCGGAAGCCCCTGTCGCGCCCTGATACCCCGGGCTGCCATTGGTCCCGTTGACCCCCTGAACGATGATGTTGGGGTTGGCGGCGGCGCTCACTGCCATGGAGGCCATGGAGCCGACGGCAAGATGCGCCGGGCTTTCGACCGACAGGGTCGCTCCCGGCTCCAGCAGGATGGACTGGGCGACCAGGCGAAACGGCTGGCTGCCGGGCGAGCCGATGTGCAGGGCCTGTCCGGCCCGGACCAGGATCGCGTTGGTGGCGAAAACCCGGCTCCCTCCTGCGAAGACCTGCGCCGGGGCGAGCGTGCTGACCCTCGGGTCGGCGGACAACACGATGCGGCCCTGGTGAGCGGCGGTGTCGAGGACCGGGCCGGCCAGATGCCCGGGATGGAGTCCGTGGAACTCCAGCATCCGGGACAGGAAGGGCGTCAGCTCCGGCTCGGTCGCGGCGACGATGCGCGGCGTGGCGGTGGCGGCGAGCAGGCCGAGCCGGCGCGCGTTCCCCGGCAAGGCGGCCACCGGTCCGGCGGCGGACTGCATGGCGAAGGATTCCGCGGTCGCCGATATCCGGGGATTCAGCAGCGAGGTGTAGAGGGCGAGCGTATGGCCGGTGGTGCTGTTGACCGGGCTCAGCATTCCTCCCGAAAGCTGCATGGTCGTCGGCAGCGGAGCCATCAGCGACAGTCCCTGGTTGGCCGCGATCACGTCGTTCGGCCGCAGGAGCTGGTAGCTGACGCTGCCGAGCGCCGACTGGTAGGCGCCCTGGAAGCTGTAGTCGCCGAACCGGACGGTGCCGAAGCCGTAGACCGCGGCGGCGGCGGGAAGCCCGCTGTGGGGAACCAGCGCCAGGTTGTAGGCGGCGAGCGCGGCCAGGGCGCCGCCGAAGTCATGGCCGGCGAACACCAGCGGCTTGCCCGCCACGCCGGGAACAGCCGACAGGGCGGTGAACAGCGCCGCCGCATAGCCTGGATAGAAGCCGGACAGCCCTTGCAGGATACGGCCGCCTGAGGTGAACCAGGGCAGCGGCATCAGGGACCCGTTGCCCATGAAGGCCAGAAGCTCGATCCACGAGCAGGCGCCGCGCGACGCCACCACCGTGCGGTCCAGGGAGGTGTAGATCGACGCCCAGGTGACGCCGCCGACCACGACGTCGGCCGCCCGCGTGTAGCCGGACGGCAGCGGCTGCGACAGGTCCGGATGCTGGAAGCGCCCATAGGCCGCCGTCGTCAGCAGAGCCAGCGTGTAGGCGAGGTCGCCGCTGTAGCCCGTGGGAACAGGCGTCACCGTTCCGCCGTGGGACAGCTGCGGCTGGGCCGCGCCGTAGGCGGTCTGGTAGAAGGCCGGCGTGCGTTCCAGCCAGGGCACGTCGGAGGGGGGGACCGACGCGGTCAGCGTCTGGGCCGCACCGCTGAAGGCGAAGCCGGCGGGGGCTCCGGCGATCGACGGATAGAAGTCGATGCCATTGAGGTTGCACAGGAAGACCGATCCCAGCGCCGCCGTCACCGCCGTCGCATAGGAGGCGTTGCCGTAGGCTGGGGTCGAGAAGGAATAGCAGCCGGCCGCGCCGACCGGGCTGGCCATGGAACCGCCGCTGCCGTCCGGGCCGGTCTGTCCCGGCCGCAGGTCGAGGGCGGCCATCTGCGCCAGCGGTCCGGCCGGACCCATGCCGACCACCAGCAGCGGCACGTTCGAGGCGTATCCGGGCACCAGCTTCAGCTTGGCGACGGCGGCCCAGATCTGCGTGTGGATCGCGTTGTAGGCCAGCGAATAGCCCTGGGCGATCAGGGAGTCGTTGCTGCCGACCTTCAGATAGGGCGGCGGCGTCGTGGTGGTGGTGAGGAAGGACTGCTCGAAGAACGAGATGAAGGTGGCCCAATTGACCCCCACCGCCAGCACCGCGACGGGCCCGTCGATGCCGGCCACCGTGCCGGTGGCAAGCAATCCCTGGCCGCCGCCCGATGTGACGGAGCCATTCGCGAAGGTGGTCACGAGATTCAGGGTCGCCGGGAGGTAGGCTTGGCTGAGGTCTCCGCCCGCAATGTCGACCAGATCGAGCAGGGCGTTGGCGGTGGTCGCAGAATACTGGCTGACGCTTCCCATGGCACCAGGGCTCCCGGCGTGAGGATGTTGGCGGAGGAATTGGGGAAAGGGGGGCGAGACTCCGCCGGGAGGCGTCGGGCGCGCCGATCACGGCGTCCCGATGCCTCCCGCCGATGCCTCGTGGCCGTCAATCGGGCAGCCGATCAGGCCGCCGATGCCGTGGTGGTGGGATACTTGACGACGGTCTGGGTGCCGGACTGGCCCGGATTGCCGGGGATTCCCGCACGGCCGCCGCCGGCGTTCGTACCGGCCACGGCGCTGCCGCCGGCCTCGTTCGCGCCACCGGCGCCACCGGTGCCGCCCTGGCCGGCGGAACCACCGGCCCCGCCGGTGCCGCCCGGCGTCAGCACCAGGATGTCGCCCGGATCGGTGTCCCAATAGACGGTCACCGATCCGCCATTCCCGCCATTGCCGCCGTTGGCACCGTCACCCCCGGTGCCGCCATTGCCGCCGGCACCGCCCTGGGTGGGGTTGCATTGCGGAGTCTTGCCGCTGCTGTCGGTGCAGACGGCCTGGTTCTTCCCGCCGTCGCCCCCGGCACCGCCGATGCCGCCGACACCGCCGTCGCCGCCATTGCCGCCGTCGCCGCCCTGCGCCAGGACGGTCAGCGAGCCGGACAGGCTGCCGTAATGGAGGATGAAGGGAGGCGGCGCCCCTCCGGAGGTGCCGGGGGTGCCGGAGCCTCCGACCGAACCGCCGCCGCCGGCCGTGCCGTTGGTGGCGCAGGTGCAGGTGTAGGTGGTGCCGCAGCAGCCCTTTTTGGGAGTGGCGCTGCCGGGGCTGCCGGGCACGCCCGCAGGTCCGGCGCCGCCGGCCGTGCCGTCAGCCCCGTTGGCTCCGCTGGATCCGCTGATCAGGATCTGAGCGTTGATCGAGTTCGTCATGTCAGGTGTCCGTTCTCGACGATGGTCGTGGGGTGGCGTCAGCCGTTGTTGGGCCGCATGGTCATCGTCGGTCCCTGGCCGGCCGGCGTGTTCTTGCCGGTGGCGCCGGGCGATCCCGGGCTGCCGCCCGCGCCGCCGGCATAACCGCCGGAGCCGCCGGCTCCCCCCTGGCCGAACGTCGTCGCATTGAGGCTGTAGGTCGGCGAGCCGACGATCTCGTCGTACAGAACGACGATGGCGGTGCCGATGGACGCGCCGTTGCCGCCCCCACCGCCATTGGCGCCGTTGCCGCCATTGCCGTTCTGGCCGGCCGCCATGTTGGACCCGTACTGTCCCTGGCAACAGCCGACCACGCTGGCGCCGGCACCGCCGCTTCCGCCCGCGCCGCCATTGCCGCCATTGCCGCCGGTTCCACCGTTGCCGCCGGTGACCAGGGCATTGAAGGCGCCGGAGACCGTCCCGACCAGGAAGGTCAGGCTTGCCGGGCAGCTGCCGTCGCTGCCGGACGAGCCGCCCGTCCCGTTGCCGCCGGCGCTGCCGTTGGTCGCGCTGGTCGGCGCCGTGACGCAGGACGCGTTGTTCTTGCCGCCGCAGGTGCCCCCGGTCGCATTCCTGCCCGAAGAGCCCTGTCCGCCGGGACTGCCGCTGGTGCCGGTCGTCCCATTGGTGCCGGTGACGGTGATGTTGTAGATGACACCCATTGGGCAGCCCTCACAGCATATTGATCTGGGCGGCCTTGAAGGTCACCGGGATGAGGATCTGGATCTGTCCGCCCTGCTGCACGGTGACGGTGCCGAAGATGGCGACCGCGCCGAGGACCGGGTCCTGGGTGACGTACGGGCTGTTGGGACCGATGACCAGGGGGTTGCCCGGCGTGACGGTGATGTCCTGGCCGGTGGTCAGCAGAACCTGATTGGGGAAGCGCAGGGCGTTGATCACCGGCTCGAAGGCCTTGACCTTCTGGCTGTCGCCGTGGATGAAGGCCATCATCGCCTGGCCGATGGTCTTCTGGTCGGCGGGATGGATCAGGCTCTCCAGCGCGCAGTTGTCGTTGCGCGCCCGTTCGATCGCCTTGTCGAAATCGGTCTGCACCGGCTGGGTCGGATAGCGGACGCTGCGGTCGGCATGCGGGTTCGCCGCGAAATGATCGTCGGAAATCCCGGCGATGTCCTTCAGCTGCTGGACCGACTGCAGGGTGACCAGCTTGGAGCCCAGATTGTCCTCCGACGGGTCGGAGGAGATCACCATCGGGCCCTTGTGGGTCTCCGGGCCGAACGACCGGCCTGCGAGCTGATCGAGGGTCAGGTCGACGGGCTTCACCGCCTTGTTCAGAAATGCGACATGCTGCTCGCGGTACGAGGCAAAGCTCACGATTATTCTCCCGCTCGTATATGGATGTTTGTCCGTCACACGCCGATGCTTCGCGGCTCGGCAGGCTGCTGCCTGACGGTCGGGTTCCGGCTTTTTTGGGAAAGTATTTGTTCTTATGTGCCGGCGAAGTGTGCAATTGATGCTCTTATTGTGTCAATAACAAACAAACATAATTTTTCGATTATCAGAACTATGACAACAATTTGGAATCTAAAATCCTTCTGCATGCGAATGTACTGTTTAAAATCACACCAAGGTGGGCAATTTTTCAAAATAAATGCCTGTGTATGCTTACGAAATATCTTCACGACTCATGGACATCGAAGCAAAACATATGTCTATATAGTGGAGAGGAGCGCGCAACCCGGCCGATCGGAAGGCCGCGAGGACCGGTGTTTCGGCGGCCCGCCTCCCACACATCCTTGTTTCCAAGGGGACCCAGTATGCTGACCCTGCAGAAGACCGATCCCAACGGGCTGATCCCGACCCTGCGGCGCTGGCGCCGCAACATGTCGCTCTACAAGTCGGGAGCGCTGTTCAACCCGCTGTTCGACCTGCACACCGGCGGCGCCTCCCGTCCGGTGTTTCACGACATCGACCGGGAAATGCCCGCTCTGCGCCGGATCGATGCGGCCTACGACACCATCCGCGGCGAATTCGACCAAGTGCTGGCCGCCTACGAGCGGCTGCCCTCCTACCACAGCATCGACACCGACGTGATCCACTCGTCGGGCCGGCTGCAGCGCGACCGGCGG
This sequence comes from Azospirillum sp. A26, assembly GCF_042604635.1. Taxonomy (NCBI): domain Bacteria; kingdom Pseudomonadati; phylum Pseudomonadota; class Alphaproteobacteria; order Rhodospirillales; family Azospirillaceae; genus Azospirillum; species Azospirillum sp. A26. The sequence goes on along the minus strand of NZ_CP170474.1, from coordinate 620,707 downwards.
TGGAGCGTGTTCATGCTGACCTGTTTCGGCCGCGTGCCGCAGGCCGCCCGGACGCTGGCGCCGCGCACGCTGGAGCTGGTCCGGGATATTCCCGGCGTCTATCAGGCGATGTTCTCGATTCTGGAGCCGGGCAAGAGCGTGCGCGCCCATGAAGGGCCGTCGCGCATGTATCTGCGCTATCATCTGGCATTGCGCGTGCCGACGGTCCGGCCGCCGCACATCCGGGTGAAGGACCGGATCCATCAGTGGAAGGAGCGCGAAAGCGTGCTGTTCGACGATTCCTGGGATCACGAGGTGGTCAACGACAGCCCGGAACTGCGCGCGATCCTGATGATCGATGTCGCGCGCCCGATGCCGGCCCCCTTGCGGATGGTGGCCAAGGGCATGGCGACGATGGCCTCGCTGCATTATGCGCCCCGCATCGTCCGCACCATGGATGCGCTGGTGCCGCCGCCGCCGGGCCGCTGAATGGGCCGCTGAACGGGGCGCGGCCGCCACAGGCGGGCTTGCGCCCGGATTCCGACCCGCATCCGAAAAAATGAGAATCCTTCGCATTTCATCCTGAGGCTGGAGGCCCGCCCGTTCGTCTGAAGGGGAAGGGCGAGGATGTTCCGTGCGGAGAGGATCGAGATGAGTGGTGGCAAGTCGCGCACGCGGCTGTGGTTCCTGTGGCATTCCTGGCTGGCGATGCCGATCTGGGCCTTCCTGTTTTTCATCTGCGTCACCGGCACCATCGCCGTGGTCAGCACCGAGATCACGTGGCTGGTCGATCCGTCGATGCGGGCGTCGGGCGAGGGGCAGCCGCTGCCGCCGGGCGCGCTGATCGCCGCGGCCGAGGCGGCTGCACCCGGCGGGCGGGTCGAGTCGCTGAGCTGGGGCGGCTCCCACATGGCGGTGGGCGCCGAGATGGCGCTGCCCGACGGCACCTTCACCACCGCCTGGGTCAACCCGGTCACCGGCGTGGTCCAGGGCCTGTCCCCCGGCAATTCGTTCCGCCAGTTCATCCGGGCGCTGCACGGCTGGCTGATGACCTACCCGACCGGCTGGTATCTGGTGACGGCGCTGGCCGTCCCGCTGGCCGGCTCGCTCGTCACCGGGCTCGTGGTCTACAAGCGCTTCTGGAAATCCTTCTACCAACCGCGCATCCGCTGGAAGCAGGCGCCCCGCGTGATGTGGGGCGACCTGCACCGCGTCGCCGGCACCTGGTCGATCTGGTTCATCGCCGTCATCTCCATCACCAGCCTGTGGTTCCTGATCTACATCGCCCTGTTCCATCTCGGCATCGGCCTGGGGGGCGGCAAGGCGCCGGTGATGGTCGCCCGCGACCAGATTCCCGTGTCGGCGGTCAGGCCGAAAATCGACGCCGACGCCGTGGTGGCCGCGGCCATGACCGCCCTGCCCGAGATGCGGCTGCGCTACCTGCACCTGCCCGACACCGCCTACGACACCGCGTCGGTGTTCGGCTCCAGCGGGCAGGTGCCGCTGCTGCCGGACATCGTCCGCGTCAACCCCTACACCGCCGAGGTGATCGTCGTGGAGGGCGGGCTGGAGGGCTCGTCCGGCGTCGAGCTGACCCGCACCATCATGCGGGCGCTCCACACCGGCGATTTCGGCGGCCTGCCGGTCAAGCTGATCTGGTTCGCCTTCGGCTCGCTGATGAGCCTGCTGGTGTTCAGCGGCATGCTGATCTGGACCAAGCGGACGGCGCGCGCCACGGTCGAGGCGGTGCGCGGGCTGAGGACGGCGAGGGCATCCTCCAATGCGTAAATTTTGGCATCGCAGCAAATTCCATCTCAGCGCGCTGATGATGCTGGTGCCGCTTCCCTTCCTGCCGAACTATTTCAGCCCGAAGCCGATCTTCGCCCCGCCCGAGATCCGGCGCGACGTCAGCGCCGGCCCCTTCCCGATCACGCTCGTCACCCACGACGAGTCGCCGCATTGGGCCGGCAACGGCGAATGGATGAAGGAATACCACGTCCATCTCCGCCCGGCCGACATCGACAAGGTGCGCGGCGTCTTCCTGCGCGTCGGCAAGCCGCGGAACCTGCGCGCCGCAGGCGCGCTCAGCTTCGGCAACCCGTACGAGCGCGAGGCGGAGGTGGCGGTGCCGGCCGAGCCGGCCGGGACCGAGGAGCTGTGGGTGACGGTCGAGGACTGGAGCGGACGCATCCATCAGACCTCGACCCCGCTGGCCGGTTTTCTGGGAGGAAAGCGATGACTGCCCGTATTCATGCCCTGGCGGTCGCCGCCGCCCTGTCAGCCCTGTGCGCCGCCACCGCCGCCCACGCCCATTACCCGGTCTGCGAATGCAGGATGGCGGACGGCCAGACGGTGGTCTGCACCGGCGGTTTCTCCGACGGCTCGAAGGCGCCCGGCGTGGTGCTGGACGTGATCGCCTACGACGAGCAGGTGCTGGTCAAGGGCAAGCTGGGCGAGGACTCCACCCTGTCCTTCCCGCGCCCGGCCCAGGATTTCTACGTGCTGTTCGATGCCGGCCCCGGCCACACGGTCGAGATCGAGCACAGCGCGATCAAATAGGGTTCTCCACCCCATGCATCACCAGATCGTCCGCCGTGCCGGCGCCGAGCGCGAGACCCTGTGGGTCCTGCTCGCCGCCGGCCTGATCCTCGCCACCGCCACGGCGGCGGTCGGGCTGCGGCCGGCACCGGACGCGGAGGCCGCCCTGGCCGCCCACCAGATCGACTCCCGTACCGCCCTGACCGCCGCGGAACAGGGGTTGCACGCCGACCTCAGGATGGCGGCAGACGAAATCGCCGCCCTGCGCAAGGCCGACGGCCGGACTCCCACCCCGGCCGAGCTGGCCGCCCAGGCCCTGCCGCCCTTCGCCGCCGACGCCAGCGCCGCGGCACGCGGCGGCCATGCCTGGACCCTGGCGGAAGCCGGCGGGACGGTCGCCTATGCCGGCCTGTCCGCCGATCCCGCAACAGCGGGGTCACTGCTCCTGCTGCTGGACAGGCAAGACGGCGGGCGCGACGACGGTCATGGGGACGGCCATGGCCCCGCGATCTGGCTGAAGCGCGCCGCCGAAGCGCCGCCCGCCCGCCTCGACGAGGCCTCGCTGGCCGCCGCCGGCTGGAAGCGGATCACCTCCACCTTCACCGCCGGCGTGACCCGATGAGTGTGCCCTTATGAGCCTTTCCCTGAACCGCCGCCGCTTCCTCGCCGCCACCCTGGCGGCCGGCGTTCTTCCCGCCAGCGCCGGCGCTGCCGCCGACCGCAAGCGCTTCGGCATCACCCTGCACCCCTATTATTCCTACGTCGCCAACATCGTCGGCGACCGGGCAGAGGTGGTGCCGATCATCCCCGCCGGCTTCAACCCGCATGCCTACGAGCCGCGGCCGGAGGATATCCAGCGCATCGGCAGCCTCGACGCCATCGTGCTGAACGGCATCGGCCACGACGATTTCGCCGGGCGGATGATCGCCGCCTCGTCCAAGCCCAAGCTGCCGGTGGTCGAGGCCAACGCCGACGTGCCGCTGCTGCCCGCCGCCGGGTCGGCAGCGCAGTCGGCGGCGCGGGCGTCCGGCAAGATCGTCAACCCGCACAGCTTCCTGTCGATCACCGGCTCGGTTCTTCAGGTCGCCACCATCGCCCGCGAGCTGGGGCGGCTCGACCCGGCCAATGCCGAGGCCTACACCGCCAACGCCCGGACCTACTCCCGCCGGCTGCGCCAGCTGCGCGCCGACGCGCTGGGCAAGCTGGCGAGCGCCGGCGACACCCGCCTCAGGGTCGCCACCATCCACGGCGCCTACGATTACCTGCTGCGCGAGTTCGGGCTGGAGGTCTCCGCCGTCGTCGAGCCGGCCCACGGCATCGAGCCCAGCCCGGCCCAGCTTGCCGAGACCATCGCGACGATGCGCAGGCTCGACGTCCAGGTGATCTTCTCGGAGCTGAACTTCCCCAGCGCCTATGTCGAGACGATCCGCCGCGAGACCGGCATCCGGCTCTACAGCTTCTCCCACATCTCGCATGGCGACTATGCCGCCGACCGGTTCGAGCGCGAGATGACCCGCAACATGGACACGCTGGTCCAGGCGATGCTGGAGACCGGGCCTTGAGCGGCATGAGAAGAAACGGCCCCGCCATCCTGTTCGACCGCGTCGACCTGACGCTCGGCCGCACCGCCATCCTCGAACAGGTCTCGCTCGCCGTGGCTCCCGGCGCCGTCCATGCGGTGGTCGGCCCCAACGGCGGCGGCAAGTCGTCGCTGATCCGCGCCCTGCTGGGACAGGCGCCGCACCGCGGCACCATCCGGCTCGACTGGCCGGGGGACGGCGGACGGGATGCGCCGGGCACCATCGCCTATGTGCCGCAGGCGGTCGAGTTCGACCGCGGCCTGCCGCTGACGGTGGAGGATTTCCTGGCCGTGCTGTGCCAGCGCCGCCCCGCCTTCCTCGGACCGGACCGCCGGCTCGGCTACGGCGAGGCGCTGGCCCGCGTCGGCATGGCCGGCAAGGGCCGCCGCCGCTTCGGCGCCCTGTCGGGCGGCGAGCGCCAGCGCGTGCTGCTCGCCCAGGCGCTGATCCCGACGCCCGACCTGATCGTCCTCGACGAGCCGATGACCGCACTCGACGAGGCCGGCGTCGCCATCTTCGAAACCCTGCTGGCCGAACTGACAACCGCCGGCACCACCATCCTGTGGGTCGAGCACGACCTCGCCCAGGTGCGGCGGCTGGCGACGCGGGTGTCGGGGCTGAACCGGCGCGTGCTGTTCGACGGCCCACCGCCGGAGATGCTGTCGCCCGACCGGGTGCTCGGCCTGTTCTCCGCCACCCCCCGCAGCATGGCCGGGGCACTGGCGTCATGAGCTTCGAAACACTCCGCGCCCTGATCCAGGGGTGGGCCGCGGCCGGGTGGCTGCCCGCCGGGCTGACTCACGGCTTTCTGGTCAACGCGCTGCTCTCCGGTCTGGTCATCGGCCCGGTGCTGGGCGGGCTCGGCACGCTGGTGGTGACCAAGCGGCTGGCCTTCTTCTCCGAAGCGGTCGGCCACGCCGCGCTGACCGGGGTCGCCATCGGCATTCTGGTGGGGGAACCCTACACCGGCCCCTATGCCAGCCTGTTCGGCTACTGCCTGCTGTTCGCGCTGCTGGTCAACTACACCCGCAACCGCAGCAACCTGACGTCGGACACGCTGATCGGCGTCTTCCTGTCGGTATCGCTGGCGCTCGGCGCCAGCCTGCTGCTGGTCCTGGCGAGCCGGGTCAACATCCACATTCTGGAAAACGTGCTGTTCGGCTCGGTGCTGACGGTGGACGACCGCGACCTGACGGTACTGCTGGCGGTGGCGCTGGGCGTCACCCTGCCGATGCTGGCGCTGTTCAACCGGCTGCTGCTGGCCAGCTTCAACCCGGCGCTGGCGCGGGTGCGCGGCGTGCCGGTGAAGGGGCTCGACTATCTGTTCATCGTGCTGGTGACGGTGGTCACCGTCGCCTCAGTCAAGATCATCGGCGCCATCCTGGTCGGCGCCCTGCTGGTGATCCCGGCCGCCGCCGCCCGCGTCGTCGCCACGTCGCTGCGTGGCTTCTTCCTGCTGTCGGTCGCCTTCGCCAGCATCGCGGCGGTGGCCGGCATCCTGCTGCCGGTGCAGTTCGCCCTGCCGGTGCCGTCCGGCGGCGCCATCATCCTGGCGGCCGGGCTGCTGTTCCTCGGCGCGCTGCTGGCGCGTCTGGTCATGAGAGGGGACGAGGGATGAAACGTGTCACGCTCGCAGCGCTCCTGCTGCTGGCGACGGCCCCGGTCGCGCAGACCGCCGGCGCCGAAACAGTGCTGGCCGGGCATCCGGTCACCGCCGGGCTCGCCCGGGCGCTGACCCGCGGCACGGCGGTGGAGGTCGAGGCGGCGGTGCCGCCCGCCATCCCGATGGGCCGCCAGCAGTCCTTCCTCAGCGGGCGCGGCGAGGCCAAGTTCGCCGAGGCGGCGCGCAAGGCCGACGCGGTGCTGACCCTGCGCTCGGTCTGGGTGGAGGATCCGCTCTATCCGCTGGCGCGGCGCGCCAACATCCGGCTGGTCGAGATCGACGCCGCCCGGCCGGTGGACGGCGCCCTGCCCGGCATCGCGCTGCGCGACGGCGCCGCCTTCCCCTGGCTGGGCGTCGCCAACGCCGGGCGGATGGCAGACATCCTGGCCGCCGACCTGCGGCGCCTCTACCCGGCCTCGGCCGCCGCCATCGACGCCAACCTCGCCACGGTGAAGCGCAGCCTGCTGGCGCTGTCCTCGCGGACGGCGCAGAGCTTCGCCGCGCTGCCCGACCCGTCGGTGGCGGCGCTGTCCGACCGCTTCGCCATGCTCGCCGCCGATTTCGGCCTCGACCTGCGCAAGGTCTGGACCCGCGACGACCGCGACTGGACGCCGGAGCGGCTGGTCGAACTGACCGCCTTTCTCCGGGCCGAACGCATCCCGGCGGTGCTCCACCACCGCCAGCCCGCCCCGCAGATCGCCCAGGCCGTCGCCGACGGCGGCGCCCGCCTGATCGTGCTGGACAGCCTGGAGAGCGGCCCCCCCGCCGCCATCGACACCGCCCTGGCGAAGATCGCCGAACAGCTGGAGACGGGGCTGCGCTGAGCCCCGCCCCCTTCCCGTCCTCTCCCCCTGCCCCGCCCTACTCGCTCGACAGCGCCGCCACCGGGTCGAGGCGGGCGGCGCGGCGGGCGGGGATCAGGCCGAAGACCAGCCCGGTCACCACCGCCGAGGTCACCGCCCCGGCGATGGCCGTCGCCGTGAACAGCACGGGCATCACGAACAGCCCGACCAGCGCCCCGCTCGCCAGCCCCAGCGCCACCCCGACCAGACCGCCCAGCCCGGCGACAAGCGCCGCCTCCATCAGGAACTGGCGCTCGATGTCGGCGGCCCGCGCCCCGGCGGCCATGCGGATGCCGATCTCGCGGGTCCGCTCGGTCACGCTGACAAGCATGATGTTCATCACCCCGATGCCGCCGACCAGCAGCGTCACCACCGCGGCGCTGCCGAGCAGCAGCGTCATGGTGTCCTGCGTCTCGGTCGCCGTCTTGATGCGCGCGGTCACGTCGCGGATCTGGAAATCCTCCTGACCGTGCCGCTTGGTCATCAGCGCGCCGATGGCGTCGCGGGTCTCGGCGATGCGCCCGACATTGTGGACCGACACCAGGATCAGTTGGAGGTCGGGCTTGCCGACCAGCCGCTGCACCCCGGTGGACAACGGCACGAACACCCAGTCGTCGGTGTCCTGGCTGCCGGTGAGGTCGCCCTTCTGCCCCATCACGCCGGTGACCTGGAAGGGGATGTTGTTGACCTGCACATGGCGGCCGAGCGGCGATTCGCCGTTCGGGAACAGCCGCTTCGCGACATTGTGGCCGAGCACGGCGACCGCCGCCCCGGCCCGCTCGTCGGCGGTGGTGAAGAACGAGCCGAGCGCCACCGGCCAACGGTGGGTCAGCGGCAGCGAGGCCGAGGTCGCCAGCCCGCTGGTGCGGTGGTCGATGTTGCCGTAGCGCACCATCACCGGCATGTCGAGATAGGGCATGACGCTCTCGACGTTGGGAAGCCGCAGGATGGCCTCGCCGTCCGCCTCGGTCAGCGGCGTGGTCGGCAGGCGGGGATCGCCGCTGCCGGCCAGCACATAGACCAAGTTTACCCCCAGCGCGCCGACCCGCGCCATCACCGCCCGCTTGGCGCCCTCGCCGATGGCGAGCAGCGCGATCACCGACGCCACGCCGATGACGATGCCGAGCAGGGTCAGCGCCGTCCGGAAACCGTTCGCCCCCAGCGAGCGCAGCGCCGCCGCGAATGCCTCCCCGGCGCTGGTCCAGACGGAGGCCGGGGTATGGCGCTCCGCGGGAGCCGAGGCGGGAGCGGCGGCACCGGGCCGCCTGCCGCCATCGGTGCCAGTGTCGGCGACGATGCGCCCGTCCCGCATCTCCACCACCCGGTCGGCGGCCTCGGCCACCTTGCGGTCGTGGGTGATCAAGACGATGGTGCGGCCCTCGGCGGCCAGTTCGCGCAGCAGGGCCACCACCTCGGCGCCGCTGGCGCTGTCGAGCGCGCCGGTCGGCTCGTCGGCCAGGATCACCGGCGCACCGTTCATCAGCGCCCGCGCGATCGACACGCGCTGCTGCTGGCCGCCAGACAGCTGGTTGGGCCGGTGGTGGCGGCGCTCCGCCAGCCCGAGCCGGCCGAGCAGTGCCGCGGCGCGGCTTTCCCGCAAGGCGGCGGGCAGGCCGGCATAGCGGCCCGGCATCTCGACATTCTCCTGCGCCGAGGTGCCGGGGATCAGGTGATAATGCTGGAAGACGAAGCCGAAGCCGTCGCGCCGCAGCGCCGCCCGCTCGTCGCCCTCCAACTCCGACACGTCGCGCCCGTTGACCCGATAGCTGCCGGAGGTCGGGCGGTCGAGCCCGCCGAGGATGTTCATCAGCGTCGATTTGCCCGAGCCGGAGCTGCCGACGATGGCGACGAACTCCCCCGCCCCGACGGTCAGCGAGACGCCGCGCAGCACCTCCACCGCGACGACGCCGCCGGTGGCGTAGGTCTTGCGGATGTCCTCCAGGACAAGGAGGGGGGCGCTCACAGCCGGAACCCGATGCGCGGCGGCCGGCCGTCGTCGGTCCGCCAGCCCACCACGATCCGCTCGCCCTCGGCCAGCCCTTGCAGGATCTGGGCGTTGAAGCGGTCGCGCACGCCGATGCGCACCTCGCGCGTCACGACGGCGCCGCCCTCCCCGATCATCGCGACGCTGTGCCGCCCGGACGCCTCGTCCGTCGCGGTCAGGGCGGCGACCGGTACGGTCAGCGCATCCTTCGCCTCGGCGGCGACGAAGAAGACCTGGGCGGTCATCTCCGGGCGCAGCTCGCCGCGCTCGTTGGCAACCTCGAACAGGGCGGTGTAGAGCACCACGGTGCTGGCCCCCGTCCCGCCGCCCGACGCCGCCGCGTTATTGGCGGAGCCGCTCGTCACCGGCTTCGGCGGCGCCGGCAGGATCTGCTGCAAGCGCGCCGTCCAGCGCCGGCCGGGATGGCCGAGCGTGGTGAAGTAGAGCGGCATGCCGTCGGTCAGGCGGGTGATGTCGGCCTCCGACACCTGGGTCCAGACGGTCATGGCCGACAGGTCGGCGATCCGCATCAGGACCGGCGCCTCGTAGGTCGAGTTGATGGTCTGGCCCTGGCGGGCGTCCACCGCGATCAGCGTGCCGCTCATCGGCGCGTAGATGCGGGTGTAGCCGAGCTGCGCCTCGTCGGCCTGGAGGGTCGAGTCCGTCTGGCGGATCTGGGCGAGCGTGGCATCGACCTGGGCGGCGGCGGTGCGCGCCTCCATCCGCGCCTGGTCGTAGGACTCGCCGCGCCCGGCCTCGACCCGCCGCAGCGCGGTCTGGCGGGCAAGCTGGGCCTGGGCGAAGTCGGCGCGTGCTCGCAGCTCGTCCAGCAGGGCGGTCAGGCGGGCGCGCTCGGCGCGGCCGGCTTCGACCTTGGCCTGTTGCAGGGCGGGGTCGATCTCGGCCAGCAGGTCGCCCTCGCGCACCATCTGCCCGACCTTGACGTGCAGCCGCATCAGCTGGCCCGACACCTGGGCGCCGACATCGACATAGGCGCGCGGCTGGATCTTGCCGAGTGCGGTCACCGTGTCCTCGACCGTGCCGCGCCCGATCGTCGCAAGTTCGGCGGAGGCGGCAGGATCGCCGGGACGCAGCAGGGCGGCGGTGGCGAAGCCGGCGACGACCACCCCGACGGCGAAAACGGCCCTGTACCGGCGGCGGGCGGGCGGGGGTGATCTTGTCATGGCGGCGGTCGCTGTCCCTGATGGAGATGAAATGCGCGAATGCGTATCGTTCTCAATTATAGACGTTTGGCGGACCCTCGATCCTCACCCCCAAAGCGACATTATCCAGCCGGCGGAAACGGGCGCACAGACCGCCTCCACGTCATGACGACCGCCGCCGCCCACTCCCTCACCCCAGTTTCGCAAAGTTTTTTGCAAAGGGCGATGTATTGATTGCGAATGATTATCATTCATGGTTAGGACTGGATTTCCGATGGATCGCTGGAACGGGTGTCGCCGAGGTCATGGCTGAAAGAGACCGGTCTTCCCTGCTGGGTCTGCTGATCGTCCATTATGAGGAGATGACCGGCCATCTGGCCCGGCGCCTCGGATCGCTCTGCCTTGCCGAAGACGTCGTGCAGGACACCTACCTGCGCCTGCGCAGCCTGGCCGCCCTGCCGGAGATCGACAACCCCCGCTCCTACCTGTTCCGCATGGCCGACAACATCGCGCTCGACCGGCTGCGGGCGGAGACCCGGCGCGGACGCCGCTTCGCCCCGGCCGAACTGGGGATGGAGCGCCCGCTGGAGGAGCCCGACGCGGAAACCGCCCTGGAGCACAAGCAGCGGCTGGAGCGGCTGAGCCACGCGCTGGCCGAACTGCCGCCGCGCTGCCGGGAGGTGTTTCTGCTTCACAAATTCGACGGATTGAGCCATGCCGACATCGCCGCGCGCCTGGGCATTTCGCGCAGCATGGTGGAGAAGCATGTGATGAAGGCCTTGGCCCATTGCCGCGACCGGCTGGCTCTGTGACCGGTCGCGACGGCAGACCGCCGGAACCGTCCGGCGACCCGCGCGAGGCGGCGCTGGCATGGTTCGTCCGGCTGGAGTCCGGCGATGCGGACGCCGCCGACCGGGCCGCCTTCGCCGACTGGCTGGCGCGGGATCCGGCGCATCGGCAGGAGTTCGACCGGCTGTCCGGCGTCTGGGGCGATCTCGGCCGCCTGCCCGACCCGCGTTTGCCAAACCCGCGCCGCCCGGACCCGCGCCGTGCCGTCCGCCCGCTGCCGACCCGGCGCCGGCTGCTGGCATTCGGCGTGGGCGGTGCCGCGGCCTGCGCCGCCGGGCTGGGCGCGACGGTGGTCCTGACCGGCTGGCCGGGCGAGATCCGCACCGGCACCGGCGAGCGCCGCTCGCTGGCGCTTGCCGACGGCTCGTCGGTCGAACTCGACGCCGGCAGCGCGCTCGCCGTGGAGTTTTCCGCCGCGGAGCGCCGGGTCCGCCTGATCGACGGCCGGGCGCGCTTCGCCGCCGCCGCCGATCCGGGGCGCCCCTTCGCGGTGGCCTGCGCCGACGGCAGCGTCACCATGGTCGACGCCACCGTCACCGTGCACCGCCGGCCGGAGGATGTGGTGGTCGCGGTCGAAAAAGGCACGGCCACGCTGGCGGCGGGAGACCGGCCGCCGGTCCATCTCGCCGCCGGCCATTGCCGCAGCTACGGCCCGGACGGACCCGGCCCGCTGCTGCGCGACGGGGTGGCGGCGGAGACCGCGTGGCGGCAGGGGCGGCTGGTCTTCCAGGCCCAGCCGCTCGATGCGGTGGTCGCCGACCTCAACCGCTACCATCCCGCCCGCATCCTGCTGTGGGACCGTCCGCTCGCCGCTCTGCGGGTGGACGGCAGCGTCGACATCGCCCGCCCGGACGTGGCGCTCAACGCCATCGTCCGCACCCTGCCCGTGCGCACGATGCGGCCTTTTCCCGGACTGGTCATCATCCGTTCCGTCTAACCGGTTCCGCAGAGTTTTTTTGCGAAGGGGGGTGAGGGACCGCCCTTCGGCCAGCGTCCTGACTCACCGAATGGCAAATGCAACTCATTCGCATTTTTGGGGGTCGTAGCGATGGTTGGTACTGGGGGGCGCCCGACAGGACGGGCGGTCGGAAGACAGATGGCCGGGGGGCGGGCAAATGGCCGGATCGGCTGGAAGCCGGTCCTGATGGGGATGCTGCTGGCGTCGACCGCGCTGCATGGCGTACAGGCGGCGTCGACCGCCACCGCCGTTCCGCAGGTGGCGCAGCAGACCGGCACGCGCGCCTTCGCCATCGCCGGCGGTCCCCTGCCGGGCGTGCTCGCCGCCTACGGGCAGGCCGCCGGGCTTCAGATCCTCTACCCGACCGACATCGCGCAGGGCCTCTCCTCCCCCGGCGTGACCGGAACCATGGCCCCGCGCGAGGCGCTGGTGCGTCTGCTGGCGGGGACCGGACTGACCGCGCGCTTCGTCGATGCCGACACGGTGACGCTGGAAAAGCCGGTCAGCGGCAGCGACGGCGCGACGATGCTCGACACGATGACGGTGCAGGGCGTCGCCTCCAGCGACCGCGGCCGCAGCGAGGGCAGCGGCTCCTACACCGCCACCGGCCCCTCGGCCAGTGCCACCAAGCTCGACCTCACCCCGCGCGAGACACCGCAGTCGGTCACCGTGATGACGCGCCAGCGCATGGACGACCAGGGGCTGAACGAGATCCGCGACGTGCTCGACCAGACGGTGGGCGTGTCGCGGATGCAGCGCGGTGCGGTGGGCAGCGACGGAGACGAGGTCTTCGCGCGCGGCTTCGCGGTCACGAACTATCAGGTGAACGGAATTCCACGCTCGACCGTCTACGGCTTCGACGATTCCATCTCCGACATGGCCATCTTCGACCGGGTCGAGGTGGTACGCGGGGCGTCCGGCCTGCTGAACGGCGTCGGCGAGCCGTCGGCCTCGGTCAATCTGGTCCGCAAACGCCCGACCTCGACCGTCCAGGGCTATGCCGAAGCGCAGGCCGGTTCCTGGAACCGCTATCGCGGCGAAGCCGACCTGTCGGGTCCGCTGACGGAAAATGGCCGGCTGCGCGGGCGCATCGTCGGCGCCTATCAGGACAACGACAGCTTCCTTGACCGCCTGCACGGCCGCAAGAAGGTCCTGTACGGCGTTCTGGAAGCCGACATCACCGAGGACACCACCTGGACGGCCGGCATCGAATATCAGAAGCACCGCTCCGACCACGCCTCCAACGCCGGCTTCCCGCTGTTCTATGCCGACGGGACGAAGACGGACTTCTCCCGGTCCTACAACAGCGGCGCCAATTGGGCGTATCACATGCACGACAACCTGACCGTCTTCAGCGAACTGAAGCACCGGTTCGGGGACGGCTGGACGGCGACGCTGAACCTGGAGCACAGCCGCCGCGAATATGACAGCCTGCTCGGTTTCGGCACCAACGGCGACCTGAACCGCGACGGCACAGGCATGAGCGTATGGGCCGGCCGCTGGAACTCGAACCTGGAGCAGACCACGGTCAGCGCCGACGTTAACGGCGGCTTCGACCTGTTCGGGCGGCGGCACGACCTGATGGCCGGCGTCAGCGGCTATTACGCCAAGCGGGACGGGCTCGACTACCCGCTCTGGTACATCGACGGCTACGATCCGTCGATCTCCAACTACTTCACCTGGAACGGGAACATCGCCCGGCCGACGCTCGTCCCGACCGGCTGGTCGCAGACGGACGAGCGGCAGATGGCCGCCTACGCCGCGACCCGCCTGCGCCCGACCGACGCCCTGTCGATCATCCTCGGCAGCCGCATCAGCCGGTGGGAGCAGATCGAGGAGAGCCACCCGGACGGGGCGGAGGGGACCTACGGCAAGCGGTCGGAGAACGGCGTTCTGACGCCCTATGCGGGGGTCGTGCTCGACCTGACCGACATCTGGTCGGTCTATGCCAGCTACACCAGCATCTTCAAGCCCCAGAACTACAAGGACGCCAGCGGCCAGACGCTGGACCCGCTGGACGGCGACGCCTACGAGACCGGCGTGAAGGCGGAGTTCTTCGGCGGCGCCCTGAACGCCAGCGCCGCCGTGTTCCTGATCAAGCAGAACAATCTGGGCGAGGTCGATCCCGGCCGCTTCACCCCGTCCGGCGCCCAGGCCTACCGCGCGGTCAAGGGTGCCGAAAGCCGGGGCTTCGAGATCGAGGCCGCTGGCGAGGTGATGACCGGCTGGCAGGTCGGCGGCGGCTACAGCCACAGCTCCGTCAAGAATGCCAGCGGTCAGCGGATGATGACCTATGTGCCGCGCGACAGCGTCAAGCTGTTCAGCACCTATCGCCTGCCGGGCGCGTGGAACCGCCTGACGGTGGGCGGCAACGTCAAGTGGGAAGGCAACGTCTATACCGGGACCGGCGCCGAGAGGTACGACCGCGACGGCTACGCGGTGGTCGACCTGATGGCCCGCTATCAGATCACCGACAAGGTCTCCGCCACCCTGAACGTCAACAACGTGCTCGATAAGAAATACATGAGCAGCATCGACGTCTCCGGCTATTACGGCGAGCCGCGCAACGTCCTGCTGTCGCTGCGCGCGACCTGGTAAGCGGCGGGAAGCAAACGGGAGATGTCCGGACCGGGCATCTCCCGCTAATAAGAATGGTTCGCATTCTAAGCTCGGTGCGGCTATACCGGTGGGACCGGCGTTCCGGGCGATGGCCCCATGGCTGCCGGCTCCCCTGCACCCGGCAACCCGCGCATCCGTGACCGACACCCTCCGCGCTCCCCTCCCCGACGACACCCAGCCCCGGCGCGCCCGATGACAGGCGCCGTCGGCACATGGGCGCGCAAGATCGCGGAGCTGTTCGATGCGCATCGCCTGCGGGTGGAGCGTGCCATCGCGCGGCGGACCGGCGATCCGCAGACGGCGGGCGATCTGGCGCAGGACGCCTTCCTGCGGCTGGCCCGCCTGCCCGACGGCGAGGCGGTCCAGAATCCCGCGGGCCTGCTCTATGTGGTGGCCGACCGCATCGCGCTGGACCATTGCCGGGCGGCCCGGCGCCAGCGCCTGCGCGAGGCCGGGCCGCCCGACGACGACCTGCCGGCCGCAGGCCCCGCCGCCGACGCGCTGGTCGAGCGGACCCAGACCATGGCCCGGCTGCGCGGCGCCATCGATGCCCTGCCCCCCAAAACCCGCGAGGTGTTCCTGCTCTACCATGTCGAAGGGCTGCCTTACCGCGCCATCGGCGAGCGGCTGGGCATCTCGCCGCGCACGGTGGAGTACCATCTGCGCACGGCGCTGGAACAGTGCCGCGCCCACATGAGGCGGCGCCCGCTGCGCTGACCGGCGGGGTTCGCGTCCCGGCGGGTGATTTTCTTTGAGGGATCGGCCTCCGTCGGTCGTCTTCAACCACACGAGGCAAACAGGAGCTTGCGGCAAGACGTGACGGATCATCGGGATGACCAGCGCAGGGGACCGGCTAACAGGGAAACGGCGGATACCGGTTCCGATGGGGACCGGCTGTTCTCCGAAGCCAATGCGTGGTTCTTCCGCCTGCAATCCGACGACCACACCCCGGCGGAGCGTGCCACCTTCGCCGAATGGCTGGCCCGCAGCCCGGCCCATGCCGATGCCTGGACCGACGTGCAAAGCCTGCTGCACGACCTGAAGGAGCCGGCCCGCGCCGCCCACCGTGCCGCTTATGCCGGGTCCCGCGTCGTGCCGTCCCGCCGCCCGGCAGTGGCCGGTGTCCGGCGCTTCGCCGCGGCGATGGCGGTCCTGCTGGTTGTCGGCGGGCTTGGCGTCTGGCGCGGACCGACGCTCTATCAGGATACCGTCGCCGATCAGGTCACTTCGGCCGGACAGCGCAGGACCTTGACCCTGCCGGACGGCTCCACCGCCGAGATGAACGGCGGCACCGCGCTCGCGCTCGATTTCCGGGACAGCGAGCGGCGCGTGCGCATCCTGCGCGGCGAGGCGTGGTTCCACGTCACCCGCGACCCCGACCATCCCTTCGTCGTCGATGGCGGGGCCGGCGCCGCCCGCGTGCTGGGTACCCAGTTCAGCGTCCGGCGCGAGGACGGGCGCACGACCGTCACCGTCGGCGACGGGCTGGTGGAGGTCGCCGCCCATCCCGGCACCGACAGCCGCGCTCCCTGGCCCGACAGCGTCCGCCTGCACGCGGGCGAAAGCGCGGAGGCCGGCCCGCTCGGCCTGAGCGGGCCGCGGGCGGCCGATCCCGCCGTCGCCTTCGCATGGCGCCAGGGCCAGATCGTCTTCCGCCAGCAGTCGCTGGCCTCTGTCATCGCCGCGCTGAACGGGCAATGGCCGGGCCGGGTGGTGCTGCTGAACGACGAGGCGGCGGAGCGCGTGGTCTCCGGCGTCTTCGCGCTCGACCGGCCGGATGCCGTGTTCGATGCGCTGGAACGCGGCCTCGGCGTCCACGCCACCCGCATCACCCCCTACCTGACCCTGCTGCGCTGAAAAAATGCGGCATGCCTGAAAAAAATAAGAAGGCCTGAAAAAACCTCCCAGGGATCTCCGCCATCCCATCGTCATGTCCGGGAAAGAAGAGAATGAGACGCAGTCGCAGAACGCGGCGCGGTCTCTCACCGGATATCAGAGGCGAGCGATGGCATTGGTGAAGTTTGGGGCGAAGTTCGGCGTGACGGGTGGATCTCGGGGCAGCGACCATGGCGGCCGGTTCGGCCGTGCGTTCCTAAAGCGGCTGTTCGTCGGACGGCTGCTGGCGACGACGGTGCTGATCGCGCCGGGGCTGCTGCTGCCCGGCATTCCCGCAGCGATGGCGCAGACCAGCCCGGCCGGCACTTCGGCAAACGCCATCAGCTTCGCCATCGCGCCGCAGTCGGTCGACGGGGCGCTCGCCGCCTTCTCCGCCGCCACCCGCATCCAGGTGCTGACCCCCGGCGCCGTGACCCAGGGCGTCGCCTCCCCCGGCGTCAGCGGGGCGATGACCGCGCGCGAGGGGCTGAACCGCCTGCTGTCCGGCACCGGGCTGGTCGCCCGCTTCCTCAACACCGAAACCGTCACGGTCGAACGGGTGGCGGCCGGCGGCGCCGTCCAGCTCGATCCGGTGCAGATCGAAGGCAACCGGACCGCCGGCGGTCCCGGCGCCCTGCCCCCGGCCTTTGCCGGCGGACAGGTGGCGCGCGGCGGGCGGATCGGCGCGCTCGGCAACCAGGATGCGATGGACGTTCCGTTCTCCGTCACCGGCTACACCGCCGAGACCATCCGCAACCAGCAGGCGGAGACGATCGCCGACGTGCTGGCCAACGACCCGGCGGTGCGCAGCAGCCTCGGCTACGGCAATTTCGCCGAGAGCTTCGTCATCCGCGGCTTCCAGCTGGCGGGCGAGGATCTGTCGGTCGACGGCCTCTACGGCACGGCGCCGCGCCAGATCGTCGCCACCAACATGTTCGAACGGGTGGAGGTGCTGAAGGGCGCCAACGCCTTCCTGAACGGGGCGGCCCCCAGCGGCTCCGGCATCGGCGGCGGCGTGAACCTCGTGCCCAAGCGGGCGGAGGACGAGCCGCTGACCCGCCTGACCGCCAGCTATGCGATGGACAGCCGGCTCGGCCTGTCCGCCGATGTCGGCCGCCGCTTCGGCGACGCCAACCAGTTCGGCGTGCGCGTCAACGCCGCGGTCCGCGGCGGCGACACCGCCGTCGACGACGAGGAGCGGACGCTGAAGCTGGGCTCGCTGGCGCTGGACTACCGCGGCGAGCGCGCCCGCGTGACGCTCGACGTCGGCACCCAGACCCAGCGGGTGGAGCAGGGTCGCCCGGTGGTCTATTTCGGCAGCTTCGTGCCGGCCGTGCCGTCGGCCTCGCAGAACTACGCGCAGCCCTGGACCTACTCGCAGATGCGCGACACCTTCGGACAGGTCCGCGCCGAATACGACATCCTGCCCAACCTGACCGCCTATGGCGCCTTCGGCCTGCGCAGCATGCGCGAGGACGGCGACTACGGCTCCCCCACCGTCACGCGGCCCGACGGCACCGGCACGGTCAGGCGCCTGACCGTCCCGCGCGAGGACTTTACCAGCACCGGCCAGGCCGGCGTCCGGGCCGACCTGCACACCGGCCCGGTCCGCCACCAGCTGAACGCCGGCGCCTCCGCCCTGCGGACCACCAACAACAACGGCTTCGAATTCGGCACCACCACCGCCATCAACCTCTACCGCATGGTCGGGATGCCACGCTCGGCCACGACCTCGGCCAGCGGCATGACGGGCGACCTGCCGAAGGTCAGCGAGTCGGTGCTGCGCAGCCTCTACGCCTCGGACACGCTGTCGATCCTGGACGACCGGGTGATGCTCACCGCCGGCCTGCGCCAGCAGAACATCCAGGTCCGCGGCTACAACCGGGCCAACGGCGCCCGCACCTCCGATTACGACCAGTCGGCGCTGACCCCGGTGGTCGGGCTGGTGGTGAAGCCGCTGAAGGAACTGTCGCTCTACGCCAACCGGATCGAGGGGCTGGCGCAGGGTCCGACCGCCCCGTCCACCGCGGCCAATGCCGGAGAGATCTTCGAGCCCTACCGCTCCGTCCAGTATGAGGTCGGTGGCAAGCTCGATTTCGGCAGCTTCGGCGGCTCGCTGTCGCTGTTCCAGACCACCCAGCCCAGCGGCGTCACCGACGGCTTCACCCGCCTCTACAGCGTGTCGGGCGAACAGCGCAACCGCGGCGTCGAGCTGATGCTGTATGGCGAGCCGGTGCAGGGCCTGCGCCTGCTGGGCGGCGCCACCTTCATCGATCCGGAACTGACGGACACCGGCAACGCCGCGACCGAGGGCAAGGACGCCGTCGGCGTGCCGCGCCACCAGTTCAACGCCAACGTCGAGTGGGACCTGCCCTTTCTTCCCGCCTCCTTCCCCACAGTGACGTTGACCGGCCGCGTGATCCACACCGGGGCGCAGTATCTCAACACCGCCAACACGCTGAAGATCCCGAGCTGGACCCGCTTCGACGTCGGCGCGCGGATGATCGCCGACGTGCAGAACCGTCCGGTCACCATCCGCGCGGCGGTGGAGAATGTGACCGACAAGGCCTATTGGGCGTCGGCCTATGGCGGCTACCTGAGCCAGGGCGCCCCGCTGACGGCCAAGCTGTCCGTCTCGGTCGATTTCTAAAGGCGACTTTCCGGCCGATACAGTCCTGAGGGCGGCATGAGGAGCTTGCGATGACCAACCGAACCATCCGGGCCTGGACGCTGATCCACAAATGGACCAGCCTGATCTGCACGGTCTTCATGCTGCTGCTGTGCCTGACCGGCCTGCCGCTGATCTTCCATGACGAGATCGAGGCGCTGACGGCGGAACACACCCTGCCGCCGATGCCGGCCGAAACGCCGCTGAAGTCGCTGGACGAGGCGGTGGCGACGGCGCTGGCGACCTACCCCGGCGAGCGTCCGCTGTTCCTCAGCTTCGACGAGGACCGGCCGGTGGTGAACGTCACCACCGGTCCGGGTGCCCGCCCGCCGGTGTCGCAGATGCACATCTCCGCCATCGACCTGCGCAGCACGCGGATCCTGGCCGACCTGAACGACGACAAGGGCTTCATGCATGTGATGCTGCGCCTGCATGTGGACATATTCGCCGGCCTGCCCGGCGAGCTGTTCCTCGGCTTCATGGGCTTCCTGCTGTTCGTCGCCACTGTGTCGGGGGTGGTGATCTACGCCCCCTTCATGCGCAAGCTGTCCTTCGGCACCGTGCGGGCCGGGCGCAGCAGGCGGCTGAAATGGCTCGACCTGCACAACATGCTGGGCATCGTCACGCTGATGTGGGTGGCGGTGGTCGGGCTGACCGGCGTCATCAACACCCTGTCGGTGCCGCTGGTCGCCTATTGGCGCTCCAACGAGCTGGCGGCGATGATCGCCCCCTACGCCGGCAAGCCGGTGCCGGAGCGCTTCGCCTCCGTCGATGCCGCCGTCCGCACCGCGATGGCGGCGGCCCCCGGCATGCGCCCGCAATTCATCGCCTTCCCCGGCGTGCGCTTTTCCAGCAACCACCATTACGCGGTGTGGCTGAAGGGAGCCACGCCGGCCACCAACCGCATCCTGACCCCCGCCCTGATCGATGCCGAGACGGGGGCCTTCACCGACATGCGCTCCATGCCCTGGTACATGCTGGCGCTGCGGCTGTCGCAGCCGCTGCATTTCGGCGATTATGGCGGGCTGCCGATGAAGATCCTGTGGGCGGTGCTGGACGTTCTGACCATCGTCATCCTCGGCAGCGGCCTCTATCTCTGGGTCGCCCGCCGCCGCACCGCGCAGGACCACGCTGCCGCTCCCGGCCTGCGCGCCGCCGTCGGGGAGGCTGCGGAATGAAGCCGCGCGCCCCCCTTCCCCTGCTGGCGATCTTCGGCATTCCCAGCGCAATCGCGCTCGTCACCGCCGCCGGGCTGGTCACGGCCTTGCTGGACGACGGGCTGGTGGACGCCCTGTCCTGGGTGGCGCTGTCGGTGCCGGTGCTGGCCGCCGCTTGGTCCTGGCGAAACCGCGAGCGCTGACGGCTCCTCCCGGCTTCGCCAGCATGCGGGAGCCTTGTTTTGCAAGGCCCCCGCCCCCCGTTACGCCGGAACGGGCTGTTGCACCTCCAGCCCCGCCCGCCGCTCCACATCCGCCAGCAGGGCGGCGAGGCGGTCGGCTTCGGCCTGGACCGCATCCACGTCGTACCAGTCGGGCAGATTGTCCTGGTCGGTGCGCGCCGTCGGGGCCTGCCCGATCACCTGCACGAGGTTGGTTTCCTCGTTCGGGTCCCGGTTCAGGTCGTACATCTCCCATTCCAGCAGAAGCGGGTTCGCCGGGTCGAAGTAGCGGGCCAGCTTGGCACCGTCCGTGCGCACGCAGCGGATGTGGTTGGGCTGGCGCACCGGGCCGGGGGACAGCTCCGGCACCGGCGTGACCTTGAAGTCGCCGCTGCGCACCGCCTCGACAGTCCGGCAATACACCTCGTAGGCGCCATAATAGTCGGGCTCGGTGATCCGGCCGCCCTCGACCGGCTGGGTCACCTCGTCGTCGGTCATGAACAGCACGCCTTCGCGCGGCTGGCCGTTCGGGTAGGTCACCGGCGTGCCGGGGGCCTTCAGCACCGGGGTCAGGTCGACGCCCGGCAGCGGCGCCATGGTGTGGCGCTTGCCCAGCTCGTCCGCCGCCTTGTCCAGCGCCTTGCGGCCGACGCCGGTCAGGCCCAGCACGGTGGGCACGAGGTCGGCGTGGCTGGTCACGGCATCCACATGCCTCAGCGAGGTTCCGTCGCCACCCATCGAGGCCGGGAAGCGCACCACCATCGGCACATGCACCGCCTCCTCATAGGCGACGTGCCACTTCTCCAGCATCATGTTGTGGGCGGCACCCAGCTCGCCATGGTCGGCCACGAAGATCACGATGGTGTTGTCGGCCTGACCCGAATCCTCCAGGGCCTGGAGCACGCGGTTGATCTGCGGATCGACCTGGGAATGCAGCCAAGCATAGAATTGCAGCAGCTGGATGCTGTACCCCTCCGGATCCTCGGAGAGCTGGAACGGGATGGTGAATTTCAGCGCCAGCGCCGCCGCGGCTTCCCAGTCAGCGGACCCCGCCACGTCCCCGGCGGCGCTGACGGCGCCATGGCTCGCCTTGGCGGACAAGGCGAGGCCGATCTTGTAGGCGGCGTCGAACTGGCAGGACGGCTTGGTCGACAGATCCTCGTTCCAGGTCGGAATCCGACCAGCGCAATCTTGCGGGAAGCCCTGCGGGTTGAGCGGCATCGCCATCGTGCCTTCGGTCGGCGGGTAGGACGACTGGCCCTGGAGCGGCACGTCGAGCGGGCCGAACACCGGCTGGGTCTTTGCCGTGCTTCCGTCGGTCGGCGGCAGCGCCTGCGAAATCACCGTGGGGTATGTCGCGATGTCGTGGGGGTTGGTGAAGGACACCACCGCGAACCACGGGCGCTCGGCCGCATCGGTGGCCGCGGTGCCGGGGCCGGGCCGCGCCTCGTCCGCCGAAACCCCGTAATTGTAGGGCAGCGCCAGCCCGCGGCGGCGCAGGAACAGGCAGGCGTTGTCGGCGAAGCCGGCGTCGCGATAGAGGCCCAGATTGTTGATCGCCGCCCCATGGGGCTCGGGATAGGACAGCTCCCAGTCGGAGAAGCCGTAACGGGTCAGCGAATGACCGGCCGGGTTGCTGACATGCCATTTGCCGAAATAATGCGAGGAATAGCCGATGGCCTGCATCCAATGGCCCATGGTGGGATGGCCGTCGGCCTCCAGCCACGGGAAGCGCGCCGCGTTGCCGTCCTTGAACATGCCGTCGGTCTGGGTCACGCCGGTGCGGTTGCCGTACTGGCCGGTGAACATCACCGCACGGCTGGGGGTGCAGGCGCTGGAGGCGATGGTGTGGTTGTGCAGCGCCACCGCATTCCTGCGCAGCCGGGTCAGGCCGGGAAAAAAGCGCGCATAGTCGTTCTCGCCAACATCCGCCTCGCCGCGGAAGCCCAGGATCCGCTTCAGCGGTTCCGCCAGCCCGCCCTTGGGGCCATAGGAGAAGCGCGGGTAGCGGTATTGATCGACGGAGATCAGCAGGATGTTGGGCTGCGCGCCGTCGCGCTGCGGCCGGTTGGCGTTCTCGGTCATGACTCTAATTATCCTTTGCGATCCATATCGGGGAAAAGCAACGTCAATCGGTAATCGGCCTTCGGAAAAGGAATGAATTTCCGTTGCGGAAGCTGGACTGAGTCCAGTCTTCTCCGTTTACCCCTTAAGGGTAGTTTGATAATATTCAGGGCGTCAAACGGTATTGGTGGTAAATTTCATTTAAGTCGCGTAAATTTTATTCATACCAATGCATGCATTTTCCTTTTACGATTATCTCCTATCTTTCGACATCACTGTTGCAATGCAGGAAATCGGCTTTGCCATAGCACGCCGCGCGCCTGTGGCGGCAGGCCTGCTCCCGGCAGGTCGCAGCGCCCCGTAGCGGCGTTCCTGCTGCATGGCCGTGGTTGCCGCGAGGGCCCAACAGGTATAGGGTTATCGTTATATCTTTTCGAATATAGCTGTTTGAGGCTGCCGAGGCATGTTCCCACTCTCCCGCAGGATCGCCGCGCCGCTGCTCGGTTCCATTCTCATGTTCGGCTCCGGGGCGGGCTGGGCGGTGGAGGACCGGGTCGTCGTAATGACCAGCTACCCGGACGAACTGGTCCAACGCTACGAGCAGGCGTTCGAGCGCGCCAATCCCGGCACCGACCTGCAAGTGGTCTGGAAGCCGTCACGCGACGCCGCGGTGGAGCTGGCCAAGCCCGACCAGGGCGGCGTCGATGTCTACTGGACCCCTTCGCTCGGCAGCTTTCCGCGGCTGCGCGACGCAGGGGCCTTCCGGCCGCTGACGGTGGACCGCGCCGTCCTGCCGGGCGTGGTCGATGGGCAGTTCGTCTCCGACCGCCAAGGCTTCTTCGAGGCGTTCGAGGTCGCCGGCTACGGGCTGATCGTCAACCCGGCGGCTCTCGCCCGCGACCGCCTGCCGCAGCCGGCGACATGGCGCGACCTGGCGGCGACGCGCTGGGCGGGACGGCTGGCCCTGCCCATCGCCGGGCAGGTCGGCTTCTCCGGGGCGCTCTACGACATCCTCTTGCAGGCGGAGGGCTGGGAGGCCGGCTGGGCCCTGCTCGGCGAGGCGGCGGCCGACGCGACGCTGGTCGGCAATGGCGGGCAGGTCAGTGAAAGCGTGGTGAACGGCGAGGCCGACGTCGCCGTGACGGTGGATTTCTTCGCCCGCAGCGCCATCGCCAACGGCCATCCGGTGGCGCTGGTCTACCCGCCGCGCACCGCCTTCCTGCCGGCCCAGGTGGCGATCACCAGGGCCGCGCCGCACCCGGACGCGGCGCGCGCCTTCGTCGATTTCGTGCTGTCGGCGCCGGGGCAGGCGCTGCTGTTCCATCCCGACATCCGCCGCTATCCGGTGCGTCCCGACGTCTATGCCCAGGCGCCGGCCGGCACCGTCAATCCCTTTCAGAGGGTCGGGGCCGAAGCCTACGCGTACGACATGGAGACGGGGCTGAACCGCCATGGCCTGATCGCGGCGCTGTTCGACACACTGATCGCCGGGCGGCAGGACCGGCTGAAGACCCTGTGGGGCGCCATCCACGCCGCCGAAGCCGCCCTGGCCAATAATGCCGAGCCAACCAACAAGCCCGACCCGGAGCGCGCCGCCCTGGTGAGCAGGGCGCGCACGCTGGCCGGCTTCGTTCCGGTTGCCGACGCCGACCGCCTCGCGCCACTGTTCCAGGACCGCCGGTCCAATCGCAATCCGGAGGAGCAGGCGGCCATGCGGAAAGACTGGTCCGCCCGCATCGACGCCGCCCATGCCGAGGCGCTGGACCTCGCCCGCCGGGCGCTGCCGACGCCATGAGACGGGTTCTCCCTCTCGCCGCCGCCCTGCTGGTCGCCGCGACGCCCTTGCGGGCCGACGAGGCGGTGACGGTGCCCGTGCAGGGGCGCGACGCCTTCTCCAGGCCGTTGCCAGCTCTCGACCCCGCTCACCGTGCCGCCTTCCATGCCGGCCGCTCGCTGTTCCAGCAGGTGTGGACCGTCGGCCCGTCGGAGGTGCGGCCCGATCTCGATGGGCTCGGCCCGCTGTTCAACCGGCAATCCTGCATCGCCTGCCACGCCAAGAACGGCCGCGGCGAACCGCCGGAGGGCGAGACCGACAGCATGCGGTCAACCCTGGTCCGGCTCTCGGTGCCCGGCGGCAGGGCGGGCAACGGACTGGGCGCGGCGCCGCAGCCGCATCCGGTCTATGGCGACCAGTTCAACCCCGACGGCATCCCCGGCGTGCCGGGCGAGGGCCGGGCGACGCTGGTCTGGTCGGAGCGCATCGACCGTCTGGCCGACGGCACGCCGGTCGCCCTGCGACGGCCGGACCTGCGGCTGGGCAATCTCGGCTATGGGCCATTGGGGCCGGAGGTGATGACCTCGGTGCGGATGGCGCCACCGCTCGTCGGGCTCGGCCTGCTGGAGGCGGTGCCGGAGGCCGATCTGCTGGCACTCACCGATCCGGACGACCGCGACGGCGACGGGGTGCGCGGGCGGGTCAATCTGGTGTGGGATGCGGCGCGCGGCGCCTTCGCAATCGGCCGCTTCGGGTTGAAGGCCAACCAGCCGGGCCTGCGCCAGCAGAATGCCGGCGCCTTCGACGGCGACCTCGGCCTGACCTCCACGCTGTTTCCGCAGCATGGCTGCACGGCGGCGCAGACCGCCTGCCGGGCGGCGGCGGGAGAGGATACGGAGAATGCCGGGCCGGAGCTGAGCGACGAACAGCTCGATCTGGTGACGCTCTACACCCGCGCCCTCGCGGTGCCGGCACGGCGCAACGCCGACGATCCCCTGGTGCGGGTTGGAGAGGGTCTGTTCGGTGCCATCGGCTGCGCAGCCTGCCACACCCCGACCCTGCGCACCGGCCCGTCGCCGGCCCTGCCGGAACTGGCCGGCCGGACCATCCACCCCTACACCGACCTGCTGCTGCATGACATGGGCGAGGGGCTGGCCGACGGGCGGCCCGACTTCCAGGCGACCGGTCGCCAATGGCGGACGCCGCCGCTCTGGGGGCTCGGCCTGACGGCGGCGGTCACCGACCGCCCGACCTACCTGCATGACGGCCGCGCCCGCACCCCGCTGGAGGCCATTCTCTGGCATGGCGGCGAGGCCGAACCGGCGCGCGAGGCGGTCCGCCGCATGCCCTCGCTGAACCGCAAGGCGCTGCTGGCCTTCCTCGACTCCCTGTAAAACCGCGTCCCACGGCGCCTCTATAGTCTTCCGAATATAACGAAACCGCCAGCGGGCGCTTGAAGGGTCCGGTTCAAGCGCCCGGCCGGGATCAGAAGCTGTAGCGCGCGGTCACGAACATCGTCCGGCCCGGCTCCGGGAAGCCGTCGGCCAGCGAATAGTTGGCGTCGAACAGGTTGCGCACCCCGGCCGACAGCTGGGCGTTGGCGGTCAGGTCGTAGCTGGCCTGGAGATTGGCCAGGACATAGCCGCCATTGCCGAGGAACACGGTGCCCGAGGTGCTCTGGCTGTAGCGGCCGCTCGCCGCCTCGACGCTCGGGACGATGCCGAGCTGTTCGGTCGGCCGCCAGTCAGCATGCAGGAAGACCTTGTGGTTCGGCGTGCCGACCGCCTTCAGGTTGGGGATGTTGGGGTCGGACAGCGTCCGGATGGTCAGCGTGTAGTTGCCGCCGACCTCCAGCGTTGGGGTCAGTCTGGTGGTGACGACGACCTCGAAACCGCGGTAGAGGCCGGAGGCCATGTTGCGGCTCTGCGTCGTCGACTGGCCGTTGATGACGATTGGCGCGTTGGCGATCACATCGCGCAGGCGGCTGAGGAAGACGGCGCCCTCGACACGGGTGGACCCGAAGCGCTCCGACGCGCCGATCTCGTAGTTGATCGCCTTTTCCGGCTTCAGGTCGGGGTTGGAGGCGGTGCCGTTGAAGCGGGTGCTGAAGCGCTCGAAGATGCTGGGGAAGCGGCTGCGGGCGGAGATGCTGGCATGCGCCTCGCCGGTCCTGGAGAAGCGGTAGACCACGGCGCCCTGGGCATTGGTGGCGTCGCTGTCGGCACGCTTGTAGTCGATCATCGAGCCGGTGGCGGTGCCGTTCCAGTCCTGCGCCTCATGCAGGCGGCGCCAGTCGTGGCTGGCGCCGATCACGATGTCCAGCGCCTCCGTGGCGTGGAAGCTGTTCTCCAGCGCGACCGACCAGGTGTCCTCCAGGTCCCGCTGCTTGGGCTCCAGGAAATTGCCGGGGTAGAGGCGTTGCCATTCCTTGTGGTCGTCGCGGCGAAAATGCAGGGCGCCCTTCAGCGTGTTCATCGGGATCAGGTCGGTGCCCAGCTCGACGCTGCCGCCATAGGCCTTGTCGTCATAATAGCTGCGGAAGGAGCGTGACGTCGCCTGCCGCGTCAGGCCGGCATCGTCGAAGGAGTAAAGCCCGTTCTGGAAGGTGTTGTAATAGAGCTTGGTCTTCGCATAGGACGCGCTGCCGAGCTTGGTGTTCGACAGCCAATAGACGCTCTGCAAATCCCAGTAGGGCCAGCTCCAGTAGCGCTGGTTGGCGACGCTGTCGTTCATGTTCAGCGGAGCGCCCTTCCTGCCCGACTGTTTCTGGAAATTGATCGAATATTCGTCGGTGTCGTTGGGCGTGAAGCCGGCCTTGAGGTTGACCGACCAGTCCCTGGTCTGCGACTGGTTGCGGTTGCCGCCATTCTCCGACGCCACCGGCTTGAAGCTCTCCGGCAGGCGGCTGTGGGTGGTCTCGGTCCTGGTGCCGCTGGCTTGCAGGTAGAAGCGCTCCTGCCGGGTGCCGGCCATGCCGTAGGTGGTGTAGCCGCCCAGGGCCGCCCGGTTGTCGAAGGACAGCCCCTGGCGCAGCTCCGCTTCGAAGGCGCGGGTCGGCTTGCGGGTGACGAGGTTGATGGCGCCGCCCATGGCGCCCGGTCCGTCCAGCACCGAGGCGTAGCCCTTCGACACCTGGATTTCCGACAGGTCGGGGGTCAGCAGGCGGCCGAAATCGAGTCGGTTGTCGGCGGGAAGATAGATCCGCACGCCGTCCATCATCACCGGAATCTGGTAGCGGTCGAAGCCGCGGATGTAGACCAGCCGTTCGTTGCGCTGCCCGCCGGTCGTCGACGAGGTGACGCCGGGAATGATGTCCATCGCCTGATCGAGCGACTGCTTGTTGAAGGTCTGCATCTCGTCCGCCGACAGGCTGGACCCACCGATCGGCTGCCCGGCCGCCTGGGCCGACACGTTGATCTGGCCGAGCGTGAAGACGCCGGCTCCGGCATTGGCAGCCGGATCGCCGGCGGCATCGGCCGTGGCCGCCCCGCCGGCGCTCAGCACCCCAATCGTAAACGTAATATACAGACAGGAATTACGCATCTCGCCCCCAATGGTAAGCCGTTTCCCTCTCACCGATGCGGAAGCTTCCTTACGGACCCCACCTACCCTCCGCAATCGATGTATCTGTACGGATATATCGATTGCGGCCACTCTGTCAAAAGGCTCTCTGCCTTGGGAGCGGAATGATCCGTCACCTCGGCAGGGTGTGCGGCCTTACGGGGACGATGTCGCCATAGCAGTCGGAATGATGGGAGCAGGCATCGCAGACGGTGGGCCGGTCGGCGGGCCGGCCTTCGGCGAGGAGCCGCTCGTAGAAGAAGCGCTTCCAGCGCAGCTTGCGGGTGTTGGCGGATGCCAGCGGTTGGAAATGGCGCCGCAGCAGGTCCGCCAGGGAGTTGCGCCCCGCCAGCCCGAGGGAGCGCCAGAGATGATCGTTTTCCACGCAGGCGCGCGCGATGATGACGGCGAAGGCCGCGGCAATCGGCTGGTCCGTGCTGCGGTTGCGCAGCAGCAGACCGAGGAAATCTTCCTCTTCGCGCTTCAACCGCATGATCTCCGGCGCGGTGATAGCCACGGGATCAAGGCAGGCGTGGTGATCCTCCGCCTCCGCGTCGGCCAGACGATGGACGTGCCGGGAGAAGCAGCGCCCCGGCGTCCAGCCGGCGGCGGCCTCCGGGAAGACGGTCCCGACCAGGGCGCCCAGCCTGTCCGGGGGCAGCCCCAACGCGCACGGGTAGGGTGCCGACGCGTCGCTGCAACGGCGCAGCAGCATGCGCCCGAGATCCTGCGTATCGGCAAGGCTGCCGGATGTCGAGCACGCCATCAGGCGATGGTAAGCCGCCGAGTCCGTCACATCTGCCTCTCATCGATCATGGTCATCCGTATCTAGCGACCGATGACCGCTCGTGCCAAGGGGATGCTCTCGGGGCGGCAGGGCAATCGCATATGAGATTTTAAGCGACGACATCGCGCTGCGATTGCCCTGCCATATGGCATGCGTTTCCTTGACCATTGTAGCGTCTACCCCTACCCTCCGGCCCGGTTCATGCTGGGGAGGGGATGGTGAAGGGCGACGAGTTGCGGACCCATCGGGAAACGAAAGGGCTGTCGCAGTCCGAGTTCGCCGTCTGGCTGAACGAACGGCTGCAGCGCCGCTACGACAAGCAGAAGATCAGCCGCTGGGAAAATGACGCGGAGCGCATCCCGGCGGCGGTCGATGCACTGATGACGCGCGAAATCAACGGGCCGGAGCCGGAAAGGCTGGGCGGCCCGGCGCTGGTCGTCGTCGTGGCGAACCAGAAGGGCGGCTGCGCCAAAACGGTGTCGGCGGTGAACATCGCCTCGGCGCTGGCGATCAAGGGCTACGCCACCATGCTGATCGACTGCGATCCGCAGGCCAACGCCACCCAGCATCTCGGCATCGACTCCTACACCATGGAGACGGAGGGCAAGACCCTCTACTACGTCATGCATGGCGATCTGGAGTTGGACGATATCCTCGTCACCGTGCCGGAAAGCGGCCTGCGCGTCGCCCCCTCCTCCATCCGCCTTGCCGAGACCGAGGTGGAGCTGGGCAAGGAGGCCGGCGGCGACTTCATCATGAAGGAGAAGATCGCCGCGGCGAAGCGCAGCTTCGACTTCATCGTCATCGACACGCCCCCCAACATCGGCGAGCTGACCAAGAACGCCATGGTCGCCGCCCACACTGCGGTCATTCCCTGCCAGACCGAGAAGTTCAGCCTGCTCGGCATGGCCTTCCTTCTGGAAAACGTCACCAAGATCCGCCGCCGGATGAACACCGGCCTGTCGGTGCTCGGCATCGTGCCGACCATCTTCAAGCAGCGCGAACGCAACGACCGCGAGGTTCTGGAACAGATCCACGAGGAGTACGGCCCGCATCTGCGGGTTTTCGATCCGGTGCCGAAGGCGTCGGTCTATGCCCAGGCGACCTCGGTCGGCCGTGCGGCGGTGGAAGCGATGCCGGACGTGGCCGGCGCCGCCGTCTACCGCGATGTCGCATCCGCCCTGGCCGAGGAACGCACCGCCCGCATCAAGGAGGTCGACCGTGTCGCGTAGTCTTCTCGGCAAGGCAACCAAGCCGGCGCAGAGCGCCACCGCAGCCGCCAGGATGAAGGACGCCCTGTTCGGCCTCAGCCGCCATGCGCCGCATCTGGTGGAGGTGCCGGTCGACCGCATCGCCCCCAACCCGAACCAGCCGCGCCGCGAGTTCGACGAGGAGGAGTTGCGCGGGCTGGCATCCTCCATCGAGCGTCACGGGCTGCAACAGCCCATCGGCGTGCGCCAGACCGCCGACGACCGGTGGCAGCTGGTCTATGGCGAGCGGCGGCTGCGGGCGATGCGGATGCTGGGGCGAGAGACCATCTTCGGCATCCTGTTCACCGGCGACGACGACGAGGAGATCGCCATCGTCGAGAACCTCCAGCGCAGCGACCTGAACCCGCTGGAGGAATCGGACGCGCTGGCCCGGCTGGCCGAGAGGCACGGCTATTCCCACCGCCAGCTTGCCGAGGCGCTGGGCCGCAAGAAGACCTACGTCACCATGATGCTGTCCTTCCAGCGTCTGGCCCCGGCGATCCGCGAGGACTATCCCCTGCTGCGCCCGACCAAGGCGAGGCTGGAGGCGCTCGCCGCCATCGACGACCGGGACGAGCAGCTCCGCGCCTGGGAAAAGCTGAAGCGCGCCGAGATGGGTCCCCTGCCCTCCTCCCCGGCGGCACCCGCCGCCGCTCCGTCCAGGCGCGAGCCGGTCAGCGCCCCTGCCGGCATCGCCTCCAGCGCCCTGCCCGCCCGGACCGCTAAGCCGGTGTTCCAGGCCCGCGACGTGCTGCGGGACCTCCAGGCCAAGCCGCAGTCGCTGTCCGAAACCGACCGGCAGGCGCTGGCGGACATGCGCAGCGCCATCGACGCGATCCTGGCCGCGGCCGGAAACTAAGACCGGTCGGAATCCGACCACCGCAGGACGGGTGGTCGGATTCCGACCGGGGGCCTCGCATTCACCGAACAGCTCCCTCCCCTCCCCCATCCGCCAACCAATGGCCGATGGGTTTCTGCGGGGTGTCGGACACCTCGCTCCAGCCCGGCGGGACGCCGTGCATGTCGGGCAGGCGGTGGGCGATGCCCTTGTGGCAGTCGATGCAGGTGCGCTCCCCGGTGAACAGATACTGTTCGTGGATGCGCGCCGCCCGTGCCCCCTGCTTGGTGATGTCCATCGAATCCGCGCTGTGGCAGTTGCGGCATTCCAGCGAGTTGTTGGCCTTCAGCCGCGCCCATTCATGCTCGGCCAGTTCGCGGCGTTTCGCGACGAACTTGTCGCGGGTGTCGATGGTGCCGAAGATCTTGCCCCAGACCTCCTTCGACGCCTGCATCTTGCGGGCGATCTTGTCGGTCCACTGGTGCGGCACATGGCAGTCGGGGCAGGTCGCCCGCACGCCGGACCGGTTGGTGAAGTGGATGGTCTGCTTCAGCTCCTCATAGGGGTTGGCCTGCATCTCGTGGCAGCCGATGCAGAAGGCCTCCCGGTTGGTCGCCTCCAGCGCGGTGTTGAAGCCGCCCCAGAACACCACGCCGGCGATGAAGCCGCCCAGCGTCAGGAAGCCCAGGCTGAAGGTCCGACTGGGGCTGGAGAAGGTCCGCCACGCCGTCTTCAGCGACACCGGGATGCGCGGCTTCATGGGCGGTCTCCCCGGTCCGACGGCCGGCTGACCAGGGTGTCCAGATCCTTGAAGGTGTTGGGAACGATGGGCTGCGCCGTGGTCTGCGGCACATGGCACTGCATGCAGAAATACCGCCGCGGCGACACGGCCCCCAGCGTCTGGCCCTCGCGGTCGACGTAATGGGTGATGCTGACCATCGGCGCCTGCACCGCCTCGGTGAAGCGGCGGCTGTGGCAGGTCAGGCACTGGTTGTTGTTCAGCGTGATCTGATAGTCGCGGACATTGTGCGGGATCACCGGCGGCTGTTCGGGGTAATTGCGGGCAACGCGGCGGTCATCGGTGACGTCCGGCGGGATCGGCGGGGCAGGGTTCTGCTCGACGAAATTCACCGGCGGGCGGAAGGGCGAGTCCAGCCGCAGCGGCGGCCCGCCCTGGGGCGCGTTCTGCGCCGAGAGCACCGCCGGCACGAGGAAGGGCAGGGCCGCCAGCGCGGCGAGGTGATGGGGACGCATGGCTCAACTCCTCCCTCACACGGCCACGATCTTGGCGGCGCATTTCTTGAAGTCGGTCTGCTTGCTGATCGGGTCGGTGGCGTCCAGCGTGCACTTGTTGATCAGCCGGGCGGAGTCGAACCACGGCACGAACACCACCCCGCGCGGCGGCTTGTTGCGCCCGCGCGTCTCGACCCGCGTGATCATCTCGCCGCGGCGGGAGACCACCTTCACCTCCGATCCGCGGCGCAGGCCCCGTGCCTTGGCATCGTCGGGGTGCATGAAGACCAGCGCCATCGGCATCGCCTTGTACAGCTCCGGCACCCGCATGGTCATCGACCCGCTGTGCCAGTGCTCCAGCACCCGGCCCGTCACCAGCCACAGGTCGAACTCCCGGTCGGGCACCTCGGCCGGCGGCTCGTAGGGGAAGGCGAAGACATTCGCCTTGCCGTCCGGGTTGCCGTAGAAGCGCACCTGCTCCCCCGCCTTCACGAACGGGTCATGACCCTCGCGGTAGCGCCAGCGCGTCTCCTTGCCGTCCACCACCGGCCAACGCAGGCCGCGCACCTGATGATAGCGGTCGAAGGGCGCCAGATCGTGACCGTGCCCACGGCCGAAATCGGCATATTCCTCGAACAGCCCCTTCTGGACGTAGAAGCCGAAAGCGCGGGATTCGTCGTTGGCATAGTCGGGGTCGATCTCCGAAACCGGGAACCGGTCCACCGTCCCGTTGCGGTACAGCACGTCGAACAGCGTCTTGCCGCGGTAAGACGGATTGGCGTCCAGCACCGCCGCCGGCCACACCTCGTCGGTGGTGAAGCGCTTGGAGAACTCCATCAGCTGCCACAGATCCGACCGCGCCTCCCCCGGTGCGGTGACCAGCTGGTGCCAGAAATGGGTGCGGCGTTCGGCATTGCCGTAGGCGCCCTCCTTCTCCACCCACATCGCCGCCGGCAGGATCAGGTCGGCGGCCGACGCGGTGACGGTGGGGTAGGCGTCCGACACCACGATGAAGTTGTCGGGGTTGCGGTAACCGGGATAGGTCTCGTTGCCGCTGTTGGGCGCCGCCTGGAGGTTGTTGTTCACCATGATCCAGTAGGCGTTCAGCTTGCCGTCCTTCAGCATGCGGTCCTGCTGGACGGCGTGATAGCCGATCTTGGCCGGCAGCAGATCCTTGGGCAGCTTCCACGCCTCCTCGGTGTGGGCGCGGTGGGTCGGGTTGGTCACCTGCATGTCGGCGGGCAGCCGGTGGGCGAAGGTGCCGACCTCGCGCGCCGTACCGCAGGCCGACGGCTGCCCGGTCAGCGAGAAGGGACCGTTGCCCGGCTCGGAGATTTTTCCGGTCAGCAGGTGGATGTTGTAGACCATGTGGTTGGCCCAGACGCCGCGGACATGCTGGTTGAACCCCATGGTCCACAGCGACATCACCTTGACCTTCGGGTCGGCATACAGCTCGGCCAGGGCGGTCAGCCGCTCTTTCGGCACGCCGGTCAGCTCCGCCGTATAATCCAGCGTGTAGGTGCTGACGAACCTGGCGAAGGCGTCGAAGTCGATGGGCTTGGAATCGGTCGGGTCCTTGGCGTTGGCCGCCCGCACCTCCAGCACGCTTTCCGGCCGCAGCCCATAGCCGATGTCGGTCTGGCCGAGCCGGAAATTGCAGTGCTTCTCGACGAACTCCCGGTTCACCCGGCCGGTCTGGATGATGTGGTTGGCGATGTAATTCAGGATCGCCAGATCGGTGCCCGGCGTGAAGATCATCGGGATGTCGGCCAGCTCGAAGCTGCGGTGCTCGAAGGTCGACAGCACCGCCACCTTCACATGGTTGTGGGCCAGCCGGCGGTCGGTGATGCGGGTCCACAGGATCGGGTGCATCTCCGCCATGTTGGAGCCCCACAGCACGAAGGCGTCGGCATTCTCGAAATCGTCGTAGCAGCCCATCGGCTCGTCCATGCCGAAGGTGCGGATGAAGGCGACGGCGGCCGACGCCATGCAGTGGCGGGCATTCGGATCGAGGTTGTTGGTGCGGAAGCCGGCGCGCATCAGCTTGGACGCCGCATAGCCCTCCCAGATCGTCCATTGGCCGGAGCCGAACATGCCGACGGCGTCCGGCCCCTTCTCCTTGATCACCCGCTTCCACTGCCGTGCCATCTCGTCGAAGGCGCGGTCCCAGGACACCGGCTGGAACTCGCCCTCCTTGTGGTACTGCCCGTCGCGCATGCGCAGCAGCGGCTGGGTCAGCCGGTCCTGCCCATAGAGGATCTTGGACAGGAAATAGCCCTTCACGCAGTTCAGCCCGCGGTTCACCTCGGCCTGCATGTCGCCATGGGTGGCGACGACGCGGTTGTCCTTGGTCGCGACCATCACGCCGCAGCCGGTGCCGCAGAAGCGGCAGGGCGCCTTCGACCATTTCAGCGTGGCGTCCTCCCCCGCCACCAGGGAGCTTTGCGCGGCGGCCGGCAGGCTCAGGCCCCCGGCAGCCGCGGCGGCGGCCACCGCCTGTGCCTTGATGAAGTCGCGACGGTCCAACATGGGCGTCCCCCTCTTCTTCTGGTGTCCGGAACCGGCTGGCGGGGCAGGGCGGGGCGGTGTCAGGCCTCGACGGCCCCCACCCGGTCGATGTGATGAAAGACCATAACGGCGGAGAACACGCCCTCCAGCAGATGCAGCGCGGTCATCCGGTCGGCGATCCAGCCCTCGTGCGGCCCTTCGACGGTGACCACCATCTTGCCGGGCTGCTCGATGTGAAGCTCGGTGCCGGGCATGGTCGCGATGACGGCCCGCACCGCCGCCTGCCGCTCCTGCCGCACATGCAGCAGCAGCGAGGCGAGGTGCCGTTCGCCCGCCGTCCCCGCTCCGGTGATGTCATCTCCGGTGATGTCACCGCGCGGCATGGGCTGGGCTCCCGGTTTTGTGAGGGACGCTCTGGTGGGTGAGGGTGACGGCTCCGGACGGGCAGGCGGCGACACAGGCGCCGCAGCCGGTGCAGGCCGCATCGTCGATCCGGGCATGGGCGGCCCCGCCCGGCGCCGGCTGGAAGCGGATCGCCCCTTCCGGGCAGGCGTCCTGGCAGCTTCGGCACACCACCCGCTGCACCGCGAGGCAGGAAGGCGCGATGGCGGGGCGCAAAACCCAGGGTGCCATCGTCCGGTCGAAGATCGGTTCGGTGCAGGCCTCGGCGCAGGCGCCGCAGAAGCTGCACTCCCCGCGGGTGAAATCGACCTCGGGATAGCCGCCGTCGCCCGCCCGCAGGATCGCCTCGGGACATGCTTCGGCACAGGCACCGCAGCGGGTGCAGAGCGCGGTGAAATAGTCGGGGCGGGACCAGGGGGGATGGATGGGCGGCGGCCCGGCCGCCGGCCGCCCCCGCAGAAGGCTCCGCCTGTCGCGGTTTACGGCCTCCCTGCTTAAGCCATCCTCGGCCATCGGGCAGTTCTCCTCAGACCGGCGGCGGACCGGGCGGGCCCAGGATCAGCTGCGACATCCAGACGACGAAGCCATAGCCGCCGACCACCGCGACCGACAGAACCGGCCAGATGAACACCGCCAGCAACAGGAACATGGCGAGTTCGCGCCGGCGGGTTCCGCGATCCATCGGCGGGCGCGGGCCGTCAGGGCGGGAGGCATCGAAACTGCGGGCTGCGCTGGATTGTCGGGCTGCGCTCATGGGATGCGGCCTTCTGCTTGATCTCAGGCTGACAGGTCCAACCAAGAATTGCCGGGATTGTTTCGCAAAACCACCCGTACCTGAGGGGTTATGCCATCGGAGGAATAGCGCCGGGCCACCGCCTTCCTTCCCCCAATGGTTGTTGATCTGGCGCAATTCGCACGAACCTCCCCCGGCGCACTTGACCGCGGTCAAGAACTCCCCCGCCGCCAAGCGCTTTCATGCCCTCCGAGACACCAATGCAGACACCGCCGCAAGGTGGCGAAAGCCGGAGGATGGCCGTCGTGAGGTTCAGGCGCGTACAACGTTGGGTGGGATCGGCGCTCGTCGCCCTCCTACTGCTGCTGACCGGGATCGCCGCAGGCATCGCCACGGCTGAGGCCGCCGACAGCGGCCGGCTGCTGCCCTATCTGGCGAAGCTGCAACCCTCCGACCTCGTGCCCGGCGCCGACCGCTTCGGCCAGCCCACCCCGAACACCCCCACCGTCCCGGTCTACAAGGGCGAAGCGGTGGTGGGCCATGCCTATCTGACCTCCGACTTCGTCAACACCACCGGCTATTCCGGCCGCCCCATCGACGTGGTCGTCGGGCTGACGGCGGACGGCACGGTGGCCGGCGCCCGGCTGATGGACCATCACGAGCCCATCGTCCTGATCGGCATCCCGCCGGCCCGCATCAACGGCTTCATCAACGGCTATGTCGGCAAGAACGTGCTGACGCTCGCCACCCAAAGCGCCGCCAGCCCGCCGGTCGACATCGTATCGGGGGCGACGGTGACGGTGATGGTCATCGGCGATTCGATCATCCGCTCCGGCAAGAAGGTGATGCAGAGCCTGGGGAAGGCCGGGCCGGACAGCGCGCCGACCATCGTCAAGTCCGTCGACCTGTCGAAGACGGCGGTGGAGGACTGGACGACCCTGATCGGCGACGGTTCGGTCCGCCGCCTGACCCTGACGGTGGGGGAGGTGAACGCCGCCTTCGAGAAGACCGGCCGGGCCGAAGCCATCGCCCGCGCCGAGGCCGGCAGCCCCGACGAGACCTTCATCGACCTCTACGCCGCCCTGGTGTCGATCCCGTCCATCGGCCGCTCGCTGCTGGGCGATGCGGAGTACCAAACGCTGACCCAGCGGCTGAAGCCCGGCCAGCAGGCGGTGTGGGTGGCCGGGCAGGGGCGCTATTCCTTCAAGGGATCGGGCTATGTCCGCGGCGGCATCTTCGACCGGGTCGAGATGATCCAGCATGAGGGCTCGATCCGCTTCCGCGACAAGATGCACAAACGCCTGGGCAGCGTCGCCGCCGCCGGTGCCCCCGATTTCCCGGAAATCGGCCTGTTCGTCCTGCCGGAAGGCACCGAGTTCAACCCGGCCGAACCCTGGCGCCTCCAGCTTCTGGTCCAGCGCGCCATCGCCGCGCTCGACAAGGTGTTCGTCACCTTCGACCTCGGCTACCAGCCGCCCGACAAATATCTGAAGACCGAACAGCCGGCTCCCACAGTCGCCGCATCTCCCGACCCGTCCGCCAGCCACAGCGCCGCCATCCAGGCCGCCGGTGCCGAGGCCGCGGAGGAGGCCGCCGAAGTCCCGCTGTGGCAGCGCATCTGGCAGAACCGGCAGCTCGACATCGCCGTGCTGGCCTCCGCCATCCTGCTGCTGACCGGCATCTTCTTCTTCCAGGACCAGCTGACCAAACGCCCGAAGCTGTACGAGCGCGTCCGCACCGCCTATCTGGTCTTCACCCTGGTCTGGCTCGGCTGGTACGCCACGGCCCAGCTGTCGGTGGTCAATATCCTGACCTTCGCCAACGCGCTGCGCACCGACTTCCGCTGGGACTATTTCATGATGGACCCGCTGGTGTTCATCCTGTGGTTCTCGGTGGCGGCATCGCTGCTGTTCTGGGGCCGGGGTGCCTTCTGCGGCTGGCTCTGCCCGTTCGGCGCGCTCCAGGAGCTGGCGTCGAAGGCGGCCAAAAGGATCGGCATCCGCCAGATCACCGTCCCCTTCGCCCTGCACCAGCGGCTGTGGCCGATCAAGTACATCATCTTCCTGCTGCTGTTCGGCGTGTCGCTGCAATCGCTGGGCACGGCGGAGAAGGCGGCGGAGATCGAGCCGTTCAAGACCGCCATCATCCTGCATTTCATCCGCGACTGGTGGTTCGTCGCCTTCGCCGTGGCGCTGCTGGCGGCCGGGCTGGTGATCGAACGCTTCTTCTGCCGCTATCTCTGCCCGCTGGGCGCGGCGCTGGCGATCCCCGGCCGGCTGCGGATGTTCGACTGGCTGCGGCGCTACAAGGAATGCGGCAGCCCGTGCCAGCGCTGCGGCAACGAATGCCCGGTGCAGGCCATCCACCCCGATGGCTCGATCAACCCCAATGAATGCATCCAGTGCCTGCACTGCCAGATGCTCTACCACCACGACCACAAATGCCCGGTCATGATCCAGAAGCGGCAGAAGCGCGAGAAGTGGCAGGCCGCCGAGGCCAAGCTGGCCGCCGAAAAAGAAGCAGCCGCCCGCAGCACCGTCGCCACCGCCGACCCGGCCACCGGCCGGCTGACGATCCGGCCGCACGGATCCTGACCCACACACCCTCAACCCCGATAACGGGACCCGGTCGCAACGGGCCCCATGACACCCCCGAAAGCCGGGGGCAGCGAAGGAGCAGACCATGTCGAGCGAGACCAACAACAGCGCAGGCGTCAACCGCCGCGCGCTACTGGGCGGAACGGCGAAGGCGGCGGCGCTCGCCGGCCTCGGCGGTGCCGTGGGCGGAGCGACCGCCGGCGGCATCGCGGGCAGCGCCCTGTTCGGCGCCACCGAAGCCCTGGCGGCGAACGCCCAGGCCGGCCACCTCAACGCCGAAGTGAAGCCGGGCGACCTCGACGAATATTACGCCTTCCATTCCGGCGGGCATTCCGGCGAAGTCCGTATCCTCGGCCTGCCGTCGATGCGCGAGCTGATGCGGATTCCGGTCTTCAACCGCTGCTCCGCCACCGGCTGGGGCATGACCAACGAGAGCCGGAAGATCCTGACCGAGCATATGCTGCCGGAAACCAAGAAGTTTCTGGAGACGCGCGGCGGCATCTATCTGAACGGCGACGCCCACCACCCGCACATGTCCTTCACCGACGGCACCTATGACGGCCGTTACATCTTCATCAACGACAAGGCCAACACCCGTGTCGCGCGCATCCGCTGCGACATCATGAAGACCGACACCATCATCGAGATCCCCAACGCCGCCGCCATCCACGGTCTGCGCCCGCAGCGCTACCCGCGCACCGGCTACGTCTTCGCCAACGGCGAGCAGCGCGTGCCGACCCCGAACGACGGCCGCGACCTGACCGCCACCAAGGCCTACAAGTCGCACTTCACCGCCATCGACGGCGATACGATGAAGATCGCGTGGCAGGTCTGGGTCGACGGCAACCTCGACAACACCGACGCCGACTATCAGGGCAAATACGCCTTCTCCACCTGCTATGACTCGGAAGAGGGCGTCACCGCGGCTGAGATGACCAGCGGCGAGCAGGACTGGGTCGTCGTCTTCAACCTGAAGCGCATCGACGAGGCGGTGAAGGCCGGCAAGATCCAGGCGGTGAACGGCGTGCCGGTGGTCGATGGCCGCCATGGCAGCCCCTACACCCGCTACATCCCGGTGCCGGCCAACCCGCACGGCATCAACGCCGCCCCCGACGGCATCCACGTCGCCGTCAACGGCAAGCTGTCGCCGACCGTCACCGTCTTCGACGTGCGCCTGCTCGACGATCTGTTCGACGACAAGATCAAGCCGCGCGACGTGGTGGTCGCCGAACCGCAGCTCGGCCTCGGCCCGCTTCACACCGCCTATGACGGCCGCGGCAACGCCTACACCACCCTGTTCCTCGACAGCCAGGTGGTGAAGTGGAACATCGACAAGGCCCGTCGCGCCTTCAAGGGCGAGAAAATCGACCCGATCGTCCAGAAGCTGGACGTCCAGTACCAGCCCGGCCACAACCACACCTCGATGGGCGAGACCAAGGAGGCCGACGGCAAGTGGCTGGTGTCGCTGAACAAGTTCTCCAAGGACCGTTTCCTCAACGTCGGCCCGCTGAAGCCGGAGAACGACCAGTTGATCGACATCTCCGGCGACGAGATGAAGCTGGTGCATGACGGCCCCACCTTCGCCGAGCCGCACGACACGCTGATCGTCCACCGCTCCAAGGTGAACCCGCGCTCGGTCTACGACCGCAACGACCCGCTGTGGGAAGAGGCGCGCCAGCAGGCCAAGAAGGACGGCGTGGTGCTGGAGGATGACGCCAAGGTCATCCGCGACGGCAAGAAGGTCCGCGTCTACATGTGGCAGCGCGCCCCGGCCTTCGGTCTGGAGGACTTTACCGTCAAGCAGGGTGACGAGGTCACCGTCTATGTCACCAACATGGACGACATCGACGACCTGACCCACGGCTTCAGCATCACCAACTACGGCGTCTGCATGGAGGTCGGCCCGCAGGCGACGGCGTCGGTGACCTTCACCGCCGACCGGGCTGGTGTCTACTGGTACTACTGCCAGTGGTTCTGCCACGCCCTGCACATGGAGATGGCCGGCCGCATGATCGTCGAGCCGTCCTCGACCTGATCGACTGAGTTCTCCCTCTCCCGCCCCGGGAGAGGGAAGGGGCCCATGGCTTTGCCATGGGAAGGGTGAGGGGTGATCCAAGGATAAAAATCCATGTTCGGATCACCCCTCACCCTCCCGCCTTCGGCGGGTCCCTCCCTCTCCCGGGACGGGAGAGGGGATCAATCCTCCACCAACGGACACCTCCATGTTCCTCCGCACCGCGACACTCCTCGCCGCCGCCCTCGCCCTGCCAGCCCCGGCGCTCGCCGCCACGGCGACGGTCGCCCCCGGCGGACTGGAGGCGGCGCTGGCGTCCGCGGCGCCCGGAGACACGCTGGTGCTGGCTGCCGGCGTCCATCCCGGCCCGCTGACCGTCCGCACCCCGGTCACCCTGACCGGCGAGCCGGGGGCAATCATCGACGGGCAGGGCAGCGGCAGCACGCTCACCATCCTCGCCCCCAACGTCACGCTGCGGCATCTGGAAATCCGCAATTCCGGCCTCAGCCTGATCGACCAGAATGCCGGAATCTTCCTCGGCAAGGAGGCCCGCGGCGCGGTGGTCGAGGACAACCGCCTGCGCGACAATCTGATCGGGGTCTATATCTGGGGCGCCGCCGACAGCCTGGTCCGCCGCAACGACATCGTCGGCCGCACCGACCTGCGCGTGTCGGAACGCGGCAACGGCATCCAGCTGTGGAACGCGCCGGGCACCCGCGTGCTCGACAACAGCGTGCGCGAGGGGCGCGACGGGCTGTTCACCACCTCGTCCCGCAAGAACGTCTTCTCCGGCAACCGGTTCGAGCATGTCCGGTTCGCCGTCCACTACATGTACACCAACGATTCCGAGCTGACCGACAACGTCTCCATCGCCAACAATGTCGGCTATGCGGTGATGTTCTCCAACAACCTGCTGATCCGCAACAACCGCTCCAGGGCGGACCGCGAACACGGGCTGATGCTGAACAACGCCAACAGCTCGCGCATCGAAGGCAACGTGATCGAAGGCCGCTTCGCCGGTGCGCTGTCCGATGCCGGCGAGGCGCTGCCCGACAGCGACATCCCGCGCGACAGCGAGGCGATGAGCGACCGGCTGCGCAGCGGCACCTGGAAATGCGTCTTCATCTACAACGCCAACAAGAACCGCTTCACCGGCAACCGGTTCGACGGCTGCGAGATCGGCGTCCATTTCACCGCCGGGTCGGAACGCAACAGCCTGACCGGCAACGCCTTCATCGGCAACCGCACCCAGGTGAAGTATGTCGGCACCCGCTATCTCGACTGGTCGGAGAATGGGCGCGGCAACTACTGGTCCGACAATGCCGCCTTCGACCTGAACGGCGACGGCATCTCCGACGAACCCTATCGCCCCAACGACGTGGTCGACCGGGTGATGTGGGAGTACCCGGCGGCCAAGCTGCTGATGAACAGCCCCGGCGTCCAGGTGATCCGCTGGGCGCAGAAGCAGTTCCCGGCCCTGCACCCCGGCGGCGTGATCGACAGCGCCCCCCTGATGACGCCGC
Organism: Azospirillum sp. A26; assembly: GCF_042604635.1. Classification (NCBI taxonomy): domain Bacteria; kingdom Pseudomonadati; phylum Pseudomonadota; class Alphaproteobacteria; order Rhodospirillales; family Azospirillaceae; genus Azospirillum; species Azospirillum sp. A26. Next base: position 579,327 of record NZ_CP170474.1, on the reverse strand, counting down.
CCCCCATGCCCACACTCGTCCAATCCGCCCAAAGCCTGAATGCCGAAAGGAAACAGCCATGACCGACTTCACCGCGGAGGTGCAGGGCGTCACCAAGCGCTATGGCGAGACCGAGGCGGTGCGCGGCGTGGACCTGACGCTGGCGCCCGGCGAATGCGTGGCGATGGTCGGCCACAACGGCGCCGGCAAAAGCTCGCTGATCAAGCTGATGCTCGGCCTGACCACCCCGACGGAGGGCCGCATCCGCGTGCTGGGCGGCGACCCGGCCAGCGCCGCCTGTTCCCCCATCCGCCGCCGGATCGGCTTCCTGCCGGAGAATGTCGCCTTCCATCCCAGCATGACCGGGCGGGAGACGCTGGATTTCTACGCCCGGCTGAAGGGCGCACCCTGCCGCGACAACGACGCGCTGTTCGAAAAGGTCGGGCTGGAGCCCGCCGCCATCCGGCGCCGCGTCTCGACCTACTCCAAGGGCATGCGCCAGCGCCTGGCCCTGGCCCAGGCCCTGCTCGGCGGCCCGAAGCTGCTGTTCCTCGACGAGCCGACCACCGGCCTCGACCCGGCGCTGCGCCAGAGCTTCTACGCCATCGTCGCCGAGCTGCGCGACCGCGGCACCACCATCCTGCTGTGCAGCCACGCCCTGACCGAGCTGGAGGGGCAGGCCGACCGTGTGGTGGTGATGAATCGCGGCCGCAAGGTCGCCGACGGTTCGCTCGCCACCCTGCGCAGCCTCGCCCAGTTGCCGGTCCGCATCCGCCTGACCCTGCCGACCGGCGACATCGACGCGCTGGCGGCCAGAGTGGGGGAGGGCGCCGCCCTGACCCGGCTGGCCGGCGGCGTGGTCGAGCTGGCCTGCGCCAACGACGACAAGGTCGCCCTGGTCCGCCGCATCACCTGCAACGGCCCCACCGCTCCCATCGCCGTCGATGACATCGAGATCCTCCAGCCCAGCCTGGACGAGATGTACGCCCATTTCCTGCGCCGGGAGGCCGCCGAATGAACACGCTCCTGATCATCGCCGGCAAGGAACTGCGCGAGGCGACCCGCAACCGCTGGGTCGTCGCCACCACCCTGCTGATGGCGGCGCTGGCCCTGACGCTCAGCTTCCTCGGATCGGTCCCCACCGGCACGGTCGGCGTCGGCCCGGTCGAGGTCACCATCGTCAGCCTGTCGAGCCTGACCATCTTCCTGCTGCCGCTGATCGCCCTGCTGCTGTCCTTCGACGCGGTGGTGGGGGAGATCGACCGCGGCACCATGACGCTGCTGCTGTCCTATCCGGTGGCGCGCTGGCAACTCCTGCTCGGCAAGTTCCTCGGCCATGCCGCGGTGATCGCGCTGGCGACGGTGGTCGGCTACGGCGCCGCCGGGGTGGCGCTCGCCATGGGCGGCACCGCCATCGGGACCGACAGCTGGCGCGCCTTCACCGCGATGATCGGGTCCAGCGTGATGCTGGGCGCCGCCTTCACCGCGCTCGGCTATCTCGCCTCCACCATCGTCCGCGACCGCGGCACGGCGGCCGGCATCGCGGTGGCGGTGTGGCTGTGCTTCGTCCTGCTCTACGACATGGCCCTGCTCGGCATCCTCGCCAGCGGCAGCGGCCTGGGGGTGGAGACGCTGAACTGGCTGCTGCTCGCCAACCCGGCCGATGCCTACCGCCTGTTCAACCTGACCGGCTTCAAGGGCGTCAGCGCCTTCGCCGGCACCGCCGGCCTCGCCGCCCATGTCCAGCTGTCGGTCCCGCTGCTGCTGGCGGTGATGGCCGGCTGGATCGCCGCCCCGCTGGCGCTGGCCGCCGCCCTCTTTTCGAGGAAGCAGATCTGATGCGCACCCTCCCCATCCTGCGAACCGCCCTTATCGCCACCGCCCTGCTGCTGCCGCTCGCGGCCTGCAAGCAGGAAAAGGCGGAGGTCGCCCCGCCACCGCCCGCCACCCTGACCGCCGACGCCATCGGCCATTATTGCGGCATGAACCTCGCCGACCATTCCGGCCCCAAGGGCCAGATCCTGGTGAAGGGGCAGGAGCGGCCGATCTGGCTGTCCTCCGTCCGCGACACCTTCGCCTTCACCATGCTGCCGGAGGAGCCGAAGGAGATCGGCGCCATCTACGTCACCGACGTGGCGAAGGCCAAGGACCCCGCCGCCCCCGACATGACGGCCTGGGTGGAGGCGCGCAAGGCCTGGTACGTGCTGGGCAGCAAGCTGCGCGGCGGCATGGGCGAGGCGGAACCCTATCCCTTCTCCGACAAGGCCGCCGCCGAGCGTTTCGCCGCAGCCAACGGCGGCACGGTCCTCCGCTTCGCCGACGTGCATGAGGACCAGATCCTCACCCCGCCCGCCGCCACCATGGCCGAGGGAGAGCATTGATGGAAACCGCTCTCTTCCGCCCCCTGGCCAGACGCCGCTTCCTCGCCATCGGCGCCGTCGCCGCCGGCCTGTCGCTTCTGCCGCACCGCCTGCTGCGGGCGGACGGGGTTCCCGTCCGGGTCTGGCGTGGCGTCGCGCTCGGCGCCGACGCCAGCCTGACCATCGCCCACCCCGACCCGGCCGAGGCCGACCGCCTGATCGCGCTGAGCCTGGAGGAGGTCGAAAGGCTGGAGCGCGTCTTCAGCCTCTACCGCCCCGACTCCGCGCTGCGCCGCCTGAACCGCGACGGCCGGCTGGACGACCCGCCCGCCGACCTCGTCCGCCTGCTGTCGGAGGCCACCGCCTTCGGCCGGGCCACCGGCGGCGCCTTCGACCCCACGGTACAGCCCTTGTGGCAGCTCTATGCCGGCCATTTCGACCGCGCGAACGCCGACCCCGCCGGCCCGCCGGAGAGTGCAATCCGCGCCGCCCGCGCGCTGGTCGATGTCCGCGCCCTGCGGGTGGAGCCCGACCGCATCGCCTTCGCCGCCAGGGGCATGGCGGTGACGCTGAACGGCATCGCCCAGGGCTACGTCACCGACCGCGTGACCGAGCGGCTGAAGGCCGAAGGCATCGGCAACGTCCTGGTCGACATGGGCGAACTGCGGGCGCTCGGCCATCACCCCTCCGGCCGCCCCTGGACCGTCGGCCTCGCCGACCCCAAGAATGCGGAGCGCAGCACGGAGACTGTCGACTTGACCGACAGCGCGATGGCGACCTCGGGCGGCTACGGCACGCAGTTCGACGCCGCCGGCCGCTTCACCCACCTGTTCGACCCGGCGAGCGGCGCCTGCGCCGCCCGATGGCTGGCGGTCACCGTGCAGGCGCCGGACGCCACGACGGCCGACGCCCTGTCGACCGCCCTGTCGGTGGTGCCGGCGGAGCGGGCTCCGGCCATCCTGGCCGCATATCCCGGCGTCACCGCCCGCTTCACCCACCCCGACGGCCGCATCCTGCGGCTGCCCGCCTGAAAAACGGGGACGAGGGGGAACGCGATCGCCTTCTGATACCCTCTCCCGCCCCGGGAGAGGCAGGGGACCCGCGCCGAAGGCGTGGGGAGGGTGAGGGGTGATCCAAGCAACCCGAAACGCATGGCTTCGTGCCTAACCCCTCACCCTTCCCATGCTCCGCATGGGCCCCTTCCCTCTCCCGGGACGGGAGAGGGTTTATCCGTTCGCCTGACCCTCACGCCACCCGCAGAGCCCCCGCGGTGTCGTGGTAGAAGCCGTTGACCAGCGGCGCGTCGATCAGCCCGCCCAGTTCGGCGGCGACCTCCGCCCCGTCGCGGCGCCCGTCCAGCACGGCGCGGAAGGCCTCGGCGACCCGCACCATGTCCATCGCCTGCGGCGACAGGCGGAAGCGGTCCACTCCCATCGCCACCAGCGCCGGCATCTCCGCCGCCAGACACAGGCAGCCGTGCGACATCGTCTGCGTGCCGTTGACGGTCAGGAAGGGCTGGCCGTCCATCGTCGTCACCGGCATGCCGTCCGGGTCGTTGCCGCAGACGAACTGGCAGCCGTCCTTGTGCAGCCCATGGGCGCGCGCGTGATAGCAGCGGGCCGAGATGGCGAGCGGCGCCCGCCCCCAGACCTGCACCTCGGTCTCGATCCCCAGTTCCCGCCCGGCCTTCGCCAGCACGGCGACGGTGGCCGCCGGCAGTTCCGCCGGCAGCGACACCGCCACCGCCCCCCGCCCGGCCATCCAGCCCAGCGTCGCCTCGTTGTAGACATTGATCGTCGGCCCGACCGCATGGGGCCGCCCGGCCAGCAGGGCCAGCGCCCCCATGTCGTTCGCCTCGATCACGCCGCCTTCCGGCAGCCCGGCATCCGATCCCACCAGATCGCGCATCGCCGACCGCTCGCGCTCGCTGCCGACCAGGATCGGGCTGGCGAGCCACACCGTCTTGCCGGCGGCGCTCAGCCGTTCGATCACCTCGCCCATCGCCTCGGCGAAGAAGGGCGCCCGCTTGAAGCAGACAATCTCGCCGACGACCACCGTGTCCACCGGCGCCTCGTCGGCGATGCGGGCGTAGAAGTCGCGCCAGCGGTCGACCGGCCAGTTGAACAGCACCGGCCCCAAAGTGAGTGACGCAGTCATTCCGAAAAACTCCTCATCGCCACGCGCGGGTGTAAGCGCCGGTCGTCTGGGTTCCACCCTCGACCATCGCCTGCAGATCGATGTGCGGCACCGGCCGGCCGGCGGCGAATGTTTCCAGCGCCTCGCGATAGGCGCGGACCACCGCGGCGATATAGGCCTTGCCGCGCTGCCGTCCCTCGATCTTCAGCGCCCGCACGCCGGCCGCCTTCAGCTCCGGCAGCAAATCCATGGCGTTGAGGCTGGTCGGCTCCTCGAACAGGTAGGCAGGCCCGTCCCCCGCGACAAAGCGGCCCTTGCACAGCGTCGGATAGCCGGCCTGCTCGCCCTCGCCGAACACATTGATGGTGAAGCCGCCCAGCGTCGAGGCGAGCGCGCCGCCCCGCTGCTCGTAGCGGACATGGTTGGCCGGCGAACAGACGCCCTGCTTGTTGGGCGACAGGCCGGTGGCGTAGGAGGACAGCGAACAGCGCCCCTCCGCCATCGGGCAGAGGCCGCCGAAGACGAACACCTCGGTCTCGATGTCGATCTCGGCGTTCAGCTTGGCGATTTCCGGCACCGTCAGCACGCGCGGCAGCACGACCCGGCGCACGCCGAAGGCCTCGCGGTACAGCCGGATCGCCTCGACATTGGCAGCCGAGGCCTGGACCGACAGATGCAGGCGCAGGTCGGGATGGCGCTTCGCGGCATAGGCCAGCAGCCCCGGATCCGCCATGATGACGGCATCCACCTTCAGCCGCGCCGCATCGTCCACCGCCTTCTGCCAGGGGCCGAGATTGCCCGCCTGCGGGTAGGTGTTGATGGCGACATAGACCTCGACGCGGCGCGCATGGGCGTAATCCACCGCGTCGGCCACATCCTGCCGAGTGAAGTTCAGGCCCGGAAAATTGCGGGCGTTGGTCTCGTCGCGGAAGCCGAGATAGACGGCATCGGCCCCGGCATCGACGGCGGCACGCAAGGCGGCCGGCGTCCCCGCCGGGCAGATCAGTTCGAAATTGTCCATGATCCCCTACGCCCCCGTTCCCGGCAACGTCCTGGGCAGACTGCCGGGCAGCGTCCCCGCCGCCCCCCCGAGCCGTGCCTCCAGCCGCTCGATCCCGCGGCGCAGCGGCGGCGGCAGCAGCCGGCGCGCCGCGTCGATCCGGTCCAGCACCGGCCCGGCATTGCGCCGCAGCACCGGCAGGGCGCGAGCCAGCGGCCCGGCGATGGAAGCGGCATCGGCCACCAGATCCATCTCGTCCTCGCCGTCCAGCGTGTTGCGCAACGCCAGGATCAGCGCGGTGTCGCCGGAAATGCTCAGCTCGCGCCGGAAGAACAGCGCATCGCCGTCGATCCGCCCTTCCAGCAGGTCGAGCAGCTTGTCGTAAGGCCCGCGCACCACCGCTTCGCCCCCCGCCTCGCCCACACCGTCGGCGCCGCGCGGCAGGGCATGCAGCGACAGCTCGGGCCCGACGCGCATCAGCAGCGCCACCGGCGCATCCACCGGCTCGATCAGCACGCGGGCGTCCGGCATCTCGCGCAGGGCCTCGAAGGCGCGCGGATGACGGTCGGCCAGCAGCCGCAGCAGCCGGGCGAGCAGCGCATCGCTGGCCCGCCGCCCCAGCCTGGGCACCAGCCCCAGCCCGGCCCGGCTCAATCCGGTCTCGAACCGGCGGGCACGCTCGCCGGTGGGGGAATTGGAAACGGAAACAGTCTGTGCGGCATCGGGATCGCGCATGGGCGGCTTCCCTCCTCATCGGTCATTCCGCCGCCCATGAAAGCCGGTAACCGCCTGACGTCATTGACCTCGGTCAAGTTCACGCTTGAAAAAGCCCTTGGCGTCAGGCCGCGCTCGCCGGCCCGGAGCGGCCGCCCAAGGTCGTACAGCCGGCGCCCCTCCCGGCCGATGCGGTGTTTCAGCGCAGCGCCCCGAAGGACCGCCGGGGCCTGCCGGGGGATCGCGCTAGGGGATCACGCTAGGGGATCGTGCCAAGCGGCCGATTTTCCGGCCGAGGCATCCGCCATGTCGTCCATGGCCGTATGAATCTCAAGGGTGCATTGCATGCATATCTGTTGACATTGTAGGCCTCACCAGAGCATACATCGCCTCATTGTATGGATGAATTGCTTGGATTTCCTCCTGAGGGACCATGCGATGTCATCCGAACAGCCGTCTGTCTTCCGCCCGCAGACAAGGACCCGCGCCCGACCCGACCGCCGCCGGCCTCCCCTGACGAATGACGGCGTCGTATCCTGGAGATGCTCAAAATGTACGACTGGTTCCCTCTGGTCTTCTTCCCGTTCAAGATCATCGTGTTGGGTACGGGGATGTTCTTCGCCATCAAGTGGCATCACGACAAGGCGAAGCAGGAACGGGCAAAGAAGGACAACGAAGCCGGCAGGCCGTAAGCACCCGCCGACGCTGCCGGGCTGTGGCGCCACTCACAGCAGCGGAAGCCGGATGCGTCCAGGATCGCCCCATGCCGCCGACCGCCCCCGGTCGATTGAACGGCACCGAGATGTCAGCCCTTTCGGACGGAGCGATCCCATGACCATCCTCTGCATCAGCGCCGCCACGTCGATCCTGAGCCTGGGCCTGCTGGCCGGGTTCGACCTCTGCATCGCTCCGCCGCCGAAAGCCGCCGGGGCAAGGGCCGCCGCATCCGCCCGCCGGCGGTCCGGCGAGGACATGATGGGCTGAAACCCGGCCGATCCCCGGTCCCGGCAACGGCTCGGCCGCGCCATGCCCCCGAATGTGATCGGGTCTTCATCGATGTCATACCCTTCGGAACGGGATTCGTGCGAAAGTGCCGGCTTGCTGAAACGGCCTTCGCCGGAGAGGACCGTACCCCCGATGGATCAGCGTTCCAGACCATCAACGCCACTCGCCACGCTCACCAAGGCGCTTGCGCAGATCTCGCGGGCGAAAAGCACCGATGATGTCGTCGCGACCATCCGGGCCAGCGCGAGGTCCCTGATCGGCTGCCAGGGGATCGCCATCGTCCTGAAGGAGGGCGATCTTTGCCACTATGTGGAGGAGGACGCGATCGGTCCGCTGTGGAAGGGGCAGAAGTTTCCCGCCTCCGCCTGCATCAGCGGATGGTCGATGATCAACCGGAAAACTGCCGTCATTCCCGACATCTCGCTTGACGAGCGGATTCCCTATGAACTCTACCGCGAAACCTTCGTGCGCGCGGTCGCGATGGTGCCGGTGCGTGCCGATAACCCCATCGCGGCGATAGGGGCCTATTGGGCGCAGCCCTATGACCCGGATGGCTGGGAAGTCGAAACGCTCGAAGCCCTAGCGGAAGCCGCCGCGACCGCCCTGGAGACCGCCGAGGTCATTGCGGCGCTGAAGGCCGGCCAGCAGGCGCATCCCCGCATCCCGGGGCATGACACCGCCGCCAAAGATACCGCCGCCGAGGACATCGCCGCGAGCATCGGAAGGGTCGCCGGGATCGCGGCCGTTCCGACCATCCTCGACGTCGTGCTGCGCATGACCGGCATGGGCTTCGCCGCCGTCGCCCGTGTGACGGAGACACGCTGGGTCGCCTGCCAAGTGCTCGACCCGGTGGGCTTCGGCCTGAAGCCCGGCGGCGAACTGCCGGTCGAGAGCACGCTCTGCAACGAGGTCCGGGGCCATCGCCGGACCATCGCCTTCGACGACGCCACCGCGGATCCCCGGTACTGCGACCACCACACCCCCCGGACCTATGGGCTGAGGAGCTATATCTCCGAACCGATCGTCCTGGCGGACGGCGAGTTCTGGGGCACGCTCTGCGCCATCGACCCGAACCCGGCCAAGGTCGACAACCCGCAGGTGCTGGGCGCCTTCCGGCTTTTCGCCGAACTCATCGCCCATCATCTCGACACGGAGGCCCATCTCAGGTCGACGACCGCGTCGCTCGACCGGGAGCGTGAACTGGCGGCTCTGCGTGAACAGTTCGTCGCGGTGGTGGGACACGACCTGCGCAACCCCATCGCGGCGCTGGATGCCGGGACGACCCTCCTGCTGAATGGCGGCTGGACCCACCAGAGCCCGCTGGTGCTCAGGCTGATGAAGGCGAGCCTTTCGCGGATGTCCGGCCTCGTCGAGAACGTCATGGATCTGGCGAGGGCACGGATGGGCGGGGGCATCGCCCTTACGGTGGCGGAGGGCGATCTCGCGGCGACTCTCCAGCACGTCGTCGATGAAATGCGGATCGCCCATCCCGGCCGTGAGATATCCGCACTGTTCGCCCTGCCTGCGACCGTCGCCGCCGACCATCCCCGCCTCGCCCAGATGGCGTCCAACCTGCTGTCGAACGCCGTTACCCATGGCTCCCGCACGATGCCGGTCGGGATCAGCGCCGCCGTCGCCGCGGGCGAACTGACCATCCGCGTCACCAACGCGGGACGGCCCATTCCGCCGGAGCAGGTCGATACGCTCTTCCTGCCCTTCAGGCGGGGGGCGGAGAGGACCGAAAGCAGGGGGCTGGGGCTGGGACTCTACATCGCATCCGAGATCGCCCAGGCCCATGACGGCAGGATCGCCGTGCGGTCCGATGCCGACGAGACATGCTTCACCTTCGCGATGCCGTTGAAGGCCTGACATCGGGGTGAGGGCAAGCAAGCGGGCGGGATGGAACATCCGCCGGAAAACGTTCCACGCCGTTCCATCCCCCTGAGGCGCCCTCCCTTACGGCTGGCCGCTGCCGCCCGCCGCGCCATAGACATGGCCGGTGGTGAAGCTGGCATCCTCCGCCGCGAGCTGGACATAGATGCTGGCAAGTTCGGCCGGCTGGCCAGGTCGGCCGAACGGGGTCTGGCTGCCGAACTGCTTCAGCTTCTCCTGGCTGGCGCCGCCGCTGACCTGCAACGGGGTCCAGATCGGGCCGGGGGCCACGCCGTTGACGCGGATGCCCCTGTCGGCCAGCTGCTTGGCCAGCGACTTCACGTAGTTCATCGTCGCCGCCTTGGTCTGGGCATAGGCGTAGAGGTCCGGCGTCGGGTCGTAGGCCTGTTCCGACGTGGTGCCGATGATGACCGAGCCCGGCTTCAGGTGGGGCAGGGCGGCCTTGATGATCCAGAAGGGGGCGTAGATGTTGGTCTTCATCGTCGCGTCGAACTCCTCGCTGCTCACATCGAGGATCGACGGGAAGGCCTGCTGGCGCGCCGCGTTGCAGACGACGATGTCGAGCCCGCCCAGCCCGGCGACGGCATCGGCCACCAGCGTCTTGCAGAACTCCTCGTCGCGCAGGTCGCCGGGGATCGCCACCGCCTTGCGGCCGGCCTCCTCGATCAGGGCGACGACGTCCTGGGCGTCGGGCTCCTCGGTCGGGAAGTAATTGATGGCGACGTCGGCGCCCTCGCGGGCATAGGCGATGGCGGCGGCCCGGCCCATGCCGGAATCGCCGCCGGTGATCAGCGCCCGGCGCCCGGCCAGCCGGCCGGAGCCCTTGTAGCTGGTCTCGCCATGGTCGGGCGGCGGGTCCATGTCGCGGGCCAGCCCCGGCCAGGGCTGCGACTGGCCGTTGAAGGGCGGGCGCGGATATTTCGTGCGCGGGTCCTGCGGCGTGACGGTGTCGTCCTTGCGGTCCATGCCTGTCTCCTGATCCGGCGTTCTGTGTGCGATGCGGCGATGCCTCGCACACAGAACCGGACGGGGACGGAAATGGTTGCCGCAACCCTGCCCATCAGCGAAGCGGGGCCATCAGCGAAACGGACTCCTCAGCCGCACATGCCGCCGCAGCAGGAGCCGTTGCGCCGGGCCAGCAGCCGCTCATAGGCGATGCTGACCACGCCGGCCGGCGGGATCACGCCCTGCAACAGCGCCAGCACGTCTCCCTCCGGGGTGCCCGGCGGGACATCCGTCACCTCGCAGACCGAGGCGCCGCTGCCGTCCGGACCCAGCTTCGCATCGCCGGCCACCACCGTCACGTCGCCGTTGCGGTCGATGCACACGCGCAGGCTGGCCGCCGCCGCCTCCTCGGGCCGGGAAATGCGGACCTGCCAGACCTCAGGCCCCTGTTGCAGATACTCCCATGAGAAGGTCGCACCGAACAGGCTGAGCAGCTGGTGGTGCAGCGGCCGCGGGTCATGGTCGTTGACCAGCGAGAAACCGTCGCCGGGCGTCAGATCCTGCACCGACGCGAAAATCAGCTGGTGGCGCTGGTAGGGCGGGATGGCGCGGAGATCGAGAACCGGTTCGGCCCGCTCGGCGTGGGGGGCGGTGGGCGCGGTGGGGGAGGTCATGGTCGGCATCGTCGTCCGTCTGGTCTGTGGGGGAGCGGCAGGATCGCCATGCCCCCCTGTAGCCCGGATCGCCGCCCCCTTCTTTGCTCCAGCACAAACCCCGGAACGGGTCGGGCGCTCAGCCGCTCATCGCGGTGGCGAAGGCCCGGTCCTCCTCGGCCGACAGCAGGGCGTCGGTGGCCGGCACCAGCGTCGTCTCCTCCTTCTGGATGTGCAGGACCAGCACCCGGACCAGCTCCTCGCCGAAGCTGCGGAAGACCGGCCAGCTGTCCCAGTCGAACCCCTCGCGCAGGGCCAGGGCGCAGAAGCGGCCCAGACGGCGGGCAATCGGGCGCATGTGCTCGTGGTCGTCCAGCAGGTCGGCCGTCCACTCGTGCCCGCCCGCGGCGGCCAGCGCCGGGAACAGCGCCTCCTCCGCCGCGAAATGGCTGTCCAGCGGCCCGTCCAGCTCGGCGGCGAGATCGGCGACGATGTCCCGCTCCTCCGCCGTCAGCACCGGCAGGCTGTCCTCGCCATGGCGACCGAACAGGGCGTCCAGCCGGTCGAGCAGCTCCATCACCCGGTGGTGGTCGTCATGCAGGAGGCGTCCGGTCAGGCTGTCGGTGTGCATCGCACGGTCTCCCCGGAAGAGATTGCGGAAGGGATGGTCCGCACATCCGCGGCAGCGAATTCCACGGCGGCGAATTCGGCCAGCAGGGCGCCAAGCTCCAGCCCATAGGCCCCGGCCGCCTCGCGCACCGTCATGAAGGGCGCCATGGCGCAGCCGGGGCAGGCGAGGCCATGGCGCAGCAGCACCGGCACCACCGCCGGCCGGACGCTCATCAGCTCGGCCATCGTCAAATCGGGCGTCGTCAAGTCGGCTATGGTCAGATCGGCAGGGGACGGTTGGACGGCCATCTCGGCATGCTCCGGCACCGGGGGACAGGCCGCCACCCTAACCGCCCGGCCCAGACCGGTCTTTGCGCCACCGCAACCCTGCCCGCGGTCACTCCCGCCCCATTACTCCCGCCCAGGCAGAGGCGGCACCGGCGGCAGATCCTCGGCGATGGCGACCAGTGCATGGGGCTTGCGGATCACCACCTGCTGCCGGCCGCTCTCGACGATGCCCTGGCTTTCCCAGGCCGACAGGGTGCGGCTGACGGTGTGCAGCGTCGTGCCGGTCATCTCCGCCACATCCTGGCGCGACAGCGGGAAGTCGATCGCCACCCCGGCCTCCACCCGCCGCCCGGCATGGCGCACCAGCCGCAGCAGGGCGTGGGCGATGCGGCGCTCCACCCGCTCCGTCGCCACCTCGCGCAGGCGGTTCTGCACTTCGCGCAGCCGCCCGCCGACAATCGACAGCGCGTTGCGGGCGATGGCGGGATGGCGGTCCATCAGCTCGGTCATCGCGGCAGCCGGCCAGGACAGCTCGACGCAATCGGCCACCGCGACGGCATCGGCCGGATAGAACCCGTCGGTGAAGATCGCCAGCGTCCCGAACATCTCGCCGGGGCCGATGAAGCGCATCACCACCTGCTGCCCGTCGGGGCCGGTCTGCACGATCTTCACCCGCCCGTCGATCAGCGCATGGCCGGCCGCCGCCGCTTCGCCCTGGCTGAAGACGGCGGTGCCACGGACATGCAGCCGGGGCCGCGCCAGCGCAACGGCCTCGGCCAGCGCCTCGGCATCCAGCCCGGCGAACAGCGGCATGCCGCGCAGTACGGCGGGATCGGGGGGCGGGGGCATGGCGGTCTTCCTGGCGCGCTGGGCGGGATCGGTGGCGTGAAGGGCATCCATTCGTGCACGACTTTGTTGCGGCTCAAAGCGCGAAATCCGGCATGCCGCCAGAATGGCCGCAGCATCCCAGCGAAGGTCCCCGCCATGCCCACCCCCATTACAGGCGCCGTCACCAGTGCCCACCGGCCGATGTACCCGGCCGCGGCGCTCTATGCGGCGCTCGCCGTCCCGCTGTGGCTGGCGCAGGTCGGCGGCCTGCTGCCGGCGGGCTGGTCGCCGGCCGTGCATGCGCACGAGATGACGCTGGGCTATGCGCTGGCGGTGGTCGGCGGCTTCCTGATGACCCGGCTGTCGCGTCCGATGGCGGCGGTGGCCCTCCTGTCATGGCTCGCCGGCCGGCTGGCTCTGCTGCTGGGGCTGCCGCCGCTGCTGGCCCTGCCGCTCTCTTTCGCCTATCCGCTGCTGCTGTTCGTCGTCGCCGGCCTGCCCTTCCTGCGCACCAGCCGCAGCGGCCACAATGCGGTGTTCGGCCCGCTGATCGGTGCCTTCCTCGGTGCCGAGGCGCTGTTCTGGGCCGGGGAGCTGGGCCTTGTCCCCGGCAGCGGCCAGCCCGTCGCCCTGCTGCTGATCGCCACGCTGCTGCTGACCATGGGTGGGCGCGTCATCCCCGCCGCCACCGCCGGAGCCCTGCGCCGCCAGGGCGTCACCCTCGCGCACCGGGTCCAGCCGAGGCTGGAGGCGACGGGCATCGCCGGGGCCGCCCTCTGCCTGCTGTCGGCCGCCAGCGGCCTGCTGCCCCTCGCCGGCGCTGCCGGAGCCGCGATGGCCGGGGCGAGCGCGCTGCTGCGGCTCGCCCGCTGGAAGCCCCATCTGCTGCTGCGCCGGCCGGAGATCGCCAGCCTTCATCTGGGCTATCTCTGCCTCGGCACCGGCTGGCTGCTGACTGCCGGCACGGCGCTGTCCGGCCTGCCGCCCGCCGCCGGCTGGCACATGCTGGGGGTCGGCGCGCTCGGCATCCTCGCCAGCGCCATGACGATCCGCACCACCCTGCAACGCGAGGCCGAGCCGGAGCGTTTCCCACCCGCCGCCAGCGTCGCCGTCGGGCTGATCGCCCTGGCGGCGATGCTGCGTGTGGCGGCCGTCTGGTGGCCGTCGATGAGTCTGCTGACCGCCGCGGCGACCGCCTGGACGCTCGGCCAGCTGCTGACCACCGCGGTCCTGCTCACCCGGCCGCGGCGGTCACGCCGACGGCAGGACGCGTTGCAGGAAATCTAGGCCAAGCTGCGCCCCGGCGGCGGTGATGGTGTGGGGAACGCCGCGCAGCAGTTGCTCCTCCACCGCAAAGCCGGCCGAGCGGAAATGCGCGGCGGCGGCCTGCACCACGGCGGGCGGCATGATGCTGTCCGCCGCACCGCCGATCATCAGAACCGGCGGACGCCGTCCCGACCCGTCCGGCGTCACGACCGGCGCCGCGATGCGGCCGGCGAAGGCGACGACCGCGCCACAGCGCTCCGGGGCGGTCATGGCGAGGTGCAGCGCCATGATGCTGCCCTGGCTGAAACCGACCAGAGCCACGTCGGCGGGAGCGACGCCCGCCCGCTGCCGTTCGGCCTCGATCAGTTCGACCAGCGCCGGCAGGGCGGCGGCGACACGGGCGGGACGGTTCTCCTCCGTCACGCCGGCGATGCTGAACCACTGATGCCCGTTGCCCATGTCGAACGGCTGCGGCGCGTCTGGCGCCACGAAGGCCGTGTCGGGCAGCGCCTGCCGCCAGGACTGGGCCAGCGGCATCAGGTCGGCGCCGGACGACCCGACGCCGTGCAGCAGGATGACCAGCCGCCGCGCCGCCGCCCCGGAGGCCGGGGCCAGGCGCAGGACATCGTCGGAACCGTCTATTGTGCTGTTCATGGAAAGCGTCCTTCCTGCCGTTGCCCTGCCGCCATCGGTGTGTCACGCCCGCTGCCAGATGCCCTTGCCCGGCAACCGGTCGCGGTCGTGCGGACGGTCGAAATCCAGCGCCGGCCCCTTCGGCACGATCAGCGTCGGGTTGATCGCCGGGTTGGTGTAGTAGCCGGCCTTGATGTGGTCGATCTTCACCGTGTCGCGGATGCCCGGCCACTGGTACAGCTCGCGCAGATAGGCCGACAGGTTGGGATAATCCTCGATCCGCCGCAGGTTGCACTTGAAGGCGCCGTGATAGGCGGCGTCGAAGCGCACCAGCGTCACGAACAGGCGCCAGTCGGCCTCGGTCAGATGCTCGCCCGCCAGATAGCGGCTGGCCGACAGCCGCTCCTCCAGCCGGTCGAGCGTGGCGAACAGCGCGTCGAAGGCCTCGTCGTAGCTGGCCTGCGACTTGGCGAAGCCGCAGCGGTAAACGCCGTTGTTGACGGTCGTGTAGACCAGCTCGTTCCAGCGGTCGATCTCCGGCCGCAGCGGCTCGGGATAGAGGTCCAGCCGGTTGCCGGTCAGCCCATCGAAGGCGCTGTTCAGGATGCGGATGATGTCCGCCGATTCGTTGTTGACGATCCGCCCTTCCTGCCGGTCCCACAGAACCGGCACCGACACCTTGCCGGTGTAGGTCGGGTCGCTCGCCGTATAGAGGCTGTAATGGTGGCGGAAGCGGCCGACGCCCGGACCGCCGTCCTGCTCCTCGCCATAGACCCAGCCATCCTCGCCCAGCACCGGCTCGGCGGCGGACATTCCGATCACCCCCTCCAGCCCCTTCAGCGCGCGAAAGATCAGCGTGCGCGAGGCCCAGGGGCACAGATAGGAGACATAGAGGTGATAGCGTCCGGCCACCGCCGGCAGGGTGGGGCGACCTTCGGAATCCGGCGCGCCGTCCGGCGTGATCCAGTCGCGGAATCGGGTCGGCTCGCGGTGGAAGGCGCCGCCCTTGATCTCGCTGGCCGCGATGTCGCCCTTTTCCCAAACACCGTTCACAAGCTGCGGCATCGCGGTTCCTCCTGTCCATCTTGCACATATGCGAAGGGGCCGGCAAACCGGCCCCTCTTACTCTGCAACAGTTGAAGACTGCCGGCGATCAGGACTTGACCGCTTCGATCTCGATCAGCAGCTGGATGTCGTCGCCGATGGCCGGGGCGCCGTACTTCATGCCGAACTCGGTGCGCTTGACCGTGCCGCGGGCGGAGAAGCCGGCGGTCTCCAGCTTGCTGGCCGGGCTGACGCCGTCCTTGTTGAAGGTGACGTCCAGCACGACCGGCTTGGTCACGCCCAGCATGGTCAGGTCGCCGTGCAGCTTGCCGGTCTTGTCGCCGGTCTTCTCGATCTTCGTGCTCTTGAAGGTCATCTTCGGGAACTCCTTCGCATTGAAGAAGTCCGGCGAGCGCAGGTGATCGTCACGCTTGGCGTGGTTGGTGTCGACGCTGGTGGTGTCGATGGTGACGGTGACCGTGCTCTTCTCGACGGCGTCCTTGTCGAAGCTGATGTCGCCGCCGACCGTGTTGAAGCGGCCGATCACGTTGGAGAAGCCGACATGGTTGACGATGAAGGCGACCGCCGTGTGCGCCGGGTCGATCTTGTAGTTGACCGGGGCGGCGAAGGCGGTGGAAACGGCACCGGTCGCCGTCGCGACGAACAGGGCGGCGGCAAACAGGGTCTTCTTCATGAACGGAACTCCGGAAAACAGGATTGACTGATTGGGAAGGCGGGATCAGTAGGGCGACGCTTCGCCGCCGCTCAGCGCGAAGGCCGCGCCGATGGCGACCAGCGCCGGAAGGACCGCGACCACCGTGACGGCGGCCGACGAGGCGGCGCGGCCGATCAGCCCGTCGCCCTGGGGGAGAAAGCGGCCGATATGGCCGGCGAACAAGGCGGGCAGGGCCAGCAGCAGCACGGCGGCCTGGGTCTGGGTGAACAGGGCCAGCACGGCGGCCAGCAGGACGGCGATGCCGGTGGCGACCCGGCCCGACAGGCCCCAGCCATGGCGCTCCACCGGCCAGTTCCACAGCAGGAAGCCGCCGGCCGACGCCGCCAGCGCCAGCGCCATCTGGGCGATGGAGGCCGAGGAGCCGATCAGCGCGGTGCCGCCGACGGCCAGCGCCAGCGCCAGCAGCGAGGCGGCCGGCGCGGTCGGGCTCTCGACCCCCTGCACTTCCGAACCGCGGGCAAAAGCGACCCACGCCGCCGTGCCGAGCAGGACGACTAGGCTGACGATCGCCGCCGCGGAGTCGAGCGCGGGCAGGGCGATCCACAGCAGCGAGGCGGCCAGCCAGACCGCCAGCACCGCCGACGCGATCCGGCCGCGGATCCCCGCCACATCTGCGACCACGCCGATCAGCAGCCCGGCCCCCGACGCCCAGAACAGCTTGCCCATGCTGGACGGCGGCGGCAGGGCCGGCAGGCCGATCACCATCGCGAAGACGACCAGGAAGCCGGCGGCGACGCCGGCCGCCGCCAGCGGGCGATGCAGCAGGTGCAGCGCGCCGACCAGGATCAGGCCGACCAGCAGCGGCAGCATGCTGGATTGGACGAAGGGGTCTTGAAGCAGCTCGGACATGGGGGAAAGCCGGGATCTCGATAAGGTGGCGCAGGTTGCGCTTGGTCGGGACCCTAACCTGTGCTCTGGTAAGCGCAAATTCGGGAGATTTGCAAAAAGCATATGCAAGAATGAGCGGGAATAAATGCTAGGTAGCAGCAATTGGGATGATTTTCGCTATCTGCTGGCGGTGGCGCGGCATGGGTCACTGTCGGCGGCGGCGCGCGTCCTGGGTGTGAACCACAGCACGGTCCTGCGCCGGGTGACGGCGCTGGAGCAGGCGATGGGCGCCCGCCTGTTCGACAAGCTGCCCGGCGGCTATGTGCTGACCGCGGCCGGCGACGAGATGCAGCGGGTGGCGCAGAAGATGGAGGAGGATCTGGCCGCCGCCAACCGCCTGCTGTCCGGCCGCGACACCCGGATCAGTGGCAGCCTGCGCGTGACCACCGTCGACATCCTGACGCTCTACGTCCTGCCGCGCCACATCGCCGCCTTCCGCCGCCGCCACCCCGACTTGCGGGTCGATCTGGTGGCGGCGGAGGCCTCGCTCAGCCTGACCCGGCGCGAGGCCGACGTGGCGATCCGCGCCACCACCAGCCCGCCGGAGAATCTGGTCGGCCGCGCGGTGTCCGGCCTCGCCTTCGCCGTCTATGGCGGCGCCGGCTATCTGGAGGAGGCGGGCACCGGCGGCGATCTCGACCGCCACCCCTGGGTCGGGCTGGACGAGTCCTTCGACCACACCAACCTCGCCGACTGGATGAAGCGGACGGTCCCGGCCGGCTCCGTCCGCTACCGGGTCAATTCGGTGGCGGGGGCGGTGGAGGCGGTGCGGGCCGGCATCGGGCTCGGCCTGCTGCCCTGCGGCGTGGTCGACCGCGACCCCGCCTTCCGCCGCATCGGCGAGCCGGTGCCGGAGGCCGACGCCAAGCTCTGGCTGCTGACCCACGAGGATCTGCGCCACATGGGCCGCGTCCGCGCCTTCCTCGACTTCATGGCCGACGCCCTGACCCGCGACCGCGACCTGCTGGAAGGGCGTTGTCCGGGGGGTATCCCCGTCTCCGCCCCTGGCTCCCTCTCCCCCCCGGGGAGAGGGTCGGGGTGAGGGGGAGGCGTGGCGAGGATTCTCGGGAAGACACGCAGTGCATCCCCCTCACCCTAACCCTCTCCCCGGGGGGGAGAGGGGACTCCACCGGCGCCGCGAGCCGCAGGCATCCCATAGCCCGCCCGGTGCGACCCCCGCCGCCGGGTCGACCATGTGAACTGCGGATCGTCGAGGATCAGGTGCCGGTGGTCCGACAGCCGGTTGCGCTCCAGCCAGCCGACCGTCGCCTCCAGCTCCGACAGCGTCATTTCGGAGCGCGCCTTCTTCATCAGCCGCTTCAGAACGGCGTTGTAGATGTGGTAGCCGGTCGGCCCCTCGGTGACGAGGTTGTTGTCCTCGTCCTCGATCACCTGCGCTGCGACCAGCTGGCCGATGCGCTGGCGCAGGTGATGCTCCGCCGCGCTCGGCGTCAGCGGCAGCTCACCCGGATCCCTCCCCTGCGCTCCGAAATCCGGCCCCGGCGCCACCACCGCGAAGCTCAGCGCCGTGGCGTTGGATTCCAGCGGGATGATCTCGGGCTCGCGCTCCGACGACCGTTCGAAGGGCAACTCCTGCTGCGGCCTGCGGGTCTTCACCATGGCGCGGGTGCCCTGCTGGGTCTCCACCATGGTGCGGAACTGCTCGAACAGCGCGTCGGAGGGGTGGTAGATCAGCGCCCGCTGCCGGTCGTAGGGGCCGCCATGCGGGTCCACCCGCGTCGCCCGCGCGATGGCCTGCTCCAGCCAGGGGCGGGAGCGGATGTGCGTCAGGCAGGCGACATGGGTGATCGACGGCGCGTCCAGCCCCTCATACGCCATGGCGACGGACACCAGCACCGCCGGCTCGGGGCGGAGGCGGAAGGCGGCCACCACCTCCTGCGCGTCGCGGCATTCGGAAATGGCGAGCCGCGCCATGCGGCCGGCCTGCGCCTTCGGCATCCAGCCTTGCAGCGTCTCCAGATAGAAGCGCGCCGTCCCCTGGTCCGGGGCGATCACCAGCAGCTTGCCCAGCCCCGCATCGTCGCGTCCCGCCGGCAGCTTCAGTTCCGCCCGCCGCTTCGCCCGATGCTCCCGGCAGGAGCGGTAGGCTTCGCGCAGCATCGCCTGGGCGAAGCCGGTGCGCAGCGCGGTGAACAGGGCGTCGCGGGTGTTCTCTCCCGCCTTGGACAGGGAATCGACCCAGCGGTTGGTTCGCTCCGCGTCCAGCCAGGAGGCCGTCCCGTCCATCGCGCCGAAGGTCACCGGCAGAATCGCCTTCTCCGCCAGCGCCTGCCGTCGCGAATATCCCACCACCGCCCAGCCCGGCGCCTTGAAGTCGACCTCCCGCACCTTCCGCGTTCCCTGCGGCGCACGGTAGGGCAGCCACAGGATCGGCCGGCCGTCGGCGCGCTCCAGCGTCCCGCTCATCAGCAGACGGGCCGACGCGTTCTCCAGCAGCGGCAGGATCGACCGGCTCCAGGCGGTTTCCTCCTCCACCGCCGCCATGCGGTCGGTGTCGAACACCGCTGGCAGATGGTGCAGCTCGTCCACCGCCAGCAGGTAGCGGTGGCGGCGGAACTCCTGCAGATGCAGATCCGGCGCCGCGGCCACCGCCTGATAGGTGGTGACGTAGCCCTGCAAACCGCGGCAGAGGTCGCGCCCGTTCTCCGCGGCGCGCAGGGCAAGGTTGTGTCCCAATACCTCGCGCCAGCGCGGATCGACGAAGGCCTCCTCCGCCTGCTGGCGCAGGCTGTCGCGCGGCACGATCCAGCAGACCCGGTCGATCCGCCCGGCCTTGTGCAGCGCCGCCGCCATGATCACCGGCAGCAGCGATTTCCCCCCGCCGGGCGTCACCGCCGCCAGAACGTCGCGAACCTCTGTCTGCTGCTGGCCGATGGCGTCGGCGATGGCGCTGACCAGTTGCTGATGGGTTCTCAGCTGCGGCATTCCACCCTGCTGGCTGTGGCACGAGGGAGGAGCAAGCCTAAAGTGCCGCGAGTTCCCCGGTCTTGAGCGCAATCGTAGGTAACGAGCCTCAGGGGGAGTACTGCCGCCACCGGCCGGGTGGAGCGATGAGCGCCTCCTAAGCCTTATGAGCAAGCTGCCCCGCGGTACTCTGATGTACGCACCTGAATTTCCGCATGTGCGAACCGGCCAAACTCCGTAACCGCCCGCCAAAAGGCAGAGCACAAGCTGAAGCTCAAGATTTGAGTTGCGCACCTCAAGACGCAGGAATATGTTCGCGGCATGAACAATCAAACCAGCGCCGGCTCCCCTGGTGACGCCCCCCTGACCTTGCGCGACGTGGCGGCCGCGGCCGGCGTCAGCCTTGCGACCGCTGACCGGGTGGTCAACGGGCGGCCCGGCGTCAGCGCCAAGACCGCGCGCAAGGTGCACGAGGCGGTGCAGCGGCTGGGCTTCCGCCCGCTGGCGGCAGCGGCGGAACTGGCGCGGGCGCGGTCCTGGCGCTTCGCCGTGATCCTGCCCGGCGGCGGCAACCGCTTCATGATGGACATCGCCGACACCATCCGCGCCCAGGCCGGCTGGTTCCGCGCGCGGCGCATCGGGGTGGAGATCGTCGAGGCCGACGTGTTCGACGCCGACACGCTGGCGGCGCAGCTGGCCGCCCTGCCGGGCCGCTTCGACGGGGTGGCGCTGGTGGCGCTCGACCATCCGCGCATCCGCGCCGCCATCGACGATCTGGTCGAAGGCGGCATGGCGGTGGTGACGCTGGTGTCGGACGCCCCGTCGTCGCGGCGCCAGCATTATGTCGGCATCGACAACATCGCCGCCGGCCGCACCGCCGGATCGCTGGTCGGCCGCTTCCTCGGCCCGCCCCGAAATGGGGAAACAGGAGGCGCCGTCGGCATCATCACCGGGTCGGGCAGCCTGCGCGACCATGCCGAACGGCGCTTCGGCTTCGGACAGGTGCTGGCGGAGGAATATCCCCACCTGACCTGCCTGACCCCGGTTGAGGGGCGCGACGACCCCGACCGCAACCGCGATCTGGTCCGCCGCATGCTGGCCGACACGCCCGATCTGGTGGCGATCTACAACACCGGCGAGGGCTCGGTCGGCATCGGCGAGGCGCTGGCCGAGGCCGGTCTTACCCGCAAAATCCTCTGCGTCGGGCACGAGCTGACGCCGGCCACCCGCCGCATGCTGCTGGACGGCAGCTTCGCCGCCCTGGTCGCCCAGGATCCGGGGCACGAGGTGCGCTCGATGGGTCGGGTGCTCCACGCCCTGGTCACCGGCCAGGAGATCGTCGCGGCGCAGGAACACATCAGGGTCCAGGTCATCCTGCGCGACAACCTGCCCTGACCTTATCGGAACCAGGGCATCAGAAAAGGTCGACAGTCATGTTTCTCGGGATCGACATCGGCACCTCGAGCGTCAAGGCGGTCCTGACCGACGCCGACGGGGCCGTCGCCGGCAGCGCGTCCCGCCCCTGCACCGTCTCGCGCCCGCATCCCCTGTGGTCGGAGCAGGAGCCGGAGGACTGGGTCGCCGCCGCCGTCGCCGCGGTGGACGAGCTGGCAGACCGCCAGCCCGAAGCGCTCGCCGCCGTGCTCGGCATCGGCTTCTCCGGCCAGATGCATGGCGCGGTGCTGCTGGGCGCCGACAACCGGGTGCTGCGTCCCGCCATCCTGTGGAACGACGGCCGCTCCCACCGCCAATGCGCGACGCTGGAGGAAACCCTCCCGACGCTGCGGGCGATCAGCGGCAACATCGCCATGCCGGGATTCACCGCGCCCAAGCTGCTGTGGGTGGCGGAGGAGGAGCCGGAGGTCTTCGCGGCGCTGGCCAAGGTGCTGCTGCCCAAGGCCTATGTCCGCTGGCGCTTCACCGGTGCCATGGTGGAGGAGATGTCGGACGCGTCGGGCACGCTGTGGCTCGACGTGGCAAGGCGCGACTGGTCGGACGATCTGCTCGCCGCCACCCGGATGACCCGCGCCCACATGCCCGATCTGGCCGAAGGGTCCGACGCCGTCGCCCGGCTGTCGCCCGAACTGGCCCGGCGCTGGGGAATGCGGGAACAGCCGCTGGTGGCGGGCGGGGCGGGGGATTGCGCCGCCAGCGCGGTCGGGCTCGGCGCCATCGCGTCCGGCGACGGCTTCCTCAGCCTCGGCACCTCCGGCGTGGTGTGGCGGACGACCGACCGCTTCCTACCCAACCCGGCGATGGCGGTCCATGCCTTCTGCCACGCGCTGCCCGGCGTCTGGCACCAGATGGGCGTCATGCTGTCGTCGGCCGCCTCGCTGGCCTGGGCCGCCTCCACCCTCGGCGCGCCGGAGGCGGAACTGCTCGCCCCGCTCGGCGATGCCGTCGACGGCCCCTCGCCGGTCGCCTTCCTGCCCTATCTGTCGGGCGAGCGCACCCCCCACAACGACGCCACCGTCCGCGGCCTGTTCGCCGGCCTGTCGGCGGAGACCACGCGCGACGCGATGGTCCAGGCGGTGCTGGAGGGCGTCGCCTTCGCCTCCCGCGACAATCTCGTCGCGCTGGGGGAGGGCGCGCCCACGGTCTTCGACCTTGCCGGCGGCGGTTCCCGCTCGCGGCTGTGGGCGCGCATCTGCGCCGACGCGCTCGGCGTCACCATCCACCGCATCGAGGACGGCGAAGTGGGCGCGGCACTGGGCGCCGCCCATCTCGGCCGCATGGCGGCGACCGGGGAGGCCCCCGCCGCCGTCTGCCGCAAGCCCCGCCGTCTGGAGACCTTCACCCCCGATCCGGCCCGCGCCGAGGCGTACAGCCAGTCCTGGCTGCGCTGGCGCCGGCTCTACCCCCTTGCCAAGGAGTTCGCGTCTTGAGCACCGCCTCTTTCTTCGGCGACCTGTCCCCCGTGGCCTATCGCGGGCAGGACAGCCGCGACCCGCTGTCCTACCGCTGGTACGACAAGGACCGCGTCGTTCTGGGCAAGCGGATGGAGGACCATCTGCGGCTGGCCGCCTGCTACTGGCACAGCTTCTGCTGGCCGGGCGGCGACCCCTTCGGCGGCGAGACCTTCCAGCGCCCCTGGATGCGTCCCGGGCAGGACCCGATGGCGGCGGCGCGAGCCAAGGCCGATGTCGCCTTCGAGATGTTCCGCCTGCTCGACATCCCCTTCTTCTGCTTCCACGACCTCGACGCAGCACCAGAGGGCGACTCCCTGGCCGAGAGCGTCGACAACCTGAAGGCCATCACCGAGCTGTTCGCGGCGAAGATGGAGACCGCCAAGGTCCGTCTGCTGTGGGGCACCGCCAACCTGTTCTCCAACCGCCGCTACATGGCGGGTGCGGCGACCAACCCGGATCCGGACGTCTTCCTCTATGCCTGCGGGCAGGTGCGCGCGGCGCTGGAGGCCACCCACGCGCTGGGCGGCGCCAACTACGTCATGTGGGGCGGCCGCGAGGGTTATGAGACGCTGCTGAACACCGACCTGAAGCGCGAGCTGGACCAGATGGGCCGCTTCCTGGCGATGGTGGTGGAGCACAAGCACAGGATCGGCTTCGACGGCCCGATCCTGATCGAGCCAAAGCCGCGCGAGCCGACCAAGCACCAGTACGATTTCGACGTCGCCACCGTCTACGGCTTCCTGGAACGCTACGACCTGCTGGCCGACGTGCGGGTGAACATCGAGCAGAACCACGCCATCCTCGCCGGCCACAGCTTCCAGCACGAGGTGGGTCTGGCGCTGGCGCTCGGCATCTTCGGCTCGCTCGACATGAACCGCGGCGACGCGCTGCTGGGCTGGGACACCGACCAGTTCGCCAACGACATCGGCGAGCTGACGGTGGTCATGCACGACATCCTGAAGGGCGGCGGCTTCACCACCGGCGGCCTGAATTTCGACGCCAAGATCCGCCGCCAGTCGCTCGACCCCGCCGACCTGCTGCACGGCCACATCGGCGGCGTCGACAGCTGCGCCCGCGCTCTGCTGCAGGCGGCGCAGATGCTGGAGGACGGCGCTTTGACCAAGCCGCTGGCCGAGCGCTACGCCGGCTGGGACGGCGCGGAGGGGCAGGCGATCCTGTCCGGCAAGCGCGACCTCGCCACGCTCGCCGAACGGGCGCTGACCTCGGGCCTCACCCCCCAGCCGCGCTCCGGCCGGCAGGAGTATCTGGAGAACATCGTCAACCGCTACGTCTGAGAAAGGACGCATGACATGCCCTCTCCCGCCCCGGGAGAGGGAGGGGACCCACGAAGTGGGGAGGGTGAGGGGGAATGCGAGAATCCCGAACCGCATGGTTCCTTGCATCACCCCTCACCCTTCCCACCGCTTCGCGGCGGGCCCCTTCCCTCTCCCGGGACGGGAGAGGGAGGTGATGCCCGCTCCACTGCTTTCGTCGATCAACAAGGCCGCCGCAACCGGACGGCCACACAGGGAGGAAACACGATGAAGCACCGTCTTACCGCGACCGCCGCCGGCCTGTTCCTGACGCTGGCAGCCGCCACCACCATGACCTCGACGGCCGCACTCGCCGCCGGCGCCACCGTCGGCGTGTCCTGGTCCAACTTCCAGGAGGAGCGCTGGAAGACCGACGAGGCGGCGATCAAGGCCGTGATCGAGAAGGCCGGCGGCAAGTACCTCTCCGCCGACGCCCAGTCGTCGCCGGCCAAGCAGCTGTCGGACATCGAATCGCTGATCTCCCGCGGGGCCAACGCGCTGATCATCCTGGCCCAGGACAGCGACGCCATCCGCCCGGCGGTGGAGAAGGCGGCGGCCGAGGGCATCCCGGTCGTCGGCTATGACCGGCTGATCGAAATCCCGTCGGCCTTCTACATCACCTTCGACAACAAGGAGGTCGGCCGGCTCCAGGCGCGCAGCGTCTTCGCGATGAAGCCCAAGGGCAACTACGCCTTCATCAAGGGCAGCTCCACCGATCCGAATGCCGACTTCCTGTTCGCCGGCCAGATGGAGGTGCTGAAGGCGGCGATGGACCGCGGCGACGTGAAGAACGTGGGTGAGGCCTACACCGACAAGTGGCTGCCGGCCATCGCCCAGCAGAACATGGAGCAGATCCTGACCAAGACCGGCAACAAGGTCGATGCCGTGGTCGCGTCCAACGACGGCACCGCCGGCGGTGCCGTCGCGGCGCTGGCGGCGCAGGGTCTGGCCGGGACGGTGCCGGTGTCGGGCCAGGACGGCGACAAGGCGGCGCTGAACCGCATCGCGCTCGGCACCCAGACGGTGTCGGTGTGGAAGGACGCCCGTGAACTCGGCCGCCGCGCCGCCGAGATCGCCATGGAGCTGGCGGGCGGCAAGAAGATGACCGACATCTCCGGCGCCACGACCTTCGACGGCGGTCCGAAGAAGCAGAAGATGACCTCGCTGTTCCTCACCCCCATCGCCATCACCAAGGACAATCTCGGTCAGGTGATCGACGCCGGCTGGGTGACCAAGGACGTGGTCTGCCAGGGCGTGAAGCCCGGCAGCGTCAAGGCCTGCAACTGATGGCGGAGCCGTCCACCACCCTGTCCCCGGCGCCCCCTGCGGAAGCGCCGGCCGGACGTCGGGCCGGCATCGGCGACGCCCTGCGCGCGCTGGAGCTGGACACCCGCATGGTCGGGATGATCGGGGCGCTGGCCATCGTCTGGATCGGCTTCGACATCCTGACCGGCGGCGCCTTCCTGACCCCGCGCAACCTGTGGAACCTGTCGGTGCAGACCGCGTCCGTCGGCGTGATGGCGACGGGCATGGTGCTGGTCATCGTCACCCGCAACATCGACCTGTCGGTGGGCTCGATCCTGGGATTCACCGGCATGGTGGTCGGCGTGCTCCAGGCCCGCATCCTGCCGGAGATCTGGGGCTTCGAGCATCCGCTGACCTGGGTGGTGGCGGTGCTGGCGGCGATTGCCGTCGGCGGGGCGGTCGGGGCGGTGCAGGGCGCCATCATCGCCTATCTCGGCGTGTCGTCCTTCATCGTCACGCTGGGCGGTCTGCTGGTCTGGCGCGGGGCGGCGTGGTGGGTGACCACCGGCCAGACGGTGGCGCCGATGGACGGCCTGTTCAAACGGCTGGGCGGCGGCTTCGAGGGCGCCATCGGCGCCGGGCCGAGCTGGATGGTCGGCATCGCCGCCGTCCTGCTCTCGGTCGCCGCCATCCTGGTGACGCGGCGGCGTAGGGCCGGCTTCGGCTTTCCCGTCCGGCCGCTGTGGGCGGAGGGGGTGGTGATCCTGCTGGTCGCCGCCGCCATCGTCGGCGCGGTGCTGGTGGTCAACGCCTATCCGCTTCCCGTCCCGGTGGTCCGCCGGATGATGGAGGCGCAAGGACTGTCCACCGACGGCGCGCTGCCCTTCGTCGCCCACGGCTTCGCCATCCCGGTGCTGATCGCGGTGGCGGTGGGGGTGGTGATGACCTTCCTGTCGCGGCGCACCCGCTTCGGCCGCTACGTCTTCGCCATCGGCGGCAACCCGGAGGCCGCGGAGCTGTCGGGCATCAACACCCGCCGTGTGATGGTGATGGTGTTCGGGCTGATGGGGGCGCTGTGCGGCCTGTCCGCCTGCATCGCCACCGCCCGGCTGAACGCCGCCACCAACGCCAACGGCACGCTGGACGAGCTGTATGTCATCGCCGCGGCGATCATCGGCGGCACCTCGATGGCCGGCGGCGTCGGCACCATCCTCGGCGCGATGCTCGGCGCCATGGTGATGCAGTCCTTACAGTCCGGCATGGTGCTGCTGGGGGTGGACGCGCCGATGCAGAACATCGTCGTCGGCCTCGTGCTGGTCGCCGCGGTCTATGTCGACACGCTCTATCGCAGGGGCCTCAAATGACCGCTCTCGCAACGGCAGTCCCGCAATCGGCATCGGCCCCGCTGGTGGAGATGCGCGACGTCTCCATCGCCTTCGGCGGCATCAAGGCGGTGGACGGCGTCAGCATCGACCTCTACCCCGGCGAGGTGGTCGGGCTGCTCGGCCACAACGGCGCCGGCAAATCGACGCTGATCAAGATCCTGTCCGGCGCCTATGCCGCCGACCATGGCGAGATCCGGGTCAACGGCGAACCGGTGCACATCACCAGCCCGCGCGACGCCAAGCGCTGCGGCATCGAGACGATCTACCAGACCCTTGCTCTGGCCGACAATGTCGATGCCGCCGCCAACATCTTCCTCGGGCGGGAGAAGCTGACCGCCTGGGGCACGCTGGACGACCACGCGATGGAGGCGGAGGCACGCAAGGTGATGGGCCGCCTCAACCCGCATTTCCGCCGCTTCAAAGAGCCGGTGAAGGCGCTGTCCGGCGGCCAGCGCCAGTCGGTCGCCATCGCCCGCGCCATCCATTTCGACGCCCGCGTCCTGATCATGGACGAACCGACCGCAGCACTCGGCCCCGCCGAGACCCGTCAGGTCGGCGAGCTGGTGAAGCAGTTGAAGCAGGAGGGGATCGGCATCTTCCTGATCTCCCACGACATCCACGACGTGTTCGATCTGGCCGACCGCATCCATGTGATGAAGAACGGCAAGCTGGTCGGCACCGCCCGCGTCTCCGACGTGACCAAGGACGAGGTGCTGGGCATGATCATCCTCGGCAAATGCCCGCCGGGAGCGGTCCCCGGACCGGGTGCGGCGGCCTGACCGCTCAGCCCGCCGGCCTGCCCAACCACCGCCACGCCTCTCCCCCGGTCTCGATCAGCCGGTTGGTGGCGACATCGAACGTGGACCAGGCGTTGTTCTCGAATGGTGGGTCTGGAAGCCAACCTGCTGCGCAGTTGCGACGACCCACAGGCGACCTTGCGGGTGGTCGGCATGCCCACAAGCTGGTCATGATGTTCACGACCTTGCAGCCGACGGTGGCCTCGACCTTCTGGGCAGGCAGCGCCCGATCAGTTGCTTGTAGCGCATCATGGCCACCTCGCCCAAGGAGCGGCGGCCAACTGCAGCTTTCTGGTGCCTTCCTGACCTCTCCACCCCATCCGGACCCTTGCAGAGCTGTCCACCGATTCGGTGGGGGGGCACCTGCCGGAACACGGCCTACAGTGGATGCAAGGCCTCTTTCAGGAAGTCGCCGAGGTTGCTGGGCGGGCGAGACTTGTATCGGGCACTCTGCTCGACGAAGCGGGACGTCATCTTGATCAGCCCGGCCGAGCCGTCGTAGCTGAAGGATGCAGAGACGCGCGGAAGCTGCCCTCTCAGGAGGTCGGGACCGAAATTGTCCGTCGCCTCGACGAGCAGGGAGAGATAGGCCTCGCCGGTGAGGCGCGCGCGGTTCCGCCAACTCTCGATGCTCTTCACATACTGGGGGCGTACCGTTTCCGATGCGACCTGAAGAGCGGCCTCCAACCGATCCGCCTCGTTCATTTCCTGCCGATAGCCGCGCATCAGAATGGCGGCGCTCATCACTGCCATGCGGGCACCGTTCGCCTCGACCTCGTTGCGCCGGTTCAACTCCGCTCCGATGTCGGAGGCGAGGCGATTCAGCCGCTCGGCGACCGCGGGCCGGTCCGCCTCGGCGGCGAGGGTGCGCGTTACGGTCGCCAGATTGGCCCCCGGAGGCAGGTCTCCGCCGGGGGTTGGCCGCGCCTCGGCCGCCTTGACGAACGCGTTGATCCGGCTTTGGCTCGGGCCCGCAGGAATGCCGATCGCCAGACGGAACCCGGTAAAAGGCGCACGACGTGCCGTACCGTCCACGACATCGTACAGCGGCTCCTCGCGCCGGTCGGCGTTGCGCACCTCCAGCTCGGAGGTCAGGCAGGAACCGCCTCGCACGACGAAACCGCCGATCTGCCCATGCAGCCGCCCCGGCGCGGTCGGCTGGTAGGGGTCGAGAACGATCTCGCCGACATTGCCGAGCACGTCGTAAAGGCCGAGCGGGTTGGGCTTGAGGGTACCGATATACTGCGACTGGCCATTGCAGGAGTCCGGCGACCCGATCCAGGCATAGTCGGTGACCGGCCCTTCCATCGGAAACACGCGCCCGACCTCCTGCGACGGCATGATCTTGGCTCCGCCCCTTGCGGCGAACTCCCATTCACTCTCGGTCGGCAGTCGCAAGAAACCGGGGGTGCCGTCCTCCTTGGGCAGCGCATCGCGGGCGTTCTTCAGCATCCACTCCGTGTAACGCTGCGTGAAGATGACGGCGTCGAACCATCCTGCGTCCTCCTTGGGCAGCGCGCCTTCCGTACCCTTGGCTTCGCAACCCTTGCCCATCACCGCATCGTACTGCGCCAGTGAAACTTCATATTTGCCGATGTAGTAGAATCGCCGTTCCGGCTTGCCATCCTCGCTGAACCCGCCGACAAGCCGTCCGAAGCGCAGGTCCTCGCTGCTCGCACGCGCCTCGTCCGGGCTGCCCATGCGGATCTGCTGGTCGGACAGCCAGTTGCTGTTCCCGACGAAGGTGTCGATGCGGCGAAACATCATCTTGCCGCCACAGGGCATGGGCAGAGCCAGGTCGCCTTCGGCGGGCTTCGGATCGAAATTCTCCCGCGGCCATGCGGCCGGGGCGTTCGCCGCCTGTGCCCCGGTTGCGGAAGCCAGGGAAGAAACTCCCAAGACGAGGGCCGCCCCGACGACGGCGCGCCAATCAATTCCCACGGATGCCTTCTCCTGGTTCGATGCGGGTGACCTGCCAAGCCGCAGTCATGGAAGCGAGCAGCGCCACGCCGACGGTGAGGGCGAACGCGGTGCCGAAATGAACGGGTGCCAGGCTGCTGATGGTGCCGGAAACCAGAAGCTTGTCGGCCAAGCTGCGGTTGAGGACGGCCGCCGCGGTGAAATAGGCGCCGCTTGCCAGCGCCCAGCCGCAGGCCGCGACGACGATCGCCTGGACCACGGGAAACAGGGCGGCCGGCAGGCGTGGCAGGCCGTGCAGCCGCAGCACGCTCAGCGCCGGACGCTTGCGCTTAACGCTTCCCCATTGGGTCGCGCCGAAGGAGAACAGGAAGCCCAGCGCGCCGGCCGCCGCAATGATGAGGAAGATCACGCCGAGTGCGGCGTTCAGCGCCATGATGTTTTCGAACTCCTTCAGTCTCGGCGCCCGCACGTTCAGACCGCGGGCGGCTAAGTCCGCGTGCAGCGAGCGCAATCCCGGCAGATCCCGGGCATAAAGGCGGAAGTTCCTGTAGGCGAAGGGGGTCGCCGTCTCGCGGCCCGCCCAGCCGAAGGCCGGTACGGCCGCGCCGTCCCGCCATTGCTCCACGGCCGCCAGCGTCTCGTCCGCCAGAAGCGCTCCATCGGCCTCCCACAGGGCGGGGTCGACGAAGCCGGTGACGGTCAGTGGAACGGTCAGGGACTCCTCCGTTCCGGCGAGCCGGCGGACGGCCGACAGCACCACCCGGTCGCCCTGCCGCACGCCGAGCCGTGCCGCCAATCCGCGGGACAGGATGGCCCCGTCGCGCGCAGGCGGTGCTATGCCGTGCCCGAGAAGGGGATCGCCCGGACCACTGCCGAGAACGACCCCGTCGGCTCGCGGGCTGACCCCTTCCGCTTCCTTTGCGAAGGCCAGCTCGCGGGCGATCGGCGAGGCGTGGCCCACGACGAAGCCGACCCTGGAATCCGCCCGCAACGCATCGAAGAACTCCGGCGGATAATGTCCCTGCTGGGTGGCGACGATCTGCCGGTTGCGCGGATCCTCGGAAAGATCGGCGACCAGGCTGCTGACGACTCCGACGCGCAGGCTGTAAAGGACCAGCAATGGCGCCAGCACGGTCGCCAGCGCCAGCACCTGGGTCAGGAAGCCGGCGCGGTCGTGGAGGAGGTCGCGCAGGCCGAGCGACAGGCCGATGATCCAGAGTCTCATGCAGCATCTCCGGCGCCGCGGGAGAGGGCGACGGCCTGAAGCGCGCCATGGCTCCCGTCGTCGACGAGGCCGGTTGCCGAAAAGCCGAACTCATCGACCAGGGCGTGATCGTGCGTGGCGACCAGCAGCGCCGCCCCGGCCGTGGCCGCCGTTTCGCACAGCAGCTCCATGACGACGCGGGCGATGCCGCGGTCCAGCGACGCCGTGGGTTCGTCAGCGATGACCACGCTCGGCCGGTGGGCAAGCGCCCGCGCGATGGCGACCCGCTGCCGCTGGCCGCCGGACAGGCGGGCAGGGGGGCTGCGGAACAGGGAGTCGATCCGCAGTTCACGGCCCAGCCGGTCGATCCAATCGGAGTCCGGCCGGCCGGCGAGGCGCTGGCTGAGGGCGATGTTGTCGCGCACTGAGAGGAATTCCAGCAAGCCGCCCGTCTGGTGGACATAGCCGAAGACCTGCGCACGCAGACGCGTGAGCAGCGATTCCCGTCCCTCCCTCCAGGCTCGGCCCACGTCGACGGCGCCGCCGGACGGCGCCGCGGCCCGGACCGCCAGGACCGAGGCCGAGGAGGGCGCGCGGGCGCAGGCCACCGTCTCGATGAAGGTGCTTTTCCCGCTGCCGCTCGGACCCATGACGGCGACCCGGTCGCCGGCGAACAGCCGGAAGGCGGACACCCGCAGCCGGAAGCAGCGGTCCGCATCCTGCCGTTCCGTCAGCAGGTCCGCGATGTCGATCAGGGGCACCGCCAATTCCCTTTTCCCGGCATCCGTCATGGCATCAGGCTGATCGGAACGGGATAGACCGCCTCTTCGAGGCCGGCGGCGGGGTTGAGTTTCACCCAGCGGTCGACGTCCTGGAAATAGCTTTTGTAGATCTGCTGCTTGGACCGGATCCCGGTCAGCAGCTCGTGGAGCTGGGCGTCGCTGAGCGCCTCCAGTGTCTCCTGCCTGTGCGACAGCAGGCTGCTCTGGTAGGGCAGATGGTTCACGAAGCCGGACACCAGGTCCTTCAGGCTGCGCACCTCGTCCGGGTTGGGCACGTGGCTGGCGAAGTTGGGGTCCAGCGACTGCAGGGCGGTCGGATCGGTCTGGGCGGTTGCCAGCACGTGGCGCAGCTGTGCGAAGAAGGACTGGCTGCCCCCCGCTGCGTCCAGGCGGCGTGTCGAGGCCTGCGAGATCGCGTCCAGGGCTTGATAGAGTTCGTTGAGCTGGTTGCGCGTCAGAAGCACGTTGACGTCGAAGGACTGGCGCGCCATGGGGTCGGCCGGGTCGAAATCCGCGGCCCACCCTTCGAGCACGGTGGGTGCGCGGGTGTTCTGCCGGTTGCCGAGCCAGGCGAGCTGCATGGCGCGTCCCGCGTCCAGGACCGGGGACGCCGGCGCGGCCGCGGCCGCGGGCGCGCTGCCGGCCATCCGGCCCTGCGACGCGTTCACCGACATCTGCACGATGTCATCGGCCAGCTGGTCGATCGTCGCGCCGAACCGTTCCAGGTCGCCGTCGGGAACGGACAGAGAGTAGCGGCGGTCCGTCGGGCGGAACCGGGAAAGCTGGTTGAACTGGCTCTCCGCCTGGGAATGATACTCCTTGCCCTGGGGCGTCTTCAGCAGGATGGAGATGATCGCGGTCGCCCTGTCGGGCGAGCCGGCGTCCGTCGCCATGTCCGACGGGTTGATGCGCGTGGAGCTGCGCGGATCGTTCGCCTCGCGCACCGGCGCGTCCGTGATCATGATGATGTAGCGGCCGCCGAACTTCGGCCAGCTCTCCATGCGCAGCGCGGCCTGGACGCCGGCGAGGCCGTCTTCGACGAAGCCGGCATTGGAATCCTTGGATTCCTCCACCTTTTCGATCGATTTCAGGAAGGCCGAGGCGTCGAAGGTCTCCTGCAGCGGGTAGAAGACGCGCGTCAGGTAATCGGCGCCGGACCGTCCGTCCAGGGCGTCCCGAAAGCCGACGAGCCCGAAGCTGACCTTGTCGCCGATCGAGGATTGACGGATGCGCTCCATCACCCGGCGCACGGTCGTGCGCGTCCGGTCGATGTATTTGCCCATGGACATGGTGGTATCGATGACGAAGACCACCCCGGTCTTGAACTCGGCCAAGGCCTGCTGCTGGGTCACCTCGTCCGGCTCGTCCGGCAGGGGAAGGGAAACCGAGGCGACCTTCACCAGCTTGGTCCCTCCCCGGCGGCGCACGCCCGGCACCTGCACGTCCTGTGCTTCCAAGATCGGCAGCAGGTAGAAGGAAGATCGGAAATCCGCCACCGGCTGCGGCTCCATGGCCAGGACACCGCTGTCCGGCGGCAGCGACCGCGACCTTGCGTCCTCGACGAGCCGCGTGACGCGTTCGCCCCGGTGCTGGTCGGCGAGCAGCGCGTCGAGTGGCGGGCGCTGATCGAAGAACAGGACCGGAGGACGGTTCGGCGCTTGGTTGAAGGCCAGGGCGACCGCCTGGCGCCAGGGCACCGTCGCGCTCTCCGGAAGCCAGCCGGTGGGCGCCTGATTGCGGTTCGGGCCGACGCGCAGCCAGCTCTTGCCGCCTTCGACCTTGCGTTCGAAGACATAGAAATGCGTGAAGGTCGGCAGCGCGGCGGCGCCCGCCGCCGGGTTGGCCCCAGGGGTCGCGCTGAGGGCGGCGAGGGGCCGGGTAAGGATGCGCTGGTCGAGGCCGGGCACGCCTTCGACGGCGAGCGGCTGTGCCGCGCCCACCGGCGGCACGGCTCCGGCCAGGCTCCCCAGGAACACGCCGGCCAGAAGCGCCGCCTTCACTGTCTTCGCAAGCATCGCTCGTTCTCCCGATTTCACCGGCATGCGGTCTTCGCCTTGGGCAATTCGAGGCGCAGGGCCTCGCCTGCCAGCACATCGCCTTCGGCGGCGCGCCGGGTCATCTCCGTTTCCAGGCGGCCAAGCGCCGCGGATGCGCCGGTCTCTCCGGCGGCACATGCCCGCGCGTAGAACTGGAGCGCCGCAATGTCGTTCGGTTCCCGGTACAGGCCCTGCGTGAATTCCACGGAGTCGAGGGACTGCGCCAGATACAGCAGCGTCGGCCCATAATTCTCGGCCTCCGGCCTGCGGAACTGCCGCCAAGCTTCGTCGGCGTTGCCGGCAGTGGCGGCGGCTATGCCCCGCTCATGCAGTTCGGCCAGCGTCGTCGGCGGTGGCGGTGGCGGTGGCGGTGGGGATACCGGAGAAACCGGTGCCTGGGACGGCGCCGGCTGCGGAGCCATGGCCGTCTGTTCCTGCCCACGCTGATACAGCAGGAAAGCGGCGGCGGCCCCCGCCACGACCAGCGCGAGAAGGAGGGCCCACGGCAACCAGCGTCGCTTCCCGTCGTTATCGACCGGCGGCGATGGTGGCGGAGGCGGAAGCGGAGGAGGCGGCGGTGGAGGAGGAGCAGGCGGTGGTGGGGGGGGCGGAGAGGGAGGGGGAGGGGCGGGTAGTGGCGGCGGGGGAGGGGCAGGCGGCGGTGGTGGCGGCGGTGGCGCCGTCAGAAAGGAGGAGCCGCCCCGGGCGCTCGGATCGCCGGCAGGGGGAACGGTGGTGGAGGGGGGGGTGACCCCCTGCCATATCGCCTGTCCTTCGAGTTTCAGATCCGGCAGCAGGATCCGCAGCGGCGTGAAATCCTCGATGAGCGCGGTAACCCGCTCACCCAGCGACACCACGAGGTCGGTGCCCTCGTCACGGACCGGGGAGGCCTGCCAGCGGTACTCGACCGCCTGCCATCCCCGCTGCCCGAGATAGGGGGATTCGGGATCCTCCTGGGCTATGATCACGTCCACCGGACCGCTTGCGCGGCCGGCGGCAGCCGGGATCACCACGGCGGCGACACCGCCCCTCGGGTAATGGTCGTCGTCCTTGATCTCATAAGGCAGTCGCATCGTGGCTCACTGTGCAGGCGAGTAGCGTCAAAGGTGGAGTGCGTCGAGAATGGCGCCGAGGCGGGCGTTCTGTTCCGGATCGACCAGTTGGCCGGCACTTGAGGACGCGTTCTCGCGTGTCAGGACCAGGAAGGCCTTGGCCCATTCCGTCGGAAACTGCCGGCGCAGGGCCGACAGGGAGGCCTCGTCGGCCGGCAGGTTCGGCATGTCTCCGGGCGAAAGCGGGGGCACCGCCGTGAAGGCGCCGCGCGCCTGCGCGGCGATGTCGGGATCGGATGCTTCCTCCATGAGCCGGCGTCCGGCGTCGCTGACGAAGTCGTTGACGATCAGGCTCGTGCCCAGGGCCACGGCTGCGGCGGTCGCCGCCGGAGACTGGCGGTAGCCGATGACTTTGTCGGTGTGGGCGTCGATGCGTTCGATCAGGCGGAGCCGCCGTGCGCCACTCTCCAGCTCGTCGGCGAAGGTCTGGAACTGCTCCGGAGTCAGGCCGAAATAGCTGGTGAAGGCGGTGTCCCCCATCTTGCGCAGCAATCCGCTGAGCCAGCGGGCGATCGCGGCGCTGCCGTAGGTCTCGCGGCGCGGCGCGGGCTGGCTCGGGGCCGCTGGGGCTGCCGATCCCTCCGACCCGCCGAGAGCGTCGAAGTCGATGCCGAAATCGTCGGCCGGCGGCTTTGCGGCGGGAGCGTCGGCGGTCCGGGCGGCATGCCGGTCGCGCCGCGCGAAGTCGAAATAGGCCTGTCGGAGCGCCAGTTCGTCGACGCCCAGCTCTTGCAGGAACAAGCCGATCGGCTTGCCGGATGCGGCGAGGGCGCGAAATGCCTCCATCGCACGGGTCGTGCGGCGGTTCAGCCGTTCCTTGATGTCGTCCTTATCGAAGTAGGTCGACAGCTTGGCCGACAGCTCCACGGCGAGCGCTTCGGCTCTCGGCCGGATCTGGTCGTATTTCAGATCGGGCGCGCACACCGGCGCCAGCGCTTCGGCGAGGTGCGACACGCCGCCGTCGTTGAAGGCCATCATGGCGTCGACCTTCCGGTCCAGAGCGGACACATGGGTGCGGACCAGATGATTCTCGGCGAGGGCTTTGCGGAAGGCGGGCAGCAGCCGGTTCTCGAAGTCCGGTGTCAGCGCGGCCTCGTCGCGCACCACCCGATCGGCCGGTGGGCCGTCGTAGACGAAGATGCTCTGCTGTTCGACCGCCTTCGGATTGCGCAGCATGAAGCTGTTGTCGAAGGGCCGGTTCGGGTGCCATTCCGTGGTCCAGCCGGGGAAGGACCGGAAGTTGGTGTCAAAGCGGTTCTCGATCTGCTGGTCCATGCCGGCGCCGGCCGCCAGATCGAAAAGCCGGTCGCACTTGGTCATGCAGAACAGCAGGCTGGTGCTGCGCCCGGCGCGCTCCCGGGGGGTGGCGCCGTGCGTCTTGACGATCCAGCCCTCGACCAGTTCGGGAAGCTTCGCAACCTCCATGTTGCTGTCGGGAATGCACAGCATCATGGTGTTGAGGTCGAGATCGGCGACGTAATTGTCGAACAGCACCGCGACCTTGCCGCGGAGCAGGCAATTCTCGCGGGGCGGACGCTCGCCCGCCTTGACGTCCCGCCTCAGATACTTCTCGGGCGTCTTGTCCTCGCGCGAGCGCGCTCCCGGGAAATCGAGAAGGTCTGTGTGTTCCAGGAACGGCCAGGGCGCCCTGTCCAGCGTCACGCGCAGTTCGGATGTCAGGGCGGTGACCACCGACTTCCGGAGCGAGACCTGGGTCCGGTCGGCCAGCGCCAGCCGGACGATTTGTGCGCCTGGGCCGCTGCTCTGGGCCAGTTCGTAGATGCGGTCGACATGGAGGACGCCCGCGGATGTGTCGCGGATCGCTTCCATCTGGGCGAAGGCTACGGTTGAGTGGGCAAGCTGGTCGAGCGCGCCCTTCAGTTCGGTGAAGAGACCGTCGAACTCCGGCAGGTTGCCCCAGAGCGGCGACAGGGCGCGGACGCGGGCCGGCCCGCTCAGCAACGGGAGCAGACGTTCCATCGCCGGCCAATAGGCTTCCGCCAGCTCCGGGATCTGGATGTAGGGGTGGGCGGTCAGGCTCTCCTCGAAATATTCGCGGAGTTCCAGCACATCCTCCATCCGCAGGCCCGGGGCCGGCGTGCGGCCGGCCTGCGGCTCCAGTTCGTCGACCGCCCGGTCGACCCAGGAAACATGCAGCGGATCGCGCGGCTCGTAGGTGCCGGCGAGATCGAACAGGAAGCTGTTGGCCAGGATCTTGACGAGGTCCACCTCCCGCAGGAGGCGCAGGACCACGGGAAAGCCGGGAGGGGTGGGATAGGGGGCGATGGAGAAGCGGGTGACGAGGCCGGTGGTCTCCTTGCCGCCCTGGGGATTGACTTGGCTCAGGAAGTCCAAATCCTCCCGTTCGGCGCCTTCGCCGAACACCACCCTGGCCGGCCGCTCGGTCGGGGTGATGAACTTGCCGATCAGAAAGGACTTGCCGGCTTGGCTGGGTCCGAACACCGCCGCCGACATCGGGCGCACGGCGGCGGTGGCCAGCCGGTTCGCCTCCACGATGTGGGTCTTCAGGCTGCGCTCCAGCCCCGACCGCGCCGGCCCGACCAGCTTGGCGTTGTCGCTTATCCAGCCCAAGGCGTCCTTGGCCGCCTGCGCCATGGCCAGGGAACTCTTGCCGAGGGCCTGATCCTTATCGCGTATCATGGGATTCTTCTTCCTCTCAGCCCTGCGAGTTCATGGTGAGCAGGCCGCTGTCCAGCCAATAGCCGGCCTCCTGGCCCCGCTCCACGCGCAGGGTCTGGAGGCTCGGAGGTTTCAGCCTGTCGGTCACGTCCTCGCCATCGGCGTCCTTGACCTGCTGCACGTCGAAATCTTCAAGGGCGCCCTCGTCGTCCTCCACCGGTTGGTTCCTGCGTTCGAAGGTGACAGAGAGAGGCATCGCCAGCTTGCCGGCATCCGCGGAGTTCCGGAAATCCAGGAAGTAAAGCGGCGTCGTCTTCCAACGCTCCAGGGGGAGCTGCCGGTATCCGATGAAGGCCGGCGGCGTCAGCGCGACCGTGCGGCTGATGGCCTGCTCGTTGCTGTCCAGGTCGATGTCGGAGAAGATCAGCTTCTCCGTCCGTATCTGGTCGTTGATTTCCATCACGCCGATGTAGCGAGCCGTCGAGCGCATGCGGAAGTCGCCGGTGCGCACGAGCATGCCTTCCACCTGCCCAGCGCAGACTTGGCAAAGCATGGCGCCGACCGCCGCGGTCGTCTTCGGATCCTCGACCCGGAACGTGGCGGAATGGAACGGATACCAGTTGCCGATCTCGTAAGAGTCCATCGGCACGATCCGGCTGGGCGGAACCGGCGCTTGGCCTATGATCATATCCTTGATGACCGGGAAGCAGGACGGACGGCCGGACAGCAGGAGGACGTCGCAGTCGTAGGAACGGACCACGTCGCAGATGTCCGTCAGCATACCGCGGACGACGCCGCGGATGGTCGCGGCGATGTTGGAACGCCGGCTGCGCAAGACCACCTGGTCGAGGTTGAAGCCGGTCCCGCCGCTGCGCCTGGCGGCTTCCTCAACATAGTCGATGACGGCACGCCGGGGTTGCCGGTCCGCCGGATAGCTGTCAGCCAGCCGCAGGACCAGTTCCTCGTCGCCGGCATGCCGCGCACCCGCCTCGTAACGGCTCAGCAAGGCGAGCGCCGCCGGCCTCAGCACCTGGTTGACGAACAGGGCGCGCAGGGTCCGATCCTGCTGGGACATGCCCTCGCGCTCGCTGCTGAAACGCTCGACCAGGAAATTGTCCGGGTAGGTCACCCCCGCCTCCGCGAGCGCCTGCCGCAGGCAGGGCAGCACCTCGTCCTCGATCACCTGCTTCAGGATGTCGTCGCCCGCAAGCCGGAAACCTTCCCGGAAGAGCTGCCGCGGCAGGATGGTGCGGTCGTTGTCCGTCACCTCATGCTGGATGATCATGAGATCGGTGGTTCCGCCGCCCATGTCCATGCTGGCCACGCGCAGCATTGGGTTCCCGCCGGAATCCTGGCGGTTGCGGCGCATCATCGTGAAGAAGTCGCGCGGCGCGCTCTGCGACTTCTGCGTGATCTCGTTGTAAAGGTAGACCAGGTGCGTGGCGGTCGCCTCGTCCCATTCGGTCTTGAGTTCGGGGCGCCGGCGCAGCGGCTGGCCTGCGTCCCAGTCCATCACCTCCCACAGAAGGTCGATGGCGGATTTCGCAAGGGCCTTCAGCGCCTTCTGCTCGGCGACCGGCGTCGCAGAAGGGACCGTCAGGATCACGTTGCGCAGAACGCGCGGTTCCTCGCTGCGCGCCCGATGGGCCCGGGTGGACGGGGCGTTGATCTGGATCAGCGCATGCGCCAGCAGCTCCGTCAGCATCAGCATGTAGAGGGAGCGGCGCGAATAGGCTGGCTTCATGCCTGGGAAATCGCCCGGCTTCAGCTTGCTGCCATTCTGCTTGAGCTTGCTCGGGATCGGGCCGCGGATCGGCGGGACCCGCTCGCCCGCCGGCAAAAGCCCGCCGTTGTTCACCCAGGGGGTTGTGCGTTCGGCCTTGTCC
The DNA here is from genome assembly GCF_042604635.1 of Azospirillum sp. A26. Lineage (NCBI taxonomy): Bacteria > Pseudomonadati > Pseudomonadota > Alphaproteobacteria > Rhodospirillales > Azospirillaceae > Azospirillum > Azospirillum sp. A26. The sequence continues at coordinate 540,196 of NZ_CP170474.1, read as the reverse complement.
CACAGATAGCGCTTGGGGCTGGAAAGCCCGCTGCGCCCCTGCGTGCCGTCGGTCAGCGAGGCGAGCCAGGCCGCTTCCGGTCCGACGCGCACCGGACTGGGCCACCAGAAGGCGTCGCGCACCGGCCGCCCGGACATGCGCGAGTAGGCGCCGAGGTTGAAGTTGGCGGTGTGGAACTCGACGCGGCTCTCGAAGGGGTCGGCATAGGTGTGGGCCGGGTTGGACAGATCCCGCAACTCCAGCCGGTAGGCTTGGCTCATGTCGAGCCGCTGCGTCCCTTCGGAGGAGTCCTCGATCAGGATCCCGCAGGTGCGGCTGTTGCCGATGTCGATGACGAGATTAACCGGGATCGGCTTCTGGTCACGCGCGTAGGGCGCCTCGTCCATGAAGCGCAGGCGCGGCAGGATCGGTCCTTCAGGCGCGCCGGCCGGACGGTCGGGCGCGCCGCCGTCACCCAGCACCTTCAGCAGGACCGCGTAATGCGCCCAATACACGGCGCCATTGGCGAGATTGTCCAGCGTCACCTTCTTGCCGTTGGACCGGGCGCTCTCGGCGGCAAGATGGTTGTCCCGGAGCCAGCAGCGGACCCATTCGGTGGTCAGGAAGGGGTTCACGTCGCGGAAGCCGGTGGCGAGCGCGAAGGGTACCATGTCGGTGGCGTCGCGGGGTTCGGGCATGACGTACCGGTTGCCGGCGGGACGTGCTCCGAGAAGGGTGTCGAGCGCCAGGGTCACCCGCCACCGGTTGCCGTCGGCGTCCGGCTCCGGCAGCTTGGTGACGAACAGGCGCGCCCAGTTGAACGGACCCTCGTCGAACACCCCGTCCTCCAGGATGCGCAGGACGGGGGCCGGCATCCAGCGTCCGGCGAGGAGATCGAGCGCTTGGTCGCCACGGACCAGGAACTCGTCCCCGTCCTCCAAGTACACTCTCATGCCGGTGGCGGGATCCTGGTAATAGAACTGCTTTTCCTCGTCTTTGCCGACCTCATGCAGCTGCACCGGCTGCCGGCCGTCCTCCAACTCCCCGGCAAGCGGCTGGCAATAGAAATACTGTTGCACCTGCGCAGCGAAGGCGGCCGTCACGCCGAAATCGAGAAACTGGATGCCGGTGTTGGGGATCAGCGTGACGACGCTGCCTTTTTGCCAGCGGAACAGGCCTTTCAACATTGCTCGAACATCCTTGGTTTCTCGAAGATCTACTCTAGGCGGTGGGCGATTGGAATTTGGCGGGCAGTCCGGCTTCTTTATGGAATCGTCACGTCCACGACCCGCACCTTGTCGCTGAGTCCGAGCTGGCCGTCATAGACGGTCTCCTCGGATCCTTTCTTGACGCGGACTTTGAAGTTGGTTCTCCCGGCATCCCGGTCCTTGAAGTTGTCGACTTCGATCCGATAGCTGCCCGGCTGGGCGTGGCTGAAGAAGACGTTCTCGACCGGCCGTTCGCTTGGGCTGCCGCTGTTCGCATCGACGTCCAGCCGACCGCCGCAGGCGCTGCTGTTGCGGAAGGAAATCTCCGCGCCTCCCGGACACAGGACGTGGAGGTCCAGGTCGGCCGGGGTGTTCCAGATCAGCGTGATCGTCAGATCGCCTTCCATCGCTCCCGATTCAGTCATCCGTCGGTTGAACTCGGAATTGGCGTGCGGGGGCGCGCTCGCCGCTGGCGGCTCGCATCGGGGCGCCTGTTCGAGGCGCTGTTCGAGCGAGGCCAGTTCGGCGCGCAGCGCGTCCGTGCGGGCGGCCTCGCGGTCGGAGGCCGGAGCCACCGCCATCGGCCGCACCGGGCAGTGGTTCAGGAGGCTTCCTCCAGGCCAGAGGCCGCACCCGATCATCAGGAGGTAGAAAATCCAGGCCATCAGAAGGGCGAAGAGAAGCCAGAGCAGGGACCACCAGGCGAAGGGCCGCTCGACCAGGATCGGCGCCGGCGCAAGTATCGTCGCCGGCGGGACCGGAGGCTCCGCCGGCGATGCGGCCACCGGCGGCTCTGGCTGCGGCGGTTCGGGCGGCGGCGTCACGGGCGGCGGGACCGCGCGGCGTATGAACTCCTTGAGGGGGTTCTGGGTGGGCGGCATGCCTTCCGGTTGGGTGCCCCAGTTGATGAGCACCGGCTCCCCGTCCAAGGAGAAGAGGAGCTTCTCGATCCCTTCGGCATCTCCCGGAAGGCTCAGGGCGCGCTGGAGGGTTTCGCCGATGAGGCGCGCGGTCTGGTTGCTCGAACCGAGCAGCGCCGCCGCCATGGTCTCCACCTGGCCAACCCTCGCCTCCAGGCTGGCGCGCAGGCTCTCCTGCTCGACCGGGGACAGCTCCTGGAAGGGCTTGACCGACTTTCCCTCCGGCGCGAACCAGGTGATCCGCCCGCCGGGCTGGGCAACGGGTTCGGCGAACAGGTCGGCGAGGCCCGGCTGAGGGGCATTGCGCAGGTAGCTGTCGATCTGTTCCCAGGAATCGAGCACGCGTCGTCCGGCGACGCCCAGCGGGCGCAATCCGGCCAGGGTGGTGTCGGCGATCGGCTTGCGGACCATATCCGTCACTCCGTCCGCGGAGCGGCGGGCTGACCGGCGCCTGGGGCCGCGGTTGCCGGTGCCCCGGCCGCGGCCGGAGGGGGGGCGGGCGGGGAGGCGGACGGCGGGGCGCCGACACCGGACGAGGGCGTGCAGGCGCCCGTCGCGTTGCGCACCGCGACGTTGTTGGCTGCCAGGAAGCGGCCGGCGTCGGCGGCGGCGAGCGCATAGTTCATGCGGCCTTCCTCGCGTGCCTGGATGAAGGTGTTGATTCCCAGCACACGGCCACAGCGGTCGACCAGCGGACCGCCGCTGTTGCCCGGCGTGATCTGCGCGGTGTGCAGGACGATGTTGGTGCCGGCGCCGGATTGCACTGCGGTGACCACGCCTTCGGTGACGGCGGCGGTCGGCAGCTCGGTCCGTTCGCCTCGCAGCAGCTGCTGGAACCGCTGGTCCGTGTCCAGGACCATGCCGGGGTAGCCGGCGGTGATGACGTTCACCAGCCGCTCCGCGGGCGGGGCGAAGGACAGCGGGACCCGGGAATTGGCGCCGGGGTCGTCCGGCACGCCGAGAAGGGCGAAGTCCGGGGAGCCCGGCTCGCCGTCGGCGCTTTCCGCGACGATCTGGGCGGCCACGACACCGGTGGCCCGGTTGACCACGTGAATTTTGCGTCCGGCGCCGCCGGCTGTGACGTGCCGGTTGGTGAGGATGCGGCCCGGCGCGACGAAGAAGCCGGTGCCCGATCCCTGCACCTCTCCGGCGGCGTCGCTCTGGAGAACCAGGACCGTCGCTTGGTCGAGCAGGTCGAGCAGCGAACCGGAGAAGGGCCGGTCCTCCGGAACGGACTGGGGCGGCACCCTGGTCCGGTCGGGAGGGGGGGCCGGCAGTGCCGCATGGTCCTGCGGCTGCACATTGTCCGGGGCGGGGCCGCCGGGCAGACGATACCCGTCCGGTGCAACGCAGACGCGGGCGTCGACGAGGCGGCGCAGGCTGGCGATGCGTTCCTCCAGCGCCCGGTTGGTTTCGGCCTGGGCGCCGGGAGCCGGCACGAAGGCGGCCGGTTCCGGTGCAAGGGCGCCGGGGTAGCGCAGCACCCCCGGAACCAGGAGGAAAAGCAGCAAGATCGAGGCGACAAGGCACGCAATGGCCGGCGCCACCCACGGGCGGTGGGGCGTCACGACGACCGCAGGCCGTTCGGGAGCGTGGCCGCCGGATGGCGTGGCGCCCTGGCCCTGTCGATCCGCGGGCTCCCCATTGGTGCCTTCCCCATTCACGCTCATTCCTTTAACCCTTTTCCTTGTCTCTTGCGTCCCGTCCGGCAGTGAGCCGGAGCTTCATCGGCAATGGTCTGGCACGCTCTGTCCGGCGGCGGTCCTCAGCAGCGGCGCGAGCGATGCGGCGTCGCCGGCCTGCATGAACTGCCCGCCGGTCCGGTCGGCGATACAGCGGAGGGCATCGATGGAGCGGGTGATGGCGAGGACGTTCACGTTGATTTCAGGACGTTCCCGTTCCAGCTGCGCGGCCGCCGCACACGGGTCGCCACCGCAGCTGTCTCCGCCGTCCGAGATCAGAACGACGTTGAGCGGACGGGGAGTCCCTTCTTCGCGGGGGATCATGCGTGGCAAGGCCGCGAGCGCGTCCGCAAGCGCGGTCGAGTTGCGGAGTTCGGTGCCGTTGATCGCGCGCTTCAGGTCCGCGCGTTGCGCCGGCGAGAATCGTCCTTCGTGATGCGGCGGCCCGCACTGGGCGAAGCTGACCAGGTCGAAGCCTGTCTGCGCGTCGGCGGCATCGGCGAGCTGCGTCAGGGCTTGCTTGGCCAGCTCGATGCGCGGTGTTCCGGGGGCCGTTTCGATTTCCCGAAGCAGGGATTGGAATTCGGCGAAGGCAGGGGATGACCTGTCCATTCCGCTTGCCCTCAGCCTCTCGCCCGCCTCGCCGGCCCTGCGTTCGAGGCCCGGATCCAGCGTGTAGGACCACTTCATGCTGGTCGAGGCGTCCAGAAGCAGGACCACCCTGTCGGAGCGTCGCACGGGGCAGGCCGCCGGCTGCGGGGCCGATTGGGCCGCCGACTGGGCCGGCGGCGGGCAGGATGCGGCCTGCGCGAGCCGGCGCTCCAACTGCCGCACCTCTTCGGCGAGCGCGGCGCCGCGCAGCCGCTCCGCCTGACCCTGGCCGATCGCCGGCGCGGCACAGGAATCGATGAGCCAGCCCACGCCAGGCAGAAAAAGACCGCAAGCGGCCAGAGCGAGCCAACCGATCACGACGGCAAGCACAGCCAGCAGTCCGAACAATCCCGCTGCGGCAGCCGCCCGGCCAGGACGCCGCACGTCAGTCATCGCCACGTTCCACCCGCCCTGCCGTCGGAAACGGCACCGGTGTCCCGAGCGCAGGTCCCCTGGTCATTGATATTTCCCTTCGCCTCATCCCCACATACTTCGCATTTTTCGCGGTCGGCATGACAAGTCAGCAACCAGCGAGCAATTAGAAAGATATCGTTAGCACTTTTTCGGATAAAATGCGCGGCAAGTCCACACCAAACAGGGTTAAGGAAATTAACCTTTGGTTGTGATTTTGACAGGCGCCTTCGCTCCGTCGAAGACGTAACAAGCATTTGGTCTTGCCATTTTTGATGGAAATGAGGGAAATTAAAGTAATGATGAAGAAAATACGTATTGCCTCAGTGCTGACGATTGTTCTTTTTTCGGCGGCCTGCACGACGACCGGTAACAGGGCGTCGCAAAATATGTCTCCCCAGCAGCGGGCGTTGCAGGATTATTCTGCCAGCTATACGACCCAGGGCGCAGTCGCCGGTGCCGCGCTCGGATGCCTGGCCGGTCTCCTGCTGAGCAAGAACAAGGCCGCCGGTTGCGTGGGGGGGGCCGCGGCCGGAGGCTTGGCCGGCGGCTCGATGGGCTACTATGTCGCCCAGCAACAGGGGCAAGCCGGTTCGGCCAGCGCCCAGTACGCCTTGCAGAAGAACAAGCTGGAAGACGACGTCGCCCAGGCCAACCAAGCCGTCCAGGCCTCGCTCGACGTGACCAAGGATACGCAGGCTGAAATCAAGCAGCTGCAGCGTCAGGTTGCGTCTGGGCAGGCCTCCAAGGGCCAGCTGGCGTTCAGGGTGCAGGATGCCGAGCGCGATCGTGCGAACATGGTGAAGATCTCGACCGGTCTCCAAGAAAAGATCGACAACCTCCAGGCAGGAATCAATGGCGGCACTCTCTCGAAGAGCGAACTCACCTACATGAGGACCAAGCAGGCCCAGCTGGTCGCCGAAAAGCAGAAGCTGGACAACACGATCAACGATCTCGCCGGCGTGACCGGGGGCGTGACCGGCGTTTGATGTTGCGGCGGACAGGGAGTTCAGGCGTGTTCAAAGTCAAGACGGCAAGGCATTTCGTCCTGGTCTCGGCATTGCTGCCGGTGGTAGCGGGCTGCGCGACCACGGCCCAGCAGTGCGATCCCGGCAAAGTCAGCGACGTGTTCACGGCGGCAAGCTGCAGTGCGTCCGGGGGCTTCGAGGCTCATCTTGCCGCTGCGCGGTCGGAGGTCGAGGCGTTGCGCGTGGAGGCGGCCGCGTCGCAGTCGAGGGTGGCCGATGCCGAGCGTGAGGCAAAGAGGCTGGTGGGCAACCGCTCTGCGCTGCAGCAGAAGATGGCTTCGGAAAAGCGTGAACTGGATCGCCTTCGGTTGAGGCTCGCGGGCATGCGTGTCGAGAGCGAAAAGGACCGCGCGAGACAGACCGCGCTCAATGAACAGTTGAAGGCAGCCGAAGCCAACCTGAAGATCATGGGCAACAGCAGCCAATCCGCACAGGAGATCTCCACTCTGGAAACCGATATTGCTGCCAGGAAAGAAGTGATTGCGAAGCTGTCCGGTCTGGCTCTGCAGGAGTAGTCGGTGCCCAGGCGGATCAACATCGCCTATGCCGACGATCCGCGCTTCACCGACTTCCTGGCGGAGGAGCTTCGCGCCTGACGCCGCCTGCTACTGCCGCCCCCCTACTGCGGCGAGCGCGCCTGCCACAGCAGGAACTGCTCGAACAGCTTCTCCGCCTGCTGGGGCGGCACCCCGCGCTGCTCGACGAAGCTGCGGAACTCCTCCTTCCTGGCGGCGGCGGTCTGCGGCTCCTTCGCCGCCGACGCCTGACGCAGCCACTGCTCCGCCGGCTCGAAGCGGGTCCAGCCGGGAACGTCGGCGGCCAGATTGACTTCCTTCCATTTCGGATGGCGCGGCGGCTTCAGGAACTCGTCGAACTTGCTGAAGAAGGCGTCGACGAAGCGGGCGACCTTGCGGTGGCGCTCCAGGTCGCGTTCCCAGCCATAGACCGCCATCACCGCACCGACCGCCACGGTGTCGACCTGCTCGCCGGGCTTGATCAGCCCGTCATAGTCGGCGCTGGTCAGGCGCGACGGCAGATAGGTGTCGAGCAGCGCGGCGCTCATCGGGATCGACAGGAAATGCAGCCCGTCATTCGCCTTCAGGTCGCGGAACAGCCGGGTCGGCTTGCCGGCGACATAGGCCATCGCCGCGATCTCCCCCTTGCGCAGCTTTTCCAAAGCCAGCGCCTGGTCGTTCGCCTGCGGCTCCACCTTGATGCCCAGCATGTCGAAGACCAGCGAGGCGGTCATCGAGGTCCCGCTTCCCTGGACATCGACATTGACCTTGCGGCCGGCCAGATCCTCGATCCGCGTCACGTCGGGCCCGGCGAGGATGTGCAGTTCCTCGTTGTAGAGCTTGGCGATGTATTTGATGCGGCGGTCGAGGTTGGGCAGGAGCCGTTCGCGCTTGGCATAGGCCAGCACATCGGACTGCACGATGCCGACATCGATCCCCTTCAGCAGCACAACGTCCTTCAGGTTCTGGACCGAGCCCTTGCCCAGCATGGGGAGGACGCGCAGCGTGTCGCCGTCGTCCAGCACCGACGCCAGATCGGCGGCGATGCGCACATAGGTCCCCTCGACCCCGCCCGACACGATGCCGACGGTGCCGCTGTTGGCATTGACGCCGCGCGGATCGGCAGCCGACGCCGTGCCGGCGAGGCCGAACACGCCGCCGGCGATGCAGGCCCCCACCGCAAGCATGCGGCCAAGCGCCAGCAAACGGACCAACGATGCCTTCATGATGCTTTCCCCCCTCGATGGCTGCGCCCGGCTATCGCGATTTTCCGGCAAGCCAGTCGGTCAGTTTCTTCAGTTGCTGTTCGGCATCCCCGCTGCCGGCGGCGACCGCCCGCCGGTACCATGCGGCGGCCTGCTCCGGATCGGGGGCCAAGCCGCGGACATGCAGCCGCTCATGCACCAGCGGGTCGTGGGTCCGGCCAAGCGCGAGGGCCGCCTTCGCATTGCCGGTTTCGGCGACCATCTCGTAATAGAGCCGCGCACCCGCCAGATCGCCCTGGGCGAACAGGTCGTCGCCCCGCTTCATCAGCGCCGCCTCCGGAATGTTGGACGGCAACTTGGCCGGTTTGTGCACCACCTCTTCCCGCTTCTCCGCCCGCGGCGGCTCCGGCGGAGGAGCGGCCACCACCGGAACGGCGGCAAGGGCGACGGTATCCGGCGGGGGAGCGGCCACGGGAGCAGCCGGGGGCTCCGGCGGCGGCTGAACGGCTGCCGGGGCCTCGGCCGGCGGGTCAGCCGGCGGAGCGACGGAAGCGGCTTGCTGCTCCGGCACCGGGGTTGCCGGTGGGTCGGCTGGCAGACTGGCCGGTGCCTCGACGACTTCCGGTTCGCTTTGCCGCGGCTCCGGCGGTACAGGCGGGGAAGAGCTTCCGGACACCGCCGGTTCCGCCATGTCCGACTTTACCGCCGCCTCCACGACCTGCGCCGGGCCTCCCTGCGACGAGCCCCCCTGCGCCGGCGCCGGAGGTTCGGCAGCAGAGTTGGCCGCTGCGTCGGCGACCGCAACGGTGTCGGAGAGCGGGACCGCCAGCGTCACCGCCTGTCTGGCGACCACGCCGCCGCCGTGATCGGTCACCGCCGTGATGTGCAGAGTCAGCGGGGCGGCGGTTTCGGCCAGCACGCTCAGGGTCAGGTCGGACAGGTCCTCCTGCGCCACCTTCCAGGCCCCGTCGCTGCTCCGCTGGCCCCGCGACAGGCTGGCACCGTCGGGCAGATTGTCGATCAGGACGAAGGTGACCGCCTCATATTGCGGGTTCGGCTGGCCGTAGGGAGAGGTGACGACGATGGACAGCGGGATCGGTTGCCCCGCCACGCCGCCCGACGTCTGGGCGGCGACGAAGGGCATCAGCCGCCAGTCGGTCGTTGCCTCGCCGGATTTTGCCTCGCCGGATTTCGGCAGCACCGTCGTGTGGGTGGCGACGGTATCGACCTGCCGGGCGTTGTTGGCATGCGGCTTCTCGCGCACGACAAGCCAGGAGTCGAGCGTGCTGTCGGCCCCGCCATCCTCGCCCGGCGCTTCCGCAGCCACCAGCAGGCAACAGCCGTCGAACCGCCCGGTCACGCCGTCAAGTTGCATCGGCAGCGCCAGAACCGTCAGCACGGCAAAGCAGGGGCGGACGGTGCTCGGGCCTGGGAGCAAGGACTGCCCGGCATCCCAGCGGCGGCGCCGATGCAAAAAATCGGCATGGGATAGGAAACGGTGCAGAAAGCGGGGCCGCGTCTCGCGCATGTGGCATCCTCCCAGACAAAATCCCTCAAAACCCGCCTCTCGGCAGATCCTATTGGGGACTTTTGAAAGACATGCGGCGATGTTTTACGCCGTCGATTGTTTCTAATTATTTGTTATCTTACCGATCTCTCGGGATCGTTTTATTTTAAGTGACAACCAAAGAAAAACAACCATCCCGTAGAGGGCGTTTCCCGTTTTGCGGCAAAGGGAGGATTACTTCGTAATCTTCGGATCCGCATCGGGCGGAGAGGCTCCGAACCCGGCCGCAGCATTGGCCGCCGGAACGGGGTGCCACCACCGGACGTGGCCGCACCCCCTTGAGGAAACAGGATTTCGGGAAAGAACAGGAGACGCGGATCAGCGCACCCTGGCCGGGTTTCCCATCACCGTGGCGCCGGCCGGCACGTCGCGCGTCACCACGCTGCCGGCACCGACGATGGCGTCGTCGCCGATGGTGACGCCGGGCAGGATCAGCGCAGCGCCGCCGATCCAGACATTGCGGCCGATGCGGATGGGCCGCCCGAACTCCAGCCCGGCCTCGCGGGTGGCGAAGTCGCGCGGGTGGTCGGCGGTCAGGATCTGGACGCCCGGCCCGATCTGCGTCTTGTCGCCGATGGTCACCGCGACGACGTCCAGGATGACGCAGTTGAAGTTGAGGAACACCCCGTCGCCGAGGCTGATGTTGTAACCATAGTCGCAATGGAAGGGCGGGCGGACGACCGCTCCCTCGCCCACCGCGGCGAAGCGCTCCAGCAGCAACTTACGCCGGTCGCCTGCGGGCAGGGCGAGCGCGGCGTTGTAGCGGACCATCCACTCCTTGGCGGCGGCCTGATCCGCCTGGATCTCCGGGGCCGAGGCGTCATAGAGATCGCCGGCCAGCATCTTTTCCTTTTCGCTGCGTCCATCGGACGTCTGCATCGCTCATCTCCCAAGTCGCCTGCCCGCCGACGGATTGTCCGCTGGGGGGAGGCGATTAGAGCAGATGTCGGCCGGCCATGCGCCGACGCTTGAGGATGACCGGCACCCTGCACTTGGCGCGCCCTGGCATGCGCCACCCTCGCAAGGCACGACATACTTATACTTGTATGTATCTAATCTTTATATCCTTAAAAAGGTATCTTTCTCTTGAGAACAACCATAAGCGCAATTAACGTCATTCTCGCACGCGCGCTCAGCCCAGCCTCACGGGCGAATGCGCGCGTTCATGCTCCCCGGTCACGTGCAGGAGGATTCAGCGGTGAAAAAACGGTTTGCTCTGGCGTTCGCCTTTGCCGTCGGCCTGTCGGGTCTGTTCGCAACCGCGACGTCGGCGGCGACTTACGTCTGCGCCTCCGAAACCAACTGCGATAACTATACTCCGATCACGGCGACACAATTGGCACTGACCGCGCCCGATACGAAGATCACCGTCCAAATGGCGCTGCAGCAATCGGCGGACGAGTCGATCAAAAATGGCTACAACAGCGTCGCGAAGACCGACCTCGGCATTACCAAATGGTGGCACAAGGGCGGCAGCACGACGCTCGACCAGACCTATTATCACATCACCGTCAGGATCTACAAAGACAACAAGTGGACCAAAACCTGCCACGCTTATGCCCTCAACATCGGCACGAGCACACCGAAATATCAGGCGACTTGCCAGTAACTGCTCAATCGTCTTCGGTCACTTGAATAGTGACGGCAAGGGCCCCGCCGAGTGAGGGCAAGCGTGAGGCCTGATGCATCAGGCTTCACGCTTCACGCTCGAAAGGTCAGCCTTCGCCCTGGCCGCTGCGCGCGCCCAGCAGCGTGCTGCGGCGGCGGCGCAGTTCGACGCTCTGGCCGGGGGAGATGGGCAGGAACTCCTTCGGGCGCTCGTCGCTGCCGGCGATGGCGCGGAAGGTGGCGGCGTTCGCCTCCTGCACGACATTGCCGCGGCGGACCTGATCGAGGAATTTCTGACTCGGCATCATGATGTATTCGATGTCGTTGATGCGCCGGCCATCCTTCGACACCGTCTTCTCGACCTGATCGAGGATGCCCTCCTCGACCAGCGAATCGACGGCGGAGGTCACGGTGCGCAGCGTGTCGCGCCGCCGGCTCCACTCGTTCATGCCGCTGTTGTTGATGATGTCGTCGGCCGACAGCGTCATCGGCGGCACATCGTGAACGCCGTCGGGCAGGCGGCTGAGGTCGAGGTCGCCATATTCGATGGACAGGCGGTTGTAGAGCCAGCGCGCCACCGGACTCTTCAGCCGCATGATCCACTGGTAGGAGATCGGCTTGAATTCCAGGTTGCGGATGGCCGAGGCGACCAGCGCGTTGAATTCCAGATAGGTGTCGTTCTCGTCCTCCTCGCCGCCTTCGCCGGTGCGCGGGCGGATGTAGAGGGTGGGGAAGACCGAGGATTCCAGAACCGGCCGCGCCGATTTGCGGCCGTTCTCCGGCATCTTGCTGATGATCATCCGGGTACGGGCGAGGATCTCCAGAGCCTCGCGGATCTCGGCCGTGTCCATGGTGCGGTTGACCGCGCGCAGCTCGCGCCGGATCTCGTAGAGCGAGAAATGGACGCGGACGCGGTCCTGCTTGTCGCCCATCAGCGACAGGCGCGAGCGGTCCATGGCGAGGCGGCGCACCACCTGCTCGACGATCTGCTCGCGCTCCGACGGGAACACCTCATACTCGACCATGCGCTTTTCCGTCGGATCCTCGCCGGGGCCGGGCTTGGCCGGGCGGTAGATGCGGGCGGGCTGCAAGGTCAGCGAGAACAGGGCGTCCTTGAAGGGAAACTCCTTGTGGACCGACTGGACGAACGCGTTGGCGGCCGGCAGCTCCGGCTCGGTCCCCCGGCCTTTCGACACGAACACGAATCGCGGTGCCGTGTCGTAAAGCGCGATCATATGGGACTGACTGCGGTCCTCCATCTCGAACAGAGTCAGCTGGACCGCGTTCGCCTTGCTCATGCCTCATCCCTCCTCGCCACAGGCCACGATAGGGGTTCGTGTCGGACGGAGGCAACCAGCGGAGAGGACTGAAGCCCGAGGCCTGTGTCCCATTTGGCCGCGCTTGTGTAGGAATTGGCCGCGCCTGTGTCCCGGATGCCCGCGGTTGGACCGAAACGGCACCGCCCAACGCTGCCGGCTTGGCCCCGCCCAGCGCGAATCGCGGCAAGACCGACCAAGCGCGAGGATTCAGGACACAGACTCGGGTCCGCCGATTCTGCCGCGCCGCAGCGACGAAGCGCGGGCAAATGGGACAGCCCCGGGCGCGACGGCCCGCAAACGCGAGCATTCGGGACACAAGCCAAGCCGCCCAGCGTGTGACGGACCGCCCAACCGCGGGCAAATGGGACCGAACGGAACCGAATCCCCTCTCCCCCCGGGGAGAGGGTCAGGGTGAGGGGGATGCACGGCGAAGATTTTCGGGAAAGCGCGCGGTGGCTCCCCTGACCAATTCCCTTCCCAATAAATTTTATCGAACAATCACAATAGCTTATTGCAGCCATCGACTCATTAGACCCCCGCAAGCTCAGCCCAACGACAGTCCGCCCTCCGAACCGCGAGCAAGTGGGACAACCTGTCCAGGGGACCGGCGGCGCGAATCCGGCGAAGCGCGGGCAAACGGGATCGGATCCGATTCGCAGCGCTGGCGCGACCAAAGCCGACCGAACCGCGGGCAAAGGCGACAGGGTCGCGGGCCGATGGGACAGAATCGCGGGCCAACGGGACACAAACGACTCTGTCCCATTTGCCCGCGATTCGACGGCCGGCACGACCGGCGGAATCCTTCCCCGCAAGTTCACCGGCCATCCGGCAGCCTCACCCGCTGGCCGCCTGCCGTTTCCCATGCCTTGCGGAGTTTCCCCATGTCGGCCAAATCGTCGCCATCCACATCGCCCCCATCCGACGGACACCCTCTCGACACGCGCCGATGGGGCCGGATTCCCGCTTGGTGGCTCGACCATCCCGGCCTGGAGGCCGACGGTTTCGCCGTCCTGGCAGCACTCGCCACCTTCGCCGACGACAGCGGCCTGTGCTGGCCGTCGCAATCGACGCTGGCCGCCAAGCTCAAGCGGTCGCGCCCGACCGTCAACCGCATCATCCAGGCATTGAGCGACCTCGGGCTGGTCGGCATCGAACATCGCCGCGGCCGCGACGGCGCCCGCCTGTCCTGCCTCTACCGCCTGCGCTTCACGCCCCTGGACGGCAGCGGGCCGGATACGGAACAGCGGGCTGCCACCGCCGAACATCGCCCTGTTCCGGTGGCCGACAGGGATGACTCCGCCACGCACAGCCCCTGTCAGCCGGCGAGTCAGGAACAGGTCCAATTCAAACAGATTCCAGACTCGCTCGCTTCGGGCGAGCCCGCGGAGACACAGACCAGCACTCAGGCACGAGCGCAGGAGGTTCCGGAAGGCTGGATGCCGACCGCCGACGATCTCGCCTGGGCCAGGGCGCGCCATGCCGAGATCGACCTCGGCCGCCATATCGAGGGCTTCATCCTGCGTTGCCGGGCCCATGGCTACCGCTACCGCGACGTCTCCTCGGCCTGGAGGGCGTGGCTATCGCAGGACGCCGCCGTCGGCAAGGCTCCCCCCCTCTCCGGCACCAGCCCGGCCTTCGCCGCTCCGGCCCGCAAGTTCGCCCACACATCCACCGCAACCGAACAGCGCCTCGGTGCCTGGAGCGCTGCCGCCGACGAACTGCGCCGCCGCTCCGCCGCCGCTCCCGCTTGGCGATGAAGGGACGACCGATGACCGCAGGATCCAGAAGCGCCGCCCCCGGTAGGGCGACCGTCACCGCTTTGTCGCGGCCCCATTTTCCGGCCTCGCCGGCCGCCGCCTTCGACCCGACCCTGCCTGCGCCCCAGCGCCGGATCCGGTTGACCGCCACGCTGCCGCCGCCGCTTCAGGAACTGCTGGCCCAGGGCCGCACCGACCGGCGCCCGCGTTTCGGCGAGGATGGCTTCGACGGCATGATCGAGCAGTGGTTTCCCCCGGCCGGCGTCACCGTTGCGCAGGCGGCGCTCGCCCGCCAGACCCTGGAGGATCTGTCCGGGACCGTGCTGGCCCCGGCCGATTGCGACCATCTGCTCGGCCGCGTGCTGACCCTGCTCAGCCATTTCCCGGCCAAGGGTCTGTCGCCCGAGGTCGAGCGGATGATGGCGCTCGACTGGGCCGAGGATCTGGGGGAATACCCGGCCTGGGTGATCGACGCCGCCGCCCGCCATTGGCGCCGCAGCCGGAAATGGCGCCCCTCCATCGCCGAGATGCGCGCCCTGTGCGAGGAGCTCTGCGCCCCGGAACGCGCCCTGGCCGACCGGCTGCAAGCCCTTGCCGACGCCGCGCCGCGCGAAGCGGCGGCCCCGGAGCCTCTAGCCCAGGATCCGCGGACACTGGCGACGGGAGCGCTGCGCCGCATGGGATAAAGCCGGCCGCAATCGGCCTGCGGTGGAAGCGCCGGATCCGCGGTCCATATTAAGCGGCCCGTCCGCTTCATCATGCCGACCGATGCCCGACACCTCCGCTCCGATGCCGCCGTCCACCGCCCGTTTCGGCTGGTGCTGCCAGTATGTTCCGCCCGATGGCGATGCCGGACTTGCCAAGCGCATGAATCCAGGCACCGTCACCATCGCGACGTTGAGCAAGCTGAGCCCGGCCCGTGCCGAGGAAAAGCTGACGGAGGTCCTGCGCCGCAACCTCCAGTCCCTGCATCTGCAACTGGACGAGGTCGCCCGGCATCCGGCCTACCGCCGCCTGCTGCGCGTCAACAGCGGGCTGCTGCCGGCCTACACGCACGAGGTCGGGCGGCCGCTCTACCGCCAGCCCGGTGTGCAGGCGCTGGTGCGGAGCGGGCTAGAGCATGCCGGCCGCAAGGCGATGGCAGCGGACATCCGCATCGGGCTGCACCCGGACCAGTATTGCGTGCTGAACAGCGCCACCCCCTCCACCCTCGACAATGCGGTGGCGGAGCTGGAGTACCATGCCGACATCCTGCGGATGATGGATCTGACCGGCGGCTGGCACCCGCGCGGCGCCCACGTCAACATCCATGGCGGCGGGCGCGGCGAGGGGATCGCCGGCTTCCGCCGCGGTTATGCCCTGCTGTCGGAGGAGGCGCGCAATCTGCTGACGGTC
This sequence comes from Azospirillum sp. A26, assembly GCF_042604635.1. Classification (NCBI taxonomy): domain Bacteria; kingdom Pseudomonadati; phylum Pseudomonadota; class Alphaproteobacteria; order Rhodospirillales; family Azospirillaceae; genus Azospirillum; species Azospirillum sp. A26. Next base: position 524,951 of record NZ_CP170474.1, on the reverse strand, counting down.
GAGAACGACGAGATGTCCTTCGGCCTGGACGATCTGCTGCCGCTGGCCGACATCGTGCCCATCGTGCTCGACCTCCACCACCATTGGGTCCGCAGCCAGGGCGAGTATCTGCGTCCCGACGATCCGCGCATCGCCGTGGTCGCCGGCTCCTGGCGCGGGGTGCGGCCGGTCGCCCACATCAGCGTGTCGCGCGAGGATCTGCTGGCCGACTGGCCGGCCGACAGCCTGCCGGATTATGCCGCCCTGGCGGCGCGCGGGCTGACGACCAGGGATCTGCGGGCGCACTCCCAGCGCATGTGGAACCACGCGGTCAACCGGCTGGTGGCGGCGCATCTCTCCTGGGCCGATTTCGAGGTGGAGGCCAAGGCCAAGAACCTCGCCGTCGACGATCTGGAGGAGGACGCCCTGCTGAGCGGCGCCATCTCCGCCCCGGCTTCCTCCGGTCCCTGATCGCCGGTCTTGACCCACGGTTGTACTCAACTACTCTGTTGCCGACGAAGGATAAGAGGTCGAGGGTGGGACGTGGCGGACGATAGCCGGGATGATAACCGGGCCGGTGACCGGGAACAGAACCTGGGTGCTCTGTCGCAGTTGCAGGCGATGCTGGACACCGTGCCCGACGGGGTCGTCATCATCGACGACCGCGGCCGGATCACGTCGTTCAATCCCGCCTGCGAACGGCTGTTCGGCTGGACCGCGGCGGAGGTGGTCGGCCGCAACGTCAACATCCTGATGCCCACCCCCTACCGGGAGGAGCATGACGGCTATCTGGAGCGCTATCACCGCACCGGAGAGCGCCGGATCATCGGCATCGGCCGCGAGGTGACAGGCCAGCGCAAGGACGGCTCCTGCTTTCCGATGGATCTGTCGGTGGGGGAGGCGAGCCAGGACGGCCCGCCGGTCTATATCGGCATCATCCGCGACCTGACGGCCTCCCGGCAGGCCGAGACCGCCCTGCGCGAGCGCGAGGCGCGGCTGGCCTCCATCCTCCAGACGGTGCCGGAAGCGATCATCGTCATCGGCGAGACGGGGCTGATCGAATCCTTCAGCCCGGCGGCCGAACGGCTGTTCGGCTGGACGGCGGCGGAGGTGACCGGGCGCAACATCAGCATGCTGATGCCGTCCCCCTACCGCGAGCAGCATGACGGCTATCTGGAGCGCTACGGGCGGACGGGGGAGCGCCGCATCATCGGCATCGGCCGCATCGTGTCGGGCCAGCGGCGCGACGGCTCGGTCTTCCCGATGGAGCTGGCGGTGGGGGAGGTGCTGCTCGCCGGCCGGCGCTGCTTCACCGGCTTCGTCCGCGACCTGACCGAGCGGCAGGCCACCGAGCGGCGCTTGCAGGAACTCCAGTCGGAGCTTCTGCATGTCAGCCGGGTCAGCGCCATGGGCCAGATGGCCTCGACGCTTGCCCACGAGCTGAACCAGCCGCTGACCGCCGTCATCAACTACGCCAAGGCCGCCAAGCGCCTGATGGAACGCCCGGAAACGGTGTCCAAGGCGATGGACATGGTCGACAAGGCGAGCGCCCAGGCCACCCGCGCCGGCCAGATCATCCGCCACCTGCGCAGCTTCATCGAGAAGGGCAAGACCCACCGCTCCGTCGAATCCCTCAACAAGGTGGTGGAGGAGGCGAGCGCGCTCGCCCTTGTCGGCGCCAAGGATCGCGGCCTGCATGTGCGCTTCGACTTCGAGCCCGCCGACCCGCAGGTGCTGATCGACAAGGTGCAGGTCCAGCAGGTGATCCTCAACCTCGTCCGCAACGCCATCGAGGCGATGAGCGGCGCGCCGGGCGGGCAGCGGGTGCTGACCGTCCGCACCGGTTTGGAGCCGGCGGACGAGGCTTTCCGCCGCGTTTCCGTCACCGACAGCGGCCCCGGCGTGCCGGAGACGGTGCGCGCCCAGCTGTTCCAGCCCTTCGTCACCACCAAGAGCAGCGGCATGGGGCTCGGCCTGTCGATCTGCCGCTCGATCATCGAAGCCCATGGCGGCCGCCTGTGGCTGGAGCCGGCTGCCGATTTGCCCACCGAGCCGCCGGCCGAACCGCCATCCACCGGCGCCAGCTTCGCCTTCACCGTCCCCCTCTCGACTTCCCTGTCCGCATCGGATGCCGACGATGCCAGCTGACATTGCGCCCGACATGACCGCCGACCTTACCGTCTTCATCGTCGACGACGACGACGCCATCCGCGATTCCCTCCAGGTCCTGCTGGAATGCGCCGGCTTCCGGGCGGAGAGCTTCGACACCCCGCTCGGCTTCCTGGAGTCCGACGCGCCGTCGCGGCCGGGCTGCCTGCTGGTCGATGTCCGCATGCCGCAGATGAGCGGCCTCGACGTTCAGGAACGGCTGACCCGCGACGGCCACGCCATCCCGGTGGTGGTGATGACCGGCCATGGCGACGTGCCGCTTGCCGTCCGCGCCATGAAGGCTGGCGCGGTGGACTTCGTCGAGAAGCCGTTCGAGGAGGAGGCGCTGCTCGCTGCCGTGCGCTCCGCCCTGGCCCGCGCGGCGGACAGCCGGACGGCGCAGGATCCCCCGCCGGCCGCGGCCCCGGAACAGCCGGCTCCCCCGCCCGCCGCTTCCGCCCCGCCCGAGGTGCTGGCCCGCCTGTCGGCTTTGACGCCGCGCGAACTCGACGTGCTGCGCTGGCTGGTGGCCGGAAAGTCGAACAAGGTCATCGCGTTCGAGCTGTCGATCAGCCCGCGCACCGTGGAAATCCACCGCGCGCGGGTGATGGAGAAGATGCAGGCCGACAGCCTGCCCACCCTGGTCCGCATGGCGATTGCCGCCGGTGTCGTTCCCGGCGGGGGCTGATCTGCATCAAAAGCGCGCCGCATACGCATTGCTCCGTATATCGGTGCCCCCGGCCTCATTTTATCTTCCATGACGCGCCGCACCCTCGGCGCTGTTTGTCTGTTATGGAAGTTCGGAGGCCGTCATGGATCGCCTGGGCAATGAGCCGGGCAGCGGGCCGGGCGGGATGCCGGGTGCCGGTATCGTCCACATCGTCGACGACGATGAGCCGGTCCGCGACTCGCTGAAAGCGCTGCTGGAAGCCTTTTCCTTCGATGTGCGGGACTTCTCGTCCTGCCGCGAATTCCTCGACCGTTACGACGGAAACCCCAAGGGCTGCCTCGTTCTCGACCTGCACATGCCGGTGATGAGCGGGCTGGAATTCCTGGAGCGCCATCGCGGCGACCTGCACGGCATGCCGGTCATCATGGTGTCCGGCCGCGGCGATCCCGCCACCTTCGCCCGTGCCCGCGAGGCCGGCGTCATCGCCGTGCTGGAGAAGCCGTTCGACGAAGACCAGCTGATCGACATGCTGAACGGCCTGATGCCGTCGTCGGCCGCGGCCTGATACGGACACCTGCTACGGCCACCCGATATGTAGGTACACTTACGTACGCAAACTTCCTTAGGTACATCACCGAACTGCACAGGGCGACAGGGGAAAGTTAGCTTCGGGCCATCGGATGCACACCGGAACGAACCGGACCGCATCGCACCGTCAAGGCCGAGGTCACCATGTCCACGCACGCCGCCATTGCCGCTCACGCCAACCGCGCCGTCCCTGGTTATCTGGTCTCCGCCCTGGCGATGACGCCGAACGCCGGCATGGGTGCCGCCATCCAGCCGCGCAACCCCGCCGACCCGCTCGCCAGCCTGGGCCACGCCAAGGTCTACGAGCGTGAGACCACGGTCTTCACCGAGGGCGATGCCGCCGGCTCGGTGTTCCGGGTGATGAGCGGCATGGTCCGCCTCTACAAGATGCTGCCCGACGGCCGCCGCCAGATCATCGGCTTCCTACAGGCCGGCGACATGATGGGTTTGGCCTTCGCCGCCCAGTATCTCTACACCGCCGAAACCGTGACGGCGACCACCATCCAGCGCATCCCGCGCCTTGAGCTGGACGCCCTGATGGATGCCCAGCCGGCCTTCGCCCGCAAGCTGCTGTCGGCCACCACCTCGGAGCTGATGGCGGCGCAGGACCAGATGGTTCTGCTCGGCCGCAAGACCGCCGCCGAGAAGGTCGCCACCTTCCTGCTGCGCCTCAGCGACCGCAAGTGCGGCGGCAAGGGAGACGATTGCACCATCGACCTGCCGATGGGCCGCAGCGACATCGCCGACCATCTCGGCCTGACCACCGAAACCGTGTCGCGCACCCTGACCAAGCTGAAGTCGAGCCGCCTGATCCGCATCCTGGTCGGCGGCAAGCTCGACCTGCTGGACCGCGACGCCCTGGCCGACCTCGCCGGCGGCTTCTGACCCCCACCGCATCCTTTTCAAATTCCTGGCCGAACACCGGGCGCTCCAAATGATTTTTGAGCGTCCCGGAGCGCGGCGGCGCGCCCGAACGGCGCCCTTCCCCACACATCACCGCGACGGCGTCATTGCGTACTTCGCGGACAGCAAGTGGATGATGACCATGACCGTTAAAACCCTTTCCGACCTGAACGCCCTGATCGCGCGGGTGAAGGCGGCGCAGGCGCGCTTCGCCGACTATCCGCAGGAGAAGGTCGACCTGATCTTCCGCAGCGCAGCACTCGCCGCCGCCAACGCCCGCATCCCGCTCGCCAAGATGGCGGTGGCGGAGACCGGCATGGGCGTCATGGAAGACAAGGTCATCAAGAACCACTTCGCCGCCGAATACATCTACAACAAGTACAAGGACGACAAGACCTGCGGCGTGCTGTCCGAGGACAACGACGCCGGCATCCTCACCATCGCCGAGCCTGTCGGCCTGATCTGCGGCATCGTCCCCACCACCAACCCGACCTCCACCGCCATCTTCAAGGCGCTGATCGCGCTGAAGACCCGCAACGGGCTGGTGCTCTCCCCCCATCCCCGCGCCCGCAAATCGACCTGCGAAGCCGCCCGCCTCGTGCTCGCCGCCGCGGTCGAGGCCGGCGCGCCCGACGACATCATCGGCTGGATCGACGAGCCCTCGCTCGAACTCTCCAACGCCGTCATGCACCACCCCGACATCGCCCTGATCCTCGCCACCGGCGGGCCGGGCATGGTCAAGGCCGCCTATTCCTCGGGCAAGCCCGCCATCGGCGTCGGCGCCGGCAACACCCCCGCCGTCATCGACGAGTTCGCCGACATCAAGCGCGCGGTGGCCTCCATCCTGATGTCCAAGACCTTCGACAATGGCGTGGTCTGCGCGTCCGAACAGTCGGCGGTGGTGGTCGAGGCCGTCTATGACGCCGTGCGCGACCGCTTCGCCCACCATGGCGGCTACATCCTGTCGCCGCGCGAGGCCGACGCCGTGCGCAAAATCCTGCTGACCGACGGCCATCTCAACGCCGACATCGTCGGCCAGCCCGCCCACGCCATCGCCGCCATGGCCGGGCTGAACGTGCCGCTCGCCACCAAGGTGCTGATCGCCGAGGTGACCGACATCGATGACAGCGAACCCTTCGCCCATGAGAAGCTGTCGCCGACCCTGGCGCTCTATCGCGCCAAGGATTTCGCCGAGGCCTGCGACAAGGCCGCCGCCCTGGTGGCGCTCGGCGGCATCGGCCACACCTCGGCGCTCTACACCGACCAGGACCGGCAGGCCGAACGCATCCGCCATTTCGGCGACAGGATGAAGACCGCCCGCATCCTGATCAACACGCCGTCCTCGCATGGCGGCATCGGCGACCTCTACAACTTCCGCCTCGCCCCCTCGCTGACGCTGGGCTGCGGCTCGTGGGGCGGCAACTCGATCTCGGAGAATGTCGGGCCGCAGCATCTGATCAACAAGAAGACGGTGGCCAAGCGGGCCGAGAACATGCTGTGGCACAAGCTGCCCAAGTCGATCTATTTCCGCCGCGGCTGCCTGCCCTTCGCGCTGGAGGAGCTGCGCGGCAGGAAGCGCTGCCTGATCGTCACCGACCGCTTCCTGTTCGAGAACGGCCATGTCAACGACAGCGTCCGCGTGCTGAAGTCGCTGGGGCTGGAGGTCGAGACCTTCTTCGAGGTTTCGGCCGACCCGACGCTGGCGGTGGTGCGCAAGGGCGTGGCGCTGGCGAACGCCTTCCAGCCCGACGTGATCCTGGCGCTGGGCGGCGGCTCGCCGATGGACGCGGCCAAGATCATCTGGGTGATGTACGAGGCGCCCGAGGTGGCCTTCGAGGATCTGGCCCTGCGCTTCATGGACATCCGCAAGCGCATCTACACCTTCCCCAAGCTCGGCGTGAAGGCGCAGCTGGTGGCGGTGCCGACCACGTCGGGGACGGGATCGGAAGTGACGCCCTTCGCAGTGGTGACCGACGAGCGCACCGGGACCAAGTACCCGATCGCCGACTATGAGCTGACGCCGAGCATGGCGATCGTCGACGCCAATCTGGTGATGGACATGCCCAAGGGCCTGACGGCGGCGGGCGGCATCGACGCGGTGACCCATGCGCTGGAGGCCTATGTTTCGGTGGTGGCGAACGAGTATTCCGACGGTCAGGCCTTGCAGGCGCTGAAGCTGCTGAAGGAGCATCTGCCGTCTGCCTACCGCAACGGGAGCCAGGATCCGAAGGCGCGGGAGCTGGTTCACAATGCGGCGACGCTGGCCGGCATCGCCTTCGCCAACGCCTTCCTCGGCGTGTGCCATTCGATGGCGCACAAGCTGGGGGCGGAGTTCCACATCCCGCACGGCATCGCCAACGCGCTGCTGATCGCCAACGTGATCCGCTACAACGCGGCGGACATCCCGACCAAGCAGACGGCGTTCAGCCAGTACGACCGTCCGAAGGGGGTGGCGCGCTATGCGCAGATCGCCCGGCATCTGGAACTGGGCGGCAGCCGCGACCATGAGCGGGTGGAAAAGCTGATCGGCTGGGTGGAGGAGTTGAAGCGGGCGCTGGAGATCCCGGTCTCGATCCAGGCGGCGGGGGTGCCGGAGGCGGCCTTCCTGGCGCGGGTCGATGCGATTGCCGAAGCCGCCTTCGACGACCAGTGCACCGGCGCCAACCCGCGCTACCCGCTGGTCGCCGAGATCAGGCAGTTGCTGATCGACAGCTACTATGGCCGCGCCTATGTCGAGCCGGCGGGCGAGCACACCCCGGCCGAGTTGACTGTCGTCGGTCAGAAGACGGCGGCCGAGTAACCGCTCTTCCCACCTCACGCCACACAACGCGGACCGCCCCGCCGGAAGCAATCGCTCCGACAGGGCGGTTCCCGTTTGCCTGCGGCCGAACCCGGTCAGCGATCCGATTGCAGGCCGCTCTCCGCCACCAGATCGGCGATGCTCACAATCGGCATCGACTGGTCTTCCGCAAAGACGATCAGCTCCGGCAGGCGGGCCATGGTGCCGTCCGGGTTCATGATCTCGCAGAGCACGCCCGCCGCCTTGCGTCCGGCCCGCGCCATCAGCTCGATGGTGGCTTCCGTATGGCCGCGGCGGGCCGCCAGACCTTGCGGATGGGCGCGGATCGGGAAGACATGGCCCGGCCGCGCCAGATCCTCCGGACGGCAGTCGTCGGCAATCGCGGTGCGGATTGTCGTCACCCGGTCGGCCGCCGAAACGCCGGTGGTGACGTCCTCGCGGGCTTCGATGGACACGGTGAAGGCGGTTCCGAAGCGCGAGCTGTTGGCCGGCACCATCGCCGGCAGCTCCAGCCGTTGCAGATGCTCGTCGGGCAGGATCAGGCAGACGATGCCGCTGCACGCGCGGATCAGCAGAGCCATCTGCTCGACGGTGATGCTGTCGGCCGGGTAGATGATGTCGCCTTCATTCTCGCGGTCGTCGTCATCGACGACGATCACTCCCTGCCCCTGCTTGAGGCTGTCGAGGGCGCGGGCGACGCGTTCGCCCGGCGTGCCGAAGCGGGCGAGCAGGTCGTTCTGACGGTAAATCTGATTCATGGTTCTCACATCCACTGAAGGGTGAGCCTGAATCAGGGCGCAAAGAGACCTCCAGCGCGCCGGACCGGAACCCGACGCGATGGCGCGAACCAGCGACGGTGGGCCTGCTCGCGGCAAGCCACCGGCGCGGTCTGCTCATTCTCTTCCATCCGGACTGTAACCGTCGGCCCCGGCCTCACACCGGGTCTGCTGACCTCACCGCCAGAGGCGGCAAGCGCTCGCGGGCTCCCCTTCTGTCGAAGGGATACCGCCGGTCGGGAGTTTCACCCTGCCCTGAGAACAAGCCTATATCGCCGACCGGGATCGGTCGACTGCGTCACCATTCCGCAACCGAACCGCCGCTGTCAAGGGAGCATGGCTGCCGTTTCCACCGGGCGGCAGCACGGGCACTCCCTCACTTCACCAGCTCCAGCGCGGTGTCGCCGTCGATGATCAACCCGCGCGCCACCCCGCTGGCGAGGAAGGCGCGGGCGGCCTGGAGCTTCGTCCGGCCTGCCACCAGCGCCACCGTGTAGGTCTGCTTCAGCCCGTCGAGGCTGAGCGCCAGCGTGCGGCGGTTCAGCGGATGGTCGACCGCCCTGCCGTCCTCGTCGAAGAACAGCCCGTTGGTGTCGCCGACCGCCCCCGCCGCCCGCAGTTCCGCCAGTTCGCCGGCGCTGATCATGCCCTGCGTCCGCAAGAGCGACGCCTCGCGCAGCTCGCCGATGGAGATGTAGGCCACCGTCGTCGACCGCGCGAGCTGGAGCGCCGTCTGCACCGACTGCTGCGACAGCAGCACGTCGCGCGCCTCCAGGCTGTCGGCGATGAAGGGCACCGGCAGGAAATAACCCTCCGCCCCGGTGGTCCGCGCCAGCGCATGCACCACGTCGAACGGGTTGTAGGCCGAGCGCGCGGTCAGCGATCCCATCAGGCTGATGAATTTCGCCCGCGGCGCGCTGACCCCCGCCATCTGCAAGGTCATCTGCTCCAGCGTCCGGCCCCAGCCGGTGCCGACCACCGCCTCCTCCGTCTCCGCCAGATGGCGGCGCAGATGGGCGGCGGCGGCGGCCCCCACCGCCCGGAAGGCGAAGGGGGCGAGCAGCGCGTCGTCGCGCTCGCCGCCGGCATCCTGGGTCAGCGCCGGCGTGCAGATGCAGACGTCCAGCCCATAGCGCTCGCGGATCGCCTCCTCCACCGGCAGCAGACCGACATTGGCGGAATTGATGGTGATGCTGACCATGCCGCTGTCGCGGGCGTCGGACAGCAGCTTGTTCACCCGTGCGCGGGTGACGCCCAGCCGGCGCGCCGCCGCCTCCTGGTTCAGGCCGCCGACATAGTACAGCCAAGCCGCCCGCGCCATCAGCACCTCGTCCTCCGGCCCTTCGCTGGTCCCGTTCCGCATCGCGCGCTTCTCCCCTCTACCCCTGTCAGGTGACAAATGTATCTGGTGTTGACATTTGTCACGCCCCACCACAAGCTCATCGTCGTCGGCGCAAGACCGGCATCGAGAATTCGCCAGCCAGATAGCTGGCAATGGGAGGAGAATGGAAATGAAAAACCGGCTTTCCGGAATGCTTGCGGCTGTCTCGATGGTCGCGATGATGACCGCCACGGGTGCGGCGCAGGCGCTCGACATCGCCTGGGTCCATGCCAATGCCGCCGCGCAGTCCGAACAGCGGGTGAAGGCCGGCTTCGACGCCTGGGCCAAGCAGAGCGGCAAGACCGACTGGAAGATCAGCGTTCTCGACAGCGGCGGCTCGGGCGAGGCGACCGCCTCCAACATCCAGGACGCAGCCAACCGCGGCGTGAAGGCCATCGTCATCACCATGGCCGACCTGCGCGCCAGCCGTGCCGCGCTCGACGCCGCCAAGGCCGCCAAGATCCCGGTCTTCGCCGTCGATTCCGGCTATGTCGACGGGGTGCTGGTCGATGTGACCACCAACAACTGGGCGATGTCGGCCAACGTCTCGGTCTATCTGCTCGACCAGATGGGCGGGCAGGGCAACCTCGTCTTCCTGCGCATGGCCGAACACCACGGCACCCGCAAGCGTGGCGACGTGATGGCGACGGTGCTGAAGGAATATTCCGGCGTGAAGGTGCTGGCGGAGCACAACATCAACTACACAGCCTTCTTCGAGGACACCAACCGCACGATGGAGGATTACGTCGCGCGCTTCGGCAACACCATCACCGCCGTCTGGGCGCCGTGGGACGAGCCGGCGCAGGCCGCCGTCAACGTCATCAAGGGTGCCGGGCTGAAGAACGTGAAGGTGATCGGCATCGACGGCCACCCGCAGGCGGTCGCCGAGGTCTGCAAGCCCGACAGCCCGCTGATCGCCACGGTGCGCCAGCCCTTCGAGGAGATGGGCAAGACCGTCGGCCAGTGGCTCGACGACGTGGTGGTGAAGGGTAAGCCCGCCGCCGAGGTGATCCCGACCAAGACCGTCTATCTCGACGCGCCGCTGATCACCAAGCAGAACTGCAAGCAGTTCATGTGACCGGGTGCCGCCGGCCCGCGATGGCGGATCCGTCCGCATCTGGGCCGGCGGCGGCCAGCTTCATCCCCTGCTGTTGCAAGAGGTCGCCATGGAAATCCATCTGGCCGACATCGCCATGCAGTTTCCGGGAACGCGGGCGCTGGATGGCGTGGACGTCGTCTTCCGCAGCGACGAGGTGCATGGCCTGATCGGCGAGAACGGCGCCGGCAAATCGACGCTGGTCAGCATCCTGGGCGGCAGCCTTCAGCCCAGCGGCGGCACCATCGCGGTGGACGGGCGCAGCGTCCGTTTCGGCTCGCCGCAGGACGCGCTGTCCCAGGGCATCGCCCATGTCAGCCAGGAGGGCAGCCTCGTCCCCGGCCTGACCGGGGCGGAGAACATCCTGCTCGGCGTCGAACCGCGCCGCCTCGGCGGCATGATCCGCGCCTCGGCCCTGAAGGCGCAGGCCGCGGCGCTGCTCGCCACATGGTTTCCGCAGGTCGAGATCGACCTCGGCTGCCCGGTGGCCGAACTGCCGATGGCCGACCGCAAGGTGATCGAGATCGTCCGCGCGCTCCGCGGCTCCGCCCGCATCGTCATCCTCGACGAGCCGACGGCGACGCTGCCCGCCCGCGAGAAGGAACAGCTGTGGGCGATCATCCGCACGCTGCCGGCCCGCGGCGTCGGCGTGGTGCTGATCAGCCATTTCCTGTCGGAGATCAAGGCGCTGTCGCACCGCATCACCGTGCTGCGCGACGGCCGGCGCATCTGCACGGAGTCCGCCGACGCGCTCGACGAGCAGATGCTGGTCGACATGATGCTGCGCCGCAGCGGCTCCGGTCCGCAGCGCAAGTCGGAAGAGGCGGCGCGGGCCAGCCGCGGCGAAATCGTGCTCGACATCCGCGACTGGCGGGTCGGGCGGCTGCATGTGCCGCGGTTCACCCTGCATGCCGGCGAGATCGTCGGGCTGATCGGCCTGACCGGTGCCGGCCATTTCGGCTTCGCCCGCTCGCTGCACAGCCCGTCCGGCGTGCGCTGCGCCGGGCTGGCGGTCGGCGGCCGGCCGGTGAAGCCGGGACCGCCCGCCCACATGCAGGCGGCCGGCATCGCGCTGGTCCCCGACCACCGCATGGAATACGCGCTGATCGGCGAGTGGACGCTGCGCGAGAATCTGGCGATGGTCCATCCCGGCCATGGCGCCATCGCCGCCGGCATCCTGTCGCCCGGCCGGGAGGAGGCCGAAGCCCGCCGCATCATGCGTCTTCTCAACGTGAAGGCCCATTCCTCCGGCCAGCTTCTGCGCACGCTGTCGGGCGGCAACAAGCAGAAGATCTCCATTGGCAAATGGCTCTACGGCGCCGAGGGCCGCTACCGCGTGATGATCTTCATCGAGCCGACTGAGGGCGTCGACATCGGCGCCAAGGCCGAGATCTATGCCGAGATGCGGCGCCTCGCCGCCACCGGCGTGGGGATCGTCATCGCGTCCTCCGACCTGCTGGAGATCGAGGCGCTGGCGCACCGCGTCATCCCCTTCCATCACCTGCGGCCCGGCCCGGAAATCCCCGGCACCGGCTTTTCCGAGAGCGCGTTCATCGCCGCCATCTCCGGAGCCGTCCCGGAGACTGCAAAATCAGGAATTCCCGCATGACCGACACCGCCACCGGATCCCTCCCCAGCCACGACCGGCTGTTCGGGCTGCGCAAGGAGCATGTCCAGCGCTACAGCACGCTGGTCGTGCTGGTCGCCATGTTCGTGGTCTTCTCGCTCGGCGTCGACCGCTTCCTGACCGGACAGAACCTGCTGAACATTGCGCAGCAGATCTCGATGCTGACCATCGTCGGCGCCGGCCTGACCTTCGGCTTCGCCGCCCGCGAGATGGATCTGTCGGTCGGTTACACCGTCGGGCTTGCCGGCGTGCTGGTGCCGCTGCTGCTGGTCAAGGGCGTGCCGCTTCCGCTCGCCCTGCTGGCCGGTCTCGGCGCCGGGCTGGCGGTCGGGTCCGTCAACGCCCTCCTCGTCACGCTGGTCGGCATCCCGTCGCTGATCGCGACGCTGGCCGTCGGTTCCATCCTCTACGGCATCAACTTCCTGATGACCGGCGGCCGGGCGATCTATGGCGGGCTGGACGAGGCCTATCTCTGGCTCGGCCAGGGCCGCGTCGCCGGCATCCCGGTCCTCGCCTTCTTCATGCTGGCCGCCGTGCTGGTCGCCTGGTTCGTCATGGAGCGGACGATCTTCGGCCGCTACATCTACGCCGTCGGCGGCAACCAGAAGGCGGCCGAGCTGTCCGGCATCCGCGTGCGCAAGTACCGCGCCGCCGCGCTGGTCGTCTGTTCCCTCTTCGCCGTGATGGCCGGCACGCTGCTCGCCGCCCGGCTCGGCTCCGGCCAGCCGAATGCCGGCGAGCGCTACCTGCTCGACGGGCTGGCGACGGTCTTCATCGGCATGACCATGTTCCGGCCGGGCACCGCCACCGTGCCCGGCACCTTCTTCGGCGCGCTCTTCATCGGGGTCATCAACAACGGCCTCAACCTGATGGGGATGGACACCTACATCCAGGCGATCGTGAAGGGCGTCATCATCCTTGCCGCCGTCGCCGTCGTCTCGCGCAGCACCAAACTCAACCTTCTTTGAAATCGGAGTCTTCGATGTACGAGGCTGACCTCCGGGCCACGGCCGGCCGCGCCATGGCGGGCCGGGTCGGGGCGGGCGCCAACACGCGCCTTCCCGAACTCTACCGGACGATGCGCCGGATCCGCACCTTCGAGGAGCGCGTGGGCGAACTGTTCGTCCGCGGCCAGTCGGCCGGTTCCATGCTGCACCTGTCCATCGGCGAGGAGAGCGCCGCCGCCGGTGTCTGCGCACATTTGCGCGACGGCGACAGCTTCACCACCCACCACCGCGGCCACGGCATCTTCCTCGCCCGCGGCGCCGACCCAGCCCGCATGATGGCGGAGATCGGCGGCAAGGAAGCCGGCTATTGCCACGGCAAGGGCGGGTCGATGCACATCGCCGACATGGGGCTGGGCCATCTCGGCGCCAACGCCATCGTCGGCGGCGGCATCCCGGCGGTGGTCGGCGCCGGGCTTTCCGCCCGCCACCACAAGACCGGCGCCGTCAGCGTCGCCTTCTTCGGCGACGGCGCCACCGGCCAGGGCATCCTCTACGAGAGCATGAACATGGCCGCCCTGTGGGGCCTGCCCTGCGTCTTCGTCTGCATCAACAACCAGTACGGCATGGGCACCAACATCGCCCAGGCGACCGCCAACCCCAACCTGCACGAACGCGCCGCCGCCTTCGGCCTCGCGGCGGAGACGGTGGACGGCCTCGACGTCGAGGCGGTGGCCGAGGCCGCCGAGCGTCTCGTCGAGGGTGCGCGGGCCGGCAAGCCCGCCTTCCTGGCGGTGTCCTGCTACCGCTTCTACGGCCATGCCCGCAAGGACAAGTCGCCCTACCGCGACCCCGTGGAGGAAGAGGCCGGCCGCCGTCAGGACCCGGTCGCCTTCGCCCGCTCAGCATTGATCGACCGCGGGCTGGAGTCGGAGAGCGAACTGGACCGGCTCGATACCGAGATCGGCGCCGAGATGGACGCGACCATCGACTTCACCGTGGCGCAGACCGAACCGCCGCTCGCCTCGATGTTCCGCGACGTCTATGCGCCCGAGGAACCCGAACCCGAACCGGTGCGCGCCCGCATCGACCGCGTTCTGGCGCGGGACTGAGGAGACCACCAATGGCACTTCAGGAACTGACCTATCGCGACGCTCTGCGCAAGGCGCTGGCCGACGCGATGACCGAAAACCCGGACGTGGTGATCCTCGGCGAGGAGGTCGGCCGTTACGGCGGCGCCTATGGCGTCACCAAGGATCTGATCAAGGAGTTCGGGGCGGAGCGGGTGATCGACACGCCGATCTCCGAACCGGCCATCGTCGGCGCCGCGGTGGGTGCGGCGATGACCGGCCTGCGCCCGGTGGCGGAGCTGATGTATGTCGATTTCATCGGCATGACCATGGACCAGCTCGCCAACCAGGCCGCCAAGATCCGCTACATGTTCGGCGGCCAGATCGGCGTGCCGATGGTTCTGCGCACCCAGGGCGGCACCGGGCGGTCGGCCGGCGCCCAGCACAGCCAGAGCCTGGAAGCCTATGTGATGCACACGCCGGGCCTGCGGCTGGCGATGCCCGCCACGGTGGCCGACGCCTATCACCTGCTGCGCATGGCGCTGACCAAGCCCGATCCCGTCGTCTTCATCGAGCATAAGGCGCTCTACACCATGAAGGAGAGCGTGGACCTCGACGCCGAGCCGCTGGCCTGGGGCAAGGCGGCGGTGCGGCGCGAGGGGCGCGATCTCGTCATCGTCACCTATTCCCGCCAGCTTCATTACTGCATGGAGGCGGCGCGCCAGCTGTCGGCCCAGGGCGTCGAGGCGACGGTGATCGACATCCGCACGCTGAACCCGCTCGATTTCGACACCATCCGCGCCCATGTCGAGCGCACCGGCCGCGCCATGGTGGTCAGCGAGGGCGTGATGACCGCGGGCGTCGCCGCCGAACTGTCGGCGCGCATCACCGAGGAATGCTTCGACTTCCTCGAGGATCCGGTGGTCCGCGTCGCCGGCGAGGACATCCCGATCTCGGTGTCGACCGCGCTGGAAGCCGGATCGGTGCCCGGCCCGCAGCTGATCGCCGACACCGCTCTCCGGATGCTGGCCGGACGGGTGCCGGCATGACGACCGCAAGTACCACGACCCTCACCCTGACCATGCCCCGGCTTGGCGAGACGATGGAGGAGGGCGTCATCGTCGGCTGGCTGGTCGAGCCGGGACAGCAGTTCCGCCGCGGCGACGCCATCCTGGAGCTGGAAACCGACAAGACCGTCGTCGAATATCCCGCCCTGGGCGATGGCCGTCTCGACGGAACGCTGGTGTCGGCCGGCGACCGTGTGCCGGTCGGCGCCCCGATTGCCCGCGTCGCGGTCCTGTCGGCCGACGAGTGGGCCGCCGCCCTTCCCGACACGGCGGAAGCCGAGGCTGAAGTAGCCCCTGCGGCCGGCGCATCGGCAGCGCCATCCCCGCCCGCCGGCTTCACTGCCGCCACGCCGGCTCCGGAACGCGGCTCCGACGACCGGCTGCGCGCCACGCCGACCGCAAGGCGGCTGGCCCGCCAGCACGGCGTCGCGCTGGAGACGCTCCACGGCAGCGGGCGCCGTGGCCGGATCGAGCGGGCCGATGTCGAGAATGCCACCGGTTCGACCGCCCCTGCGCCGGCCGATCTGCGCTGGCTCGACACGCCGGCCGGCCGGCTGGCCTATGCGCAGGCCGGAAGCGCAGGCCCGGTGCATCTGCTGGTCCATGGCTTCGCCGGGGACCGCAGCGCCTGGGCCAATCTGGCCTCCGGTCTCGCCCGCTCCGGCAAGCGTGTGCTGATGCCGGATCTCCCCGGCCATGGCGCGACCGCCATCGAGGCGACCGATGTTGACGGTCTGGCCGCGGCGGTGACGGCGCTGGCGGAAAGCCTGCCCGGACCGCTGGTTCTGGTCGGCCATTCGCTGGGCGCCGCCGCCGCCGTCCACGCCGCCCGCCGGCTCGGCAACCGGGTGGCGCGCCTCGTCCTTCTCACCCCCGCCGGCTGCGGGCCGAGGATCGGTGCCGACTTCGTCCACGGCATGGCCACGGCTGAAACCACCGGCGAGGTCTCGCATCTGCTGCGCCTGCTGGGGCCGCGCGGCGGCCAGCTGTCGGATGCCGCCCTCGCCGCCATGACGCGCGAGATGGGGCGGGGGCGCCTGCGCACGCTCGCCACGGCGCTCGCCACCGCCGACGGCCGGCAGCGCATAGACCTGCTGCGCCCGCTGGCGGAGCTGGCAGAGCGCATTCCCGTCCGCGCCATCTTCGGCCTGGACGACCGCATCGTGTCCGCGACCGACGCGCTCAACCTGCCGCCGCGTGTGGCGGCCCATTTCCTGCCGTCCGGCCACATGCCGCAATGGGACGCCCCGCGCGAAGTCGCGGCCCTGATAGATGAGGAGACTCCGCATGGATGACGCAAAGACCGATCTGGCGGCGGCGAAGGCGCGGCTCGGTGCCTTCGCCAAGGCTTCCCCCGCCCTGATGAAGGGTTTCGCCGAGGTCAGCCGGACGGCCAGCGCCGCCGGCTCCTTCACCCCCGCGCAAAAGGAGCTGATGGCGGTGGCGATCTCCGTCGCCACCCGCTGCGAGGACTGCATCCTCTACCATGTCGACGGCGCCCGCCGGCACGGCGCCGCCGAGGCCGAGCTTGTCGAGGCGCTTGAGGTCGCGGTCGAGATGGGCGGCGGTCCCGCCGTGATGTATGCCGGCAAGGCACTGGCGGCGTTCCGCTCGCTCGGCTGAGGGGAGCCCCCCGTCCCCCGGCACTTCCCCCTCTCCCCCCTGGGGAGAGGGGATCTCTCGCAATCATAAAGCGGCCCGCAAAGGGCTGCGTGTCTCCAGGGAGGACAAGGGAATGGCCTATTACCTGACCGCCGACGGCGGCACCGAAAGCCTGCGGGCGCGCATCTACGACCTGAGCGGACGCTGCCTCGGCCAGAAGGCCGTCGCCTACGACACGCAGTTCGGACCGGGCGCGCGGGCGGAGCAGGACCCGGAGGACTGGTGGCGGGCGCTGGCCGACGCCACCCGCGGCGCCGTCGCCGATGCCGGCATCGACGCGGCGGAGATCGAGGCGATGTGCTTCGCCACCACCTGCTGCACCGTCGTGGCGCTCGACGCCGACGGACGCGCGCTGCGCCCGGCGCTGCTGTGGATGGATGTGCGCGCCCATGCCGAGGCGGAGGCGGTGCTCGCCACCGGCGATCCGGCGCTGAAGATCAACGGCGCCGGCCGCGGCCCGGTCTCCGCGGAATGGATGATCCCAAAGGCGCTGTGGCTGAAGCGGAACGAGCCGGCGACCTTCGCCGCCGCCCACACCATCTGCGAATACCAGGATTTCCTCACCCTGCGCCTGACCGGCGAACGGGTGGCCAGCCTCGACAATGCCGGCCTGCGCTGGCACTACTCCAGCCGCGACGGCGGCTGGGCGCGCGGCATCCTCAAGGCGCTCGACCTCGAGGAGCTTGAGGGCAAATGGCCGGCCCGCGTGCTGGCCCCCGGCGAAGTGGTCGGCACGCTGAGGCCCGAGGCCGCCGCCACCCTCGGGCTGCGGCCGTCGGTCAGGCTGGTGCAGGGCGGGGCGGATGCGCTGATCGGCATGATCGGGCTCGGCGTCGCCCAGCCGGGGCAGCTGGCGCTGATCACCGGATCCTCGCATTTGCAATTCGGCGTCACCGAGGCGCCGCTGCATGCCCCCGGCGTCTGGGGCAGCTATCCCGACATCGTCTATCCCGGCCGCTGGATCGTCGAGGGCGGCCAGACCTCCACCGGCTCCATCGTCAACTGGCTGCGCCGCTTCAGCGGCGGCACGCTCGACCTCGCAGCCCTGAACGCCAAGGCGGCGGCGCTGGAGCCGGGATCGGACGGGCTGCTGGTGCTCGACCATTTCCAGGGCAACCGCACCCCCTACACCGACCCGCTCAGCCGCGGCGCCATCGTCGGGCTGACGCTGGCCCACGAACCGCACCATGTCTTCCGCGCCATCGTCGAGGGCATCGGCTTCGGCACCCGCGCCATCCTCGACGCCTTCAAGGCCGGCGGCTACAGCTCGACCGAGATCACGGTCGGCGGCGGCGCCACCGCCTCGCAGCTGTGGATGCAGATCCATGCCGACACCGCCGGCCTGCCGGTGCGCATCCCGGCATCCGCCGACGCGCCGTCCACCGGTTCGGCGGTGCTGGCCGCCCACGGCGCCGGCCGCTTCGCCAGCATCGACGAGGGCATCGCCGCGATGGTCCGCCCCGGCACCAGCATCGAGCCGCGTCCGCGCGAATCCGCCCTCTACCAGGAGATCTACCAGCGCTACCTCGCCCTCTATCCGGCGCTGAAGGGCGTGCTGAACGGGCCGGTGCCCGCTACGGCCGCAACTCCGGTCAAGGAGCCCGCGGCATGAAGGAGTTCGACCTCACCGGCCGGCTTGCCGTCGTCACCGGCGGGGCCGCCGGCATCGGCCAATCCATCGCCCGCGTCCTGACCGAGGCCGGCGCCCGCGTCGCCATCCTCGACCGCGACGGCGAGGCCGCCCGCCGGCTGGCGGCGGAGATCGGCGGGCTGGCCTACAGCCTCGACGTCACCGATGCCGAGGCGGCCGAGGAGACCGCCGCCCGTCTGGTCGCCGAGGCCGGCGTGCCGCACATCCTCGTCAACAACGCCGGGATCGTCCACAACGGGCCGGCGCTTGAGGTCGATCTGGCCGACTGGCGCCGGGTGATCGACGTCAATTTGCACGGCGTCTTCCACACCGCCCGCGCCTTTGGCCGGCCGATGGTCGAGGCGGGCAGGGGGGCGGTCGTCAACATAAGCTCGATGTGCGGCGAGATCGTCGTCCATCCCCAGCCCCAGGCCGCCTACAACGCCGCCAAGGCGGGGGTCAATCTGCTGACCAAATCGCTGGCGGTGGAATGGGCCGGGCGGGTGCGGGTCAACGCCGTCGCCCCCGGCTACATCGCCACCGAACTGACGCTGGCCGGCCGTTCCCGCCCGGACTGGTTCGAGCGCTGGCTCGCCGCCACGCCGATGGGCCGGCTGGGCGAACCGCGCGAGATCGCGTTAGCCGTCGCCTTCCTCGCCTCCGACGCGGCGAGCTTCATCACCGGAACCGTCCTGGCCGTCGATGGCGGCTACACCGCTCTTTGAAGGAGAACACCGACATGGCACAGGGCAACAGGACACAGGGGAAGATCGCGCTTGTCACCGGCGCCAGCCGCGGCATCGGCCGCGCCATCGCTCTCGGACTGGCGGAGCGCGGCTTCGACCTCGCGCTGAATGACATCGCCCGGCAGGCCGGCGCGCTGACCGAGACGGCGGGGGAGGCGCGGGCGCAAGGCGTCCGGGTGGTCGAGCTGCACGCCGACGTGTCGGCGAAGGACGAGGTGCAGGCGATGGTCGACCGTGCCGTCGCCGAACTCGGCACCATCCACGCGCTGGTCAACAATGCCGGCATCCTGATCGCCGCGACGGTGGAATCCTGCCCGGAAACAGCCTGGGATCAGGTGATGGACGTGAACGCCAAGGGCACCTTCCTGGTCACCCAGGCGGTGCTGCCGCTGATGAAGGCGCAGGGCTACGGCCGCATCTGCAACATCGCCTCCATCGGCGGCAAGCACGGCGCGCCGGAGCAGGCGCATTACTCGGCGTCGAAGGCTGCGGTGATGGGCTTCACCCGCGTGCTGGCGCAGGAGGTCGGGCCGCTCGGCATCACCGCCAACTGCGTCTGCCCCGGCATCATCCTGACCGACATGGGCCGGGTGAACTTGGACGACCCGGCGATCCGCGACGGCTGGAAGGCCAAGACCGCCATGGCGCGGATCGGCGCGCCGGAGGATGTCGCCGGGCCGGTGGCCTTCTTCTGCTCCGATGACAGCGCCTTCGTCACCGGCCAGACGCTGAACGTCGACGGCGGCATCGTCCTGTCCTGACCGGTCGCAAGCGGGGCTACACCTTGGTGCAAGGCGCTTTTCCGCGGGCCATCGCGTAGGGTCGGCCGGACCGTTCCGACAGGCCGATGGAGAGCCCCGCATGAGCGATGCCGCAGCGCCACCCCAGCAAGCGGTTCAGCAACCCCCTCCGGCTGCTCCCCCGCCGGTGGCCTGGAGCCCCTGGCTGGTGCGGCTGGCGGTGCTGGGGCTGGCGGTTGTGCTGCTGGTGGCCTTCGCCACGCGCTGGGACCGCTGGCTCGGCTCCGCCGCGCGCCAGACCACCAGCGACGCCTATCTCCAGGCCGACATCACCCCGTTGTCGGCCCAGGTGGCGGGCGTCGTCCGCGACATGCCGGTCGAGGACTTCCAGCGGGTGAAGGCCGGCGATCCGGTGGCGACGATCGTCGACGACGACTACCGCGCCCGCGTGCAGCAGGCCGACGCGGCGCTGGAGGCCGCCGATGCCGCCATCGCCCAGCTCGACATCCAGAAGCGCACCCAGCGCGCCCTGGTCGATCAGGCCGAGGCGAACGTCCATGGGCTGGAGGCCGAGGCGTGGCGGGCGCGGCTGGAGGAGGCGCGGCAGCGCTCCCTCACCGAGCAGGGCGTCGCCGGCACGCTCCAGGCGCTGCAACAGGCGCAGGCGACCTCACGCCGGGCCCAGGCGGCGCTGGAGGCCGGACAGGCCCAGGTCGACCAGCAGAAGGCGGCGCTCGACGGCATCGACGTGCAGGTGCGGCAGGCCAAGGCGACCCGGCTGCAACGGCAGGCCGATCTCGACCTCGCCCGCATCACGCTCGACCGCACGACGATTCGCGCGCCGGCCGACGGCATGGTCGGCCAGCGGCAGGTCCGCCCCGGCCAGTATGTCGGGCAGGGCAGCCAGATCGTCACGCTGGTGCCGCTGCCGGCGGTGTGGGTGATCGCCAACTACAAGGAAACCCAGATGACGCGGATCCGGTCCGGCCTGCCGGCGACCGTCCGCATCGACAGCTTCCCCGACGTGACGCTGACCGGCCGGGTCGCCGCCCAGTCGCCGGCCAGCGGCAGCCAGTTCGCCCTGCTTCCCCCCGACAACGCCACCGGCAACTTCACCAAGATCGTCCAGCGCATCCCGGTGAAGATCGTCCTCGACGGCCCCCACCCGTTGCAGGACCGCCTGCGGCCCGGCATGTCCGTCGTCGTCACCATCGACACCGATGGAGAGGTTCGGGAGGGCGGATCTTGAGCGTCGGTCTGGCCGGCGGGCGGCTGTCCCGGATCCTGCTGCGCCCGGCCCAGCCGATCCTGACCCACCATCCCATCGTCGGGCTGCTCGGTGTCATGCTGGGGGCGCTGATCTCCACCCTGACCTCGCGCATCACCACCTTCGGGCTGGCCGACATCCGCGGCGCCATCGGCGCCGGCTTCGACGAAGGCGCCTGGATCACCACCGCCTACACGGTGGCGCAGATGCTGGTCGCCCCGGCCGCCGCCTTCCTCGGCGTGGTGTTCGGGCCGCGCCGGGTGCTGCTGGTGTCATCCCTCACCTACGGGCTGGCGATGCTGGCTCTGCCGCTGACCGGCACGCTGACCGGGGTGCTGACCTTCCAGCTGCTGGCCGGGCTGTCGTCGGGCACCTTCATCCCGCTGACCATCGGCTTCATCGTCCGCAACCTGCCGCCGCGCTACGTCGTCTACGGCATCGCCGTCTATGCGATGAATGTCGAGCTGTCGCTGAACTTCGCCGCCTCGGTCGAAGGCTGGGTGATCGAGCATCTCGACTGGCGCTGGCTGTTCTGGGACACCGCGCTGCTGGCGCCGCTGATGGCGCTGTGCGTCCATTTCGGCATGCCGGCCGAGCCGGTCCGCCGCGACCTGCTGAAGGACGGCGACTGGTGGGGCATCGCCTATGCCAGCCTCGGCTTCGCCCTGCTCTATGCCGGGCTCGACCAGGGCAACCGGCTGGACTGGTTCAATTCCGGCCTGATCACCGGCCTCTTCCTGTCCGGCGGCCTGCTGGTCGGCGCTTTCGTCGTGCAGGAGCTGACCTGCCCCAAGCCCTGGATCACCTTCAGCGCGCTCTTCCGCGGCAACATCCCGCTCTTGTGCCTGCTGCTGGTGCTGCTGCGGCTGGTCATGCTGTCCACCGCCTATCTGGTGCCGCAGTTCATGATCACCGTGAACAATTACCGCGCGCTGGAGGTCGGGGACACGCTGCTGCTGATCGCGCTGCCGCAGTTCCTGCTGGCGCCGCTGGTCGGCACGCTGCTTCGCCATGCCGATCCGCGGGTGGTGATGGCGGCCGGCTTCGCCGCGGTGGGGCTGGCCTGCTGGCTCGCTTCGCACCTGACAGCCGACTGGGTCGGCGCCGATTTCCTGCCCTCCCAGATGCTCCAGGCCTTCGGCCAGTCCTTCGCCATGACCTCGCTGATCTATTTCAACATCAAGAACCTGTCCCAGGCCCACATCCTGGCGCTGGGCGCCCTGTTGCAGACCTCGCGCCTGCTCGGCGGCGAGCTGGGCGCCGCCTTCATGCAGACCTTCGTCCGCGTGCGCGAGCAGTTCCACAGCTTCCGGCTGGTGTCCGACGTGGTGGCCGGCGGCACCGACACCGTCCACCGGCTGGCCGGCGGCATGGCGCGGCTCGCCGCCCGCTCCACCGGGCCTGAGGAGACGACCGACCGCGCCCTGTCGCTGCTGGCGGCGGCGGTGCGCAAGCAGGCCTATGTGCTGGCCTACATCGACGGCTTCGTCGTCATCGCCTGGTTCATCGTCGGCGGCCTGCTGCTGATCGCCCTGCTGCGCCCGGCGCCCAAACAATAGGAGTGGTCAGAATCTGACCACCCCCCTTTTCCCGGCCCTCACGGCCGCAGCGACTTCAGCACCAGCTCCACCATATGGTCCAGCCGCTCCTTCCGCGCCGGGTCGGCCAGCAGGTCGCGGCCGAAGATGACCGACAGGGTGTGGACGTTGGACAAATAGAAGTAGGACAGCCCGGCGATGGAGATGTAGAGCTGCACCGCATCGACCCCGGCCCTGAACACTCCCTGCTTCACCCCGCGCGCCAGCACGTCGCCGATCATCTGCACGAAGGGGGAGTGCATCGACTGCACCTGCCCCGAGGTCTTCAGCAGCTCGGCCCGGTGCAGGTTCTCGATGTTCAGCAGGGCCATGAATTCGGGATGGTCGATGAAATACTGCCAGGTGAAGCCGATCAGCCGCGCGATGGCCTCGGGCGGGGCCAGCTTGTCCAAATTCAGCGTGCGCTCGGTCTCGCGGATGTGGGCATAGGCATCCTCAAGGACCGCCAGATACAGCTCTTCCTTGTTGCCCACATGGTAATAGAGCATGCGCTTGTTGGTGCCGGCCTGCTCGGCGATGCGGTCGACGCGGGCGCCGCCCAGCCCATAGCGCGCGAACTCCTCCGTCGCGGCGGCCATGATGCGGGCCCGCGTTCCCTCCGGGTCGCGGGTCACCTTGACCGGCGCCGCGGCGCCTCTGGCGGGTGCGGGGGCGGGCGGCGCCGGTTCGGGGGTGTCGGTCAGGCTGTCCATGCGGGAAGCCGGCTCCTGCGGTCCGGGGGAGGGGGCTTGTTCTCCCCCATGGTAGAAGCGTCCGCCAACGATTTCAAACCACGCTCATTTTAAACCACGCTGCGGTGGCGTTCGATGCAGGTGTCCAGCACCTCGCCCATCGGCTTCTCCCACCAGGTGGCTTGCGAGAAGATCTCCACCTCCGAGTAGCCGGCGAAGCCGCACTCCTCGACCCAGCCGCGGATGCGCGGGATGTCGATGACGCCGTCGCCCATCATGCCGCGGTCGAGCAGCAGGTCGGTGGTCGGCACCAGCCAGTCGCAGACATGGAAGGCCATCAACCGTTCCTTGCCGGCGCGGCGGATCTGCGCCTCCAGATCCGGATCCCACCAGACATGATAGACGTCGACCGCCACCCCCAGCGCCCCCGACTTCTCCGGATCCAGCCGGTCGCAGAGGTCGAGCGCATGGGCCATCGTGTTCACGCAGGCGCGGTCGGCGGCATACATCGGGTGCAGCGGCTCGATGGCCAGCGGCATGCCGGCCTTGCGGGCATAGTCCAGCAGCTCGGCGATGCCGTCCTCGACCTGCGAGCGGGCCAGCGCGATGTCCTTGCTGACCGGCGAACCGGGCCGGGAGAATTGCGGCAGCCCGCCGACCACCAGCACGAGACAGGCGGCATCCAAAGCTTTCGCCTCGTCCACCGCGCGGCGGTTGTCGTCGCGCACCTCCGCCGCCTTGGACGGGTCGGCCGGGAACATGCCGCCGCGGCAATAGCCGGACAGCTCAAGCTCTCCCGCCCGCACCGCCCGCACCGCGGCGTCGAGCCCGACCGTCGCCACCTGATCGCGCCAGGGCGCGACGGCGCGGATGCCGCGGCGGGCGCAGGCGTCGAGGATCTCGACCAGATCGCCCTGCTTGCGCACCGTGGCGGTGTTGATCGACAGCCAGCGATGATCTTCGGAGAAGTCCCGCATCAGGCGATCCCCCGCACCGCCAGCACCGTCGCCATCCGCTGGGCCGCGCGGTCCGGATCGGACAGCAGCCCGGCCTTGTCGGCCAGCCGGAACAGCTCGGCCAGATGCAGGGTGGAGCGTGTGCTCTCCTGCCCGCCCACCATGGTGAAATGGTCCTGATGGCCGTTCAGATAGGCCATGAAGACGACGCCGGTCTTGTAGAAGCGGGTGGGCGCCTTGAAGATATGGCGCGACAGCGGCACGGTCGGCGCCAGGATGTCGTGGAACCCCGCCTCGTCGCCCTCGGCCAGATGGGCCAGCGCCGCGGCTGCGGCCGGCGCGATGGCGTCGAAGATGCCGAGCAGCGCGTCGGACTTGTGCTGCCCGTCGCCGGCGATCAGCTCGGCGTAATTGAAGTCGTCGCCGGTGTACATGCGCACGCCGTCCGGCAGGCGGCGGCGCATGACGATCTCCTTTTCCTTGTCGAGCAGCGAGATCTTGATGCCGTCCACCTTGGCGGCATAGTCGCCGATGATCGACAGCGCGGTGTCCATCGCCGCATCGACGTCGGCCGTGCCCCAATAGCCGGCCAGCGCCGGGTCGAACATGTCGCCCAGCCAGTGCAGGATCACCGGCTGTTTCACCTGCGACAGGATGCGGCCATAGACGCGGACGTAATCCTCCGGCCCCTTGGCGACGCGGGCCAGCGCGCGCGACGCCATCAGGATGATGCGGCCGTCCAGTGCCTCGATGGCCTCGATCTGCTCCTCATAGGCGCGGATGACGTCGTCGACGCTTCGGGCGTTCTCCGGCGGCAGATGGTCGGTGCCGGCGCCGCAGGCGATCACCCCGCCGCGCGCCTTGGCCGCCGACTGCGACCGCCGGATCAGCTCCAGCGAGGTCGGCCAGTCCAGCCCCATGCCGCGCTGCGCCGTGTCCATCGCCTCGGCGACGCCGAGGCCGAGGTCCCACAGATGCTCGCGGAAGGCGATGGTGCGGTCCCAGTCGATGGCCGGGGCCAGCCACGGATCGCACTCGGCCAGCGGGTCGGCGACCATATGGGCGGCGGCGAAGGCGATGCGGGTCAGCGGCCGTTCGGTGCGGGCGGGAAAGCCGCGCGGCGGGGCCAGCGTGTAGCTTTCGATGCTGCGGTCGGCGCGGGGGAGGCGGATGGTCGGCATGGGCGGTGTTCCTGGAAAAGTCGCAGCGGAGGGGCCGGGGGAGGGGTGGGGGAGGGGGCGGTCCGCACCCCTCCCCGGCGAACGCCTCAGCCCTCGATGGCCGGCACGTCGACCCAGCGGCGTTCGCGCCAGCTCTGCATCGCGCATTCCACCAGCTGGACGCCCTTGGCGCCTTCGATCAGGCCGTGATTGTAGGGGGTGTCCTCGACCACATGGCGGATGAAGGACTCCCACTGCACCTTGAAGCCGTTGTCGAACACGGCGTTGTCGGGCACCGGCTGCCAGGTGTCGTAAAAGTCGATGGTCTGCTTCTGGTCGGGGTTCCACACCGGGCGCGGCGTGCCCTGGCGCGGTTGGATCACGCAGTCGGTCAATCCTGCGACCGCCGAGCCGTTGGTGCCGTCGACGTGGAAGGTCACCAGATCGTCGCGGTAGACGCGGGTGCACCAGGACGAGTTGATGGTGGCGATCACCCCGCCCTCAAGCTCGAACATCGCATAGGCGGCATCGTCGGCGGTGGCCTTGTAGGGCTTGCCCTTCTCGTCCCAGCGCTCCGGGATGTGGGTGGCGCCCAGGCAGGAGATGCTCTTCACCGTGCCGAACAGGTTGTCGAGCACATAGCGCCAGTGGCAGATCATGTCGAGGATGATGCCGCCGCCGTCTTCCTCGCGGTAGTTCCACGAGGGACGCTGCGCCGGCTGCCAGTCGCCCTCGAACACCCAGTAGCCGAACTCGCCGCGCACCGACAGCATGCGGCCGAAGAAGCCGCTGTCGCGCAGCATGCGCAGCTTCTCCAGGCCCGGCAGGAACAGCTTGTCCTGCACCGTGCCGTTCTTCACCCCGGCCTCGGCGGCCAGCCGGACGACGCGCAGCGCCTCGTCCAGGTTGGTGGCGATGGGCTTCTCGCAATAGACATGCTTGCCGGCGCGGATCGCCTTCTCCAGCAGCGTCGGGCGCATCTGGGTGGTGCCGGCGTCGAAGAAGATCACGTCGTCCGGGTTTTCCAGCGCGGCGTCGATGTTGTCGCTCCAGCGCTCGATGCCGTGGCGGCGGGCCAGCTCCTGCATCTTCTCGGCGTTGCGGCCGACGATGATCGGGTCGGGCATGACGCGCGAGCCGTCCGACAGGGTGACGCCGCCCTGGGCGCGGATCGCCAGGATCGAGCGGATCAGGTGCTGGTTCATGCCCATCCGCCCGGTGACACCGTGCATGATGAGGCCAAGGCGCTTGGTGCTCATGGGTGGACTCCTTCGGAAAACGCTGATGTCGGGTTTGAAAGGGGGGAAAGCGTGGCCCGGTCGGGGCCCGCTGAAGAGGCGAAACCGGGACCGCGCAGCGCGGCGGTCGGCAGCCGGCCGGAGCCGGTGGCGAGCCTGACCGTGCCGTCGGCGCGGCGGTCGTAGAAACCGGGATGGGCGGCGAGGAAGGCATCGGCTTCGGCGGCGCTGCCGAAGCCCTCGCCATACTGGTGCCCGTTGCGCTCGGCATGCGGGATGCCGAGGAAGGCGACCAGCGCGGTGTCCTGCTGCACCGACAGACCGGCCTGACAGGTCAGATCCTCGGCGGAGATGAAGTGCGGCGGCCCCCAGGCCGCGCAGCGGGCGCGGTTGAGCATCGCCTTGTAGAGGCCCTTGCAGGATTTCGACGACACCCCGCGATAGCCCATCGCGCGGGCGCGCGGGAAGGCGTCGTAGCCGTCGTCGGACTCGTCGATGATGACCGGCACCCGCTCCGCCACTGCGCCCAGCGGCCGGGCGAGCGCCGCCTCCCGCGTGATCGGCTGTTCCAGATAGGCCAGCGCCCTGCGGAAGCAGGCGAGCGCCGGGGAGGCGTCGATGCGGTCGAGCAGGTCCGCGACATGGTCGGCGTCGCGATACTGCTCGTTGCCGTCCAGCGTGGCGCGGTAGCCGGGGGCGGCGGTTTCCAGCACGCCGGCCAGCTCCACCAGCCGCTCGGCATCGGCGGCAGCGTCGCCGCCGAGCTTGATCTTGAACCAGCGCAGCGGCGTGCGCTCCAGCAGGGCGCGCAAATCTTCCGCCTTGTCGAGCAGCCCGACGGTGTGGCGCAGCTCCACCTCGCGGAGCGGAGAAAGCCCGCGCAAAAATCCGTCGAGATCGAAACCGGCGAGGTCGGGCGCCAGCCGCGCATCCAGCCCGGCGACATTGCCGCCCAGCCCGTCGAACGCGTTCAGGCCCAGCACCCGCTGCAACCCGTCGAGCACCGCCTTGTCGATCTGCGCCGGCCCGAAGGCGGCGGCCAGCTTCGGCTCCAGCACCGGGCTGTAGGCGGCGTGATGGCCGAAGGCGGTGTCGAGCCGGTCATCCGACAGATAGGCATCGCGCGCTTCGATCAGCGAGCGGCGCAGCCCGTCCACCGTCTGGGCCGGGCTGCGGTCCGGCGTCTTGTCGAACCATTTCGGCATCATCATCTCTGCCGTCGCCCCCCAGGCCTCCCCCTGTCCCTCGACCGCGACCAGGGCGCGGACGAAGGATTGCGGGGCGGCCTCCACCGTCACCGCGCCGAAGCGGAACGGCTTCACGAAACGGACGGGCCGCTCGTACAGCTCGATGGCGCGGATGCGGAGACGGGGGGCGGACATGGCGGCAGACATGGTGAGAGTCTTTCCGTACGTCTTCGGCCGTCATTCCCGCGAAGGCGGGACTCCAGCCTGCGCAGCGATTCACCTGCGAAGTTGTCTGGATCCCCGCCTTCGCGGGGATGACGCAAAGTTTCTGCGGTGGGCGTCCGGCGCTTAGTCGAGGTGACCCTGCGCCGCGAAATGCTTGCGGATGGTCTGGGTCAGCTGGATGAACGTCGGGTCGCCCATGACGTCCAGCGTCCGCGGGCGCGGCAGCGGGACCTCGTAGGTGGCGGCGATGGTGCCGGGCCGTTCCGACATCACCATCACCCGGTCGGCCAGGAACACCGCCTCGGGGATCGAGTGGGTGATCAGGATCACCGTCTTGCCGGTCTCGTGCTGGATGCGTTGCAGCTCGACATTCATCCGTTCCCGCGTCATGGCGTCGAGCGCGCCGAACGGC
The DNA here is from genome assembly GCF_042604635.1 of Azospirillum sp. A26. Lineage (NCBI taxonomy): Bacteria > Pseudomonadati > Pseudomonadota > Alphaproteobacteria > Rhodospirillales > Azospirillaceae > Azospirillum > Azospirillum sp. A26. The sequence goes on along the minus strand of NZ_CP170474.1, from coordinate 496,410 downwards.
TCGTCCATCAGCAGGATCTTCGGATCGTGCACCAGCGCCCGGCACAGGGCGGCGCGCTGCTGCATGCCGCCCGACAGCTGCCAGGGATACTTGTTCTCGAACCCCTTCAACCCGGTCATCTCGACCAGCTTATGGGCGCGTTCCAGATAGCGCTCGCGCGGCAGGCGGCGGATCTCCACCGGCAGCATGATGTTGCGCAGCACCGACCGCCAGGCCAGCAGGGTCGGGCTCTGGAAGACGATGCCGGTGTCGTCGTGCGGCTCGGTGACCGTGTCGCCCTCGATTTTGATGGTCCCGCTGCTGACCGGCAGCAGGCCGGCCAGCATCTTCAGCAGGGTGGACTTGCCGCAGCCGGACGGACCGACCACCACCAGGAATTCGCCCGGCCGCACGTCGAAGGTGATCGGGCGGAGCGACGGCACCTCGCCGTCGCGGGTGCGGTAGGTCTTGGTCACGCCGTCGATGCGGATCAGCGGCTCGCCGGACAGGCGCTGCGTCGCCGCCTCGCCGACCAGTTTCAACTGAGGCTGTGCCATGCTCTCCTCGTCGCTCCCTGCTGTGGGCTGGGCGGTGGGCCGTGCGGTGGGCCGGTCGGTCACGTCTGGCTCGCGCTTACTTGGCGGCGGCGTTCACGGCGGCGGCGGCCGGGTCGGGCGGCAGGAACTCGCGGGTGTAGAAGCGCTTGGGGTTCTCCTTGGCCGCCGCGTCCAGCCCGCCATACTCGACCAGCAGATCGACCGTCTCCTTCATGTTGGCGTCGGTGACCTGGAAGGGCCGCAGCTTCTCCGTCTCCTTGGTGCGGTAGAGCGGGATGGTCAGCTCGAAGCCTTCCTGGAGCGTGTCCGGCTTGCCGCCCTTCGGGTTGGCCTTCAGGATGGCGGCGGCTGCGTCCTTCGGCGCCTTCTCCGCCTCTTCCACCGCCTTGGTGGTGGCGGCCATGAAGCGGCGGACGAGGTCCGGGTTGCTCTTCATCACGTCGGTGTTGGCGATGATGCCGGAGGAGACCATGTTGACGCCGTAATCGGCGAAGCGGATCGGCGTCACCGACTTGCCGGTGGCGTCCTTGATCTTCATGCTCTGGTCCATGACGTAGCCCAGCAGCAGGTCGGCCTGGCCGTTGATGACGGCGTTCAGCTTGGTCTGCGCGTCGCCCGACACCACCTCGAAGTCACGCTCCTTCAGGCCGGTCTTCTTCAGGAACAGCGGCCAGATCTGGGACATGCTGTCGCCCGGCGTCATGGCGACGATGCGGTTCTTGATGTCTTCCGGCTTGCGGATGTTCTTCTCGGTGAAGCCCATCGCCGACATCGGGCTGGTCTGCAACAGCACGCCCGGCGAGGTCACCGGCGCGCCCTTCATGGCGGCCTTGATCATGGTCGGCACGTCGACATAGCCGAAGGTGACACCCTTGCTGGCGACCAGCTGCGTCGTCACCGCCGAGCCGCGGCCTTCCTGGATTTCCAGGTCGATGCCCTCGGCCTCGTAGAGCCCCTTGTCCTTGCCGTAATAGAAGGGCGCATGCTCGCCATAGACGTACCAGTTCAGCATCAGCGTCACCTTGTCGGCGGCCTGCGCCGGCAGGGTGGAGGCGGCAAAGGCGCAGAGCGCTGCGACGATGGTTTTCTTCATCACGACCGGTGACCTCCCATGGGTGGTGGATCGCCCCGTCGGCCTGCATTGTGCGGCTTCGGGGTTCTTGTCGATGAACCGAGGTTTCGAAGTGCCGTTAGACGACGGGCCATTAGGCGCCGAGATTGGCCTTGTGGCGCTGGCTGGAGTGCCAGGGAATGGAGAAGCGCTCGACCACGTCGATGACCCAGAACAGCACGACGCCCATCAGCGCCAGCACGGTCAGCGCCGCGAACATCAACGGCAGCTCGAAATTGCCGATGGAGCGTTGCAGGACGAAGCCGATGCCGGAGTTGGAGCCGACGAATTCGCCGACCACCGCCCCGACCACCGCCAGCGTGATCGAGACCTTCAGCCCGGCGAAGATCGCCGGCAGCGCATGCGGCAGGCTGACCATCTGGAAGGTCTGGAGGCGCGACGCCTTCATCGAGCGGGCGAGGTCCATCATCTCGTTGTCGACCGACTTGAAGCCCTGCACCGCCGACACCACCACCGGGAAGAAACCCAGCAGGAAGGCGGCGATCACCTTCGGCATCAGGCCGAAGCCGAACCACACCACGAACAGCGGCGCGATGGCGACCTTGGGGATCGACTGCGAGAAGACCAGCAGCGGGTAGACATAGGCCTCGACCACGCGCGATCCGGCAATCAGCATCGCGATGGGGATGCCGAACAGCACCGACAGTGCGAAGCCGCCGAGCGTGGCCGTGAAGGTCGGGACGGATTCGGCCAGCAGGCGCGGCCATTCGTCGATCATCGCCAGCACGACGTCGCCGGGTTTCGGCACGAGATAGGCGGGAACGCCGAACACCCGGACCGACAGATCCCACAGAACCAGCAGGATGACCATCAGCAGGATGGGGCGGACCCAGTCGGAATTGAGCAGGCGCAATGCTGCGCCCGAGCGAGAGCGGGGTTCCATGCGTCTCCTCCGGCCGGCGGGCTCGGGGCGACCAGTGTGGCGGTCGCTATGTTTTAACCGGCTGGTTAAAAGTACGTCCGCATGCCCCCTGCGGTCAACACAGAAAATGGCGTGGACGAATCATTTGCATTCTGAACCATCGGCGTAACGGCTCCGATGCTGCGCAAAAAAATTGCCCCGCACCGGGGAGGTGCGGGGCAGTTCAGGGAGGAAACCTTGAGGAAGAAGCGCCCGTGTCAGTCGCGGCCCTTGCCGACCAGCAGCCGCTCCAGCCCATAGACGCGGTCGAGCACCAGCATGGCGGCCACCGTCAGGAAGATCAGCACCGCCGACACCGCCGCGACCAGCGGGTCGATGTTGTCCTGGATGTAGAGGAACAGGCGGACGGGCAGGGTGGTGGTCTCCGGCGAGGCGATGAAGACGGTCATCGTAACCTCGTCGAAGCTGTTGATGAAGGCCAGCACCCAGCCGCTCGCCACGCCCGGCAGGATCAGCGGCAGCGTCACCCGGCGGAAGCTGGTCCAGGACGAGGCGCCCAGCGACGCGGCGGCGTTCTCCACCGCCCGGTCCATGCCGGTGGATGCCGCCAGGATCAGCCGCAGCGCGAAGGGCAGGATGATGATGACATGGCTCAGCACCAGCCCGGCGAAGGTGCCGCCCAGCCCGATCATGGTGAAGAAGCGCAGGAAGGCGATGCCGAGAACGATGTGCGGCACCATCAACGGCGACAGGAACAGCGCCTGGATCGCCTCGCGCCCGAAGAACTGGTGGCGGGCGATGGCGAGAGCCGCCGGCACCGCCACCAGGATCGCCAGGGTGGAGGACACCGCCCCCAGCAGCAGGCTGTCCTTGAAGGCGCGGATGAATTCCGGATTGTCGCCAATGGCGCGGAACCAGCGCAGCGACAGCCCCTCGGTCGGCAGCGACAGATAGCCCTGCGAGGTGAAGGCGACCGCGCAGACGATCAGGATCGGCGCCAGCAGGAAGCCTAAGAACAGGACGTGGAAGATCAGCGCGAGCGGGCCGTTGCGGTTCATTCGAACACCTGTTTGTAGCGACGTTCGACCAGCCGGTTGCAGCCGACGATGATGACGACGTTGGCGATCAGCAGCAGCACCGCCACAGTGGCGCCCAAGGGCCAGTTCAGCGTGTTCAGGAATTCGTCATAGGCGAGCGTCGCCGCCACCTTCAGCCGCCGCCCGCCGATGATCGCCGGGGTGGCGAAGGCGCTGGCCGCCAGCGCGAAGACGATGATCGATCCCGACAGGATGCCCGGCACGATCTGCGGCAGCACCACCCGGCGCATCACCGTCAGCGGCCCGGCGCCCAGCGACAGCGCCGCATTCTCCACCTGCGGGTCGAGCCGCTGGAGCGAGGCCCAGACCGACAGCACCATGAAGGGCACCAGCACATGGGTCAGCGCGATGATGACGCCGGTCTCGGTGTACATGAACTCGATGGGCGTCGCGATCAGCCCCAGCCCCATCAGCCCCTGGTTGACCAGCCCGGTCGAGCCGAACAGCAGCGCCCAGCCCAGCGTCCGCGACACCACCGAGATCAGCAGGGGCCCCAGCACGATCAGCAGGCACAAGCCCCGCCACGGCGACTTCATCCGGCGCAGGATGTAGGCCTCCGGCGCGCCGAACAGCGCGCAGAGCAGCGTCACCACCGCGGCGATGCGGAAGGTGCGCAGGAAGACCTCGTGGAAATAGCTGTCGGCGATGATGTCGGCATAGTTGCCGATCTGCCAGACGTTCTCGATGCCGCCATAGAAGCTGAAGCTGTTCAGCGACAACAGGAAGGTCATCGCCAGCGGTACCAGCAGCAGCACCGCGAACAAGGCCAGACCCGGCGCGCTCAGCAGATAGGGTGTCCATGGCCAGCGGCGCGGCCGGCGCGGCAGCGGTGCCGCAGATGCCTGGGTGCCGGAGGCGTGGCTTTCGGTGGATGCCGCCATGCTCATGCCGCCTCCCGATCAGCAGGCATCACCGCCATGTCGTCCGCCCGCCAGCCGACCATCACCCGCTCGCGCTCCGCCGGCAGGGGCGAGCCGTCATGCTGGCGGATCACCATCAATCGGCCGGCGGCGGTCTCGATCTCGAACAGCCATTGCGTGCCCTGGAAGACGCGGGCCAGCACGGTGCCGCTGAGGCCGCCGGCATCGACGAAGCCGATCTTCTCCGGTCGGACGGCCAGCGCCCCCGGCCCCGCCGCCATCGGCTGCGCCACCGGCCAGACGCTGTCGGCCACCGTGATGACGGTCCCGCCCGCGCCGCCGCCGACCATGCCCGGCAGCAGGTTGGTGCGGCCGAGGAAGTTGGCGACGAAGGCGTTGGCCGGGTGGTCGTAGGCCTCCTGCGGGGTGGCGACCTGCTGGATGCGGCCCTTGTTCATCACCACCACGCGGTCGGACAGCGCCATCGCCTCCGACTGGTCGTGGGTGACCAGGATCATGGTGGTGCCGACGGTGCGCTGGATGCGGCGCAGCTCGATCTGCATCTCCTCGCGCATCTTGGCGTCCAGGTTCGACAGCGGCTCGTCCAGCAGCAGCAGGCTCGGCTTGATCACCAGCGCGCGGGCAAGCGCCACGCGCTGCTGCTGGCCGCCCGACATCCGGCGCGGGTGGCGGTCGCCATACTGCTCCAGCCCGACCAGCTTCAGCGCGTCGGCGACCATGCGGTCGCGGTCGGCACGATTGATCTTCCGCATCTCCAGCCCGAAGGCGACGTTCTCCGCGGCGGTCATGTGCGGGAACAGGGCATAGCTCTGGAAGACGATGCCGAGCCCGCGCTCGTTCGGCTTCTTCGCCAGCAGATCCTGGCCGTCCAGCATCACCCGGCCGCCGTCGGCGTCGAGGAAGCCGGCGATCATCTGCAAGGTGGTGGTCTTGCCGCAGCCCGACGGCCCCAGCAGCGAAATCAGCTCGCCCTTCTCAACGGTCAGCGAGACGTTGTCGACCGCCGTCCAGTTTCCGAAGCGCTTGGTCAGTTGGTCGAGAACCAGATAAGCCATGTCGTCGTCTCCCTTTCCCCGCACCCCCTCTCCCCAGGGGGAGAGGGGATTAGCCCCTTACCTCAGCGCTCGATCTCGCGGGTCCAGCGCTTGTTCCAGACTTCGCGGTTCTTGTTGATGGTGTCCCAGTCCACCACCAGCAGCTTGCCGACCTGTTCCGGACCGTAGGGGATGCCGGCCTGCTTTTCGGCGGGCAGCTCGACCGTCTTGTTCACCGGGCCGAAGCCGGCGCTGACGGCGAGAGCGGTCTGCGCCTCGACGCCCAGCATGTGCTGGATGAACTTCTGCGCTTCGGGCGCATTCTTGCTGCCGGCGACCTGACAGGCGGCGGAGCCCAGCACGATGCCGCCTTCCTTGGGATAGACGAAGGTGGCGGGGAAGCCGGTGTCGGCCAGCGCCTTGGCGCGGCCCGAGCCCCAGACGGCGATGACGGCTTGGTTGCTCTGGAACAGCTCGGTCATCTTGCCCGGCGATGGCTCATAGGCCAGCACGTTCGGGTTGATCTTGTCCTTGAACTCCTTGAAGCCCGGCTCGATGTTGGTCTCGCCGCCGCCGTTCAGGCGCGCCATCATCACCAGCGCGTGCAGGCCGTAGCTGTTGTTGATCGGCGGGATCGCCAGCTTCTTCTTGAAGCGCGGATCCTCGATGTCCTTCCACGAGGTCGGGGCCGGGATCTTGTTCTCGTCGAAATAGGCCTTGTTGTAGAGGATGCCGGTGCCGACGGCGCCGAAGTTGACCGCCTTGCCCGACGGCATCTTCGCCAGATCGTAGAGCTGGTCGTAGACCGGCGCCTTCTCCAGGTCGGCGCAGAAGTTCAGCGCCACCGCCTGATACATCGGGCCGTCGTCGAGGATGACGACGTCGATCTGCTGGTTGCCCCGCTGGGCCTGCAGCTTGGCGAGGTTGTCGGTCGAATTGCCGGCGACATACTCGATCTTCAACCCGTTCGCCTTTTCGAAGGCCGGGATGATGTCCTTGCGCATGGTCTGCTCGAACGATCCGCCATAGGCGGCGACATAGAGCGTCTTTTCCTGGGCCTGGGCCGTCTGCACCGCGGCCATGCCGCACCACAGGGCCGCCGTCGCCATCAACCCGCACATCACCGAGCGCATCGTCATTCTCCTCTAGAGCCTTGATCCCTGTTGGCAGGGTCCCTGTTCATCGGGTTCCCAGTTCCATGGAAGCCTGTTCCTGGCCTGGGGGTTCATCTGGGGCTGATCTTCGGACCGCATCGTCTGTTAAGGACCGGATCGCCGCTTTAACCGTCCGTCACCTTGCCGGCCGCCCGTTTTCGGGCTGTTTTTCGTGAAGGTCCCGGCAGGACATGGATCAAGGGTGATGGTGCAGTCACATAACCGTCAAATCGAATTCCCGCCATCATTCATCCGGAAATGTTATAATTCCGTGCTGCGAACGAGTTGAGCGGGGTTTCCGGCGCCGCCGATCCCGAGAAAACTGTCGCGGAAGCGGGTCGCCTCCTCCAGGAAACCGGCCAGGAAATCCTCGGCGATCATTGACAGCGGCACCTGGGCGGAGCGCAGGATGGCGATGTCGAAGCCGATGCGCGGTTCGAACGGGCGGACGACCAGCCCGTGCGGGACGTAGTCCTGGGCGGTGAAGGGGTCGACGATCGACATGCCGTAGCCGGCCGCCACCATGGCGCAGGCGTTCATCGTCAGTTGGGTTTCCACCCGCATCAGCCGCGACACGTCATGATCGGCGAAGATGGTGTCGATGCGGGAGCGCAGCAGGGCCGGCGGGCTGGTGGAAATGAAGCTCTCCCCCTCGAAATCCTTCGGCGCCAGCACCTCTTTGGCGGCCAGCGGATGGCCGGGCGGCAGGATGGCGACGGCGGGTATGCCGTGGATCTTCTCGGTCAGCACCGCCGCATGGTCGATGGGGGTGTGGGCGAATCCCAGCTCGCACTGGCCGGTCGCCACCCAGTCCAAAATGATCGGCGAGGTGCTGCCGCGCAGCGCGATGTCCACCCGCGGCCGGTCGCTGAGGAAGCGCGCGACATAGCGCGGCAGGAACCCCACCCCCAGCGCCGGCATCGCCGCCACCCGCAGCGCCCCGCTGCGCCTCGCGGTCAGGTCGCGCGCCGTCTGCTCGATCAGTTCCAGCCCGACGAAGGCGCGGTCGACCACCTGATAGAGCGAGATCGCCTCGCTGGTCGGGGCGATGCGCGGGCCGCGCCGTTCGAACAGCGTCAGCTTCAGCGCATATTGCAGGTCGCCGATCAGGCGGCTGACCGCCGGCTGCGAGATGTTCAGCAGCTCCGCCGCCGCGGTGATGCCGCCGGTCAGCATGACGGCGCGGAAAGCCTCGATCTGGCGCGGATTGATCATGGCGCCCGCCCGGTCCGAAAGACCGAATCATAACATTCAGTCATGAAACACCCCTTCGATCTGATTTGACAGTTATAGGTTGGCTGCCGATGCTGTCGCAAGGATCACGGGAACTCGGGGGAACGGTCGGGTGGCGCCGGGCAGAATCCCGCGGTGCTCCGGCAAAGAAAACCCTGCAGTTTGCAATACATCCATGTGTAACGCCGGCAGATCCGGCGCGACCTCAAGGATATACGGTGCACCGATAAATATTCGACACTGTATACGGGTGCCGAATTCGGCGATGCGCGCCATACGATAAATGCGGCGGCCGGTGCGCACGGAGTGTGCGATTCCGTCAGCGCGACTGAAAAGGCGGGAGTGGAGACGATGACGCAGCCCAGTCGGGGCGGAGAATACGACGTCGCCGTGATCGGCGGCGGGCTGGTCGGATCGGCGCTGGCCTGGGGTCTCGCCCGTGCCGGCCAGAAAGTCGCCATGCTGGACGAGGGCGACATCGCCGTGCGCCCGTCGCGCGGCAACTTCGCCCTGGTCTGGGTGCAGGGCAAGGGCCTCGGCATGCCGGAATATGCCGGCTGGACCAAGAAATCCTCCGACGACTGGAGCGGCTTCGCCGACCTGCTGCGCGAGCAGACCGGGCTCGACGTCGCCTACCGCCGTCCCGGCGGCTTCATGCCGATGCTGTCGGAAGAGGATTTGCAGGCCCGCGCCAACACCATGATGCGGCTGCACAACCAGCCGGACATGATCCGTTACCCCTACGAGGTGATGGACCGCGAGACGCTGCGCAAGGAACTGCCCTTCATCGGGCCGGACGTGGTCGGCGGCACCTATTGCCCGCTGGACGGTCACTGCAACTCGCTGCGGCTCTTGCGCACCCTGCACAAGGGCATCACGATGCTGGGCGTCGACTACCGCCCCAACCACCGGGTCGAGCGCATCGAGCATCGCGACGGCGGCTTCCACATGACCACAGCAGCCGGCGAAGTCCGCGCCGGCAAGATCGTGCTGGCCGCCGGCCATGACAGCGCGCGGCTGGCGCCGATGGTCGGGCTGTCGGCCCCCGTCCGCCCGCAGCGCGGCCATGTCATCGTCACCGAGAAGACCGCCCCCTTCCTGCACCACCCCACCGTCTACATCCGCCAGACCGACGAGGGCGGGGTGATGATCGGCGACAGCTTCGAGGAGGCCGGCTTCGACACCACGCTGCAACCCGGCGTGTCGTCGGCCATCGCCCAGCGCGCCATCCGCTTCTTCCCGCTGCTGGGCAAGCTGAACGTGGTGCGCAGTTGGGCGGCGCTGCGCGTGCTGACGCCGGACGGCTTCCCGATCTACGAGGAATCGAAGACGGCGCCCGGCGCCTTCGTCGCCACCTGCCACAGCGGCGTCACCCTTGCCGCCAACCATGCGCTGACGCTGGCGCCGCTGATCGCGGCCGGCGGCCTCGGCGACAGCTTCACGCCCTTCAGCGCCCGGAGGTTCCATGTTCCGCAGGCTGCCTGAGATCGAATCCGCTGCCCAAGCGGTCTCCTTCACCATCGACGGCCGTCCGGCCAGCGCGCGGGCCGGCGACAGCGTCACCGCCGCCCTGCTGGCGAACGGCGTCACCGCCTGCCGCACCACGGCCGTGAGCGGCGCGCCGCGCGGTCCCTACTGCATGATGGGCGTCTGTTACGACTGCCTCGTCACCATCGACGGCACCGGCAACCGCCAGGGCTGTCAGGTGCGCGTGGCCCCCGGCATGGCGGTGGAAACCCAGAACGGCAAGCGCGAGGTGGAGCGGTGAGCAAGTTCGATTTCGACATCGCCGTCGTCGGCTCCGGCCCCGCCGGCCTCGCCGCCGCTGCGCTGGCCGCGTCCAAGGGCGCATCGGTCGTCCTGCTCGACGAGCAGACGGAGCCGGGCGGCCAGATCTACCGCGCGGTCACCGAAACGCCGGTGCGCGACCGCAAGGTGCTCGGCCCCGACTACTGGCATGGCGCTGAGCTGCTGGGTCCGCTGCGCGACAGCGGTGCCGTCCACTGGCCGGGCACCATCGTGTGGAGCGTCGCCCGTCCCCGTGAGGACGCGGGCGACGGACACCGTCCGATCCAGATCGGCCTGTCGCGCAACGGGTCGGCGTCGATGCTGACCGTGCGCCACGTCATCCTGGCGACCGGCGCCCTGGAGCGGCCCTTCCCGGTCCCCGGCTGGACCCTGCCGGGCGTGCTCGGCGCCGGTGCGGCGCAGGTGCTGCTGAAGACCTCCGGCCTCGTGCCGTCGGGCGCCACGGTGATGGCGGGCAGCGGCCCGCTGCTCTGGCTGCTGGCCTGGCAGTATCTCCAGGCCGGCGCGCGGATCGACGCCATCCTCGACACCACGCCGAAGGAGAACTGGCGCGCCGCCCTGCCGCTGCTGCCCGGCTTCCTGCGCTCGCCCTATCTTGGCAAGGGCATGAAGCTGATGCTGGAGGTGCGGCGCAAGCTGACCGTCATCGGCAACGTCACCGCGCTCCGCGCCGAAGGTGCCATCGGCGGGGACAGCGCGTTGAAGAGCGTCGTCTACACCCGCAACGGCACCGAGCACCGGCTGCCTGCCGACACCCTCCTGCTGCATCACGGCGTGATCCCAAACCTGAACCTCGCCAACGCCACCGGCTGCGCCCAGCGCTGGGACGAGCAACAGCGCTGCTGGCGTCCGACCACCGACGAGTGGGGCGCCACCTCGGTCGAGGGCGTGTCGCTGGCCGGCGACGGCGCCGGCATCGGCGGTGCCCGCGCGGCGGAGGAAGCGGGCCGGCTGGCCGCGCTCGACGCGCTGCACCGGCTGGGCCGCATCGGGCGCGAACAGCGCGACAAGGCGGCAGCCCCGTTCCGCGCCGCGCTCGACCGCGCGCTGACCGGCCGCGCCTTCCTCGACACGCTCTACACCCCGGCGGAAGCCTTCCGCGTCCCGGCCGACGACACCATCGTCTGCCGCTGCGAGGAGATCACCGCCGGTGCGGTGCGCGAGGCGGTGCGGCTCGGCTGCTCCGGTCCCAATCAGGCCAAGAGCTTCCTGCGCTGCGGCATGGGTCCGTGCCAGGGCCGGCTCTGCGGCCCGACCGTGACCGAGGTCATCGCGGCGGAGCGCGGCGTCTCCCCGGCGGAGGTCGGCTATTACCGGCTGCGCCCGCCGGTGAAGCCGATCACGCTGGCCGAGCTGGCCGCCCTGCCGAAGACCGACGCCGACATCGACGCCGTGTTCAAGCACTGACCGGAGGCGCCCGATGACCGCGACCGCCTCCTTCAAACCAGACGTCATTGTCATCGGCGGCGGCCTGCACGGCTGCTCCGCCGCACTGCACCTGTCGATGCGCGGCGTGCGCGTGCTGGTTCTGGAGAAGGACCATGTCGCCCGCCACGCCTCCGGCGTCAATGCGGGCGGCGTGCGCCAGCTCGGCCGCCATGTCGCCGAGGTGCCGCTGACCGTCGCCTCGATGGCGCTTTGGCACCGCATCCGGGATCTGGTGGACGACGATTGCGGTTTCGAAAGCCACGGCCAGATCAAGGTGGCGGAGAGCGAGGCCGAACTGGCGACCTCGCACGCCCGCGTCGCCGAACTGGGGGCGCTGGGCTTCACCCACGAGGAGGTGATCGGCCGGGACGAGCTGCGCGCGCTGGTGCCGGCCATCGCCGATCACTGCGTCGGTGCCCTGGTGTCGCGCGGCGACGGCGCGGCGATCCCCTTCCGCACCACCTTCGCCTTCCGCCGCAAGGCCATTTCGCTCGGCGCCCGCTTCCAGGAGGGCGGCGCCGTGACGCGGCTGTCCCGCCAGGGCGGCCTGTGGACCGTCGAAACCGCCGACGGTGCCCGCTTCGAAGCGCCGGTGGTGGTGAACGCCGCCGGGGCCTGGGCCGACCGCATCGCCGCGCAGGTGGGGGAGCCGGTGCCGCTGGAGGTCATCGCGCCGATGCTGATGATCACCGCCCGCGTCGCCCCCTTCATCAAGCCGGTGGTCGGCGCCACCGGCCGCACCCTGTCCTTCAAGCAGTTCCCCAACGGCACCGTGCTGATCGGCGGCGGCCTGCTCGGCCGGGCGGTGCGCGACGAGAACCGGACGGAGCTGGACTTTTCGCAGGTGTCGGTGAACGCCCGCACGGTGTGGGACCTGTTCCCGTGCATGCGCGGCGCCACCATCGTCCGCTCCTGGGCGGGGATCGAGGCGCGGATGCCGGACCAGATCCCGGTGATCGGCCCCAGCGGCACCGAGCCGGACCTCTACCATTCCTTTGGTTTCTCCGCGCACGGCTTCCAGCTTGGCCCTATTGTCGGGCGCATCACCGCCGACCTGATCACGGGCGGGTCCACCGACCTGCCCATCGCCCCGTTCAGCATCGGCCGCTTCGCCGCCTGACCCTTTGGAGCATCCCACAGTGACGATCCAGCGCTTCCACCTGACCCCGCGCCTCTGCGACATGGTCATCCACAAGGACACCGTCTATCTCGCCGGCCAGATCGTCGATGATGGATCGACGACCGTGGAGGCGCAGACCCGCGACGTGCTGCGCCAGATCGACAATTTGCTGGCCGAGGCCGGCACGTCGAAGAGCAACCTCCTGACCGCCACGGTCTATCTCGCCGACATCGCCACCTTCCCCGAGATGAACGCCGCCTGGGACGCCTGGGTCGACAAGGCCAACCCGCCCGCCCGCGCGACGGTCGAGGCCCGGCTGGCCGACCCGTCGATCCTGGTCGAGATCGTGGTCGTCGCGGGACTCTGACCTGGAGTGTGGTCGGTTCAAGCGGAATCGCTTGAAGCGTGAATCACACGGAAAACCAAAAGCTAAGAGCCCGTCCGGTGCTTACAGAAGCACCGGACGGGCTCTGAAACATCTTCGCCACTTCCGGAGCCTGCCATGAAGCGCCTCGTCACGGGCGTTGCCGCCCTCCTCTTGCTTGCGTCCGGCGGCGTCGCCGCCGCGCAGGAGATCCGCATCGCCACCGAAGGCGCCTATCCGCCCTTCAACTTCACCCAGCCCGACGGCAAGGTGGCGGGGCTGGAGGTCGATCTCGCCAATGCGCTGTGCGAGCGGATGAAGCGCCCCTGCACCGTGGTGGCGCAGGAGTGGGACGGCATCATTCCGGGTCTGCTGTCGAAGAAGTACGACGCCATCATGGCGACGATGAACATCACGCCGGAGCGGGCGAAGGCCATCGGCTTCTCCACCCCCTACATGGTGGTGCCGGCCTATTTCGTGGCGCCGGCCAACTCCGCCATCGACGGCTCGCCGGCCAGCCTGCGCGGCAAGACCATCGGCGCCCAGGTCTCCACCACCCATTCCCGCTATGTCGAGAAGCATCTCGGCAGCGACGCGACGCTGAAGACCTACGACACCGCGTCCAACCTGCTGGCCGATTTGAAGGCCGGGCGGCTCGACGCCGCCATCACCACCGGCGCCACCGCGTCAGACTGGGTGAAGGGCGACGGCGGCAAATCGGTCAAGCTGGTCGGCCAGCCGGTGATCGACGCCGAGGTGTTCGGCCCCGGCATCGGCGTCGGGCTGCGCAAGGAGGACACGGCACTGAAGCAGTCCTTCGACGAGGCGATCCGCGCCGTCGTGCAGGACGGCACGCTGGCGCGCATCGCCGCCCGCTACGTCGATTTCTCCATCACCCCCTGAGTTCTTCTTAAAAAACCAAGGAGCAGTTCCCCGTGATCAAGCGCATCGAGAAGACCAAGATCATGCACCGCGTCGTCGTCAACAACGGCACGGCCTATCTCGGCGGCATCATCGCCGACGACGTCAGCGTCGGCATGGGCGGCCAGGTCACGCAGATCTGCGGCAAGCTCGACCAGGTGCTGGCGCTGGCCGGCAGCGACAAGACCAAGCTGCTGTCCGCCCAGCTCTTCATCACCAACATGGGCCTGAAGGACGAGATGAACGACGCGTGGCTGTCCTGGCTGGACGGCAACGACCTGCCGGCCCGCGCCACCATCGGCGTCGCCGATCTCGGCAAGCCGGAAATCCTGATCGAAGTGGTCGTCACCGCCGCCGTCTGATCGGCGATTGCAGAAGGCTCTCCCCTCGGGGAGAGCCTCACCCCAGCAACCGCTCGAACAGATCCTCGCCGCCCATCTGCCCGCCTTTCAGCATCAGCTCCAGCCCATCGACCGCCGGATCGTCGGCATGGGTGCGGCTGACGGTGACGCCCGGCGCCAGCGTGCAGCGGTAGGACAAGCCCCAGCAGCCCAGCGCCCGCACCGCGAGGCTGGAGGTGTCGCCGCCGGCAATCCCGACCCGGCGCAGAGCCACCCGCCGCAGCACCGCCGCGACGAAATCCGCCGTCGCCGCCGCGACCCGCCCGGCCTGAGCGGTGTCTGCCGTCCCGGCCTCTGCCGGTGCCGTCCACACCAGCGTGTGGCGCCCGGCCGCCAGCGAGGCCGCCACCTCTCCCAACAAAGTTTCCGCATAGCCGGGGTCGCCGCACAGCGCCGCCGCGTCGGCCTGGATGCGCGTGTAGGATCCCGCCGCCTCGATCTGCCGCCGCGTCACCGGCGACAGGCTGCCCGCCATCAGAAACACCGGCCTGTCCGTCGCAGCCAGCGGCACCTCTTCCGTCACTGAAGCGTCGGATCCGCCATTCCAATGCGCCACCAGCGCCTGGGCCACGCTGCTCGGCCCGACTGCCAGCAACGGCTCGCGCTCGGCCCGCTGCCAGATCAGCCGCCCGACCGTGGCGAGATCCTCGGCACGCGCCACATCCAGCAGCAGCGCCGACGGCCCCTCCGCCAACAGCCGCTCAAGCCGCCCGTCCAGCGCGTCACTACCCAGCGCATAGTCCGGGAAATGCAGCGCCGCCATCCCCCACAGCCCCTGCGCGGCCAGATGCCGGCGCAGGTCGGCCTCCGCCATCGGGGTGACGGGATGGACGCTCATCGTCGGGTGACGGTCGATGCGATGGACCACGCCGCCGGTGCCCGCCGCCGCGAACAGGGTGCTGAACAGGCAATAGCGCCCGATGTTCGGCTGGCCGCCCACCACCGGGCGGAAGCGGTTGGGGAAATGCGGAGCCAGCGTCCGCACCGCCTCGCCGATGCTGCCGACTTGGGGTCCGCTGTCGAAGGTGGAGCAGCATTTGTAATGCATCACCGGAACGCCGAGCGCCGCGAAGAAGCGGCCGACCGGCTCCAGCTCCGCCCGCATGGCGTCGGGCGCCATGCTGCGCGCCGCCCCGGCGATGCCCACCGCGTCCAACTGCCCGGCTTCCCCCAACCGGGCGACGTCCGGCACGTCGAGGAACAGCAGCGCCCGCTGCCCGGCCTTCGCCAAGGCGGCCAGCGTGTCGGTTGCCCCGGTGAAGTCGTCGCCGTACCAGCCCAGTCGGGGAGTCGCCACCATCGTCCTCAGCCCTTCTTTCCGAAGAAGTCGAGCGACCGCCGCAGTTCCGGCTGCCCTGCCGCCGCTTCGTCCAGCGTGCGCCCGGCCCGCACGGCGTCCCAGGCCTGCCGGATGCTCCGCACGCCGGCCGCCGGCCCGTCGGGATGGGCCATGATGCCGCCGCCGGACATGAACATCAGGTCGGCGGTCCCCACCGCCTCCCAGGTGACCGGCACCGTGCCGGCCCATTGCCCGGAGGAGAAGGCCGGCATCACGGCGTCGGAACCGTCCGCCGCATCCGCCGCCAGCGGCGCCAGACAGGCGCGCGCCCCCTCGATCACCTCGTCGTCGGGCTGGGCGAACTTGCCGTTCAGCCCATGGACATGCATGTGGTCCACGCCCGTTAGCCGCCACAGCGCCTGATAGGCGTCGAAACCGATGCCCAGCAGCGGATGGCGCGACAGGGCGCCGAAGCCGTTGCGGTGGCCGTGCAGCGCCAGCCCGCTGTGCCGGCGCAGCGTCTGCACCGCCGAATACCCGCACCAGTTCAGGCTGACCATGATGCAGGACCCGCCCTCGCGCTCCACCAGATCGGCGTGGCGGCGCATGGCGTCGGTCTCGTCGGTGATGTTGAAGGCGACCATCACATGCTTGCCGGTGCGGTCCTGGTGGCGGCGCACCCGGTCCATCACCGCCGGGATGCGCTGGGCCAGCGGCGCATGGGCCGGATCGGCGCAGATCTCGTCGTCCTTGATGAAGTCCAGCCCGGCGGCGCACAGCGTGCCGACCAGTTCGCCGGTCTCTTCGGCCGACAGCCCGACATTCGGCTTGATGATGGAGCCGACCAGCGGCCCGTCCGCCACCCCGGTCAGCCGCCTCGTGCCGGCGACGCCGTGGCGCGGCAGGTCGAACTGCGCGCGGTAGGCCTGCGGGAGGCGCAAGGACTCCAGCCGCAGCCCCGTCACCTCCCCCAGGTCATAGAGGTTGCCGGCGACCGTCGCCGCCAGCGTCGGCAGGTTGGCGCCGATGTTGGCGGTGGGGAAGGAGATGGTGACGCGCGCCCGCTGCCAGGGCCCTGGATTGCGCTGCCGCTCCAGCCACGTGTTCGGCAGGGCAGGGGTCTCGGCGACGTCCAGTTTTTCCACCGATTCGACGATGGCGCGGGCACGGGCCCGCAGGTCGTCGGTCTCGCCATGGACGCGGGTGAAGGTGCCGCAGGACTGCTCCCCCGCCATCACCTCGGCCACCTTGGCCGGGGCGAGCGGGGTTTCGATCAGGTATGTGGCTTCGATGCGGTCGGCGTGCATGTCGGCCGCCCCTTACAGCTTGCTCAGGTCCGGGAACGGCCGCACCGGGTCGCTGCCGTCCCAGCCCATCGACGCTTCGCGGATCAGGTCGAACATCTTGCCCTTCGGCCCGGCGACCTCGGACAGCTCGATCACCGTGCCGGGATGGTATTCGGTGTCGAAATAGATGAAGCGGCCCTTCTCGCCGACCTCGCCGCTCATCACCGGCTTGAAGCCCTGCGCCAGCAGACGCTCCAGATCGGCGTCGTAATCCTCGGTCCAGTAGGCGACATGCTGCAGCCCGGTGTTCCCGGCCTGGAGGAAGTCGCGGTACATCGACGGCGCGTCGTTGCGGGTCTGGATCAGCTCCATCTGCAACGGGCCGGAGTTGGCCAGCGCCACCGAATTGTGAACCTCGTAGGACTCGCCGCGGTAGGTGTAGTTCCGGATTGGAACCCGCTCGTTGTAGAACCAGGGCCCGATGCCGAGCGTGCGGCTCCAATAGTCCATGGCGGCTTCGATGTCGCGCACGACGTAGCCAGCCTGACGGATCTGGCCGAAGAATCGGCTCATTGAGGGAACTCCGGATAAGAGGAAAACGGGTGGCTTTAACGGGCCCAGAACCCAAGCCCGCTGGTCAGCGGGCGAGGAAGCCGGTCGAAATCCAGGGAATGGCGGCGACGATCACCAGCCCGACCAGCAGGGCGCCGACATAGCCCCAGATGTGCTTCAGGCCGTCGTCGGGATTGACCTTGCTGATGGCGCAGGCGCCGTAGTAACCGACGCCGAAGGGCGGGGCGAACAGGCCGATGCCCATGGCGAAGATGACGACCATCGCATAGTGGACCTCATGCACCCCGGCCGCGCGGGCGATGGGGAACAGCAGCGGTCCGAACAGCACGATGGCGGGGATGCCCTCCAACACGCTGCCCAGGATGATGAAGGCGACGATGGAGATGGCGAGGAAGCCGTAGGCGCCGCCGGGAATGCCGGCCATGAAGCGCGCAAGGTCGGAGGAGAAGCCGGACTGGGTCAGGCCCCAGGCCATCGAGGTGGCGCAGCCGACGATGAAGATGATGGCCCCGGTCAGCGATGCCGTCTCGATCAGCATCGGCTTCAGCCGGCGCCAGTCGAACTGGCGGTAGATCAGCAGCCCGGCGAGGGTGGAATAGGCGATGCCGATGGTCGACACCTCGGTCGCCGTCGCGATGCCCTCGACCACCGCGGCGCGGATGACGAAGGGCAGCAGGATGGCGGGCAAGGCCACCATGGCGAGCCGGGCGATCTCGCGGCCGGCGGTGCGCTCGACGTGGCTCAGATCCTCGTTGCGGTAGCGCCGCCAGACGACGAAGCACAGGCAGGCGCCCAGAACCACGCCCGGCAGCATGCCACCGGTGAAGAGCGCGGCGATGGACACGCCGGTGACCGAGCCGATGGTGATCAGCACGATGCTGGGCGGGATGGTTTCGGTCTGCGCGCCGGTGGCGGACAGCAGCGCCACCAGATCGCCCGGAGGGGCGCCGCGCTTCTTCATTTCCGGGAACAGCACCGGGGCGATGGCCGCCATGTCGGCGATCTTCGAACCGGAGATGCCGGAGACCAGATACATCGCGCCGATCAGCACATAGGACAGGCCGCCGCGCACATGGCCGAGCAGGCTGGCGAGGAACTGGATCATGGCGCGGGCCATGCCGGTCATCTCGATCAGCAATCCCAGGAAGACGAACAGCGGCACCGCCAGCAGGATCAGGTGGCTCATCCCCTCGTCCAGCCGGCCGACCATCACCAACAGCGGCGTCGAGGTGGTCAGCGCCAGATAGGAGAAGGTGGCGAGCGCGAAGGAGAAGGCGATGGGCACGCCGGCAAAGACGTTGGCGGCGACCAGCCCGACGAAGAAGATGACGAGGTTCAACTGCCCCAGCGGCTTCAGCATCGGCCCGGCGACCCAGAAGCCGGCGACGATGGCGCCGGTCACCAGCGCCGCCGCCAGCACGGTCAGGGGCCTGGCGACGCGCAGCAGGCGGAACAGCGCCGCCACCAGCATCAGCCCCAGCCCGACCGGCAGGGCGGACGCCCGCCACGCGTTGGAAATCTCCATCGCCGGGGTGGTGATGAACTGCTCCTCCATCGCGTAATCGACGGCGTGGTACAGCACCAGCGTCAGGAAGGCGATGGGGGCGGTGATGGCGATGCATTCCAAGAGGCTGCGCGCCTGCGGGCCGACGCGGCTGACCAGCCCGGTCATCCGCATATGCTCGCCCCGGCGCAGCGCCACCACCGCGCCCAGCATCGACAGCCACAGGAACAGGATGGAGGCCAGCTCGTCCGACCACACCAGCGGGGTGTGGAACAGGTAGCGGGCGGTGACGCCGGCCAGCAGGACGACGATCTCGACCAGCACCAGAAGGCCCGCCACGACCTCGACCCCGACGGACAGGCCGTGGTCGATCCTGCGCAGCAGCGAGCCGCCGCCGGCACCCAGAGTGCCGGGAGCCTCGGCGAAGCCGTGGACCGGCTCGGACATGTGGGACATGGCGGGATGTTCCTTCATGGAAGAGGACCGGAAAGGACTGCGGCTGCGGTCAGGCGAGCTTGCCGACCGCCTCTTCCAGCAGGCCCCAGGCCTCGTCGCCGAAACGGCCCTTCCATTCGCCGTAGAAGCCGCTGTCGCGCAGCTTGGCGCGGAAGCTGTCGGGCGCCGGCTGGTTGAAGGTCAGACCCTTCGATTCCAGGTCGGCCTTGACCGACTGGTTCAGCGCCTTGATGTCGCCGCGCTGGGCCACGCCGGCATCGTTGATGGCGTTGGCGACGATGGTCTGCATGTCCGCCGGCAGGCCCTTCCAGGCGCGGCCGTTGGCGATGAACCAGAAGCCGTCCCAGATGTGGTTCGACAGCGAGCAGTATTTCTGCACCTCGTACAGCTTGGCGACCTGGATGATCGGCAGCGGGTTTTCCTGCGCGTCGACGATCCGGGTCTGCAGCGAGGAATAGACCTCGCTGAACTGCAGGCTGGTCGGGGCGGCGCCCAGCCCCTTGAACATGGCGATGCTGAGCGGGCTGACCGGCACGCGGATCTTCAGGCCGCCCATGTCGGCGGCGGAATTGATCGCCTTGTCGCCGCTGGTCATCTGGCGGAAGCCGTTGTCCCACATCTTGTCGAAGGCATAGAGCCCGACCTTGGAGATCGCCTCGCGGACATGGGCGCCCAGCTTGCCGTCCATCGCTTTCCAGACCTGATCGTAGTCGGAGAAGGCGAAGCCGACCGCGTTGATCGCGGCGACCGGCACCAGCGTGGCGATCACCAGCGCCGACGGGGTGAAGAAGGTCAGGCCGCCGCTGCGCACCTGGGACAGCATGTCGGTGTCGCCGCCAAGCTGGTTGTTCGGGAAGATCTTGACCACGACCTTGCCGTTCGACTCCTTGGCGATCCGCTCCGCCGCCTCGTTGGCGCGGACGTTCAGCGGATGGGTCAGCGGCAGGTTGTTGCCGTATTTCAGCTCGAACTCGGCGGCGCGCGCGATGTGCGGCATGCCGATGACGGCACCGGCGGCACCGATTGCCGGAATGGCGGCGGGGGTGGCGGCGATGGCCTTCAGCATCGTGCGGCGGCTCAGACTGGTCATTTCAAACCTCCCATGGATTACCGGCCGACGTTGCTGTTTCCGGCCTTGCGTTTCTGATGTGATCTGATGTCAATTGATGATTGTTGGATGGACGGTATGTCCAGCGCCGACAAGTGTCAAACACCGAAATTGATGGTTTTTGATGGTTTCATTGAAGGACGATCCGGAAATTGCCGCCGGACCCCGCGGCCTGCCGCGGGTGGTCGACATCGCGCAGGCGGCGGGTGTCTCCACCGCCACGGTGGACCGCGTGCTGAACAACCGGCCAGGCGTGCGCGCCGCCACCGTGCAGCGGGTGCTGAAGGCGGCGGCGGAGCTGGACTATCTGCCTGACGGCGACCTCTATGCCGCGGCGGGTCAGAAGCCGATGCGGCTGTCCTTCCTGCTGCCCGCCGGCAACAACCGTTTCCTGACCGGGCTCGGCGAGATGATCCGCCGTGCCGACGCCATGCTCGCCCCGCACGGGGTCAAGGCGCAGGTGGAATTCATCAAGAGCTTCAATCCGGAACTGCTGGCGCGCAGCCTGTTCCAGCATGGCCGCCGCGCCGACGGCGTCGCCTTCATGGCGCTGGAGCATCCGGCAGTGCGCGAGGCGGTGGACGCGCTGGCCGACCGCAATGTGCCGAGCGTGACGCTGATCTCCGACATCCTGAACTGCCGGCGCGCCGGCTATGTCGGGCTGGACAACCGCGCGGCCGGCCGCACCGCCGGCTACCTGATCGCACGCTTTTTGAAACACCGCCCGGCCAAGGTGGCGATGATCGCCGGCAGCCTCAGCTACCGCGCGCACGAGGACCGCGAGATGGGCTTCCTCCATGTCCTGAAGGAGATCGCCCCCGACATCGAGGTTGTGGGGCTGCGCGAAGGCCATGACGACGAGGGGAAGAGCTACCGCCAGACCCGCATGCTGCTGGGCCTGCATCCCGACCTTGCCGGGGTCTACAACATCGGCGGCGGGGCGGAGGGCGTGGCCCGCGCGCTGAAAGAGACGCGGCGGGAACGCGAGATGATCTTCATCACCCACGGCCTGACCACTGAAACGCGCGGCCTGTTGATCGACGGGGCGCTGGACGCGGTGATCACCCAGGATCCGCGCAACACCCTGTCGGCCTGCGTCGGCATCTTCACCAACCTGCGCGCCGGCCGCCCGCCCATGCAGGCGGTGGAAAGCCCGCGGGCGGAAGTGATCTTCCGCGAAAACCTGCCGAAAAACATGCTGCCTGACGAATAAAAAAAGAGCGGTGCGGCCCTCGTGAGGCCGCGCCGCCCTTTTTCATTCAACCCGTCGTCATCAGGCCATCGTCATCACCCCATCTTCCACTCCGCCGGCGGCGCCCCGCCTTCCGCCGGCGCGTCCGCCCGGCGCTCCGCTCCGGCCAGCTTGCGCAGCAGCACGTAGAACACCGGGGTCAGCACCAGACCGAACAGCGTCACGCCGATCATGCCGGCGAACACCGCCACACCCATGGCGTGCCGCATCTCGGCACCGGCCCCGCTGGAGGTCACCAGCGGCACCACGCCCATGATGAAGGCGATGGAGGTCATCAGGATCGGCCGCAGCCGCAGCCGGCTCGCCTCGATGGCCGCCTGCACCACGCCGCGTCCCTCATGCTCCAGCTCGCGGGCGAACTCGACGATCAGGATGGCGTTCTTCGCCGACAGGCCGACCAGCACCATGAAGCCGATCTGCGTGAAGATGTTGTTGTCGCCCCCTGTCAGCCACACCCCGAACAGGGCGGACAGCACGCTCATCGGCACGATCAGCAGGATGGCGAGCGGCAGGGTCAGGCTTTCGTACTGCGCCGCCAGCACCAGGAACACCAGCAGCACGCTGATCGGGAACACCCACAGCCCCGCATTGCCAACCAGGATCTTCTGATAGGTCAGGTCGGTCCATTCCAGCTTGACGCCGCGCGGCAGCACTTCCGCCGCGATGCGCTCCGCCGCCGCTTCCGCCTGTCCCGAGGAGAAACCGGGCGCCGGCCCGCCATTGACGTCGGCGGCGGTGAAGCCGTTGTAGCGCACCACCATCTCCGGCCCGTAGCCCGGCTGCACCGTGACCAGCGAGGACAGCGGCACCATGGTCCCCGCCGCGTTGCGGGTCTTCAGCACGCCGATGTCGTCGGCGGTGTCGCGGAACGGCGCGTCGGCCTGCACCCGCACCTGGTAGACGCGGCCGAAGGCGTTGAAGTCGTTGACGTAGAGCGAGCCCAGATAGATCTGCATGGTGTCGAAGACGTCGGCGACATTGACGCCCAACTGCTTGGCCTTCACCCGGTCGAGATCGACGTCCAACTGCGGCACGTTGATCTGGTAGGCGGAGAAGGTCGGCCCCAGCTCCGGCGTCTGCGCGGCGCGCTTGACGAAGGCGTTCACCGCCTCGCTCAGCGCCTCGTAGCCGAGGTTGCCGCGGTCCTCCAGCTGCATCTTGAAGCCGCCCAGCTGTCCCAGCCCCATCACCGGCGGCGGCGGGAAGATGGCGACGAAGGCCTCCTTCAGCCCGGCATAGCGCTGTTGCAAATCCATGGCGATGGCGCCGGCCGACAGCGACGGATCCTTGCGCTCGGCGAACGGCTTCAGCGTGACGAAGACGATGCCGGCGCTGGACGAGTTGGTGAAGCCGTTGACCGACAGGCCGGGGAAGGCGACGGCGCTCTGCACGCCGGGACGCTTCAGCGCGATGTCGGTCATCTCGCGGATCACCGCTTCCGTGCGGTCGAGCGAGGCGCCGTTGGGAAGCTGGGCGAAGCTGATCAGATACTCCTTGTCCTGCATCGGCACGAAGCCCGACGGCACCGAACGGCCGAGCAGCACCGTGGCGCCGATCAGCAGCGCATAGACCGCCAGCATCACGCCCTTGCGCCGCACCACCCCGCCGACGCCGCGGCCGTAGCCCTCCGACGCCCGGTGGAACACCCGGTTGAACAGCCGGAAGAAGCCGCCGAACACCCGGTTCATCGCCCGGGTCAGCCAGTCCTGCGGCTCGTCATGGCCGCGCAGCAGCACCGCCGCCAGGGCCGGCGACAGGGTCAGCGAGTTGAAGGCGGAGATCACGGTGGAGATCGCGATGGTCATCGCGAACTGCTTGTAGAACTCGCCGGTCAGGCCGGTCATCGCCGCCAGCGGCACGAAGACGGCGACCAGCGTCAGCGCGATGGCGATGATCGGGCCGCTGACCTCCTGCATGGCGCGGATGGTGGCGTCGCGGGCCGACAGGCCGGACGCGATGTTGCGCTCGACATTCTCGACCACGACGATGGCGTCGTCCACCACGATGCCGATGGCCAGCACCATGCCGAACAGCGACAGCGCGTTGATCGAGAAGCCGAAGGCGAGCAGCAGCGAGAAGGTGCCGACGATGGAGATCGGCACCGCCAGCAGCGGAATGATCGACGCCCGCCAGGTTTGCAGGAAGACGATCACCACCAGCACGACCAGCGCCACCGCCTCCAGCAGGGTATGCACCACCGCCTCGATGGAGGAGCGGACGAACTGCGTCGGGTCGTAGACGATGGAGTAATCGACGCCGTCGGGCATGTCGCCCTTCAGCTCCGCCATCACCTTGCGCACCTCGTCGGAGATGGCGAGCGCGTTGGCGTCCGGCGTCTGGGTGATGCCGAGCGCCACCGCCGGCTTGTTGTCGAGCAGCGAGCGCAAGCCATACTGCGCGGCGGCCAGTTCCACCCGCGCCACGTCGCGCAGCCGGGTGACGCCGCCGTCCCCGCCGGTCTTCAGCACGATGTCGCCGAACTCGTCGGCGGTCTTCAGCCGGCCGCGCGCGTTGATCGACAGCTGCATCGGCACGTCGGGCAGCGAGGGCGAGGCGCCGATCACGCCGGCCGCCACCTGGACATTCTGTTCGCGGATGGCGTTGACCACGTCGGTCGCGGTCAGCCCGCGCTGCGCCACCTTGCCGGGGTCGAGCCACACCCGCATGGCATAGTCGCCGGCCCCCCACACCTGCACCTCGCCGACGCCGGAAATGCGGGTCAGCCGGTCCTTGACGTTCAGCACCGCGTAGTTGCGCAGGTACGTCATGTCATAGCGGTCGTTGGGCGACAGCAGATGCACGACCATGGTCAGCGTCGGCGAACTTTTCACCGTGGCGACGCCCAGCCGCTGCACGTCGGCCGGCAGCCGCGGCATCGCCTGGGCGACGCGGTTCTGCACCAGCTGCTGCGCCTTGTCCGGGTCGGTGCCCAGCTTGAAGGTCACCGTCAGCGCCAGGTTGCCGTCGCTGTTGGCCTGCGACTGCATGTAGAGCATGCCTTCGACGCCGTTGATCTGCTCCTCCAGCGGGGAGGCGACGGTCTCGGCGATGACCTTGGGGTTGGCGCCGGGGAACTGCGCGCGCACCACGACGGACGGCGGCACCACCTCCGGATATTCGGAAATCGGCAGGCGGAAGACCGCGATGGCCCCCGCCAGGAACAGCGCCACCGACAGCACGCCGGCAAAGATCGGCCTGTCGATGAAGAATTTCGAGATGTTCATCTGGGGTCTCCCAGGCTGCACGCTCCCCATCCCTCCCCGCGTCCGGCAAGGAATGCCGGGCGAGGAGGGTTAGGTAAGGCGCATGCCTTCCTTGTTCGTGTCTTAGCGGGCCGCCGTCTGGGTTTTCTCCGTCCCCATGGCGACCGTCTTCGGCGTCACCGCCATGCCCGGCCGGGCGTGCTGCATGCCGTTGACCACCACCTGCTCGCCGGCCGACAGCCCCGCCGTCACCACGCGCAGCCCGTTCTGCAAGGTGCCGAGCTTCACCGGCCGGTATTCCACCTTGTTCTCCGGCGTCACCACCAGGACGAACTTCTTGTCCTGGTCGGTGCCGATGGCGCGGTCGTCGACCAGCAGCGCGTCATAGGGCTTGGTGCCCCCCACCTTCACCCGCGCATAGAGCCCCGGCACCAGCGTGCCGTCGTCGTTGTCGAAGCGGGCGCGCACGCGGATGGTGCCGGACACGCTGTCCAGCCGGTTGTCGACATGCTCGACCATGCCCGAGCGCGAATACTCCTCCTCGTTGGCAAGGCCGAGCTTGACCGGGATCGTGCCCGAATCGCGCATCGGCGCGATGTGGCGCAGATAGGTCTGCTCATCGACGTCGAAGGAGGCGTAGATCGGCGATTCCGACACCAGCGTGGTCAGCGGTTCCGCCGCCGCACCGGCGGCCACCACATTGCCGAGCGTCCGTTCCGCCCGCGACACCCGGCCCGACACCGGCGCCGTCACCCGCGTGTAGCCGAGATTGAGCCGCGCGATGTCCAGCGCCGCCTGCGCCGCCTTCAGGTTGGCGGCGGCTTCGCGGGCGGCATTGTCGCGCTGGTCCACGGTGCTGCGCGAGATGGTGTCGTCGCGCACCAGCTTCTGCGCGCGGTCGAGGTCGGCGACGGTGAAACGCACCCGCGCCTGCGCCGCGGCGACCTGCGCCTCGGCGCGCGCCACCTCCGCCTCATAGGGGCGGGGATCGATGGTGAACAGCACGTCGCCCTGTTTCACCAGGGCGCCGTTGCGGAAATGCACGGCGACGATGGTTCCCGGCACCTGCGGCCGGATGTCGACGCGGTCGACCGCCTCCAGCCGGCCGGAATAGGACTGCCAGTCCGTCACCGGCCGGGCCAGCACGGTGGCGACATCCACCTCGGCCGGCGGCGGAGCGGGGGAGGCCGTTTGTGCTTCGGCCGGGCTTCGCAGGGTGACGGCGCCGGTCAGCGCCGCCACGGAAACACCGGCCGCGATCAGAAGGGAAAGTGTCTTGCGGGCCATGACGTTTACCTGTTGCTCGAAGGATGGGAAGGAGCGCCGGTCAGGCGGCGCCGGAAGAAATCGGCCGCGGCGGCCAGCGCCGGCGGGTGGTTGGCGAGGCCGGCATGGCTGACCCCGGCGAAGCGGGTGACCTCGGTCGGCACCCCGGCGTCGATCAGCCGGGCGGCATAGCTTTCCGCCTCCGGCCGCAGCACGTCGTTCTGCGCCGTGGCGATCAGGATCGGCGGCAGCCGGCCGAGCCGGCGCGATTCCAAGGGTGCCGCATAGGGATGCAGCCGCAGCGCCGCCTCCGGCAGATAGGCGCGGTAACAGCGCGCGCAGTCCGTCACGCTGCCCTCGCCGTCCCCAACCCGCGTCAGGCTGGGATCGAGCATCGGCCCGAACAGCGCCTGCGCCGCGATCTCCGGCCCGCCGCGGTCGCGGGCGAGCAGGGTGAGCGACACCGCGACATGCCCGCCGGCATCATGGCCGGCGACGCCCAGCGGCCCGGCCCGTTCGGCCAGCCACACGGCGGCGGCATGGGCATCCTCGATGGCGGCGGGAAAGGGATTTTCGGGGGCCAGCGCATAGCCGACCGCCACCACCAGCGCCGGAATGCTCTCCGCCAGCGCCATCGCCGTGATCTCCACCTCTTCGACGGAGCCGGAGGTGAAGCCGCCGCCATGGAAATACAGCAGTCCGGGCAGCGGCCCGTCTGCTGTCGACCGGTTGGCCGCCGGCCTGAACAGGCACAGCGGAACCTCGCGGCCTTCCACCATCAGCGACGTGCGTGAACGTTCCATCCCGATCCGGCGACCAGCGCCCCTCCTGCAATGCGGCAAGAGGGATAATGTGCGAGCGTCCGGGTGGGATAAAGCCGCTGCGGCTGGGAACAGAATTCAGCCGGGACGAACAATCGGGGTAGGGTGGCGCGGGGTGTTCGCTAGAAATGGACTATTGGGGCGGGGTGACGTCCCGGCGCGAAGGGCGTTCGCATCCGGCGGCACGATCCTATATGCTCAACGGAAAGCATAACGATGGAGGAAGCGAAAATGCGCTATCACATCACGGGGAGTTCTCAAGTCGGCGTTATGGGCCTGAAGCGGGACACTCTTGAAGGGGCGCTTAAGAAGGCCAAGGAACTCCGCGAACAAGGCACCTATAACGACGTGCAGATCATCGACATCGAGACGGGAGATATCGTCAAAGAGCCGTTGTCCGACGGCGATCAGGCAGGGAATTGAGCCATGCCGATGCGGACGGCACTCCGCTGCGGTTCGTGACTGCCTACCCCTTCCTATAGCCAGCCGGGAGTTTTGACCTTCGGGATCCGGGAGGAATGGAACAGAAAACCGGCATGAGGACGTTTGACGCCTCGGGCCAGCTGCTATGGCTCTTCACCAGGGTGATTTCTGTCAAAAATCTCCCGTGCCGTCCGAAAGCTGTCCGCGTTCTCGACGATCCACGTCCATAAGGGAACCATCCGGACAAGCAGCTCCAGGCCGGACTCGGACAGCCGATACTCGACGTGCGGCGGTACCTCCTCGAAGTCGTGACGGATCACCAATCCGTCACGCTCCAATTGGCGAAGGGTGCGCGTCAGCATCCGTTGAGTAACACCGTGCATGCGCCGGCCGATGTCTGCATGGCGCAGTTGGCCGTACACGCCGAGCGTATGAATGACGCCGAGCGACCAGCGACTGCCGGCATGGGCCAGCACTTCACGCCGTAATCCGTCGTCGTCGTCTCTGAGGCCGTCACAGACGGTCTGGGAGTATTTGAGAATGTCGTCCCGGTTCAAGGATTCGACCCCAGTATCACGCATGTACCTTCTTTCACGCTTGCATATGGGTTGCTAGCTCTTGGCGGCAACCAATGCTGAATGGGTCAGAACGATGAACGAAGCAGTTTCCGCCGTAAAGTCACGAAACATCCTCGTGCTGGGTGCCGGCGAACTCGGCATGCCGGTCTTGCGCAATCTGGCGCATCGCGCAAAGAGCGTGGACGGAGCCAGGATCAGCGTGCTGTTGCGCGCCAGTGCCGTTGCATCCGACGAACCGGCCAAGACGCGCGATATCGGCGAGATTCGCGACCTCGGGATAGAGGTCGTCGTGGGCGATCTGGTGAAGAGTTCGGTCGACGAGCTTGCGTCGGTTTTCAAGCAGTATGACACCGTGGTCGGATGCGCCGGCTATGCCGCCGGCATCGACACGCCCATGAAGCTGGCCAAGGCCGCCTTGCAGGCGCGGATCCCTCGTTACTTTCCGTGGCAGTTCGGCGTCGATTTCGACGTGATCGGCCGTGGCAGCCCACAGGACATTTTCGACGCACAACTCGATGTGCGCGCGCTCCTGCGCGGGCAGAGCGGGACCGAGTGGGTCATCATCTCCACCGGCATGTTCATGAGTTATCTCTTCGAGCCGGAATTCGGTGTCGTCGATCTGGAAAACAGCGCGGTCCATGCGCTTGGCAGTCTCGACACCGCCGTGACGCTGACCACGCCCGACGACATCGGCGCATTGACTGCCGAGGTGGTGTTTGCCGAGCCGACCATTCGCAATGAGATCGTGTTCCTGGCAGGCGATACCGTGACCTATGGGGAGGTTGCGGACAAGCTGGAGACGGCTTTGGGGCGTCCCTTCAGCCGGTCGGAATGGACCGTACCCTTCCTGATGGAAGAGCTGGCGCGCGACCCGCAGAACATGATGCGCAAATATCGTGCGGCTTTCGCCTTGGGGCGCGGAGTCGCCTGGGACAAGGCCGGGACGTTCAACCAGCGCAATGCCATCCCGGTCACCGACGTAACGGCCTGGATTGGCGCAAACCTTACCTCGCTTCGGAACGCGTAGCCGCCTGACGATGGCGCAACCGCTGCGGTCTGCAAAGCCTTTCCCATTTTTACGGATGGCGCTCGCCCTATCCCAGCAGGCCGTGGCGCGCAATCCAATATCATCATTGCCTTTTTCTGCGCGCTTACAGCCGCATACAGCTTTTTCTGGCAACCGATACTGCCACCGGCGGCCCTGTTTGACTGGGGGACTTGAATTGGACTGTCCGACCCGCTGCTGTTCGCCCTCCCAATAGGGCCAGTCGCCTTCCATAGGGCGTTCGATGAAGAGTCTCAACCCGCTCGTGGATTTCACAGCGCAGCACCAACCGTTCCCACATCCGCGGGGATTCGAAGGTCCGCGTCTTCGTGTCCAAGCCCACACCGCACAAAAATGTGGCGCAATGCCCTCGCGGGCGCCAAAAAGCGGGCGACGTTTTCCCACCGGCAACAGCGCCGTTCCACCTCTCTTCGGACAAGACCCTCCATGGCAGATTTCTTCCCGCGCTGGCCGCTTGCGACCGGCCCCGTCGTCCAGCCGGACGAGCGCCTTCCCTGGGGCTCGACCCTGACGCTCGGCGTCCAGCATCTTGTCGCCATGTCCGGCTCGACCATCCTCGGGCCGCTGCTGATGGGGTTCGATCCGAACCTCGCGGTGCTGTTCTCCGGCATCGGCACCCTGCTGTTCCTCGTGCTCACCGCCGGGCGGGTGCCGAGCTATCTCGGTTCCTCCTTCTCCTTCATCGCCGTGGTCATCGCGGTGACCGGCTACAGCGGCCAGGGGCCCAACCCGAACATCGGGCCGGCGCTCGGCGGCATCATCGCGGCAGGATTCGTCTATGTCCTCATCGGCCTGCTGGTGAGCTACACCAGCACCAGCTGGATCGAGCGGCTGATGCCGCCGGCGGTCACCGGTGCGGTCGGTGCGGCCATCGGCCTCAACCTGTCGCCGGTCGCGGTCAAGGGCATCGAGGGCAGTGGCCCGCACATCCTCGTCGCCCTGTTCACCCTGCTCGCCACCGCCCTCATCGCGGTCTACGCCCCGCTTGCCATACGCCGGGTGTCGATCCTCGTCGGCATCGCCGCCGGCTATGTCTTCTATGTCGTGCTGGCCAACGGCATGGGCCTGCTGCCGCCGGTCAGCTTCGCCGAGCTGGACGCCGCCCCCTGGTTCGGCATGCCGGCCTTCCGCACGCCGACCTTCGATGCCGGCGCGATGGCGCTGGTCGCCCCCATCGCCTTCATCCTCGTCGCCGAGAATCTCGGCCACATCAAGGCCATCGGCGCGATGACCGGGCGCAACCTCGACCGCTTCATCGGCCGCGGCTTCATCGGCGACGGCATCGCCACCATCGTGTCTGGCAGCGGCGGCGGCACCGGCGTCACCACCTATGTCGAGAACATGGGCGTGATGGCGGTCACCCGCGTCTTCTCCACCCTGATCTTCGTCGTCGCCGCCGTCGCCGCCATCCTGCTGGGCTTCTCGCCGAAGTTCGGCGCCCTGCTGCGGACCATCCCGGCCCCGGTGCTGGGCGGGCTGGCGACCGTCGTCTTCGGCCTGATCGCCGCGGCGATGGTGCGGCTGTGGGTCGACAACCGCGTCGATTTCTCCGATCCGCGCAACCTCATCACCGTCGGCGTGACGCTGGTGCTCGGCGCCGGCAACTTCACTGTCACCGCCGGCGGCTTCTCCATCGGCGGCATCGGCACCGCGACCATCGCCGCACTCGGCCTCTACCAGCTGCTCGGCATCGGTCGGGCGCGCGGAGTCTCCCGCACCGCCTCAGGCACGGACGGCGCGACGCTTCACTGAGGGCGCGTCCCGCGCCGCCGCTCTCCCGGCAATTGCCGGTGACGGCGGCGGCGCGCCCGTCCTCCACAGCGCACCCAAATTTCACAAAAACTCTCCATCAAAGGACTAAAGTCCTATACCCTCTCCGCATTTGGTCCACCCACTTGCGGAGCCTTGCCATGCCTCTCGATCCCCGCGGCTTCACCGGCGACAATTTCCCCCGCTGGGCCGAAGAGCCGCCGACCCCGTCCGAAGGCGCACTGGTCCCCGGTTCGCAGTTCCATGAGGAACAATGGATCATGGCCGCCGGCATGCTGGCCCGTGGCAACAGCTTCCTTCAGGTCTCGCGCGCCATGGGGTGCAGCCGGACGACGCTCTGGCGGGCCTATTACGGCTCCAAGGATTTCCGTCACAGGGTTTGGTGGGAGCGGCAGGCGCTGAACCGCGAGGCCGAGCTGCGCCTGTCCTCCCTGCGCGTGCTGGTGGCCGAGCAGATCGAGCGTCTGGTCACCTCCGGCGACCCCGCCACCGTGCGCTGGCTGGCCGAGCGGCTCGGCCTCATCCCCGGTCTCGGAAGTGCCCGCACGCCCTCGCGGGACAGCCGGGAGATGGCGGCGGAGGCGCGGTCCGAGGACAGGCCGCGGGCGCCCCGCCCGGAAGACCCGCCCGCCGTCACCGTCCCCGAACTCGACGACGACATCCCCGGCGCCATCCGCGAGCGCTGCCCGCCCAGCCCGGCCATGGTCGCCGCCGTCGTCGCCCAGCCGGAGGCGCCGGGACCGAAGGGCGCCTTCCCCTGGACCGTCAACCAGTATGAGGAATACCCCAACCTCAACCCCGGCCCGGTGTCCCGCCGCGGCGCCGGCCCGTTCTCCGGGCGCCGGTAGCATGGAACATCCGCCGGAAAGCGTTCCACGCCGTTCCACCCGATTCCCCCTCTCCCCCCCGGGGAGAGGGTCGGGGTGAGGGGGATGCACGGCGTGGCTTTCCCGAAGGTCCCGCCGCGCGACCCCCTCACCCTAACCCTCTCCCCGGGGGGGAGAGGGGACTCTGCCGATTGCTATTCGCCGTTCTTCGGCGGACACTCTCCCGACTTGCGGGAGCCGCGATTGAAAGGACGGGGTCCGTATGGACAAGCTGCATGCGATGCGCGTCTTCATCCGGGTGGTCGAGGCGAACAGCTTCTCGAAGGCGGCGGAAACGCTGGGGCTGCCGCGCGCCTCGGTGACGACGACCATCCAGAATCTGGAGGCGGCGCTGGGCGTGCGCCTGCTCCAGCGCACCACGCGCAAGCTCAACCTGACGCTGGACGGCGCCGCCTATCTGGAGGGCGCCAGCCGCATCCTGTCGGAAATCGACGAGATCGAATCCACCTTCACCAGCGCCCGCAAGACGCCGCGCGGCCGGTTGCGGGTGGACATGCCGGGCTCCATCGGCCGGCTGGTCATCATCCCCTCGATCCACGAGTTTCACGAGAAATACCCCGACATCGAGCTGATGCTGGGGCTGGGCGACCGCGCCGTCGACCTGATCCAGGAGGGAGTTGACTGCGTCGTCCGCGTCGGCGAACTGGCGGATTCGAGCCTGCTGGCGCGGCGCATCGGCGCCATGCAGCCGATCACCTGCGCCAGTCCTGGCTATCTCGCCGAGCATGGCGTGCCCAGGACCATCGAGGAGCTGGAGCGCCACATCGCCGTGAATTACTTCAGCAACCGCACCGGCCGGAACATGGAGCTGTGCTTCCAGCGCGACGGCGAGGTGCAGGAAATCACCATGAAGGGCGTCATCTCGGTCAACGACGCCGACGCCTATGTCACCTGTGGTCTGGAGGGGCAGGGCATCCTGCAGCCCGCCCGCTTCATGGTGCTGCCGCACCTGCGCAGCGGCGCCCTGCGCGAGATCCTGGCCGACTGGCGCCCGCCCCGAATCCCGATTTCCGCCGTCTACCCGCAGAACCGCCACCTGTCGCCGAAGGTGCGGGTCTTCGTCGACTGGCTGGCCGAACTGTTCGAGCGCTGCCCCCTGCTCCAGGGCGAGGATCTGCCGGACGACAGCTGCGAGAAACACAAGGCCGAGAAAACCAAGGCCGAGAAAAGCAAGGCGCCGGCGGAGCGGGAGGAGGTGCGCGAGTGCGTGATGTGAGGCGGTTCTAGCCGGCCGTCTCCATCAGGGCCCGGTAGGCCATCTGGTCCTCGTGCATCCGCAGGAACACGGCGTATTTGGCGTCGTGATAGGCCCGCATCGGCCCATCGGCCGGCGTGATGCTGCGGCCGGCGCGGCTCATCCCGGCCATGCCGGCGGCGATGTCGGGGAAGGCGCCGCCCGCCACCGCCCCCAGCACCGCGGCGCCCAGCAGCACCGCCTCCGGCTCCTCCGGCAGGACCAGGGTGCAGCCGGTGGCATCGGCATGGGCGTCCAGGAACACCGGATTCCTGGTGCCGCCGCCGCAGGCGAGGATGGTGTCGATGGCATAGCCGCGGTCGTTCATCGCCGCGACGATGTGACGGGTGCCATAGGCCACCGCCTGCACCGTCGCCAGATAGAGCAGCGCCAGATCCTCCAGCCCGTCCGACAGCCGCAGCCCGGCGATGGCGCCGCGCAAACTGGCATCGGCCCGCGGCGAGCGGTTGCCGTGGAAGTCGGGCAGCACATGCAGGTCGCGGGTCAGCATCGCCATCGGCCCGCCGCTGCGTTCGGCAAGATCCGCCAGTTCGTCGTTCAGCAGCTGGTAGACCGTGGTGCCGCGCCGCTGGGCCTCAAGGGCAAGCTCGCCATGGCGGGGATGGCCCTGCACCACATGGTCGATCAGCGCGCCGGTCGCCGACTGCCCGCCCTCGTTCAGCCACAGACCCGGCAGCATGGCCGAATGGTAGGGCCCCCAGACGCCAGGGATGAAGCGCGCGGCGCCGGGGCTCATCACCATATGGCAGCTCGACGTGCCGCCGATCAGCGCCAGCCGCCGGTCGAAATCGACGCTGCCCGCCGCCTCCAGCGGCACCCCGATCACCCCGATCCCGCCGGCATGGGCGTCGATCATCGAGGTGCCGACCGCGATGCCCGGCGTCAGCCCAAGCTCGCGCGCCGCCCCGGCGCTCAGCCCGCCGGCGACGGCGCTGCCGACCGCGCCGACCTCGGTGCCGATGCGGGCATGCCCCTCATCGACCAGATCGCCGAGCCCGATGGCGCGGAGATAGCCGTCGTCCCACCGCCCCTCATGCCCCAGATAGGTCCATTTGCACACCAGCGAGCACAAGGAGCGCCGCGCCGATCCGGTCGCCCGCCATGTCAGGAAATCCGGCAGATCGAAGAAATGGGCGGCACGGCTCCAACTCGCGGGAAGCCTCTCCTTCAGCCACAGCAGCTTCGGCGTCTGCATCTCCGGCGACAGCCGGCCGCCGACATAGCGCAGAACCTCGTGTCCACCGGCATTGATGCGGTCGGTCTGCTCGATGGCGCGATGGTCCATCCAGACGATGACGTTGCGGGAATCGTCGCCCTCCGGATCGACCGTCACCGGCCGCCCGGCGGCGTCCAGCACCACCAGCGAACAGGTGGCGTCGAAGCCGATGCCGACCACCTCCGGCATCTCGGCGCAAGCGGCCAGCGCCTCCTGCACAGCGGCGCAGACGGCGGCCCAGATGTCGTCGGAGGACTGCTCCGCCCACTCCGGATCGGGCTTCCACATCCGGATCGGGCGGGAGGTAGCGGCCAGCCGGCGACCGGCAAGGTCGAAAATACCGGCCCGCGCGCTGCCGGTTCCCACATCCACCCCGATCACGGCGCGTGTCATGGCTTATCCTCCTTCGTCCGACGGTTACAGGCTGGCGCAGAAGGTCTCGAACGCCTCGCGGCTGGCGTAGGATTTCTGGGTGCCCGACCGGGTGATGCTGTCGGCGGCATAGCGCACCGCCATGTGCAGGGCGGCGTCCAAATCGCGGTTCTCGACATAATAGCGGGCGAAGCTGCCGATGAAGGCATCGCCGGCCCCGGTGGTATCGACAGGCGTCACCCGCACCGGCTCGATCCGCCGCGTCGCCTCGCCCTTGGTCACCAGCAAGGCACCGCGGGCGCCCAGCGTGACGATCACCGTGCGGATGCCGCGACCGATCAGCGCGCGCGCCGCCGTCTCGGCCTCCGCCTCCGAATTCACCGGCAGACCGGAGATGGTCGCCAGTTCGGTCTGGTTCGGCACCAGGAAGGTGACCTGCTCGATCCGCTTCGGGTCGAGATCGGTCGGTGCCGGGGCAGGGTTCAGCAGGGTTTCGATGCCGTGCCGCGCCCCGAATTCGATGGTGTGGTAGATCGTCTCCAGCGGGACTTCCAGCTGCATGACGATCAGGTCGCAGCCCTTCAGATCCTCCGCCGCCCGGTCGATGTCGGCCGGCGACAGCAGGGCGTTGGCGCCCTTGATGATCAGGATGCTGTTCTCGCCCGACGGCTCGACGAAGATGGGGGCGACGCCGCTGGAGGTGCCGGGCACCCGCTCGACATGGCGGGTGTCGATGCCGGACTCCTCGAAGTTGCGGATGGTGTTGTCGGCGAAGATGTCGTCGCCGACCTTGGTGACCATCATCACCTCGGCCCCCAGCCGGGCGGCGGCGATGGCCTGGTTGGCGCCCTTGCCGCCGCAGCCCATCTCGAAGCGCGGCGCCTCGATGGTCTCGCCGGGGCCGGGCATGCGGGCGGTGTAGGTGATCAGGTCGACCATGTTGCTGCCGACCACGGCGATCTTGCCCATCTTCGGTATCTCCTTGTCACTGCGCCCTAACTCACTGCGCCCTAACTCACAGCGCCCGGATGGCGCATTCCTCGGCTTCGGCCTCGTCGGCGGTCAGATAGCCCAGCCGCACCGAAAAGCGCCGGGTCTCGCCGCCCGCCAGCGTCTGGACATTGCCCTTCGCGCTCTCCGCGCTGTAGCCCTCCGGCTCGCAGGTGGAGGGCAGGGCGAAGGCGCAGACCTTCTGGTCGCTGTTGACCAGCACCCAGCGCACCGTCTTGGGAAACTCCCGCGTGCTGTAGGCGATGTGGAAGGCGTCGCCCTCCCGCCGCCGCATCATCACCGCGGTGCCGCCCTCCTCGTCGGTGCGCAGGCCGCGGATGTAGAAGACCTGTTCCGGGTCGTAGCGTCCAGGCTCGTCCAGCACCTCCATCACCGCCGGATCGCGGGCGAGGTCGGCCAGCAGCGCGTCATAGGCCGGGCTGCGCGGCACATGGGCCGGAACCACCGTGCGCACCGCCGTCGCCTCCGGCGTGAAGGGAGCGGGCTGGACGATGCGGGCGCCCTCGGCGAAGGCGAAGTTGACGTGGCACATGTACATCAGGTCCATGGCGGCACCCGACAGGTTCTCCACCGCCATGCCGATGTCGAACAGGGCGGAGCCTGGGCGCAGCACCACCCGCGGGCGGGCGACGTAATGAGCGCCGAAACCCATCACATACTCGCGCCGGCCGGTCACCGCCATGTAGGGGCCTTCGTCATCCTCCCCCACCTCCAGACCGGCGGCGTCCATCGGCGCGCAGGGCATCTCGCCATGCAGAAGATGGCTGTCCTGCGGGCCGGGGCAGCCGTTGCGCAGCAGCCCGGAATGGAAGGCGAAGCAGCCATAGGTACCGACGATCTCCGTTGCCGGCCGCGGCATGTCGAACATGTTCGCCATGGTCAGGTCGACGCCGTCGAACACGGCGTCCCACACCATTTGGCCGTAATAGGGCAGCACCACCAGATGCCCGCGCCGGTTCGACAGCCGCACCGCCTCGATTCCGCTGTCGTAGCGGAACAGGCTGGCGGTCATGCCGTGCGCCTCGGCGACCGGGCGCTCGGCCTCGCCGAAGAAGCTTTTGCGGAAATGGATTGCGGTTCGGACGCTCATGGGATTTCCTCCCTATCAGAAACCGGCTAGCGGGTGCGGTTCTTGTAGGCGTTGAGGGCGATCACCAGCAGCAGGAACGCGCCCCAGATGAAATCGATCAGGTGGTTGGAGAAGCGCAGGATCTGGAAGCCGCTCGACAGCAGCATCAGCGCCGCCACCGCGATGGTGATGCCCAGCACAGTGCCGCGCCCGCCGGCCGGGTTGGTGCCGCCCAGCACGGCGATCAGCACCGCCTGTAACAGGTACGAGGTGCCGTAATCCGACTTCGCCGCGTTGGTCCGTCCCGACAGGATGATCCCGGCGACCGAGGCCAGAACGCCGGTCAGCATGTAGCTGTACAGCACCATCCGTTCCCGCTTCAGCCCGGCGAACAGGGCCGCCTTCGGGTTGGTGCCGATCAGCATCAGGTTGATGCCGAGCGCGGTGCGGCTCAGCACGAAGGCGATCAGGACGGCGATCACCGCGAACAGCACGAAGGGCGTCGCCAGCCCCAGGATCTTGCCGTTGCCGAGGAAGGCCCAGGCGGTGGGGAAGCCGACGATGGCCGGCCCGCCGGTCAACACGATGGCGAGCCCGGTGAAGACCTGCCCTGTCCCCAGCGTCGCCAGGATCGGCGTGATGCCGAGCCGTGTGATCAGCAGCCCGTTGACCGTCCCCGCCACCAGCCCGGTGCCGAGCGCGATCACC
Source organism: Azospirillum sp. A26 (assembly GCF_042604635.1). Lineage (NCBI taxonomy): Bacteria > Pseudomonadati > Pseudomonadota > Alphaproteobacteria > Rhodospirillales > Azospirillaceae > Azospirillum > Azospirillum sp. A26. The sequence goes on along the minus strand of NZ_CP170474.1, from coordinate 459,335 downwards.
CCGCCGAGCAGCACGGTCAGGATGCCGGCGTCGGCGATGCCGGCGGCCCCCGCCATCTTGTGGAACAGCACGCCGGCCAGGATGCCCGACAGATTGGCGACCCCCACCACCGACAGGTCGATGCCGCCGGTCAGCATGGCGATCATCATCGCGATGGAGAGCAGCCCGAGTTCCGGGAAGATGTAGGTGATGGACTCGAAGTTGTAGTAGCGCAGGAACTTGTCCGGGCTGAGCGCCGTCATGACGGCGAAGATCAGTACCGTCATCACCAGCAGCTGGACGATGTTGTTGTCGCGGTTGATCAGGCTGCGGATGTTCATTTGCGTCTTCATGTTCCCGCCTCCTCAGGCCGCCCGGCGGCGGTCGCGCCACGCCGACAGGGCGGTCGCGGCGATGACGATCAGACCCACGACGACAAGCTGCCAAGTGGTGTCCACGCGCATGATGATCAGGCTGTTCTTGACCATCACCAGCATGAAGACGCCGAGCATGGTGCCGAGCACGCTGCCCCGACCGCCGAAGATCGACGCCCCGCCCAGAACCACCGCGGCGATGACGTCCAGCTCCAGCCCGACGAAGTCGCGCGGGTTGGCCAGCCAGATCATGCCGCTGTGCAGCAACCCGGCGAAACCGGCGAGCGCGCCGGCGACGCAGTAGATGAAGAAGATCGTCTTGCGCAAATCGAAGCCGGCGCGGCGCGCCGCCTCCGGATCGCCGCCCAGCGCGTAGGCGCTGCGGCCGATCATGGTGTAGCGCAGCACCAGATGCATGGCGAGCGCCAGCCCGAGATAGATCAGCACCATCGCCGTCAGGCCATAGGTGGTGCCGTCGGCCTTGGTGACGCTGACCACGTCGGTGCGGGCGAAGTCGATCAGCGCGGTCGGCATCTTGTTGATGTTGATCATGCTGGTGCCGACGACGCCCAGCAGGAAGCCGCGCACCATGGCGCTGGTGCCCAGCGTCACGATCAGCGGGATCATGCGGAATTTATAGACGAAAAAGCCGTTCACCGCGCCGAACGCCAGCCCCATCAGCGTGGCGGCCAGCAGCGGCAGCACGACGCCGTTGTATCCCAGCGCCAGCATGCCCTTGATCGTCAGATACATGGCGGCGACGGCGAAAGCCGGGAACGACACGTCGATGCCGCCGGAGATCAGCACCAGCAGCACGCCCATCGCCATGATGCCGATGATGACGTTGCTGCGCATCAGGCTGAACAGGTTGTCTAACTGCCAGAAGGCGGGGTTGATCGTGCCGATGAGGACCATGGCGAGCAGCAGGATGCCCGCGATGACCGTTTCCGACCGGCGGAGCAGGGCCATCGGTTCCTCCCTCAGGTAAAGGTCTTGAGCCGGTCGCTGACCGTCTCTTCGGTGACGGCGGTGGCGGGCAGATCCTCGATGAAACGCCCGCGATGCATCAGCACGATGCGGTTGCAGTTCTGCACCAGCTCCAGCACGTCGTCGGAGATCATCAGGACGGCGAGGCCGTGATGCTGCGCCAGCTCCCGGATCTTGGCGTGGATTTCCGCCTTCGACCCGACATCGACGCCGACGGTCGGGCCGTTCAGGATCAGCACGCGGGCGTCGGTCAGCAGCCAGCGGGCCAGCACCACGCGCTGCTGGTTGCCGCCCGACAGCTGCATCACCGGCTTCTCGGCGGTCGGGGTGGCGATCTGCATGGCGCGGACCATGCCCTGCGTCATCTCCTCGGCCCGCTCGCGGTCGATCACCAGCTTGGGCGCCAGCCGCTCGTAGGAGGTGGCCAGCATGTTGCGCTTGATGCTCTGCGGCAGGAACAGGCCCTCGGTCAGACGGTCCTCCGGCACATAGGCGATGCCGGCGGCGATGGCCTCCTGGGTCGTGCGCAGCCGGACCGGCGCACCGTCGATCAGGATGTCGCCTTCATAACGAGGGACCATGCCGAACAGGGCCAAGGCGAGATCGGTGCGGCCGGAACCGAGCAGGCCGGACAGCCCGACGATCTCGCCCGGCCGGATGGCGAGGCTCAGATCCTCGCACTTGCCGGGCACGGTCAGGCCGCGGATCTCCAGCCGGGGCACCGGCGGCGGGCCGGGCGGCGGGGTCCAGGCATAGGGTTCGTTGAGGATATCGCCGCCGGTCATGTGGCGGGTGATCAGCGCCTCGTCGAAGTCGCCGGTCGGCCCCTCCGCCACCTTGCGGCCATTGCGGATGACGGTGATGCGCTCGCTGATCTCCAGCATCTCGCGCATCTTGTGGCTGACGAACAGGATGGCGATGCCGCGCGCCTGGATGTCGCGGACGATGCGGAACAGCGTCTCGACCTCCTTGCGGGTCAAGGCCGTGGTCGGCTCGTCCATGATGATCAGGCGGGCATCGGACATCAGCGCGCGGGCGATGGCGACCAGCTGCTTGCCGGCGGTCGGCAGCGACGCGACCTCGGCATCGAGATCCAGCTCGACTCCCAGCCGGTCGACCGCCTCGCGGGCGATGGCGCGGGTGCGCCGCCAGTTCATCAGGCGCCGCTTCTCGCCGAGATGGACGTTCATCGCCAGATTCTCGGCGACCGTCAAATTCCCGAACAGGGAAAAATCCTGGTAGATGACCTGGACGCCGTGAGCGATGGCCTCGATCGGCGACATGCCGGGCATCGTCTTGCCGTCGATCAGCATCTCGCCGCCGTCCGGCTGGTAGACGCCGGACATGATCTTGATGACGGTGGATTTGCCCGACCCGTTCTCGCCGGCCAGGCAATGGATTTCGCCGGGCTTGATGACCAGCGACATGGCGTCCAGCGCCACCACGCCGGCAAACACCTTCCGGATGTTCCGGAGTTCGATGAAACCGTCCGACATGTCTTCCGCCCGGCGGTTCGAGGAAAGGGTGAAGATGCGGGCGCCGGCAAGCCGTTTCCGGCAGCCGGCGCCCGCCCTTCAGATCATCAGAAGTCGTAGGAGCCCATGTTCTCCTTGGTGACGCCGACCCAGCCTTGGCCGTACAGCAGATTGGCCTTGGCCCCCTGCGGCGTGGTCAGGGCGGTGTAGCCCGGCAGGCCCAGGTTCAGGCCGGCCTTGATCTGGTCCTTCTTGCCGTCCAGCGCCATCACCGCCAGCATGTTCATGGCATAGCCGGCGACCGCCGGATCCCAGAACTGGATGTACTGGATGTCGCCCTGGGTCAGGTACTGGCCGGCCACCGAGACCAGACCCGTGCCGGAGAAGAACAGCTTGTTCTTCAGGCCGCGTTCCGCCACCAGACGGCCGGCACCGGCCGAGGTCGGCATCGGACCGCCGACGATGCCCTTCAGGTCGGGGTAGGTGGTCAGGACTTCCTTCAGCTTGTTGTAGTCGGTGTTGGCGTCGTCATAGGTCTCCAGACGGTTGGTCACCATCTGCATCTTCGGGAAATGTTCCTTCTGATAGGCAATGGCGCCGTCGATCCATTCGTTCTGCGACTTGGAGGTCAGGCTGCCGACGGTACAGACATACTTGCCCTCGCCGCCCATCGCCTTGCCCAGCACTTCCATCAGCTTGGCGCCGTAAGCGAAGTTGTCGAAGGCCTCCAGCACGTAGTCGGCGTTCTGGATGTTCGACGCCTCATGCGCGATCACCACGATGCCACGGTCGCGCGCCTTCTTCAGCACCGGCTCCACCGCCTCGACCGAGAAGGGAACGATGGCGATGGCGTCCACGCCCTGGGCGATCAGGTTTTCGACCAGCTGGACCTGCGCCGCCGCGTCGGCCTGGCTCGGGCCCACCATCCAGGTGTCGTGGCCGGTGTCGGCGGCGAACTGCTTCACGCCGTCGCGCATGCGGTCGAACCAGGCGATGCCGTCGACCTTCACCACGGTGGCGATGGTGTATTTCTTCTTGGTGGCGTCGGACTTCAGCGTTTTGACGGCATCCGGGGTCGGGACCGGATCGGCGGCCATCGCCGGCCCGGCGACCAGCGACGCGGCGACGATGAGCGAGGACAGCAACTTCTTCATGTCGGCGTGACTCCCATGAGAGGCGATGAGCGCCATGCGGTGGGAGAAATCCTCGACCCACCGCCGGTGCCGGGGTGTTTGCCACCCGCTGCGCGTTCCGTTTTTGATGATGCCGTGCCGGGTGGGACGGACGGAACTCCCGCCCGACCGGCACGCTCTATGGCGTGTGCGCCGCCGGCGGGATCAGCCGCCGATGATCGCCACGCTGGCGCTGGCGCCGATGCGCGAGGCACCGGCCGCGATCATGCGGCGGGCATCCTCGGTGGTCCGCACGCCGCCCGACGCCTTGACGCCCATGCCGTCGCCGACGGTGCGGCGCATCAGCGCCACATCCTCGGCGGTGGCGCCGCCCCCGGCGAAGCCGGTGGAGGTCTTGACGAAATCGGCCCCGGCCTCCTGCGACAGGCGGCAGGCTAGGACCTTCTCCTCGTCGGTGAGCAGGCTGGTCTCGATGATGACCTTCAGCAGGGCGTCGCCGCAGGCTTGGCGGACCGTGGCGATGTCGTCGCGCACAGCGGAAACTTGGCCGGCTTTCAGCAGGCCGATGGGGATCACCATGTCAACCTCGCGGGCGCCATGGCGGACCACCCACTCGGCCTCGTCCGCCTTGATCGCCGTGGGATCGGCGCCGAAGGGGAAGCAGATGACGGCGCAGGGCGCCACCGGCGAGCCGGCGAGCCGGTCTGTCACCAGCGGGATGAAGACGGGGTTGACGCAGACCGCCTTGAAGGCGTGCGTACGCGCCTCGTCGCACAGCCGTTCGACCTCGGCGGGCTGGGCATCGGGGCGCAACAGGGTGTGGTCGATGAACGGAGCCAGACCGGCCGCATCGGCCGGAACGCTGGGTATCGGCATCTTGGTCCTCCCGGGGAGCCCCTTGTCCTTGGGGGCTCACCTCGATTGTCGCCGGGATGCCGACACCGCGTCCAAATCCGTTGCGATGTTAACATCCTAACATTTTCTGAAAGGATAGTTTCACGCTGTCGCGCACTGTGTCAAGATCAATGCACGCGATTGTGATCTTGACCACGGCCCTCCTGTTCAAGGCTTTGCGCCATTGGGATTAACCCTTCTGAATTGTAAGGTGCGGCCGCGGTCAGCAAGGGCGGAAACGGTGCGGAATGCGGACATGTCTATGAGAAAGGCCGAGCGTCTGAACCGGTTGCAGTCCGCCCTGGATGTCGGTGGCTATCTTCGGCTGAAGGATGCGGCGCGTTTGCTGGGCGTGTCGGAAATGACGGTGCGGCGCGACATCGCGTCCTGCGGCGGACGATTCGCCTATCTCGGTGGCTACATCGCCGGCGGGCTGGAGAGCGCAGGCGGCATGGGCTACATCCTGGACCGCGAGCGGGACGCCCATATCGAGATGAAGCGCACCGCCTGCGAGGCGGCGGCAAGCCTGCTGAAGCCGGGCGAAACGGTCTTCATCGATTGCGGCACCACCACCACCCATCTCGCCAGCCGCATCCCGGCCGACAGCCAGATCACCGTGGTCTGTTACGCGATAAACATTGCGGAGATCGTCTGCAAGAAGCCCGGCGTGCGCGTGGTCATGCTGGGCGGCCTTTACCATGCCTCCTCGGCCTCCTTCTCCAGTCCGGAATCGCTGGAGATGCTGCGCGGCATCGGCATCAACACCGCCTTCATCTCGGCCGGCGGCGCGCATGAGTCGCTGGGGATCAGCTGCTCCAACTTCCATGAGGTGGAGATCAAGCAGACCGCCATCGCCAACGCGGTGACCCGGGCGCTGGTCATCGACAGCAGCAAGTTCGATCAGGTCAAACCGGCCTTCTTCGCCAAGCTCGACAGTTTCGATTTCCTGTGTTGCGACGACGGATTGGACGCCGCAAGGTCGGAACGGTTGGCCACCGCCGGGGTGCGCATCGTGCTGGCCTGACCGTTCAGCCTTCCCATCTCCACCCCCTCTCCCTCATTGCCCTCCGGTCGCCGCCGGAGATAATTTAGCATGCTGACATTCAGAGGAATCTGCGTTAACGTGGCATCTGGTATACGAAACGCCAGGAACTTGGGATCGCGACAACCAGAAGCGCGAACCACCCAGCAGAGGCCAGAACCGTCGTGACCGCAATCCCCCCGATCATCAGCGCAACGCCGCCCGGTGGCGTTCCCGCCCGCAGCATCCATCCCGGCTCCGGCCGCCGCAAGACGCGCGACCAGCAGAAGGGCCGTCAGGTCGATCCCCTCAGCCTTGACGAGATACGGGCGCTTCTCGGCGACCGGTCCCGTCAGCCGGATCTGCTGATCGAGCATCTCCACCTGCTTCAGGACCATTACGGTTGCCTGCATGCCCGCCATCTCGCCGCTTTGGCGAAGGAGATGAAGCTGGCGCTGGTCGAAGTGTTCGAAGTGGCGTCCTTCTACGCCCATTTCGACATCGTGATGGACGGAGAGCCGGCTCCGCCGAAGCTGACCGTCCGTGTGTGCGACTCCCTGAGCTGCGCGCTGGCCGGGGCCGAACAGCTGCATGAGGCGCTGAAGGCCGGTGTCGACGGGCGCGAGGTCCGCGTCGTGCGCGCTCCCTGCATGGGCGGCTGCAACAATGCCCCCGTCGTGGCGATCGGCCATGCCCCGCACGAGAACGCGACGGTCGACAGCGTGCTCGACGCCGTTGCCCATGGCCATGTCCACCCGGACATTCCCGACTATCTGGGCTTCGACGACTACATCCGCGGCGGCGGCTACAAGATGCTGGCCGAATGCCTGAACGGCGCGCGCGATGTCGATGCCGTGCTGAAGGGGCTGGAGGATTCCAGCATCCGCGGCCTGGGCGGCGCCGGTTTCCCCACCGGCCTGAAATGGCGCTATGTCCGGGCGGAGCCGGGACCGCGCATGATGGCGATCAACGGCGACGAGGGCGAGCCCGGCACCTTCAAGGACCGTTTCCATCTGGAACGCGACCCACACCGCTTTCTGGAAGGGATGCTGATCGGCGCCTGGACGGTCGAAGCGACCGACGTCTACATCTACCTGCGCGACGAATACCCGCAATGCCGGGAAATCCTGCTGCGCGAAATCCCGAAGGTCGAGGCCGCCGGCTTCGCCCGCCACACCCGCATCCATCTCCGCCGCGGTGCCGGCGCCTACATCTGCGGCGAGGAGTCGGCGATGCTGGAAAGCATCGAAGGCAAGCGCGGGCTGCCCCGGCACAAGCCGCCCTTCCCATCGGTGGTCGGCCTGTTCGGCCGCCCGACGCTGATCAACAACATCGAGACGGTGTTCTGGGTCCGCGAGATCCTGGAGAAGGGCGGAGCGTGGTTCGCCAGCCATGGCCTGAACGGCCGCAAGGGGCTGCGCACCTTCTCGGTCTCCGGCCGGGTCAAGGAGCCGGGGGTCAAGCTGGCCCCGGCCGGCATCACCCTGCAGGAGCTGATCGACCGGTATTGCGGCGGCATGGCCGACGGCCACACGCTGAAGGGCTATCTGCCCGGCGGCCCGTCGGGCGGCATCCTGCCGGCGTCGATGGCCGACATCCCGCTCGATTTCGGCACGCTGGAGCCGCATGGCTCCTTCATCGGCTCGGCCGCCGTCGTCGTGCTGTCCGATCGGGACAACATGCGCGACGTGGCGCTCAACCTGCTGAAATTCTTCGAGGACGAGAGCTGCGGCCAATGCACCCCCTGCCGGGTCGGCACCGAGAAGGCGGTGCGCCTGATCAGCCAGCCGGAATGGGACGAGGAGTTGCTGACGGCCCTCGCCACCGTCATGGGCGACGCCTCGATCTGCGGTCTGGGGCAGGCGGCGATGAACCCGATCAAGCTGGTGATGAAGCATTTCCGCGACGACTTCGTGTCGCGCCAGGGTACGGCCGAGGCTGCGCCCCAAGGCGCAACCGGATCGCAGGGGTAAGGAGACCGACATGTCCAACGGCATCACGTTCACCCTGGACGGCACCGAGGTCGAGGCCCGCAACGGCGAGACGATCTGGCAGGTCGCGACCCGGCTCGGCACCGAAATCCCGCATCTCTGCCACCGGCCGGAACCGGGATACCGCCCGGACGGCAACTGCCGCGCCTGCATGGTCGAGATCGAGGGGGAGCGCGTGCTCGCCGCCTCCTGCATCCGCAAGCCCAAGCCCGGCATGACCGTGCGCACCGCGTCGGAGCGGGCCAAGGCATCGCGCAAGCTGGTCTTCGAACTGCTGCTGGCCGACCAGCCGGAACGGGAGAGCGCGCACGACCCCAACTCCACCTTCTGGAACTGGGCCGACAAGGTCGAGATCGCCGGCAGCCGCTTTCCCGCCGTGGACCGGCCGACCAAGACCGACGACATGTCGCATCCGGCGATGGCGGTCCAGCTCGATGCCTGCATCCACTGCAACCTGTGCGTCCGCGCCTGCCGCGAGGTGCAGGTCAACGACGTCATCGGCATGGCGGCGCGCGGGCATCTGGAAAAGATCGTCTTCGATTTCGACGACCCGATGGGCCAGTCCACCTGCGTCGCCTGCGGCGAGTGTGTGCAGGCCTGCCCGACCGGTGCGCTGATGCCGGCGACCCTGGTGGACGAGAAGGGCGTCTACGCCAACGCGCCCGACCGTGAAGTCGACTCCGTCTGCCCGTACTGCGGCGTCGGCTGCCAGCTGACCTACAAGATCCGCGACAACAAGATCGTCGCCGTCGATGGCAAGGACGGTCCGTCGAACCAGAACCGCCTGTGCGTCAAGGGCCGCTTCGGCTTCGACTACGCCCACCATGGCGACCGGTTGACCGTGCCGCTGATCCGCAAGGAGGGCGTGTCGAAGCACGACGTCGACATCGACCCGATGAACCCCTTCACCCATTTCCGCGAAGCGAGCTGGGACGAGGCGCTGGCGGCGGCGGCCGGCGGCCTGCGCAAGATCAGGGACGAACGCGGCGGCAACGCGCTGGCCGGTTTCGGATCGGCTAAGGGGTCGAACGAAGAGGCCTATCTGTTCCAGAAGCTGGTGCGGACCGGCTTCGGCACCAACAACGTCGACCATTGCACGCGGCTTTGCCATGCTTCGTCGGTCGCGGCGCTGATCGAGGGCGTCGGGTCGGGGGCGGTGTCGGCGCCCTTCATGGCGGCGGAGGATGCCGAGGTCATCGTCATCATCGGCGCCAACCCGACGGAGAACCATCCCGTCGCCGCCACCTTCTTCAAGAACGCGGCGGAGCGCGGCGCCAAGCTGATCGTCATGGACCCGCGCGGTCTCGCCATGGCGCGCCATGCCACGCACATGCTGCAGTTCACGCCGGGCCGCGACGTGTCGATGCTGAACGCCATCCTCCACACCATCATCGCGGAGGGGCTGTACGACCGCCAGTATGTCCAGGCCAACACCGAGGATTTCGAGGCGCTGGCCGAGACGGTGAAGGATTACCCGCCGGAGGAGATGGAGAAGGTCTGCGGCATCCCCGCCGCCACCCTGCGCACGGTGGCCCGGCTGTTCGCAAGGTCCAAGGCGTCGATCATCTTCTGGGGCATGGGCGTGTCGCAGCACATCCACGGCACCGACAACAGCCGCTGCCTGATCGCGCTGTCGCTGGTCACCGGCCAGATCGGCCGCCCCGGCACCGGCCTGCACCCGCTGCGCGGCCAGAACAACGTCCAGGGCGCGTCCGACGCCGGCCTGATCCCGATGTTCTACCCCGACTACAAGTCGGTCGAGGATCCGGAGGTCCAGTCCTTCTACGAGAATTACTGGGACACCAAGCTGGACGGCAAGCGCGGCCTGACGGTGGTCGAGATCATGGACGCCATCCATGACGGCCGGATCAACGGCCTCTACATCGAGGGCGAGAATCCGGCGATGTCCGATCCGGATGTGACCCACGCCCGCGAGGCGCTGGCGATGCTCGACCATCTGGTGGTGCAGGACATCTTCCTGACCGAGACCGCCAAATACGCCGACGTGGTTCTGCCGGCCTCGGCCTGGCCGGAGAAGGACGGCACCGTCATCAACACCAACCGACAGGTCCAGATGGGCCGTGCGGCGGTGCCGCTGCCGGGCGAGGCGCGCCAGGATCTGTGGATCATCCAGGACATGGCGCGCGGGCTGGGACTGAACTGGACCTATACCCACGTGTCGGAGGTGTTCACCGAGATGGTCGGCGCCATGCCGTCGCTCGCCAACATCAGCTGGGAGCGGGTAGAGCGCGAAGGTTCCGTCACCTATCCGGTCGACGGTCCGGACCAGCCCGGTCACGACATTGTCTTCGGCAACGGCTTCCCGACCAAGACGGGCCGCGGACGTTTCGTGCCGGCGCGGCCGATCAACCCGGCGGAGACGCCGGACCTCGATTACCCGCTGGTCCTCACCACCGGCCGCCAGCTGGAGCATTGGCACACCGGGTCGATGACCCGCCGGTCCAGCGTGCTGGATGCGGTGGAGCCGGAGGCGGTGGCCTATGTCTCCCCGCATGACCTCACCCGCGCCGGGATGAGGACCGGCGACTATATGCTGGTGTCGAGCCGCCGCGGCACGATCCGCCTGAAGGCGCGCATCGACGACCGCATGCCGGTGGGGCTGGTCTTCATCCCCTTCGCCTATGCGGAAGCGGCGGCGAATGTGCTGACCAACCCGCAGCTCGATCCCTTCGGCAAGATCCCGGAGTTCAAATACTGCGCGATCAGAATCGAGAAGGCGCAGATGGTCGAGGCGGCGGAGTAGCGAGGTTGAAACCGGTCCCGCAGGCGGCGTGCGCGCCGCCGCCTGCGGCCCCACGGCTGACTTTGCTACCGTTACGACGGCTCCCGTGCGCCGGTCAGCACCACGCCCACCCCGGCGGCCTGCGGGACGATCTCCAGCTTTTCCACCTGCACCCGGGCAAAGACGGCCTGCGGCGGCGACAGGCACAGCGCCAGCAGTTTCTCCGCCAGCACCTCCAGCAGTTGGATGTGCTGGCTTTGCATGAAGGCTTCGACCCCCTTGATCAGGTATTCGTAGGAGACGACGGCTTCGAGATCGTCGACGAAGGGCCGGTTCGGCACCTCCACCGTGACGGTCAGGCTGACCCGCACGCGCTGGGTCCGGGTCTTCTCATGGTCCCAGACGCCGATGCGGAAATCGCCGACATAGTCGCGCAGCACCAGATCGTAGCGGCGCATCAGGGCCGCCGTGCGCGGCGGCGGCGGTCGCAGGACGTTCATGATGCTGCTGTAGCCGCTTTCAGATTCGTCCGGCATTCCTCGGTCCTCCCCGCCGCCCGCCTACCGCTTTTGCGGCGCATGCTCCGCCAGCCGATGCTCGACCAGCCAGCCGACGCCGCGCGACCATGCGGTCTCGCTGTCGCCGCGGATGTCGCCGCGTGCCGTCGTCACCATCTGGCCGGTACCGACATCCTCGACGACCACGCCGATCCACAGGATCAGGCTGCTGACCTTGCGGACGATGCCGAAGACGACCAGATCGGCCCCGGCCGCCCGCGCGATGTCGCGCTCGCAGCCGTTGCAGGACCGGATCGCCGTTCCCGGCGGGACCAGTCCGGCGGTGGCCGCGTCGCCGATCACGTCATACCCCTTGGCATCGAGGGCATGACGCAGCTCCGCGCTGACCCGCTTCAACCGCTCCTTATGCTCCGCGGATGGGGCTTCGCCGCTGCTGTCCTCCAGTTCGAGGTCCAACACCAGTGTCCGCGCCGATGCCGGTGCCGGCAAAGCGACCATCGCAACAGCGATGATAGCGGCTGCGGCCCACCTCCCCACATGATCCATCGGGCTTCTCCTTTTGCGCAGCGGTTCCGATTGCGCCGAATCGTTGGCGGAGCCATCATTCCCACCATGCAACGATATTCCTCCGTCCTCGGACCCGCCTTCGCCGCGGCTCTGGCCATCGCCATGGGCGCCGGATTGCCCGCCGCCGCCATCGCGCAGGACCCGAAGAACCCCGACTGGCCCTGCCAGCAAATCCTCGTCCCCAGCTTGTCCCCGGCTTCGGTCTGGGATGGCCCGTCGCTCGACGGCCTGATGGACGAATGGCAACGAGACCCCGCGGTCTCCACCCTGGTCCGGCGCGCCGCCGACGACAGCGTCGATCCCGCGACGCTGGAGCCGCAGGTCGAGGCACTGGCGGGGCCGGTCAAGCAGGGCGCGGAGCAGGAGCACGACCGCAGGCTCGCCCTGGTGTTCGCCGGAACCTTCCAGACGCTGGATCGTCAGCGCACCGCCGCCATCGCCTCCATCGAGCGGTACGCCCAGCACCAGCGGGCCCTGCGCGACCGCATCGCCGCCAGCCTGCGCGACCTCGACGCCGCATCGGGCGACGCGGCCCGCGCGAAGGAGATCAAGGATGCCATCGCCTGGGACCGCCGCATCCTCGATGACCGCCGCCGGTCACAGACCGCGGTGTGCGAGCAGCCGGCCCGGATCGAGCAGCGGCTCGGCCAGATCGCCCGGATGCTGACGGCGTTGCTGTCCTGAGCGGAGCACTCAATTTGCAACCTTAGATGCTGAGTTTGAGGATACAGGGCTCGGTTCCGGTTCGACCGTGACCAGCTCATGTCCCGCCGCCGTCCAGCCTTCGGTGCCGGCCGGGAACCATTTGACCGCCTGATAGCCCAGGGCGACCGCGCGCTTGGCCGCATTCCAGCTCATCCAGCAGTCGGGCTGGCAGAACACCACCAGTGGACGCTTGCGGTCACCCGCGGTCAGTGCCTCCAGGCCGGTGCGGAAATAAGCCTCCTGTTCATCCGACGGCGCGCCGTAGCCGACATTCGGCAACCAATGGGCGCCGGGAAGGCTGCGATGCGGTGGCGGCACCCAACGGCTGTCCGCCGCCAGACCCGCCGGTTTCGGTGGCGTCGGCAGCACGTCGACCAGGACGGCGCCGGCCTTCGCCAGCCGCTCCACCTCCGCTGCTCCCACCGTTTCGGCACCGCGCAGGCCGGGCGGGGTGGGGGAGCGGTAATCGGTCATGCGATAGCCGTCCGGCTCCGCCACCTCTGCCCGGATGGTTCCGTCGGCATCGACCAGCGGGACATGGTATTCGGCGAGGATGCGGTCGATGTCGCCCTGGCGGCGGACGATGAAGTCGTTCAGCCAGTGCCGCCAGTCCGGCTCGTCCGGACGGAGGCCCATGGAGATCATGTACTGAAAGGGCGAAGCCCCCGGCTCGTCCATCAACGGCACGACCGCCAGCGGCACCTGCTGCCGGGCGGCGAAATAGCCGGCAATCGGGCCCCAGACGATGGCGGCATCGGTGCGTGCCGCCGCCACGTCCTCCACCGCCTGCTGGGCTGGATGGTGGGCGCGCGTATCGGTGTCGAGCTGGTAGGGCTCCATGTTGATCAACCCATGGCGCAGCATCACCGCGGAAGGCGGCGTGCGGGCGATGACGCCGATGCGTGCCCCCTGCAGCGACGGATCGGCCAGCGTCTTCGCCGTGATCCCGGAATCCTTCCGATAGATCAGCGCATAGGTCGACCGGTAATAGGGATTGGTGTTCTGCATCAGCTCTTCGCCGACCGCCGTGCCCATCACCAGATCGCACTGGCGGGTGCGCAGCGTGTTGCGGACAAAGCCGATGGTCTGCGGCCACCACGTGAAGGTCAGTGGCACCTTCAGATCGTCGGCGATCAGCTGGGCGATCCGGTTCTCGAACCCCTCGCGGCGCTCGTTGGAGAATGGAAGCAGGCTGGCGTCGGCGCAGACGCGCAGCACCTCGGTGGGGATGCCCTCTGCCGCACTGGCAGGTCGGCCAATGGACGCAGCCGCCGCGCAGAGCGCGACGGCCAGGTACAGGACACGCCTGGAAAAGGAGAGCCGGCGGGTCATGCCGGACTCACGACGGCGCTTTGAACCGCTCGGGCCGTCCGCGGCCGATCTTGTCGTCCGAACGCGCCTTCAGATAGCGGTAGATGTCGGCGAGGTTGAGCATCACGTTGGGATCGGACCCGAAGGTCGGCATCACCTTGTCGCCGGTGGCGCCCATGTTCTTGCGGCCGTTGGTCACCACGTCGGTGAATTGCCAATAGTCCATCCGCTTCAGTGAATCGGCCAGCGCCGGCGCGAAGGACGAACCGAGCCCGTCCGGCCCGTGACAGACATGGCAGGACGAGGCATAGCGCCGATAGCCGTTGTAGGTCCCCTGGTCCACCTTGCCGTCCCGCACCGCGTAGAGTGGCACGCCCTGATCGTCCACCAGTTCCTCCGGGTCGGCGACCTTCGCCTCCTGCGCGGCGTTTCCGCCGGCTGGCGCCTGCGTGGTTGGAGCCTGGGCGGTCGGGCTTTGCGTGGCCGGAGTTTGAGCGGTTTGCGTCTGGTTCGGCGGTGTTGGGCTCTGCTCCGGTTTCTGTGCTGCATCCTGCTGGCCGAATGCGGTGCCGAGGGTCACGGTTGCGGTGAACCCGACGGCGGCGCACAGCCCGATCAGGTATTTGGGCATCTTGTTTTCTCTCCCCACTGCCTTCATGCGTAGGCGCCATCAGCCTGGAAATTGTGCAGGCGCCGGCCCCCAGCCTTGGGAACCGGCGCCCGCTTGTTCGTTACTGAGTGTCCGGCAAGGCGAAGACGGTCAGCGTGCCGCCCAGCTGGGTGTATTCGCCCAGCGCCTTGTGTGCGCCGACGGCGCCCAGCCCTTCCTGTTCGCCGGTCAGACCGGCGGCCAGTCCGATTCCGGCCCAGCCGCCGACACCCGACAGCACGGCGATGTATTGCTTGCCCTTGTGCATGTAGGTGTTGACGTTGCCGATGATGCCGGACGAGGTCTTGAAGTTGTAGAGGTCCTTGCCGTCCTTCAGGTCGAACGCCTTCAGATAGCCCTCCAGCGTCCCGTAGAAACCGACGCCGCCCTTGGTCGACAGGGCACCGCTCCACACCGCGAAACGTTCGGGCTTCGACCAGACGATCTTGCCGGCGGACGGATCCCAGGCGATGAAGTTGCCCATGCCGCCATGGGAATCGGGCGCCGGATACATGCTGAGCGTCGCACCGACATAGGGCTGGCCGGCGGAATACTCCACCTTGAACGGCTCGTAATCCATGCAGATGTGGTTGGTCGGCACATAGATCAGGCCGCTGTCGGGCGAGTAGCTGGCCGGCTGCTGGTCCTTGGAGCCCAGCGCTGCCGGGCAGACGCCGGTGGTGTTGTGATCCTCGCCCTGGGCGAAGGTGCTGTACTTGTCGTTCACCTTCGGCCGGCCGGTCTTCATGTCGATCTCGCTCGCCCAGTTGACGGAAGGATCGTATTTCTGAGCGACCAGCAGTTCGCCGTTTGTGCGGTCGATGGTATAGGCGAAGCCGTTGCGGTCGAAATTGATCAGCGCCTTGCGCTTGCCCCCGCCGATGGTGACGTCGGCCAGAATGTTCTCGTTGACGCCGTCATAATCCCATTCGTCGAAGGGCGTCTTCTGGAACACCCATTTCGCCTGTCCGGTGTCTGCATCGCGGGCGAAGATGGTCATCGACCATTTGTTGTCGCTCTTGGCCCGGTCCTTGTCGACCGCGCGCTGCGCCGGGTTCCAGGTGCCCGGGTTGCCGGTGCCGTAATAGATCAGGTTCAGTTCGGGATCGTAGGTGTACCAGCCCCAGGTGGTGCCACCACCGATCTTCCACTGGTCGGCCGGCCAGGTCTTGATGCCGAGGTCGGGTTCGCCGATCGGCTTGCCGAGCATCATCGTCTTCTGCGGGTCGATCATCACGTCCTTGTCGGGACCGGTCGAATAGGCCCGCCACACCATCTTGCCGGAGTTGATGTCGTAAGCGGTCAGATGGCCGCGCACGCCGAACTCGCCGCCGCTGATGCCGACATAGACCTTGTCCTTCACCACCAGCGGGGCAGCGGTCAGCGTCTCGCCCTTGCTGGCGTCGCCATTCTTGGCCGACCACAGCACCTTGCCGGTTTCGGTGTCCAGCGCCACCAGCGTGTTGTCGGCCTGACCTAGGAACAGCTTGTTGCCGGCGACCGCCACACCGCGGGTGACGGTGTCGCAGCACATCACGGGGATGACGGACGAATCCTGTCTCGGCTCATACTTCCACTTGATGCGGCCATTGTCGTTGAGATCGAGCGCATAGACGTTGTTGGGGAAGGGCGTCGAGATGTACATCGTGTCGCCCACCACGATGGGACCGCCTTCGTGGCCGCGAAGCACGCCGGTGGAGAACTGCCACACCGGGCGCAGGTTCTTCACGTTGTCGCGGGTGATCTGGTCGAGCGTGCTGTAACGCTGGCCGGCATAATTTCCGAGCTGCAGTGCCCAGTTGGACGGGTCCTTCTGGTTCTTCAGAATGTCGTCGTTGGCGAAAGCACCGGTGGGGATGGCGGCGGCGGCCGCCTGGATCGCGGCGGTGACGAGCAGACAGCGCACAAAGGGGTTCATGTGTTTCCTCCCGTTTTTTCGGCGGTCGTCCGTGGTCCCAGAAACTCGTGCGGCGGCAGGCGGCGGCTTCCGTGAAAGGCGATCTTCAGAGAGGGCGTTCTCTCTCGACGATGGACGCATGACGTCGAACTGAGAGACGTCGGGCGGTTCGGTTACCGGCGCTCAGATTTCGAACTGTTTTGGCATCGCAGGCGTGCCGGTCCTAAATGACGGGACACGACTGTTGGCGGGGTTCTAAACTGCCCCGCACTCTGTTGGCGATACTGACAATCAGTTTGATCAAATAAAGATAGGCTGTGAAGATTATTTTCCGCCACCGTTCGAAAGTTTTCGAAAGAGGCGGAATAACGGGTAGGGCGAGACCGAAGAGTTAATCCGGAAGATCGAGAACGCCGAATCCGACGCTCCCGATATCAGGCCTGTTCGGCCGGGCCACCCCGCCGCGCCCAGAAACCGCGCCCCGGATCGTAGGCCAGGACCGCCGCACCCAGGAACAGGGCGAGACAGCCGGCCACCCACAGCAAGGCACTGACATCGACTCGGAGATACAGGCTGAAACGGATCAGCTCCACCGCCTGGGTGAAGGGGTTCCAGGCGGCGATCTGGTAAAGCGCCGGGCTGCCCTCTCTGATCCGCCAGAGCGGATAGAGGGCGGAGGAGGCGAAGAACATCGGGAAGATCACGAAGTTCATCACCCCGGCGAAATTCTCCAGTTGCCGGACGAAGGACGACAGCAGCAGGCCGAGCGCCCCCAGCATCAGCCCGCTGAGCAGCAGCGCCGGCAGGGCCGCGAGATAGCCCAGCGGTGGCGGCTCCACCCCCCACAGCCATGCGATGCCGAGAAACACATAAACCTGTGCAATCGACACCGCGACACCCGCCAGCAGCTTGGCGACCAGCAGGTACCAGCGCGGCAGGGGACTGACCAGCAGCGTCCGCATGCTGCCCATCTCGCGGTCATAGACCATCGACAGCGAGTTCTGCATGCCGTTGAACAGCTGGATCATCGCGACCAGCCCCGGAACCACATACTCGTCGTAGAGGATGTAGGTTTCGTAAGGCGGGATGATCGACACGCCCAGCACGGCCCGGAAGCCGACGGCGAAGATCGCCAGCCAGACCAGCGGCCGGACCAGGGCGGCGAAGAAACGCTCGCGCTGGTGCAGGAAACGCAGGCCTTCGCGCACGATGATGCTGCGCAGGCAGTACCAGTAGGTTGCGGCGCTCATGGCCGGCGCTCCCCTGTGGTCAGGACGGCGAAGGCGGCGGGCAGGGAGGCGGTGGCGGTCTCGGCGCAGACCGTCCGCACCGTGCCGGAGGCGCGCAGCCGACCCTGGTGCAGCACGACGACGGAATCATCGTCGGTCGCCTCGTCCATCAAATGGGTGGCCCACAGGACCGCCAGTCCCTGCTCCCGGCACAGCGCGCGGACATGGGTCAGAATGTGGCGGCGCGAGTCCGTGTCCAGACCGACCGTCGGTTCGTCGAGCAGCAGCAGGCTCGGCCGGTGCAGCAGCGCACGGGCGATCTCCACCCGCCTTCGCTGTCCGCCGGACAGGGCGCGGACCTTGTCGTCGCCGCGGTCGGCAAGGCCGATGCGCGCCAGTTCCTCCCGTGCGCGGGCTTCGCAGTCGGCGGGCGACATCCCATGCAGGCCGCCGTGATAGCGCAGGTTCTGCCGGACCGTGAGATCGAGGTCGAGCGTCGGCTGCTGGAACACCACGCCGATCCGCTCCAATGCGCGGGTCGGCTGGCGCCGCAGGTCGAAGCCGAAGATGCGAATGGCGCCGGTCCGGTTGGAATAGAGCCGGGTGATCAGCGAAAACAGCGTGGTCTTTCCCGCCCCGTTCAGGCCCAGCAGCATGGTGAAACCGCCGGGTGCCACGGCGAAGGAGACGCGATCCAGCGCCAAGCGCTTGCCGAAATTGTGGCTCAACTCCTCCACCGCCAGGGCGGGGGGGCCATGGATCGCAGGAATCGGCGGAGGCTCTGCAGGGATCGCGGCTTCGTACATCCTGTTTTCCCCAGGACACACCCTGTTCGATGCCGGAGTCAAATCCGGTGGGCGGCGGTCGCCATGCTTCGGAAGGGTCATTGCAAAGAGAGCGTTCGCGCCTGATTGTTGGCATTGCAAACGATTGTTCAAGATGCTTTTCCGAGGGGGTGGAGCTTGACCCCGACGGCAGTTCCGGAATTCGTCGTGGTTGCGCTGTCGGCACGGGCGCTGGCGGCCAGCGCCTGCCGCGGCGGGCGCAGCGTCGCCGCCATCGATCTGTTCGCCGACGCGGATACGGCAGCCATGGCCACCCCCTGCCTAAACCTGCCGTCGCGCCGGCTGCGTATTTCCGCCGGCGCATTGCGGCGGACGCTGGCCTTGCCCGATTTGCGCGGGCTGCCGCTGGTCTATGGCGCCGGGTTCGAGGACCAACCCGATCTTCTGGCGGCGCTTGCCCGCGTCCGGCCGGTGATCGGCAACCACGCGGAAGCGGTGGCGCAGGTGAAGGATCCTCTCGCTTTTGCAACCCTGCTTGCCCGTCTCGGCATTCCGCATCCGGAGGTCTCGCTGTCGCTGCCGAATAGCGACGGCTGGCTGGTGAAGCGCGCAGGTGCCAGCGGTGGCGGCCACATCCGGCGGGCCTCCAAACGACTGGCGGCCGGCCATTATGCACAGCGCCGCATGGGCGGGCGTCCGGTGTCCCTGCTGTTCCTGGCCGACGGCCGTGGCATCCGGCCGGTGGGCTTCAGCCGGCAATGGGTGGCGCCGGCACCCAGGCAGCCCTACCGTTACGGCGGGGCGGTCGGCCCGTTGCCGGCTTGCGGAAGGATGGGCGCGGCGATGATCGAGGCGACGGCGGTAATCGCCGAAGCGGTTGGGCTGGTCGGGCTGAACAGTGCCGATTTCCTGGTTGGGTCTGCCGGATGGTGCCTGCTGGAGATTAACCCGCGGCTGGGAGCGACGCTCGACCTGTTCGACCGTCCGCCGATGCCCAGCCTGTTCGGCCTGCATCTGGCGGCCTGCGCCAGGCAACTGCCGGCTGCACTGCCACCGCTTGCCGGCTGCCGCGCTGCCACGGTCGTCTACGCCACGGCTCCGGTCTATTTGTCGGAGGAACTGCGCTGGCCGGACTGGACAGCCGACCGGCCGCAAACGCCTGCGCATGTCCCGACCGGAGCGCCGCTTTGCACCGTGCTCGCCGACGCAGACGACCTGCTGGAGGCCCGGCGCCTTGCCGGCCGGTATGCCCGGACGCTGCGCCGGCTCTTCATCATGGTGGAGGCGGCATGAGCGGTGCAGTCGCTTTGTTCACCGACGGAGCCGATTGGCACGCGGCACGCCTGGAGCGGGCATTCGCGCGCCGCGGTGTCGAATGCCGGCGCGTTTCGTTGAGCGCCTGCGGCTTCGCCGTCGGACGGACGCTGACCGATCTTCTGCTGCCGGGCTTTGGCGACAGCCTGCCGTCCGGTGCTTTCGTGAGGGTGATCGGTCAGGGCAGCTTCGAACAGGTGACGCTGCGCTTGGGAGTGCTTCACGCGCTCGACCAGCTGGGCGTCCCCGTCTACAACACCGCCCGGGCCATCGAACGCTGTGTGGACAAGAGCGCCACCAGTTTCCTGCTGGCCCGGTCCGGTCTGCCGACGCCTCCCTCCGTCGCCGTTCAATCTGCCGATATGGCGCATGCCGTGGTGGGGAACACGCCGGACTGCGTGCTGAAGCCGCTGTTCGGCGCCCAGGGACGCGGCCTGCGTCGCCTGTCCACCCCAGACGACGTGCCGGAGTCCGAGGCGGTGGCCGGCGTCTATTACCTTCAATCCTTTGTGCCGCCGCGCCGGGAGGGCGAGTGGCGCGATTGCCGGGTCTTCGTCGTGGGAGGGCGTGCGGTGGCCGCCATGATCCGCCATGGCCGCAGTTGGATCACCAATGTGCATCAGGGCGCCCGCTGCGAGGCCATGGCGCCGGACGGCACCGCCGCCGATCTGGCGGTGCGCGCCGCCGCCGCCGTGGGGGCGGATTATGCCGGTGTCGATCTGATTGCCGATCCTGGCGCCGGCGACCGCTGGCTGGTGCTGGAGGTCAATTCGATGCCGGCATGGCAGGGCCTGCAATCGGTCAGCAAGACCGACATTGCCGATGCGCTGGCCGCCGATTTTCTGGGCCAGGTCGATGCCGTTGCATCGAAGGAACCGCGGTGATTGAGGGAACCGCGATGACTGCCCGCCTGCTGCGCCTCTATCCCGGCGCGTCTGAGGACATCGCATTGTCCGGCGCCTATCTCGCCCACCGCCTTCATGAGCAGGGGAGTGCCGGCGCGCCGTTCGTCTATGCCAGCTTCGTCGCCAGCCTGGACGGGCGCATCGCCTTGCGCGACCCCGCCTCCGGGGAAAGCCGGCTGCCGGCCGGGCTGGTCAGCGGCAACGACTTCCGGCTGTTCCTCGAACTTCAGGCGCAGGCGGACTGTCTGGTCACTCATGGCGGTTACCTGCGGGACCTTGCGGCGGGGCGATTGGACAACGTTCTGCAAATCGGCACTCAGGCGGCCACGCGGGATCTGGCGCAGTGGCGGGTGGACAACGGCCTTTCACCCCAGCCTGCTGTGGTCGTCGCCAGCGCCGGCCTGGACTTCCCGATGCCGGACTCGCCTGCAAGTCATGGTCAGCGCGTGATCCTCGCCACCGGTGCATGGGCTCCGGCCGAGCGGGTCGCGCATTGGCGGCGCGCCGGCTATGAGGTGCTGGTCGCCGGTGCCGGCGCGTCGGTGGACGGTGGGGCGCTGGTCCGCGAACTCGGCAGCCGGGGACTGCGCAGCATCTATCTGCTGACGGGGCCGCAGATGCTCGACACCATGCTGCGCGATCGGGTGCTTTCACGGCTTTACCTCACGACCGCGCATCGCCTGCTCGGTGGTGAGAGTTTCCACACCATGCTGTCGGGCCCGGAGTTGGGGAATGCCGGCCGGCTGCGACTCTGCGCGCTGCACTACGATGTGGGCGCGCCGGACGATGCGGGGCAGTTCTTCGCCCATTTCGAGCCGCTGCCGGCCTTGAGTTGAAGACGTGCTAAGGATGTTTGGGAATGGATCGCCTTTGCCGGTTACAAACCGGCGCAGGCGTAGGCGTTGATTTCGGTGCCGACCGAAATCTCGACAATCGTCGGCTTGCGCCAAGTCTTCATGTCCGCATCCTCCGCTGGAATGGGCGATCAGGCAACATTGCCGCGGGAGCCCACTAGGAAATTGTACCCGTGAGTCCGCAAGTCAGCCATCATCCCAATGGATAGTCTTAAGATAATTTAGGCCAGATTTGTTGCGCTGCGGCAATAATTATGGGGAATTATCTTGTTGGAATTAGAAAAAATATGTGCGCCGTCCGCTGATTTGCCGCGGAGTTCAAAATAAATGCCTTTTATTAAAAATATAATTGAAGTTTATGGTGATGGCCAGAGGTGTCGTTATTTGCAATTTGCAGATAATGAGATTTTTGGCGCATGGACGGTATCCGGTCCTATCGCGCCGGTCCGGATGCGGCCGGTGGCGTACCCGATGACGGTGATCCGGCCACCGCCATCCTGCAGGACGCCACCGGACCCAGTGTCAGGCGGCGAAGGGATGCTTGGCCGAATCCTTCTGGTTCAGCAGATCCTTGAGGCCTGGATAGCCAGACACCGCGCGCTCGATGGCTTCCTTAGTGGCGCGGTAATTATAGTCCTGGATCTTGGCGTTGTCCTTGGCTTCCCAATGGATGAAGACGCCTACGCAGATGAAGATGTTGTCGATCTCATCCTGCGGGATGGTGCCAGCGGCGACACAGTCGGCGACCGCCTTGGCGACGCCATGCTGGGCCGGCCCGAACATCTGCACCGCCTGTTCCGCCCCCTTGATCGTGACCTTGTTGAACAGGATGGTGGAGGGTTTGCATTGCAGGTTGGGGGCGATGACCGCCAGAAGGCTGGTGAAGCCGTCCTTGTTGTTGGTCAGCGCGTTGCAGAAGGCGGTTTCCGCCGCACTGCCGCGCGGTCCCATGATCAGGTCGATATGGGCGACCTCGTTGCCGTCGCCGACCAAGGATTCGCCCACCAGCACGCGATTGATTTTCGGGGATGACCCCTGCCACATGCCCATCGCCGCTTTCTCCCATGGATTTTGAAATCATTGGAGGACCGTCGCGGTCATGCGGGCATGTCGATCCAGCATGATTGATGGCCGGATAGCTGCAGCCACGGCGTCGGTCACGGCAGGCATTATGGCATCTTGTTTGTTTTGCCAACAAACCCTCAAAAGAGGTTTGGAGTAACTTGAAATCGCAACCGCCGCCGTCCCGTTGACCGTTAAAGGACCGGGATGGCGCGGCCTTTCGGGCCGCGCTACCCCATCTTCGGGAAGGTGGCGGTTGCTTGTCCGTCGGGAAACCGGAAATGGCCCCGGTTACTGGCTCTCCTGCTTGCCGGTCGATTGGCCCGAGCCGCCCTGGGTGACCGGGGCGCCGCCGATCACGCCCTGCCTTTCCTGTTGGAGGGAGCCGCCCGGAAGCTGTCCGGTCGGGGCGCTGGTGCCGTCGGTGGAACTGCCGGAGCTGCCCTGCGGGACCGGAGCGCCGCCGATGGCGCCCTGGCGCTTGCCGGGCAGGGAGTCGGGCGGCAATTGTCCGGTGGTACCGGCCGGGGCGTTCTGCGTGTTGGTACCGGTGGAGCCGCCGGTCGGATTGCCGGTGGATTGCGCCGAGGCCGGCAGCGCGGCAATCGCAAGGCCGGCGGCCAATGCGAGGCCCGTCAAGGGCAGTGTGGTGAAGCGTTTCATCGTGGGTCTCCGGGGATGGTCAATCCTGGCGAGGCGGTTCAGGACCGTCCGGTCCTGCCGCGAGCCGCGTCGGGCCATCGTCGGCAATTTGCCGACGCACCCGGCCATCCCCATCAACCGGACGGTCCGGCAAGGGGTTCCGTCAGTTCATGGCTTGACGACGATGCCCCAGGGCGCGCCGCCGACCGGAATGCTCTTGATCACCTTGTTGCGCTCCAGGTCGATCACCGACAGATCGTTGCTGATGCCGTTGGTGGTGTAGAGCCGCTTCTCGTCGGGGGAGAAGGCGAGGTTCCACACGCGCTGCCCGACCAGGAAATAGCGTTTCACCTCAAGGCTGCCGGTGTCGATCTCGGCGATGCGGTTTGCCGGACCCAGCGCCACGAAGGCGCGCTTGCCGTCCTTCGTCATCTGGATGCCCACGGCTTGGATGGCCTCGCGCCGGACGCCGGTGACCTCGAACCGGATCTTCTTGATCACCTTGTGGGCCGCCGCGTCGATCACGCTGACCGTGCCGCCGATCTCGCTCGACACCCAGACCTGCTTGCCGTCGTCGGTGAAGCGGGCGACGCGCGGCCGGCTGTCCACCAGCACATTGCCGACGACGGCGTGTTTCTCCGTGTCGATGAAGTGTGCCATGTTGGTGGTTTCGGAGGTGTTGACCAGAATCTTGCCGTCGGGGCTGATCCCCATCCCTTCCGGCTCGACGCCGACCTGGATGTTGCCGATGGCCTTGCGTTCGGCGACGTCGATCACCGTCACCATGTTGTCGTTCTCGTTGGCGACGTAAAGCTTCGTTCCGTCGGGCGACAGCACGAACAGTTCCGGATCGGGACCGGACGGCAATGTGTGGACAATCTTGCCGCTGGCGATGTCCACCACGTCGATGCGGTTGTCGTCGCCGACGCACACGTAAAGCTGTGTGCCGTCGGCGCTCAGCGTGATGCCGCGTGGACGCCGGCCGACCTTGATCTTGTTTTTGATCTGAAGGCTGTCGCCGTCGACCACGGCGATCTGGTTGTCCTTCTCGTTGGACACGAAAATGGTTTCGGCGAGGAGGGGCTCGGCAACGAGGACCGGGCCGGCGAGAAGCAGCAGGGTGCAGGACAGCAGGAATCGCATGGTGTGGTCCGCCTTGTTGGTTCCGCCCTATCGGTTGAGACGGCATTTGCTTTCCGGCGCATCGTCGCCGAGCGTGTCGAGAGGTGTGACCGGGTGCAGGAACCCCTCCTGCGGCGATACCGAGACCAGCATCCGCGGCCCGGCGATCAGGATGGGCTGGCGCATCTGCCCGTCCCAGGCGCGGAAGGACAGCGCCTCGCCCTTGAAGCCCGCCAGTTCGAAATCGGGGCTGTGCAGATAGCCGGTCAGGCCATCGAAGCCGGTGGCGCCGGTCCGGGCAGCCGCCTCTCCGACGCTGCGCACCGCCAGCCACGCGGCATAGTCGCGTGGCGTCATCCAGCGTCCGGCCAGCTTTTCGAACCGGTTTTGCAGCTGGGTGCCGCCCCACTGTTCGTTCACCCGCGACCAGGCGGTTGCGGTCAGACCCTGGGTGCCGGCGACCGGGCGCGGATACCAGGTGCGTCCGTCGAGATAGTCGCCGAAATCACCCGCTTCGTCGGCGACGACCAGCACGTCGTAATCCGGCCCCTGGGTCGCGAGCGGGATGTCCGACTGGATGGTGGTGACGCCGGTGTCGGTGCGCCGGTTCCCGGTGTCGAAGGTCCAGGATTTCTCATCGACGATCCGGCCGCCGAAGCGCTTGGCCGCGCGGCGGACGGCGTCGGCATAGAGCGCATCGCCAGGGTCGCGGCCGGTCAGCAGGCTCCACCGCGGCCATTTCTTCCAGGCGAGATACTGTGCCAGTGCATCGGCCAGCATGCGCCGGCTGGGGGCGGTGTGCAGGATGTTGGCGCGGCATTGCTCGTTGCGCAGCGCATCATCGCTGGCGCGCGCGTTGAAAAGCACCATGGACTTGGCTTCCGGCCGGTCGGCGGCGGCGAGCAGCGCATCGGCCGGCAGATCGGCGACGACGAAGCGCACCCCCTCGTCGGCCAGCGCCTTCACCCCGGCGGAGATGTCGCCGTCCTGCGGCAGCACCTGCTCCACCAGCCGGTAGCTCTGTTTCAGGAAGACGCCGGTCGTGTTGTTGTCGGCGAGCGCCAGCCGGGCCCCCTGAAGCCCTTCGTCGGTCGCGACCGGCTCCATGAAGCTGAGCGGGGTGCGTGGATCCTCCTGGCGTGCCAGATAGCCGATCAGCACCACCGTGGCGCCTGGGTCCTGCGAACCGCTTCCCTGGGCGGCTGCCGGTGGCGCAAGGGCCAACAGGCCCAAAAGCGGCAGGGCTGCGGCAACCAGTTGCCGCGGCTTCGATAAGCGGGATCGTCGCTCAGGCCATTGCCAGAATCTCACCATGCCCTCCCTCCGCAAGGTCGCCGATGAACCGATGGGCACGGGTGGTGCCCGCGCGCTCGAACCAGCTTCCGGTTCCCTCCAGGGCGCGCCGCAGCAGATGCAGGAACAGCCAGTCCCGCATGCCTCCGTCGACAAAGCCTCCGGGTGTTTCGTCCTGCGCCCTGCCCAGCAGCAGCGTGCCACGCCGCATGCCGAAGCCCGGATGTGGACCGCAGCCGCCACCGGCGGCCAGCGTCCCCGCGACCATGAAGCCGGCAGCATAGGCGCCGACCGGCCCGTCGACGACGACGATGCCGCGCCGCATCCGTTCGGCCGCGCGGTCACCGGCGCTGCCGCCGACGCCGATCAGCCCGCCGCGCATCCCCAGCGGCAAGCCGGGCAGGGCGCCGCCCAGGGCATCCCCGGCATTGCCGGCAATGCGCAGCAGTCCGCCGCTCATCCCGGCACCGGCATGGCTGCCGGCGTCGCCCTCCACCAGGATGCGTCCGGACGCCATGCCGGCGCCGACCCGGTGCAGGACGGCCTGTCCCGGCCGGATCAGCAAGCCCTCGGCCGCATCGCCCGCCGACACCTCGAACATCCCGCCGACGGTCGCCACCCCACCGCCACAGGGCAGCGGCAGTCCGGCGACCTCATCGGCCGTCAGGCCGGCCAGCCGTTCGGGCAGCAGGGCGGACATGTCCACCGCCATTCCGGCATCGCCGCGGAAGGTCAGGGTCATGCCGCTCATTCCATCCCCTCGCCCATAACCTCATGGAGGTGGAAATGGTGCGGCCCCAGCTTGCCACCGTAATTCCCGGCGGTGATCGCCAGCACGCCGGCCGCCGTTCCCCCGGCCGCCGCGGCGGCAATGCCGGCCCGCATGCCTGTGCGGATCGCCGCCTCGTCGATGCCGTCCAGCACCAGTTCCAGCACCGCTTCGACGTTCGGGGCCAGCAGCGTTTGCGGCTCGACCGCCCGCAGCGTCGGACAGAATCGCGTGTTGGTGGAGGCGATCAACGCCTTGTATTTGGACCCCACCTTGGACCCCGACCGCACCACCCCGCCGGGGAAGGGCAGGATGATGCCGGGCAAGGGCCGGATCGCCGCGACCGCCGCCTCCGCCGCGGCAAGACACTGGCGGTGGCTGGCGGCCAGGATCAGGAAGTTGCCGCCGCCGATGCCCTTGGCCACGGCGACGCTGTCCTCGCAGACGAACTCGCCATCCATCACCGGCAGGCGCCAGAAACGGCGGTCGCCGAATTTCTTGGAAATCTGGTGCCCGTCGCCGAAATAGCGCAAACCCCCGCCGAGCGGAATGCGCTTGGTCCCCTCAAGAAGCCCGGCATAGCAGGCCGACCCCGGCGAGGTCATGATGCATTGCCCGACCCGGTTGACCACCAGCTTGGCGAGGTCGCCGGTGGACATGCCGAAGATCATCACCGCGGCACCCGGCCGGTTGTCCGGCGTTTCCTCCGGTGTCAGCAGCCGTTCCACCGCCGCCTCGCAACCGCAGCCGATGACCGAGGTGGCGAAGCCGGTCAGGCTAGATGTCGCCGCCTCCACCCAGGCGGGCGTGTCGGCGGTGATGACCAGCCGCGTGTAGGTCATCGGAAACGCCTCGGCGAAGGTGTCCTCGACGCGCACGCCGTTGATCTGCATTTCCGCCATCACGGCACCTCCCGCCGCCGGCAGGGATGGAGCTGCGGCCCGGCGCCATGGCGGATTTCCGCGTCCTGGATGCGGAAATGCTTGATCGGCAGGCCGAGCCGCTCGTCGAAATGGCGGGCGATGCGGCGCTCGATCAAATCGTCGTAGCCGGGGCGGACGACATGGGTGCAGCCCTGCGCCATTGCCACCAGCACGCCGTCGCGCACCACCAGCCGGCCGCTTTTGAAGACCAGATCGGGCCGTTCGAACATGCCGCGGCGGTCCGGCACATCGCTGTAGACGGTGACGTCGGCCGAAGCGCCCGGCGCCAGATGGCCGCGGTCGGCAAGCCCCAGGATGCGGGCCGGCGCCGCGCGGGTCATGATGGCGATCTCGGCCAGCGTGTATTCGCGGGTGATGGAGCCCAGCGTGGTGTGGGCCGGCGCGTCGGGATGGATTTCGGCCAGCTTCGCCAGCCGGTAATCGCGGTCCATCAGCAGCCAGATCAGTTCCGGATAGAAGGTGAAGGGCGCGCCGTTGGGGTGGTCGGTGGTCAGGAACACCCGCCAGGGATCGTCGAGCAGCAGGAAAAGCTCCAGACCGATTGCCCATTGCAGCGCGTTGACATAGGACGTGTCGCGGTAGCGGAAGGGGACCACGCCGCAGCCGGCGTCGCATTCGATGTCCATCGCCAGCCATTTGCGGGGGTGGGCAAGCGGTGCCGTGTGGCGTTGCGCCATGGTGTCGGCCGATGCCGTTACCGTCTGCCCGAACATCACCTGCCCGATGTCCACCGACAGCGTCGGCGTCCGGTTCACCGCCTCCGCCAGCGCCGCGGCACCCGAGGAAAATTTGCGGTCTCCCACCGTGTCGTAGCTGTGGAACTGGATGTGTGTCATGTGCATCGGCAGCCCCGATGCCGCCTGGATGGTGTCGAGCGTCGTCGCGACGTTGCCGGGAACCCCCAGATTGCAGCCATGGACATGCAGCGGGTGGGGCAGCCCCAGCTCGTAGACCGCACGGGCCAGCACCGTCAGGACGCTGCGCGGCGTGACGCCGTAATGCGGCCCGGCCTCGTCCAGGTCGAGCGAGCGGGCGTTGAACTTGAAGGCGTTGATGCCGCCGGGATTGACCACCTTGACGGCAAGGCTCTGGGTCGCCGTCAGCATCCAGGCGACATAATCGTTGACCGCCGCCTGCCCGGCGTTGGTGGCGATCAGATCCAGCAGGAAATCGTCGTTTCCCAGCACCAGATAGCCGCCGGTGTCGATATAGGGGATGTCGCTCATCTCCAGATGCGCATGCCGGGCGTTGGAGCCCAACATCGCCGGCTCGAAGGCGGCGGTGAATCCCATCTCGATATAGCGGGCGCCGGTGGTGTGGGTGGACGGCGTGGCGATGCCGCTGCCGCCCCCGATCCTATTGTGGCCGCAGGCATGGCCGGCGAAGCGGTGCCGGTCGTGCTCCTCCCCCATCAGCAGGCGGGCGAGGTTCACCTTGCCGCCGGCGATGTGGCTGTGGATGTCGATGGCGCCGGCCATCACCACTTTGCCGGTCACGTCATGCACCGCGTCCGGCGCGGCGCCCGGCCCCGGATCGGCGGCGATGCGGTCGTCGCGCAGCCAGAGGTCGGCAACCTCGCCATGCCGCCCATTGGCCGGGTCGAACAGCCGCCCGCCGGTGAGCTTCGTCAGCATCCGGCGGCCTCCCTGGTTCTGGCGTTTTGGCCGAGTGCCGCCAGCATCCGGCCGATCACGTCGGCGACGCTCGGCAGGCTCCTTTCGATCAGGGCGCCGGCATGCAAAGCCACTACGCTGTCGGCGCGGAACACGTCGCCAGGATGGTCGATGCCCGGGGTGCCGACCGGAATGAACAGCACCGGCTCCGGCACAACTATCGTCTCCGGCGGCGCCAGCATGATGACGCTGCCGCCGGTGGCGAGGGACGGTGCATCCGGACGGAAAGCGGAAATCCACAGCGTCACGTCGGCATCGCGCAGGCGCGTGCGCCAGTCGAAGCGTTCCGGATCGTGCAGCGGCCCGCCGCCATCGAAACCGGTGCGCAAGGGAAAGCCGGTGCGCCAGCCGCAGGCCTGATTGGCGCCGATCAGGTTGTCGGCCCCGGACAAGGGAAGACCGGCGCAGCGGGTGGTGCCGTCCACCGTACGGATCAGGCGCACCACCCCCTCGACGATCAGGTCCGGCTGCGGCCCCTCGAACAGCCCCGCCGCCCACACCACCACCGCATAGCGGGCGGAGCGCAACCGGGCCGCCAAGGCCGCCATCGGATCGTCCGCCGCCGACCGTCCGGCCAATGCTGTCCTCAACCGGCCGACCAGCGTCGCCAGATCGGTCTCAGCGCCGGTGTCCACCCCGCTTGTTTCGATCCTGCCGCCAAGGCACCGCACGGTTTCCGGCAGCGGTTCCCCGCCCAGGAAGACGACGTTCCGGCCAGTGCCGGCCGCGAAGGCCGATTCCGGGACCACCCAGCGCTCCCACAGGCGCGGAAAGGCCGCGGCCGGGTCAGGTCCCACGACCAGGACGAGGTCGCAGCGGTTGCGCAACTCCGCCAGCGTGGTCACCGACCAGCCGAAGCGGCGCAGGACCGACAGATTGCGGAACAGGGCATCCGAGCGCTCATGATCCACGGTCGCGCCGATGCGTTCGGCGAGGCTGAGCGCGGCGAGCACGCCTTCCACATCGGCCGCCAGTCCGGCGATCAGCGGCGCGCGGCTGGATCGCAGCAACCGGACTGCCTCGGCAATCGCGTCGTCCATGGAAATGGCGGCTCCGTCCAGACGGGCATCCGTCGGCACCGCCATGGAGCGTCGGAAGAGCCGGTCGGCCTGCGGGCAGCCGCTCGGCCGTGGAGCGATACCGGACTGGTCCCGGTCGATCCCGATGTCGCCGCAGCCGAGCCCGCAGAACGGACAGAGAGTGTCGGGGTGGAAGGTCATGGCCCCCCAATCGCCTGAGCGGGAAGAACGAAGTCAGACCGAAGAATTCAAGTCGAACTCAAGGACGTTGGCGATCTTCGCCACGATCCGCCCAAGAACCGGCCCCAACATTGAGGGTCCGATGCTTGGACATGGTCGGTCCCCGACAGGCAAAGCGTCCGCTTCATGCCCGGTTTCCTCCCTGGATATGTCTTGCCCCGTTCGGGCTACCGCGCGTGGATACTCGTTCGCGCTACGGACAATTTTGTTCGTAACGCTAACATTGTGCGGTGACCCGCGCAAAGGGAATGCAGATGAGCCACCAGCGCAATCGGATAGGGGAGGTGTGGGTCCGTGCGCCTGCGCGCCTGCATGCCGGCTTCGTCGATCTGAACGGTGGGCTGGGGCGCCGCTTCGGCAGTCTCGGCATCGCCATCGACCGCCCGGCCATCGCCCTGCGTGTCCGGCCCGCCGACCGGCTGACCGTCAGCGGTCCATCGGCGGAGCGTGTCCGCCGCAGCATCGAACGGCTTGGGCGCGAAGCCGGGCTGCCCGACGCCGTCACGGTGACGGTGCAGGAGGCGATCCCGCCCCATGTCGGGCTGGGTTCCGGCACCCAGACGGACCTCGCCGTCGCCGCGGCGCTGGTTTGCCTGGAAGGGCGCGGCACTGCTGCCCGCGATCTGGCCCGCGCGCTGGAGCGGGGGGCCCGGTCCGGCATCGGGCTGGCGGCCTTCGAGCAGGGCGGGGTGCTGCTTGACGGTGGCCGGGGCGGGCTCGACGCCGCGCCGCCGGTGATCGCGCGGGCGCCGTTTCCGGAGGAGTGGCGCATCCTGCTCCTGCTCCATCGCGGCGGCCACGGCCTGCACGGTGCGCCGGAGGCCGAGGCATTCCGTCGGTTGCCGCCCTTTTCGCCCGACGCCGCGGCGCATCTGTGCCGGCTGATGCTGATGGTCGCCCTGCCGGCGTTGGCCGAGGGCGACGTTGACCGGTTCGGACAGGCCATCGGCGAGCTTCAGCGCACGGTCGGCGACCATTTCGCACCCGCCCAGGGCGGCCGCTTCACCAGCCCCCTGGTGGCCGAGGCGCTGGCCTGGCTGGAGGCGCAGGGGATCGCCGGGGTCGGCCAGAGCAGTTGGGGGCCGACCGGGTTCGCCGTCATCGGCGATGCCCGACAGGCGGAGCGGCTGGCCTGTGAGATACGCACGCGCTGGACCGGTTCACCGCTGGAGGTGATGGTCTGCCGCGGACGGAATGTCGGTGCGACGGTGCGGAACCTGTCCGCCGAGGCGGACTTCACGCCCGCGATACGACGGGCAGCGGGGGAATGACCGGAGGGAGACAGGCATGGGCGCCCCTTATGTGCTGCACATGATCACGCCGCTGGCAAATGTCAGCCCGTTTGACGTCAACATGGCGGTGGATGCCGGCATCGACACGGTGGTTCCCTACACCGGCATCGAGACCGCGCAGGTCGAAGCGCTGACGCAGGACGCCATGTTCTCCCGCGATCCGAAGAACGCGGCCCGCACCGGCCTGTTCATCGGCGGGCGCGATGCGGCAATGGCGCTGGACATGCTGGAGGTGGCACGCAAGGCGATGTTCCCGCCCTTCCGGATCTCGGTCTTCGCCGACCCGTCGGGCGCCTTCACCACCGCCGCCGCCATGGTCGCCGTGGTCGAACGTGCGCTGCGGCGGCTGGGGGCGGAGGGCCTGACCGGCCTGGATGTGCAGGTCTATGGCGCCACCGGCGTCGTCGGCGGCATCGCCGGACTGATCGCCGCCCAGGCCGGGGGCAGCGTCACCCTGGTCAGCCACCGTGGCGTGTCGGCGGTGCAGGGCAAAGCGGAGGAGTTCGGCCGTCGTTATGGCGTCACGCTGTCCTGCGCCGACACATCGACCGGCGGCAAGGCCGCGCTGATGGAGCGGGCGGAGGTCGTGCTGGCTTGCGGCAAGGCGGGGGTGACCGTGCTGACCGCCGACGATTTGCGTGCGGCCAAGCGTCTGCGCGTCGTCGCCGACATCAACGCCGTGTCGCCGGTCGGGGTGGAGGGTGTCGGCGTGCAGGATGACGGTGCCACCTTGCCTGCCCAAACGAACGCGGTCGGCATCGGCGCTCTCGCCATCGGCAACGTCAAGTTCAAGGTCCAGCATCATCTGCTGGAGCGGATGCAGACCGGTGGCACCGCCGCCGCCTTCGATTTCCAGGACGCGATGGACGCGGCGCGGACCATCGTTGGAAAAGGCAAATCATGACTCACCGTGCGATGATCGGGTACCCCAGCCTGTCGGCCCTGTCCGCTCCGCTCGCCGCCGCTCTGGTCGCCGATGCGGTGCGGTTGCGGCTCGGCATCGACCGCGTGGCCGGCGCCACCATCGTCGATGGCGGGATCGCCCATCCCGGCGGGCTGGAGGCCGGACGCCGCATCGCCGAACTGTGCATGGGCGGTCTCGGCCGGGTGACACTCCAGGCCGACACCCAGTCGGACCTCTGGCCCTTCCAGGTCGCGGTGCACAGCACCGATCCGGTGCTGGCCTGCCTCGGCAGCCAATATGCCGGCTGGAGCCTGTCGCACAAGGACGAGGGGCGCTCCTTCTTCGCGCTTGGTTCCGGCCCCGGCCGCGCACTCGCCCGCAAGGAACCGCTGTTCGACGAGCTGGGCTATACGGACAGCGGCGACCATGCGGTGCTGGTGCTGGAAAGCGGCACCGTCCCGCCGGCGCCGCTGGTCGAGCGGATTGCCGCCGATTGCGGGGTGGCGGCGGAGCGGCTGACGCTGGTGCTGACGCCGACGGCCAGCCTCGCCGGCACGGTGCAGATCGTCGCCCGCGTGCTGGAAGTCGCCATGCACAAGGTGCACGTATTGGGCTTCCCGCTCGGCCATGTCGCCGACGGCATCGGCGTCGCCCCGTTGCCGCCGCCCGGCAAGGGCTTCGTCGAGGCGATGGGGCGGACCAACGACGCCATCCTGTTCGGCGGCACCGTCCAGCTTTTCGTCACCGGACCCGACGATGCCGCCGCCGATCTGGCGAAACGCCTGCCCAGCACGGAGTCCCGCGATTACGGCCGCCCTTTCGCCGAGGTGTTCGCGGCGGTGAACAAGGACTTCTACGCCATCGACCCGCTGCTGTTCGCCCCGGCGCGCGTGGTGGTCACCGCACTCGACAGTGGCCGCAGCTTCCACGGCGGGCATCTTGCCTCGGACATGCTCGACCGGTCCTTCGGTGGGGCGGAGGGTGCGGGAACGGCGGGATGAACGCTGCGACCGCGGAACTGTTCATGGCTGTTTGCCGGGCGGAGGTGATGGCGCTGAAGCCCGGCAACGTCCATGTGCATGCTGCCGGCCATGGCATGACGGTGGAGGACTTCCTTCTGTCGGCGGAGGCCGCAGCGCCCGAGATCGCCCGCTCCAGCGTTCCGGTCGGTGAACGCATCCTGAGGGCGGTCCGGGCCACCCGGTCGGTGGTTGGCTGCAACACCAACCTGGGCATCCTGCTGCTGTGCGCCCCGCTGGCCCGCGCCGCCGAGATTCCAAAAACGCGCCCGCTGCGGGACAGGCTGGCCTCAGTGCTGGCGGCGTTAACGGTGGAGGATGCCGAGGCAGCCTTCGAGGCGATCCGCCATGCATCGCCCGGCGGGTTGGGTCATGCCGCGGAGCATGACGTCGCCGGCCCGGCGAGGGTGGATCTGCGCACCGCCATGGCGGCGGCCCGGTCGCGCGACCGCATCGCCGCCCAATATGCCGACGGCTTTCGGGATGTCTTCGACATCGGCGTCGCCCGCGCCCGGTCGATGCCGGACAGCGACGCCGTCACGCGCGCAGAAACCATTTATCTGGAGTTCCTGACCGCCTTTCCCGACAGCCATGTCCTGCGCAAGCATGGGGAGGATCGCGCCACGGCCATGCTGTCCGAAGCCCGCGATGTGCGCCGGCAGGTCGCTGCGGCATCCTCGGCGGCCCTCCGGCGCGAGCATCTGTTCGTCTTCGATGCGCGCTTGAAATGGCAGGGCATCAACCCCGGCACCTCCGCCGACCTGACCGTCGCCAGCCTGTTCGCCCATCGTCTGGAGGACCGGGATGCCGACTGCAAAGGCCTAGGGACATGAGGACCACCATCGGCCTCAAGGTCGGCGGCGCTGTGCTATGCCTCCTCGTTGCAGCTCTGCCTGCGTCGGCGGAACCGCTGGCCATGACGGAGGTGGCGCCCGGGGTCTTCGTCCACCAGGGGGCCATCGCCGAGCCAGCGCCGGACAACGCTGGCGATACGGCCAACATGGGCTTCATCGTCGGCGACAGCTTCGTCGCGGTCGTCGACACCGGCGGCACGCCGGAGTTGGGGGTGCGTCTGCGCGAGGCCATTGCGGTGCGGACCGACAGGAAACCGGTCATCGTCATCAACACCCACATGCACCCCGACCATGTCTTCGGCAATGTCGCTTTCGCCGGCGTGCCCATCGCCGGCCATGCCAACCTGCGCGACGCGCTGGCGGCCCGCCAGGAGGTCTACCGTCAACGGCTGACCGAGGAGCTGGGTGCCGGAGCGGCGGCCGGGATCGCCCCGGTCCGGGTGGACCGGCCGGTGGCGGAAGAGGTGCGGGTCGACCTCGGCAACCGCATCCTCGTGCTGACCGCCTATCCGACCGCGCACACCAACAACGACCTGACCGTCTTCGACCGCAAGACAGGGACGCTGTTCACGGGCGACCTGCTGTTCGTCGACCATGTCCCGGCCGTCGACGGCAATGCCATGGGCTGGCTTCGGGTGATCGACCGGCTGGAGCGGGTGCCGGCGGTGCGTGCCGTTCCCGGCCATGGGCCGGCCCGCGTGGCCTGGCCGGGAGCGCTGGATGCCCAGCGGCGCTACCTGAC
Organism: Azospirillum sp. A26; assembly: GCF_042604635.1. Taxonomy (NCBI): domain Bacteria; kingdom Pseudomonadati; phylum Pseudomonadota; class Alphaproteobacteria; order Rhodospirillales; family Azospirillaceae; genus Azospirillum; species Azospirillum sp. A26. The sequence goes on along the minus strand of NZ_CP170474.1, from coordinate 424,429 downwards.
GGTGCTGGTGGAGGGTGTGCGTCGGGTGTTGAAGGCGGGCGGCGGCATCCAGGATGCCGTTGCCCATGTGGCGGAGGAGGAACGGGAGCGCTGGCTGTTGTTCGATGCATACAACCCGCGCAACGTCACGGCGACCTTCGCCGAACTGGAATGGGAATAGGAGCGGGAGCGATGATGCGATATCCGCCGATGGGGCTGCTGGCCGGCCTCCTGATCGTCCTGTCCATGCCGGCTCTTGCCGCCACCGATGCGGCGGAGGATGCCGCGCGCTGGGACATTCTGCACGACATGTATTTCAAGGACCGCCCGGTCGAGGAGGCCGGCGCCCTCATCCGCATCGACGCGCCGGCCCGCGCCCATGACGCGGCGCTGGTCCCGGTGCGAATCGAGGTGGAGCCGTCGCTTCGCCTGAAGTCGCTGTCCCTGCTGGTCGACAAGAACCCGGTGCCGCTGGCTGCCACCTTCCGCTTCGGCCCGGCCAGCGCCGGCAGCGGCATCGAGACCCGCGTGCGCGTCAACGAATACACGAATATCCATGCGGTGGGCGAGACCGAGGACGGCCGATTGCTGATGACGGCGGTCTATGTGAAGGCCGCCGGCGGCTGCTCCGCCCCCGCCGTCAAGGACCCGCAGGAGGCGATGGCGCGTCTCGGCCGCATCAAGGTGAAGCTTCCGGAAACGCTGTCTTCCGGCAGCCCCGCCACCGCCCAGGTCATGGTCAGCCACCCCAACAGCAGCGGGCTTCAGTTCGATCAGGTCAGCCGCACCTACATCCCCGCCCATTATATCCAGTCGATCGTCATTCGCGCCGGCAGCCAGACGGTGCTGGAGGCGGACACCGACATTTCCATCAGCGAGGATCCGAACCTGCGCTTCAGCTTCCTGCCCACCGGGGGCGGCAGCTTGGAGGTGGTCGCGCAGGACACCAAGGGCGCCATCTTCACCCACAGCATTCCTTTGACAGCCGCTGCCGCCAAAGGCGATCCGGCGCTATAGCCTTCTCAAAAGCACTGGCGGTCTGCGGCGACCTGGGCTTGGCGGAAGCGGTCCATCAGGTCCTTGGCCCATCCGGAGCTGCGGAAGATTCCGGCCCGCTCGCCCGGCTGGTCGGCCATCACCTTCACCGTCTCGATGGCGGTGTAGTCGTCATAGGTGATGCGGTCGGCGATGGCGTCGATGCTGCATGCGCATTTCTCCATGACGATGTGCGACTGCCCGTTCGACGCCATGCAGGCGATCACGTAATCGGCCCGCGCCGCCGTGGGGTAGTCGTTGGCCGGGCCGGCTGCTGCCGGAGCAGCCGACAGCAAGGCCGCGGCAAGGATGAACGCGATGCGAACAGGCATGCCCAAACCCCTTCCATCCCTGTCCATGGGTCTAATCCATGGACCATCGATGATTGCCATATATAACAATCATGGATACGGATGGAATTGGGGTGCTCAAAAGAGTTGGGCCTCTTTCGAGGAAATGCGATGCTGCCGCCGGATCCTGTGAGGTCAGACTTGGCGCGGTTCGCACTTCCAGCGGCGCACGGTGTATTTCGGGTGCTGCTCCGCCCATTCGGCGGCCCGGAACAGGCCGGTGCGCGAACAGGCCATCACGTTGACGAACGGTTCCTGGAACTGCGGGCGTTCGACCGTGCAGCGGTCCGGACTGGAAACAAGGCAAACCACGAAGATCAACTCGATCATGACAACTCCAGCCGTCATGGAGTGGGGGAGTGACCTCGGTTGGGCGCCTCGATCCGGCGGGCGGCCGTCCAGGTTCATGAGCGGGGGTTATGTTGCACTGCACACAAAATCCGTGCAGGAGTCAAGCATGGCTTATGGAAAACCAATTTTGCCTTAACAAGGCGAGGCGGCTCATCGTCCCGCTGCGCTTTCTCACCTACCCCTGCATTGCCTTGGCAAGAAACCGGTCGATTACCAGCGCGACCGCTTCGCTGTCGAGATCGTCCAACCGGCAGCTCTGTACGTCTGTCGTCTTCACCGGCGTCAGGTAGTTTTCCGAAATGGAGGTCGTGCCGTCCTCCCCGACATGGATGGTCATGTAGGCGCGCGGCGCATCCTCGGCGTTGTCGATGGAGGTGAAATGGACGATGGCGCGCGGCATCTCGTGGACGAGGCCGATGTCCTCCTGGAACCACACGGTGCCGACATCGCGGACGATTTGCTGCCGGGATTCGACAATCGGCCGGATGATGCGGCTGTGCAGGTCGCGGATGTCCGTCAGTACCACGAGCTTGCGGCGATTGCGGTCGCCCTCGCCGAAATGCCCGGCCGTATTGTGCCTTGCCGCGTCCAGCATCCGGCGGGTGCGGACCACGGCATCGACAAGCCGGCTGGTGGCGTCCGAGTGCATCGCGTCTGACTCCTTGTTCCGGCAAACCTGTTCCCGCAAGGCGCTCAGTGGTCGCCCGACTGGTATTCCCGGCCGGTCGGCGCCGACAGGTCGCCAGCGGGTTCAACCTTGCGGGTCAGATAATCGGTGGCCGACAGAGCGAACATGACCGCCAGCCAGAACAGTCCGGCCGCCGCCGCGGCACGGGTCAGCGCCGGGGCGCGGAACAGCTTCATGAACAGCGCCAACACCAGAAGCGCCTTCGCCGCCGAGATGCCCAGCGCCAGCACGAGGTTCAGCGGGCCCGGCATCGGCACATAGGCAAGGGCCAGCGTCGCCCCCAGCAGTCCCACCAGTGCTGCCCAGGTGAACAGATAGGTGCGCGGAAGTCCTGTCGTCCCTGTCGTCATGGGCCGCTCCGTCCGACCAGATAGATCAGCGGGTAGAGGAAGATCCAGACGATGTCGACGAAATGCCAGTACAGGCCCGTCACCTCCACCGGCGTGTAATAACGCGCCGAGAAGGCGCCGCGCCGCGCCCGCACCGCCAGCAGTGCGATCAGGACGATGCCGATTGTGACATGGATGCCGTGCAGACCGGTCAGCAAAAAATAGAGGAAATAGAACAGCTCGATGGTCCGGGCATGCGGACCGTCCTGATGGAAATTCAGCCCTGGCACCAGATGCTCGGTCCACTCGCCGTGGTATTCGTAGCCCTTCAGCCCCAGGAACAGCAGCCCCAGCAGCGCCGTGGCCGTCAGCAGCCGCGTCAGCGCCTTTCGCCGGCCCTGCTCCGCGGCATGGACGGCCCAGGCCATGGTGAAGCTGCTGGTCAGCAGCACCAGCGTGTTGACCGATCCGATGACGACCTTGGTGTGGCGTCCTGCTTCCGCCACGCCCTCCGGATGGCTGGCGCGCAGCCATGTGTAGGCCAGCAGCAATCCGCCGAAGAACAGCACCTCCGTTGCCAGGAATACCCACATGCCGAAGCTGGCGGCCTCCGCCTGCTGCTCCGCCGTTGCGTATTGCGATTCCGGCTGGGGAGCTCTTTGGGAAACGGGCGCCGCGTCAGACATCCTGCGGCTCCGGTTCCGGCCGGTACTGGTAGGGTGGGCGGGTGACGGTCGGCGTCCGGTCGAAATTGTGGGTGGGGGGAGGGGAAGAGGTCTGCCATTCCAGCCCGGTCGCCGCCCACGGGTTGGCGCCCGCCCGCTTGCCGCGGAACAGCGACCAGCCGAGATAGAAGAAGGGCAGGGCATAGCCGACCGCCAGCACCGACGCTCCGGCCGAGGAGAGGATGTTCCAGGTCTGGAATTCCGGTGGGTAGGAATAGTAACGCCGCTCCATGCCCAGATAGCCCAGGATGAACTGCGGGAAGAAGGTCAGGTTGAAGCCGAAGAAGATCAGCAATGCCGCGATGCGCGCCCACCATTCCGGATAGAGCCGCCCGGTCACTTTCGGCCACCAGTAATGCAGCCCGCCGAAATAGGCGCTGACCATGCCGCCGACCATGATGTAGTGGAAGTGCGCCACGACGAAATAGGTGTCGGTGACATGGACGTCGAAGGCGAGGTTGGCGACGAACAGTCCGGTCAGCCCGCCGATGGTGAACAGCCCGATGAAGCCCAGGGCATACAGCATGGGGGCGTCGAAGCTGATCCAGCCCTTGTGCAGCGTGGCGGTCCAGTTGAACACCTTGATCGCCGAAGGCACTGCGATGACGTAGCTGAGCAATGAGAAGACCAGCCCGGCATAGAGCGAGATGCCGGCGACGAACATGTGGTGCGCCCAAACGAAGAAGCCGATGACCGAGATGGCGATGCTCGACCACACCACGAACTTGTATCCGAACAGCGGCTTGCGGGCGAAGCAGGGCACGATCTCGCTGATCACGCCAAACCCCGGCAGGATCATGATGTAGACGGCGGGGTGGGAGTAGAACCAGAACAGATGCTGGAACAGCAGCGGGTCGCCGCCCAGTGCCGGGTCGAAGATGCCCACCTTCAGCAGCCGTTCCGCCGCCACCAATATCAGCGTGATCGCCAGCACGGGCGTCGCCAGCACCATGATGACGGAGGTGGCATAGTTTGACCAGACGAACACCGGCAGCCGGTACCACGTCATCCCCGGTGCCCGCATCCGGTGGGTTGTGACGATGAAGTTCAGCCCGGTCAGGATCGACGAAAATCCCACCGCGAGCACGGCGGCCAGCGCCAGCACCACATAGCCGTTGGAATAGAGCGAGGAGAACGGCGTGTAGAAGGTCCAGCCGGTATCGACCCCGCCGATCAGGATGGCGAACAGCGCCAGGAACCCGGCCCCAACATACAGATACCAGCTGAGCAGGTTCAAACGCGGAAAGGCCAGATCCTTGGCCCCGATCATCAGCGGGATCAGGAAATTTCCCATGGTGTTGGGGATGGACGGGATCAGGAAGAACCAGACCATGATCACGCCATGCAGCGTGAACAGCCGGTTGTAGATGTCCGGCGTGAAGATACCCGGCGGCGTCACCAGATTGAGCCGGATCAGCGTCGCCGCCGCTCCGCCGACGAAGAAGAAGAAGGTGATCGACAGGGTGTAGAGGATGGCGATCCGCTTGTGGTCCCTGGTCAGCAGCCAGGAGCGCAGCGTGACGCCACCCTCCGTCAGGTAGTTCTTCGTCGCGACGACGGGTTCTTCCGGTTTGCCGGTCACGGTTGCGGTCGTCATCGGGCAGGCCTTTCCGCGCTGTCAGCAGTTTTGTCGGCAAGCGATTTGATGTAGGCGACGAGCTTCAACAGATCGTCCTCGCCGATCTGCCCGGCGAAGGAGGGCATGACCGGGGGATAGCCGGCGGCGATCTCCGCCTTGGGCATCAGGATCGAATCGCGCAGATAGCGGTCGTCGGCGATGACGGTGCGCCCGCCCTCCAGCGGCACCGGGCGGCCGAACAGCCCCTCCAGCCTTGGCGCGTGGACGGTGCTGGCGCCGCCATGGCAGCCGCTGCAACCGTAGCTGCGGAACAGCGCCTCCCCCTCCTGCGCCAGGCTGGGTCCGGGATCCTGGCTGTCCAGCCAGCGCTGGAAGTCGGACGGCTCCATCACCATGACGGTGCCGCCCATCCGCGCATGCCAGGTGCCGCAGAACTCGGCGCAGAACAGCCGGTATTCGCCGACCTCCGTCGGGGTGAACCACAGCGTCTCGTACCGGCCGGGGACGGCGTCCTGGCGGATGCGGAAGGCAGGGATGGCGAAGTCGTGGATCACGTCCTGGGAGGTCAGCACCAGCCGCACCGGCCTGCCGACCGGGACATGCAGCGTGTCGATCTCGCGCTGGCCGCCGGGATGCTCGATCTTCCACATCCACTGCTTGCCGACGACATAGATATCGGTGGCGTCACTGGGGGGGCTGTGGATGCGGACATAGAGGTTCGCCCCCCAGAAATAGAGGACGAGGAAGGCGGCGAAGGTCAGGCCGGTCCAGGCGACCTCGACCCTCCAGGTGCGGCCCAGCCGGTTGCCGCGCTCCACCTTGCTGCCTTTGCGGTAGCGGACGCAGAACAGGATCATCAGCCCGAAGACCAGCAGCAGGATGAAGGCGCTGACCCCCAACAGGGCGGCGAACAGCCAGTCCATGTCCGCCGCATGGGCCGACGCGCTGGGCGGGAGGAGTTGCAGGCTTCCCATCGCCGCCCTCACCCCCGTCCCGGCCGGCGCGCGGCGCGCCAGACCAGCAGCCCGAGCGCCAGCACCGATAGCACACCGGTCGCCTGGAACAGCCGGCCCACCTCGGCGTTGTAGCGGCCCTGCGTGGCGTCATAGCCGTAGCAGAGCAACAGCAGATGGTCGGCCACCGACCCGACCGCTCCCCTGGAGGCATCGACCAGCCCCAGCCGCAGATCGGTCGGGTCGTAGCCCACCCCGAGGATGTAGCGGGAGACCGTTCCCCCCGGCGACACCAGCACCACGCCCGCCGGGTGGGCATACTGCCCCGTCGCCTCGTCGAGGCGGTAGTGGAAGCCGGCGGCATCGGCGAGGCGGCGCACCTCGCGCCCTCGATCAGTGGAATTGTCCACCAGCGCGTGGATGGCGCCGGCCATTGCCGGATCGCGTTCGAAATGCCTTGCCTTCAGCGCCGCGGCGTCGGCCGGGCTGTCGCCGGGGTCGAAGCTGACCGCCATCACCGCGTAGTCCTTTCCCGGCGTCAGCGGCACCTGCGCCAGCGCCGCCGCCAGATCGCCCAGCACCACTCCGCACAGCGTCGTGCAGCGGAAATAGTCGAAGACCAGGACCAGCGGCTTGCCCCTGTCGAACAGGGAGGCGGTCGTGACCGCATGACCAGCCTCGTCGCGCAGCCTGACGTCACGCGGCAGTTGTGCTCCCGGGCGCTGGTCGAAAGCGAACTCGGTGAAGCTTCCCGGCAGCAGGGTGGCGGGAGAGGCCTCAGCGCCGGCGGTCAGGCCCGACAGCAGCAAGAGCAGGGCAGCCATTGAGAGCCTTGTCATCGCTGTGCCTCCCGCCTTGCATCGGCCGGCCAGTCGGCGATGCCGCGTTCGGCGACACGGCGCATGGCCTCCTCGATGGGGATGTGGGCGATGCCATGCGCGCGGTCGGCCCAGCCATAGCCGGTCAGCCGTTCCATCGCCTGCGCCTTGTAGCGCTTGAGGTCGGCGACGGGATCGATTTGCAGGCGCGGCTCCGGCATCGGCGTCGTCAGCGCATGGTTCTCGTCCCTGGTCGCGTTGGGGAAGATCAGCAGCAGCGACACCACGACCGTCACGATCAGGCCCACCGCCAACCCGCCCAGCACCGGGAACAGCCAGGGCGGCGTGTCCCGCGTCTCGAACATCGTGTCGGGATTGCTGCCGTCCTGCTGCGGCTTTCGCTGTGGCTTCCTGCCGCGACCTTGCCGCAGCCATCCGAACAGCAGTGCTGCGGCGGCACCTGCAACGCCGGTCCGGCCGATGCGTGTGGCCTTAGCCATGACCGGCCTCCCCGACCAGCCGGCCGGCTGGCCGCGCGGCGTGAGCGGTGGAGCGCCGCCACAGGAAAAGCGCCATGCAGACTCCGCCCATCGCCAGCGTGGCTGCCGGGGCATAGCAGGTGAAGCCGCTGGCCAGCCCCGGCAGGATCAGCCACCAGCATTCCAGCAGATGCGCCGCCAGCAGCAGCAGGCAGACGGCGGCCAACCCGCCCCGGCTGCGCTTCACCGGCCACCAGATCAGGGCGGCGAAGGGCAAGGCCCCTTGTGCCAGCGCACCCAGCGCCGCGACCCAGCCCCAGCCGCCGGACAGGCGCGCGACGTACCACGTGATCTCCTGCGGCAGGTTCTCCTGCCAGACGATCAGGAACTGCATAAAGGACAGGTAGAACCACAGCAGGATGGCTGCGGTCAGCAGGCTGCCCAGGTCATGGCGCTGCCCGGCGTCCGTCCGCCCTCCCAGCACGGCGGCCAGCGTCGCCAGTGCCAGGGCGCCCAGAAGCTGGCCGCTGACAATCATCATCCCGTAGATGCTGGAGCCCCAATCCGGCTCGATCGACATGAACCAGTCGAAGGATGCAAAGGTGACTGTCAGCCCCAACAGCATCAGCCCGGGCGCCGCCAGTTGGTTGCGGTTCCGTCCCGACCACCGCAGGGCCGCAAGCGCCAGCCCCAGCCAGACCACGGCATAGACCGCCGTCCGTCCGTAGAAGAAGGGTTCGTTCAGGTAGAAGCGGTTCTTCAGATGCGCGGCATCGGCCGCCCGCGCCCAGGGATACAGCTCCGGCAGCAGGAGCAGGATCGGCACCAGCAGCAGGAGCATCAGTGGCAGGAAAGCCACCATCGCCCGCAGCGCCGGCACGGCGGCGGCACCCCAGCGCCCGCCGGTCAGATCATGGGCGAACAGCATCATCATGGCGCCCAGCGGCAGCCCGATCCAGAAGGCGAAGGAGGCCAGCCAGCCGCGCAGCACCGCCTGCGGATCGGTCAGCGCGCCAATGGCGCAGACCGCCGCTCCGATAAATGCCGCGACGATGGCGGCGATGAGCGGACGGCGGCTCATCGCAATGTCCCCCGCACCGTCTCCGGCAAATCGGCCGCGGCGGTGTTCTGGCTGGTCTGCAAGGCCCGGATATAAGCGGCGATGGCCCAGCGGTCGTCCGGACCGACGCGGTCGGCATAGGAGTACATCGCCCCCCAGCCATTGGTGGCGACCTCGTAGAAATGCCGGGTCGGGGCGTTGCGCAGCGCGTCGCCATGGAAGGAGGGCGGCTGTGGAAAGCCGCGCCGGACGATCATGCCGTCGCCGTCGCCGAGATAGCCATGGCAGGGCGTGCAATAGATCTCGTAGCGCTCCTTGCCGCGGGCCAGCAGGGTCGCCGTCAGCGCCGGTGGCGGCTGGGGGCGGTCTTCGCGGGCGATGGCGTTCGGTGGCGGCTGCGGCGGCCAGACCTTCCGGTCCGGTCCGGCGTTGGCCGAATTGCCATTGGCCGGCGTCCAGGTCTTGTCACGCGGCTGCTTCGCCATGTTGTCGCAGGCCGTCAGCAGCGACACCCCGCACAGCAGAAAGACGAGAGGAGACAGCCGCGTCATGCCGGCACCTCGTCGATCCGCACACCCTCGCCCTCGGGCAGCAGCCGTTGCAGAAGCTCGCCGTCGTCCCGCCCCTGCCGTTCGGCGATCCAGATCAGGAAGCGGTCCTGCGAGGCCAGATCGAACCCCGGCGCATCGAAGATCGGATCGTAGAGTCGCGGCAGCCGGCAGAGCTTGCAGAAGGCGAGGAAGCCGGCCAGCAGGATGGTCAGTGCCGCCAGTTCGAAGGTACTTGGGCCGAAGGCCGGCCAGCTGTTCAGCGGCCGACCGCCGATGTTCAGCGGATAGCTCAGCACCATTCCCCAATATTGCAGGAAAAACCCGCCGATGGCCCCCAGCAGCCCAGCCACCGCGACGATCAGCGGCAGTGCCCGCGGCCTGCGGTCCAGCAACTCGTCCACCCCCTCCACCGCGTAGGGGCTGTAGACCTCCAGCGTCGAGAACCCCGCCTGCCGCAGGCGGCGCAGGGCGTCCAGCATCGCGTCCGGGTCGTCGAAGGTGGCCATCCTGCCGCGCAGGCTGTGGCCGGTGCCGCGCTGCACGCTCATCGCCCGCCCTCCGTCTGCTTCTTGCGAAGGAGTTCGCGCAGCTCGAACATCGACACCATCGGGATGAAGCGCAGCGCCAGGAAGAAGCCGGTCAGGAACAGCCCGACCGAGCCGGCCAGCGTCGCCCAGTCCCAGACCGTCGGAATGAAGACGAACCAACTCGATTCCGAGTGGTTCCGGTGCAGGCTGCCGACGACGATGACGTAGCGCTCGATCCACATGCCGATCACCACGCCCAGCGCCACGAGGAACAGCAGCGGCCGGTTCAGCCGCACCGCCCGGACCCACAGCAGTTGCGGGACGAGGCTGTTCAGGACGATTTTCGCCCAATACCAGGGGGCGTAATATCCGCCGAGCAGCGACATCGCCACGGTGATCTCGCGCTCCTCCCCCCGGTAGAAGGGCATGAAGATCTCGATCAGATAGCAATAGGACAGCAGCAGGCTGGCGGTCAGCATCAGCCGCGCCAGCACGTCGATGTGGCGCTGTGTGATGACGCCGGTCAGTTCCAGCGCCCGGCGCAGCGGAATGACCAGCATCAGCACCACGGCGAAACCGGACAGCGCGGCGCCGAAGACGAAATAGGGCGGGAACTGCGTTTCGTGCCAGCCCGGCGTCAGGCCGCCGGCGAAATCCAGCCCGACGATGCTGTGGATGGAGCAGACCAGCGGCGCCATCAACGCTGCGAACAGCCCGTACAGCATCTTGAACTGGCGCCAGTGCTGCGACGATCCCTGCCAGCCCAGCGCCAGCAGCCCGTACAGCACCCGCTGCCAGCGCTGCCGCGCCCGGTCGCGCAGGGTGGCGAAATCGGGGAGCAGCCCGACATACCAGAACAGCAGGGACCCGGCGACATAGACCAGGATGGCAACGAAGTCCCAATGCAGCGGGCTGCGGAACTGCGGCCACAGCGCCATCGTGTTGGGATAGGGGAACAGCCAGTAGAAATACCACCAGCGCCCGAGATGGATGACCGGCATGATGCCGGCGCAGGCGACGCAGAACACCGTCATGGTTTCGGCGATGCGGCTGGTGGCGCTGCGCCACTCCGACCGGGTCAGGAAGAACAGGGCGGAGATCAGCGTCCCGCCGCTCGCCATGCCGACCCACCAGACATAGTTTCCGATGGCGAAGCCCCAGGCGATGGGCCAGTCGATGCCCCAGATGCCGACGCCGCGAATAAACAGCCAGCCGACCGCCGCCAGGAACAGGACGAACAGCCCGAACGACATCCCGAAGCCGACCCACCACCACAGCGGCGTGCGGCGCTCCAGCACGAGGTCGCTGACATGCGCGGTCACCGCCGGGGCGGTCACCCCCGGCTCCACCACCCGTGTCAGGTCCCGTTCGGTCTCGGGCGATGCGCTCACCGGCTCACACCTCCCCGATCTCGGGATTCGGATTGCGCAGCCGCGCCTCATAGGTCGTGCGCGGCTGGGTGTTCAGTTCGGTCAGGACGCCATAGTCCAGCGGGCTCGCCTTGCGCCGGCTGACCGCGCTGTCCGGGTCGTTCAGGTCGCCGAAGACGATGGCTTCGGCCGGGCAGGCCTGCTGGCAGGCGGTCTTCACCTCGCCGTCACGGATCGGGCGGTTCTCGCGGTCCGCGACGATGCGGGCGTTGCGGATGCGCTGGATGCAGTAGGTGCATTTCTCCATGACGCCGCGGGCCCGGACGGAGACGTCGGGGTTCCACGACATCGACAGCCGGTTGTCGTCGCCGGAATAGTTGAAGTAGTTGAAGCGCCGGACCTTGTACGGACAGTTGTTGGAGCAGAAGCGGGTGCCGACGCAGCGGTTGTAGACCATCACGTTCAGCCCGTCGGCATCATGCATGGTGGCGGCGACCGGGCAGACCACCTCGCAGGGCGCGTTCTCGCAATGCATGCAGGCCATCGGCTGGAAAAGGGTCTGCTCCGGGGTTGCCGCCTCGCCCTCGTACCAGGTGTCGATGCGGATCCAGTGCATCTGGCGGTTCCGCAGCACCTCCTCCTTGCCGACCACCGCGATGTTGTTCTCGCCCTGGCAGGCGGCGGTGCAGGCGTTGCAGCCGATGCAGGCATTCAGGTTGATCGCCATGCCCCAGGCGTTCCGCGGATACTCGTGGTCCGGATAGAGGGAATGGTCCGGTTCCTTGCGTTTGGCGAAACCCGGATCCCGGCGGAACTCGTCCAGCGTGGCGTGGCGGACCACGTCGGGGGAGTCGATCATCTGGTGGTGCTGGGTGGCGGCCAGCCGGTGGGTTTCCCCGGTCTTGCGCAGTTTCACTCCCGGCAGCTGCCACAGATTGCCGGAGGTCCGCAGCTGGAAAGCGTCGAACCCGACATCGCGCCCGACCCGTCCCACGATCCGGCGGCCGAAGCCGAAGGGCAGGGTAACGCAGTCCGGGGCATGGCCGGGAAGCAGCCAGACCGGTGCCCGAAGCCGACCGCTGGCGGTCTGCACCTCCACCACATCCTCGTTCTTGAGGTCCAGCCGCTGCGCGGTCGCCGGTGCGATCAGCAGGGCGTTGTCCCAGGTCAGGGTGGTAAAGGGCCGCGGCAGTTCCTGTAGCCAGCCGAGATTGGCGGTGCGCCCGTCGCGCAGCCACGGGTCCGGCCGGAACAGGGCGGTCAGCGTGCCGTCTGGTTGTGCCGGCGCCGGAGGCAGGCGGTCCGCCAAGTCGGGCAACAGCGAAACGGAAACCGGTGCGGCGGCACTGTCCGGCACCACGCCTGTGCGCAGTGCGTTCGCCCACAACTCCTCCGCATCGCCCTTGCCCTGGAAGCGTTCCATCCAGCTCTGCCGGACGACGGCGTAACCGTCGGGCCGCGTCTCCCCGTCGAGGACCGCCAGCAGTTCCTGCGGCGACCAGCCGCCCCACAGCGGTTGGACCTGCGGCTGCTGAATGGTAGTCGTGCCGTCGAAGGCCCGCGCATCGCCCCAGCGCTCCAGCTCATGCGCCTCCGGCACATGCCATGTGCAGAGCATGGCGGTCTCGTCCACCGCGGTGCCGAGATGAACCGACAGCGGTACCTTTCCCAACGCGCCGGCAAAGTCGAGGTCGGCGGGCGCGGTGAATACCGGATTGGCGCCCAGGATCAGCAGCGTGTCGACTCTGCCGGCCGCCATATCGGCGGCCAGTTCTCCGACCGATTGGGCATGGTCGACCGGATCGGCTTCCACCGGCTCGATGTGGCTGACCGTCTGTCCGGGGGCATCCAGGGCATCGTTGATGGCGTGCACCAGCGCATGGATGGCAGGCGGCTGTGCCGGCCCGGCATGGACCAGCGCCGCGCCGCGGTTGGCGGACAGGTCGCGGGCGACGGCACCCAGCCAGCCGGGAGCACCCAGCCGCCACTCCGCCGGCCCGGCGCCAAGCTCGGCGGCCAGCGCGCGCACCACCGCCTCCATCTCGTCCGGGCGAACCGCGAAACGATGGTCGGCGCGGGCACCGGCAAGGGTGGGCGAGCTTTCCACCGCATAGAGGCGGCTCATCTCCTCCGGCCGCCCGTCCTCCGCCGCACGTCGGCGGCGGGCGAAGTCGCGGGCGTAGCGCAGGTGCCCAGGCGCGCTGTCTAGGACATCGCTCTCCACCGCCAGGGTCACCTTCGCCCTGTCGAGGTGCAGCACGGTGTCCACCGGCCGCCCATAGGCCAGCACCGCACCAGCCCGCAGCGTGTCGCGCCCATCGGCCTCCCAACGGTGCCACTGCATCGCCGGAAAACGCCGCTTCAGCGCCCCGATCTGCCGGGCCAGCGTGGGGGAGGTGACGGTGCCGGTCAGCAGACGCAGCCCGCCGGCGCCTTGCGCCGCCAGGGCGGGCAGGCGGTCGATCAGAGCCTTGACCATCCCGTTGGTGCTCGCCGCCCGGCCGGCTTTCAGGACGGTCCGTGAGCGGTCGGGATCGTACAGATCGAGGATGCTGGCCTGGATGATCGGATCGAGCGCGCCCAGGCTGGCGGGATGGTCCGGATTGCCCTCCAGCTGGACCGGGCGCCCCATCTGGTGGATCGCCAGCACGCCGTCGGCATAGCCGCCGCGGGTGACCGCCGTTGCGAAATGGCGGGCGACGCCGGGCACCAGCCCGGCCGGCATCGTCACATAGGGGATCGCCTTTTCCGATGCCTCTCCCGGTCCGCAGCCCGACAGCCCGGCCAGGGCGAAGGAGGCGCCCATCAGTTCCAACAGCCGGCGGCGGCCGACACGCGCGTCGGCCAGATCCGGCAGGCCGGGAAACTCGGCGCGCAGCATCTCCAGCACGGACGGTTCCCGCGAAAGTTCGTCCAGGCTGCGCCACAGCGCCCGGCCGCTCTTCCCGGTCAGCCGGCCTTCGATGTGCCGGGCCAACTCCTCCCGCCCCAATTCCTCCCGAGCCGTCATCGGTGGCACACCGAGCAGTCGGACAGGGTTTCGGGATGGATGTGATAGCGGGCCATCAGCTGATCACCGGATGGAGTTGTTGCGGTCCGTTTCCAGTCGGTGTCGAAGACCGCCTCCTTCGGGCGCAGGTTCGGGGCCGGATCGCGATGGCAGTCGAGGCACCAGCTCATCCGCAGGCTCGCTCCCTTCCAGGTCAGGGGCATGCTGTCCACCGGCCCGTGGCAGGTGGTGCAGGCGACACCCTTGGCGACATGGATGCTGTGGTTGAAGAAGACGTAGTCGGGCAGCGCGTTGACCCGGTTCCAGCGGATCGGCGTTCCGGTGGCGAGGCTCTGGCGCACCGGGGCCAGCAACTCCGCATTGGTCCAGATCTGCGAATGGCAGGTCATGCAGGTGTGGGTCGGCGGCAGGCCGGCATTCGCCGATACCTCCACCGACGTATGGCAATAGCGGCAGTCCAGCCCCAGCCCGCCGACATGATGTTCATGGCTGAAGGGGACCGGCTGCGGCTGCACGATGCCGACCCGCGTCGCATAGGTGGTGTTGGGGAAGAACCACGCGCCGCCAACCAGCGTGACGAGTCCCGCCAGCAGGGTGTAGAGCACCAGTTTGGTCAGGATGTTGGCAGTGGGGCTGAAGACACCCGGCACGGCTCAGGCCCCCCGTCACGCCGCCGGAGCGGCCGTTTGGAGGGGGCGGCATCGATCCATGGCTTGCGTCTCCCTGACTTGTCCGTCCCGGCAGAGGCAAAGCTGCTCGGGTCGGTTGTCGGCGGGATTCGGGCGGAACCCGAACCCGGTGCGGCGGGCGTTGGTGGGGGCGGCAATCTGCGCGCCACCCCATCGCTACAAGCACCCGTTCGCCGTCAGGTTCCATGCCGTGGTCGGGCTAGCCCGACTGCCCCAGCCCTTCCGCGCCAATCGGACAGTTTTCCGAGGCGCTGTGGACAGCGCGGATCGGCGGTACTTTCGGCCAAGGGAGGGGGCTCGTCGGAAGATTAGGACACAGGCGCCTTCCGGTGGCCGCTGCGCTGTGTCGCAGGTGCCGCCTCTTCCCCTGCGATGCCGTCCGGCGCTAAAGCCATGCTTTCCAGGCTTCGTCCGGCAGACCGGGGGCGGACCGCCTTCTGCTGCGACGGATCGATGACCCGTGTTTCGTGCGACTGCGATGTTCTGGTGGTGGGCGGCGGCAACGCGGCGCTTTGCGCCGCAATCGCGGCCCGCCGGGCCGGTGCGTCGGTCCTGCTGCTGGAGGCCGCTTCCAAGTTTCTGCGTGGAGGGAACGCACGCCACTCCCGCAACATGCGGGTCATGCACGACGCACCGACACCATGGGTGCGGGGGCGCTATCCGGCCGAGGATTACCATGCCGACCTGCAACGGGTGGCCGGGGCTGCCGCAAATTCCGTCGATGACGGGCTGGCACGCCTGTTCATCGACGCCAGTGCCGACATCGTCGATTGGCTGGCCGGCAACGGCGTGCGGTTTCACTGCGGCACCGACGAGGTCTTGCCCTATTCCCGCAAGACCGCTTTCCTCCTGGGCGGGGGGAAAGCTCTGATCAACGCGCTCTACGCCACGGCGGAAGCGCTGGGCGTCGTCGTCCGCTACAACAGCGCCGTGCGCGCCCTGCATCTGCGGGACGGGCCGCCGGCCGTCACCGTCGGCGATGCGACCGTCGCCATCCGGGCGAAAGCACTCGTCGTCGCCTCCGGCGGGTTCCAGGCCGATCTCGGCTGGCTGGGGCAGCAGTGGGGTGGGGCTGCCGGCGAATTCACGATCCGCGGCACCCCGCATGCGACGGGCATCCCGTTGAGGGCACTGCTGGACGACGGCGCGGACCTGGTGGGGGCGGCGGACCGCTGCCATATGGTGGCGGTGGACGGTCGCGCTCCGCTATTCGACGGCGGCATCGTCACGCGGCTGGATGGGCTTCCCCATGGCATCGTCGTGGATCGGGATGGCCGGCGTTTCGCCGACGAAGGGGCGGTCGTCGGGCCGTCGCGCTACACGGCCTGGGGGGAACTGGTGGCCCGCAGCCCCGGCGCCGTCGCCTTTTCGGTCTTCGATTCCGCCATTGCCGAGCGGTTCCGGCCCTCCATCTTCCCGGCGATCCAGGCGGACAGCATCGGCGGGCTGGCCTCGGCTCTGGGCATCGGTCCGCCGGCGCTGGAGTCCACGGTGGCGGCCTTCAACGCTGCGGTCACCGGCGGCGGCACGACGGCGGGCATCGATCCGCCGAAGACTCGGCTGGCCGGACCAATCACGGTTCCGCCCTTCGGGGCCTACCCGGTGCGGGCCGGTGTCACCTCCACCTGCCTGGGGGTGCGGGTCGATGGGCAGGCACGTGTGCTGCGGCCGGACGGGACGGCCATCGACGGTGTCCATGCCGCCGGAGTCATCATGGCGCCCAACATCCTGGGAACGGGCTATCTGGCAGGGAGCGCCATGACCATCGGCGCCGTGTTCGGCCGCATCGCCGGTCGGGAGGCCGCAGCTCATGCCCTGCGCTGACGATACACAGCGGATCGCGGCGGATGCTCGCCGGGCGCTGGACATCTGCAACGCCTGCCAGTTCTGCGACGGCTACTGCGCCGTCTTCCCTGCGCTGAAATCGCGGCGATCGGTGTCGGCGGAGGATCTCACCTTCCTGTCCAACCTCTGCCACAACTGCCGGTCCTGCCATCATGCCTGCCAATACGCGCCGCCTCACGCCTTCGACCTCAACCTGCCGAAAAGCCTGAGCCTGGTCCGGCAGCAATCCTACCGCGACCATGTCTGGCCCCCGCTGCTCAGGGGACGATTGCCCCATGCGGGATGGCCCGCGGTTGCCGTCATGGCTGCCGTCGTCCTGTCGGCGGTCGCCCTCGTGGTCGTTCCCGCCCTGCTGTTGGTTCCGCCGGAGACGCTGTTCGGGCGACAGTCCGGGTCCGGCGCCTTCTACCGGCTGGTGCCGTGGAAGGTTATCGCCGGTGTCGCCGGGATGGCGATGCTGTGGTCGCTGCTCGCCATTAGCTTCAGTGTCGCATCCTTCTGGCGCGGCATGGGGCCGGCACCGGCCGGCGTGCCGCTGTTGCCGGCGCTGCGCGATGCCCTGTCCGACGCCGCCACCCTGCGCAATCTCGGCGGCGGCGGGGCCGGCTGCAACGACCGGGATGAAAGCTTTTCCCAGGCGCGTCGCCGCTTCCACCACGCGCTGTTCTACGGGGTGATGCTCTGCTTCGCCTCGACCAGCGTGGCAACCGTCTATGACCATCTGCTGGGGTGGCCGGCACCTTATCCGCTGACAAGCCTGCCGGTCCTACTGGGCAGCCTTGGCGGGGTCGGCATGGTGATCGGCACGGCAGGGCTGGCTTCACTGAAGCTGCGCGCCGATCCCGCACCCGTGGCGGCGAGCCTCACCGGTGCGGACTGCGCCTTGCTGGCGTTGCTGTTCCTGGTGGCGGTCAGCGGCCTGGGGCTGCTGGCTTTGCGCGAGACGGCGGCGATGGGACCGCTGCTGCTGGTCCATCTCGGCCTCGTCCTCGGTTGGTTCGCGACGCTGCCCTACAGCAAGTCCCTGCACGCACCCTTCCGCTTCGCCGCCCTGTTGCGTGCCGCGATGGAGCGGCGGGGCAGGGGCTGATTTGCTACTGCCCCCCGTCCCGACAGACGGTCAGGCGTGCCCCAATTCCCCATCGACCCGGCGCCAGATCCCTTGCGGGTTGCCGTCGCGCAGCGCTTCCGGCAGCAGCTCTGCGGGGATGTCCTGGTAGCAGACCGGACGCAGGAAACGGCGGATCGCCAGCGTGCCGACCGAGGTGCTGCGCGGGTCAGACGTTGCCGGGAACGGGCCGCCATGCACCATCGCGTGACAGACCTCCACCCCCGTCGGCCAGCCGTTCGCCAGGATGCGCCCGGCCTTGCGCTCCAGCGTCGGGATCAGCCCGGCCACCGCGGCCTTGTCAGCCCCATCCATCTGCAAGGTCGCCGTCAGCTGGCCTTCCAGCCTTTCCGCCACCGCCGTCATCGCCGCCACGTCCGCGCAGCGGATCAGCAGAGAGGCGGCGCCGAACACCTCCTCCTGCAACTCCGTGTCGGCCAGGAAGGCGTCCGCCGTCGTGGTGAAGAGGGCGGCCTGCGCCTGGTTCGGCCCGCTGCACGCCAGACCGCGCGCCAGCGTCGTCACGGCACCGCTGCCGGCCAGCTTGGCGACACCGCTGTCGAAGGCGGCATGGATGCCCGGCGTCAGCATGGTCGAGGCGGCGCTGCCACCCAACGCCTCCACCGCCGCGGCGACGAAGCGGTCGAGGTCCGGCCCGTCCACCGCCAGCAGGATGCCGGGGTTGGTGCAGAACTGCCCGGCGCCCATCGTCAGCGACGCCACGAACGCCTTGCCCAGCGCCTCGGCCCGCGAGGCCAGCGCCGCCGGCATCAGGAAGACCGGGTTGATGCTGCTCATCTCGGCATAGACCGGGATCGGCTCCGGCCGCTTGGCCGCCACCCCCATCAGCGCCAGCCCGCCGCCGCGCGAGCCGGTGAAGCCGACCGCCCTGATGCGCGGATCGGCGACCAGCGCCGTGCCGATCTCGTTGCCGGTGCCGAACAGCAGCGAGAAGACCCCCTCGGGCAGGCCGCAGGAGGCGACCGCCGCCTGGACGGCGCGGCCGACCAGTTCCGAGGTGCCGGGATGGGCGCCATGGCCCTTGACCACCACCGGGCAGCCGGCGGCGAAGGCGGACGCGGTGTCGCCGCCGGCCACCGAGAAGGCGAGCGGGAAGTTGGAGGCGCCGAACACCGCGACCGGCCCGAGCGCGATGTGGCGCTGGCGGACGTCGGCGCGCGGCAGCGGCGTACGCGCCGGCAGCGCCGGGTCGATGCGGGCCTCAAGCCAGCTTCCCTCGCGCACCACCTGGGCGAACAGGCGCAGTTGGCCGACGGTGCGGCCGCGCTCGCCCTCCAGCCGGGCGCGCGGCAGGCCGGATTCGGCCATGGCGCGGACGATCAGCTCGTCGCCGATGTCGAGGATGTTCTGGGCGACCGCCTCAAGGAAGGCTGCGCGCTGCTCCAGGCCGGTCTCGCGGAAGGCGTCGAAGGCGGCCCAGGCCAGCGCACAGGCACGCTCCACCTCGGCGGCACCGCCGCCGCCGAAGACGGGCTCCAGCGCTTCGCCGGTGGCGGGGTCGACGGCGCGGAACTCGCCCTGGCTGCCGCGGTAAGCGGTCGCGCCGATCAGCATCTCGCCGGTGATGGTCATCTTGGGGTCTCCTTCAAGGGCGGAGCGCCGGGAAGGGGCGTCCGCCGACAAGAGCGGCCGGATATTCGTTGGAGAAGCGATCTATCATGATGTCAGTCATCATACAAGCAGGGCGGTGCGAAACGGTCCCGATGTGTCACTTTTCCATGGGCCGGCAGGCCGGCTTGTCTATTGTCGTATAGGTTTTGTGGGTGTTAACTCTGGGATATGGAGTGGTGACGGGCGGTCCGTCCCGGAACCGGGTTTGGGTGAGGATGGTGATGACAGCGCGCAGGCGCCGGGATCCGCTGGCAAAGCAACTGGTGGATGCCCTGGCCGAACGGATCTCCAGCGGACAGTTCAAGAGTGGCGACCGGCTGCCGAGCGAACAAGACCTGATCGACGAATTTGGCGTCAGCCGCACCGTGGTGCGCGAGGCGATCGCCAACCTGAAGGCGGTCGGCATGGTCTCCACCCGGCAGGGGCTGGGGGCCTTCGTTCTGCGCGACGCCGCGATCCTGCCCTTCCGCATCGAGGAAGCGACGCTGGAGGCGGTGAACGAGGCGATTTCTGTGCTGGAGGTCCGCATCAGCCTGGAATCGGAAGCGGCCTATCTCGCCGCCATCCGCCGCGATGACGCCCAATTGGTCCGGATGCGCGAGGCGCTGGACACGATGACGGCGGCGGTGGAGGCGGGAGAGGATGCCATCGACGCCGATCTGGCCTTTCACAGCGCCATCGCCGCAGCGACCGGAAACAAGCATTTCCTGGCCCTGTTCTCGTATCTCGGATCGCTGCTGATCCCGCGCGCCCGCGTGCGCTACGGGCATCTGGAGGGGGATTCGCGCCGCCAGTATCTGCGGCGGATCAACGACGAGCACCAGACCATCTATTCCGCCATCGAACGCCAGGACCCGGAGGGCGCCCGCGCCGCCATCCGCCTGCATTTGAACGGCAGCCGCGACCGGCTGCGTGCCGGCGGCGACTTCAAGGCGACCGCCGCGACGGGCTGAACGTCCGCCCGCTCCGGGTTTGCGGGACCAGGGGACGCTGCCGGACCGCCGGCCGCGTCCCTTTTGCTTTGTGGACCGGCTTTCGCCATGTCCGAATTGGTGGGAAGGCGGATTGCCGCTGTCCGCATCAAACCACTTGTATGATGACTGATATGATGGTAATCGTCCTGTCATCGGATGACGACGGTGTCGGACGGATCGCCGCGAACCCGGCCCGGATCCTCCAGGCACGCCATCGTCCAAAAACCACCATGCCCGCAGCCTTTCTCCTGCGGATCGTGTCTCCACCGTTTTCCAAGGATGCCCCCGATGGAACCGCAAGCCCTGAAGGCCGTCGTCAGCGAAGGTCTCCTGTCGTTCCCGCTGACCGATTTCACCGCCGACGGCACCTTCGAGCCAGGTGGCTATGCCCGCCGCCTGGAATGGCTGAAGCCCTATGGCGCGTCGGCCCTGTTCGCCGCCGGCGGCACCGGCGAGCTGTTCTCGCTGACGCCCGACGAGCACAGGAGCATCGTCTCGCTGGCCGTCGAGGTCTGCGGCAAGGAGGTGCCGATCATCGCCGGCGTCGGCTATTCCACCCGCATCGCCATCGAAATGGCGCGGGCCGCCGAGAAGGCCGGGGCCGCCGGCATCCTGGTGCTGCCGCATTACCTGACGGAAGCCGACCAGGAAGGCGTCGCCGCCCATGTCGAGGCGATCTGCAAGTCGGTCGGCATCGGTGTCATCATCTACAACCGCGCAACCTGCAAGCTGGGCGCCGACCGTCTGGCGACGCTGGCGGAGCGCTGCCCCAACCTGATCGGCTTCAAGGACGGGGTGGGCGACATCGAGATGATGACGACCATCCGCCGCAAAATGGGCGACCGCTTCAGCTATCTGGGCGGCCTGCCGACCGCCGAGGTCTATGCCGCCGCCTATCGCGCCATCGGCGTTCCGGTCTATTCGTCGGCCGTCTTCAACTTCATCCCGCGCACGGCGATGGAGTTCTACCAGGCGGTCGCGTCGGGCGATACCGCCACCACCGACCGGCTGCTCGACCGGTTCTTCCTGCCTTATCTGGCGATCCGCAACCGCAAGGCGGGTTATGCCGTCAGCATCGTCAAGGCGGGCGCCGCCATCGTCGGCCGTCCCGCCGGCCCGGTGCGCGCGCCGCTTGTCGACTGCACCCCGGCCGAGGTCGAGGATCTGCGCGCCCTGGTCGAGGCGCTGGGTCCCCAGTAAGTCCGCATAGCGCACGGCAACAAACCATCGCCGGACGGGCAGGCGCCGGGCTTCAGTTCCCGACGCCGGACACAAGGTGCAGCCAGGAAGCCGGATCCGTCGAACGGGTCCGGGAACGGACTGCCGCGCCTGCCCGCCCTCATGCCTTGAGGGAGGAAATTTCATGACAATCGAGAGCACCGCCGTCAACGCCGAGCGCGCGTCCTATTCGACCGCCGCCGCCCAGCCCGCCGCTAAACAAACCAGGGTCCGCTATCTCATCCTGGCGATGCTGTTCCTGGTCACGGTCATCAATTACGCTGACCGGGCGACGCTGTCGATCACCGGCCCCGTGATCTCGAAGGAGTTGGGGATCAACGCCGCCGAGATGGGCTTCATCTTCTCCGCCTTCGGCTGGGCCTATGTGCTGGGCCAACTGCCGGGCGGCTGGCTGCTCGACCGCTACGGGTCGAAGATCGTCTATGGGCTGAGCATCTTCATCTGGTCGGTCTTCACGCTGATGCAGGGCTCCATCGGCTTCCTGGCTGGCGGGACGGCGGTCGCCACGCTGTTTGCCCTGCGCTTTGCCGTCGGCTTCGCCGAAGCGCCGTCCTTCCCCGGCAACAGCCGCGTCGTCGCGGCGTGGTTCCCCGGACAGGAGCGGGCGACCGCGTCGGCCATCTTCAATTCCGCTCAGTATTTCGCCACCGTGCTCTTCGCGCCGCTGATGGGCTGGCTGACCCATTCCTTCGGCTGGCACTGGGTGTTCGGCGTGATGGGCGGGCTCGGCATCGTCATGGCCGGCGTGTGGATGAAGACCGTCTACGCGCCGAAGGACCATCCCCGCATCAATCAGGCCGAACTGGACCACATCGCGGCCGGCGGCGGCTTGGTCAACATGGACGACGGGCAGAAGAAGGCGGTGTCCGCCGAACAGGGCGGAGCGAAGTGGGACTACATCCGCCAGCTCTTCGCCAGCCGCATGATGGTCGGCATCTTCCTCGGCCAGTTCTGCATCAACGCCATCACCTACTTCTTCATCACGTGGTTCCCGGTCTATCTGGTCCAGGCCCGCGGCATGTCGATCCTGAACGCCGGCTTCATCGCCTCGATCCCGGCGATCTGCGGCTTCGTCGGCGGCATCCTGGGCGGCGTGATGTCGGACGCCATGCTGCGCCGGGGCTATTCCCTGACCGCGGCGCGCAAGACGCCGATCGTGCTGGGCATGGTGATGTCGATGGCGATGATCGCCTGCAACTACACCGATCTCCAGTGGGTCATCGTGTCGCTGATGGCGCTGGCCTTCTTCGGCAAGGGCATCGGCGCGCTCGGCTGGGCCGTGATGTCGGACTGTGCGCCGAAGGAGATCACCGGCCTCAGCGGCGGCGTGTTCAACATGTGCGGCAACCTGTCGTCGATCTCGACGCCGATCATCATCGGCTACATCATCCAGAGTTCCGGCTCGTTCAACGGCGCCCTGGTCTTCGTCGGCGCCAACGCCCTGATCGCGGCGGTCAGCTATCTCGTCGTCGTCGGCGAGATCAAGCGGATGGAACTGAAGAAGTAACGACCGGCGGGGTGGGGTTCCCGCCCCACCCCGTCCAATTCCACGTCGAACGGTTCGGCAAAGGGTCTTTCCCATGTATATCGGCGAACAGCTCATCAACCCCACCGACAAGCGCCTGCGCCTGTCCGCCCAGCTCGGTGCCCGGGGCATCGTCATCGACAGCCGGCCGAACGCGCCGGTGATGGCTGACGGTGACGTCCAAGCCGGGCTGTGGGACGGCCGCAAAATCGCCGAGCAGCGCAAGTGGGTGGAGGGCCATGGCCTGACGCTGGACTGCCTGGCGCTGGACGTCGGCTCCATCCTGCTCGATAGCCTGCGGGAGCCGGATAAGGCGGCGGCCACTGCGGAGCGGCTGCGCCACAACATCCGCGCCGCGGCGGACGGCGGGGTCGAGACGGTGAAATACACGGTCGCCATGGTCGGCATCACCCGCACCGGCGTGGTCGACGGCCGCGGCGGCATGAAGTGCAGCACTTTCCGCGCCGACGAGTACAAGGCGGAGAACGACGCCCGCTTCTCCTACTGGGGCACCGTCCTGCCGGAGGACGAGACGGGGACCAAGCCGTCGCCGCTGGCCGCCCGGGGGACCGCCGAAACTTGCGGGCAGGTGATGGCGAGCGAGGCCGGCGGCGTCAGCGAGGCCGATGGCTGGCGCGCCATCGAATATCTGGTCGAGGCCATCCTGCCGACCGCCGAGAAGGCCGGCGTGAGGCTTGCCTGCCACCCGCACGATCCGGCCTATCCGCCGGGGGGCCTGAACGGCGTCCACCATGTGCTGGGCTCGCTCGACGGGCTGCGGCGCTTCATCAACCTTGCGCCGGAGAGCAAGTCGCTCGGCTTCAACTTCTGCCAGGGCACCATCGCCGAGATGTCGCGCAACCCGACCGAGACGGTGCTGGAGGCGATCCGCGAGTTCGGCCCGCAGAACCGCATCTTCATGGTCCATTTCCGCAACATCAAGGGTGGCTACCTCGACTTCCGCGAGGCGATGCCGGACGAGGGGTCGGTCGACATGGCGGCCTGCATCCGCGCCTACCGCGAGGTCGGCTACCAGGGGATCCTCTGCCCCGACCATGTGCCCTTCTCCGAGGTCGATCCCGACCGTGAGCGCTTCTTCGCCTTCGCGCTCGGCTATACCCAGGCGCTGCTGCAAGCCGCCTGATCCGACCATCCCGCCGTTCCCGCTGTCGAGACTCCCGCATCATGGCAACTCAGATGTCGTCGCCCAAGGTCACCGAAATGCTGATCGTGCCGGTCGCCGGCCAGGACAGCATGCTGCTGAACCTGTCGGGCGCCCATGCGCCCCACTTCACCCGCAACGTGGTGATCCTGAAGGACAGCGCCGGCCACACCGGCGTCGGCGAGGTGCCGGGCGGCGAGCGGATCCGCCAGACGCTGGAGGATGCTCGCGCCCTGGTGGTCGGCCAGCCGGTCGGCGCCTGGAACGCCATCCTCAACAGCGTGCGCCGCGGCTTCGCCGACCGCGATTCCGGCGGGCGCGGTTTGCAGACCTTCGACCTGCGCATCACCATCCATGCGGTGACGGCCCTGGAGGCGGCGCTGCTCGACCTGCTGGGCCAGTTCCTGGAGGTGCCGGTGGCGGCCCTGTTGGGCGAGGGGCAGCAGCGCGACGCGGTGGAGATGCTGGGTTACCTGTTTTATGTCGGCGACCGCAACAGGACCGATCTGGGCTACCGTGCCGAGACGGACGCCAAGGACGACTGGTTCCGCCTGCGCAACGAGGTGGCGCTGACCCCCGACGCGGTGGTGCGGCTGGCCGAGGCGGCGCACGACCGCTACGGCTTCAACGACTTCAAGCTGAAGGGCGGCGTGCTGCGCGGCGAAGAGGAGATCGAGGCGGTGACGGCGCTGGCCAAGCGCTTCCCCCAGGCCCGCGTCACGCTGGATCCCAACGGCGCGTGGTCGCTGGAGGAGGCGATCCGCCTTTGCAAGGGCAAGGGCGACGTGCTGGCGTATGCCGAGGATCCCTGCGGCGCCGAGCGGGGCTATTCCGGGCGCGAGGTCATGGCGGAGTTCCGCCGCGCCACCGGCCTGCCGACCGCCACCAACATGATCGCCACCGACTGGCGCCAGATGGGCCATGCCATCCAGTTGCAGTCGGTCGACATCCCGCTGGCCGACCCGCATTTCTGGACCATGCAAGGGTCCGTCCGCGTCGCCCAGATGTGCCACGAGTGGGGCCTGACCTGGGGGTCACACTCCAACAATCATTTCGACATTTCGCTGGCGATGTTCACCCATGTCGCCGCCGCCGCTCCCGGCCGCATCACTGCCATCGACACCCATTGGATCTGGCAGGACGGCCAGCGCCTGACGAAGGAGCCGTTCCGCATCGAGGGCGGTCTGGTCGCCGTACCGCAGAAGCCGGGTCTGGGCGTCGAGATCGACATGGACGAGCTGGCGAAGGCGCACGACCTCTACAAGCGGCACGGGCTGGGCGCCCGCGACGACGCCACGGCGATGCAGTACCTGATCCCCGGCTGGACGTTCGACAACAAACGGCCGTGCCTGATGCGGTGAAGCCGCTCCGCAACGCCTTCAACCCGACCAAACAGTCAGGGCAAGCCATGACCCAGAAGCCTCTCTACATCCTGGTCCATCCCGAGGACAACGTCGCCATCGTGGTGAATTCCGGCGGGCTGCCGCCGGGGACGGAGTTCGAGTGCGGGCTGGTCCTGACCGACTTCGTGCCGCAGGGACACAAGGTGGCGCTGGCCGACCTGGACGAAGGGGCGTCGATTGTCCGCTATGGGCAGGTGATCGGCACCGCCGCCCGGCCGGTGCGCCGCGGCGCCTGGATCGAGGAGTCGCTGGTCCTGCTGCCGCAGGCGCCGGATCTCGACACGCTGCCGTTGGCGACCGCCGTGCCGCCCGATGCACCGGCGCTGGACGGCTACACCTTCGAGGGCTACCGCAATCCCGACGGGACGGTCGGCACCAAGAATGTGCTGGGCATCAGCATCAGCGTGCAGTGCGTCGCAGGCGTGATGGATTTCGCCATCGAGCGGATCAAGAAGGAATTGCTGCCGAAATACCCCAACGTCGATGACGTTGTCGCCCTCAACCACACCTACGGCTGCGGCGTGGCGATCAACGCGCCGGGCGCCGTGGTGCCGATCCGCACGCTGCAAAACCTCGCCCGCAACCCCAACCTGGGCGGGGCGGTGATGGTGGTCGGGCTCGGCTGCGAGAAGCTCCAGCCGGAACGGCTGCTGCCGGCCGGGGTCGAGCCGAGCATCGTCACCTTGCAGGACGAACGCCACCAGGGCTTCGGCGACATGGTCGCCTCCATCCTGGAGATGGCGGACCGCCGGCTGGCCCAGCTGAACGAGCGGCGGCGCGAGACCTGCCCGGCGTCGGACCTCGTCGTCGGGCTGCAATGCGGCGGCAGCGACGCCTTTTCCGGCGTGACCGCCAACCCGGCGCTGGGCTATGCCGCCGACCTGCTGGTGCGGGCCGGGGCGACGGTCATGTTCTCCGAAGTGACGGAGGTGCGCGACGCCATCCATCTGCTGACGCCGCGCGCCATCGACGAGGAGACCGGCCGGGCGCTGATCCGCGAGATGCGCTGGTACGACGACTATCTGGAGACCGGTTCGGCCGACCGCAGCGCCAACCCGACCCCCGGCAACAAGAAGGGCGGCCTCGCCAACGTGGTGGAGAAGGCGCTGGGCTCCATCGCCAAGTCGGGCACCAGCCCGATTGCCGGCGTGCTGTCGCCGGGCGAGCGGGCGACGCGCAAGGGGCTGCTCTATGCCGCCACGCCGGCCAGCGACTTCATCTGCGGCACGCTGCAACTGGCGTCGGGCTGCAACATCGAGGTGTTCACCACCGGGCGCGGCACGCCTTACGGCCTCGCCATGGCGCCGGTGATCAAGGTGGCGACGCGGACCGAGCTGGCCTCGCGCTGGCATGACCTGATCGACGTCGATGCCGGCCGTATCGCCACCGGCGAAGCCACCATCGAGGATGTGGGCTGGGAGCTGTTCCGCCTGATCCTGGAGGTGGCGAGCGGCCACAAGCAGACCTGGGCCGACCATTGGGGGCTGCGCAACGCGCTGACCCTGTTCAACCCGGCGCCGGTGACCTGATCCGGCCTGACCGGACCCGAAGACCCCCGCGGCGGAGATGACCGGAGCAACCGGCGCCCGCGGCGGGAGGATATATCCACACAAGGGAGGATAACCATGGGACGCCGCACCGGCATCGCGCTGGCGATGCTGCTGACTTCCGCTGCCTTCGTCGCAGCCGTGCCGGCGCAAGCCGACAGTTTCGCTTATGTGTCCAACGCCGGCAGCAACGACATCAGCGTCTTCCGGCTGGACGGCAACAGCGGTGCCATGACCCCGATGGGGACGGTGCCCTTCGTCGGGGTGGACAAGCCCGGATCCTCCACCCCCCTGGCGCTCAGTCCCGACCGGCGCTTCCTCTATGCCGGCGTGCGCTCGCAGCCCTATCAGGTGCAGATCTTCGCCATCGACGCGGCGACCGGGAAGCTGAGCCATCTTGGCAGCGGCCCGCTGGCCGACAGCATGGCGAACATCGTCACCGACCGCAGCGGCAAGTACCTGTTCAGCGCGTCCTACGGCGGCGACAAGGTGGCGGTCAACCCAATCGGGCCGGACGGCAAGGTCGGGCCGCCGCAGCAGGTGGTGGCGACCGGCAAGAACGCCCATTCGATCCAGCCGTCGCCCGACAACCGCTTCGCCTTCGCCACCAACCTGGGGTCCGACCGGCTGGTGCAGTTCCGCTTCGACGCGGCCACCGGGGGATTGAGCGAGAACGATCCGCCGTCGGTGGCGCTGCCGGTGAAATCCGGTCCGCGCCACATCGTCTTCCATCCTGACGGCCGCCACCTCTATCTGGTGGACGAGCTGGACGCCGCCGTCGCGGTGTTCGCCTACGACCCCGCGACCGGCAGGCTGACGGAGATGCAGCGCCTGCCGTCCCTGCCGGCCGATTTCAAGGGCGAGCCCTGGGCCGCCGACATCCACACGACGCCGGACGGCCGCTTCCTCTACATCTCGGAACGGCGGACCAGCACCATCCGCTCCTTCCGGATCGACCCGGAAAGCGGCGAGCTGACCCCGCTCGCCAGCGTGGCGACCGAGGAACAGCCGCGCGGCTTCAACATCGACCCGACTGGCCGGTTCCTGGCGGCGGTGGGCGAGAAGTCGGACGGCATGACCGTCTACCGCATCGACGGCGGCAGCGGCGCGCTCATCCCGCTCGCCCGCTATCCGGCCGGCAAGCAGCCGAACTGGGTGGAGTTCGTCACCGCGCCGTAAAAGGCACAGGTGCGGGCCGGTCAGCCGGCCCGCACCTGTGCCAGGAAGCGGCCGACCTCGCCGCGCAGGCTTTCGGTCTGCATCGACAGCTCCCGGACATTCTCCAGCACTTCATAGGCGACCGTGCCGTTCCGCCCGGCGGCCTCGTTCACGCCGCCGATGCTGGACGACACCTCGTGGCTGCCCCGGGCGGCCTGCTGGATGTTGCGGCTGATCTCGCGGGTCGCAGCCCCCTGCTGCTCGACCGCCGAGGCGATGGAGGTGGCGACGTCGTTGACCCGGCCGATGACCTGCGCCACGTCCCTGATCTCGCGCACTGCCTGGGCGGTCTCGCCCTGGATGGCGGCGACCTGGGCGGCGATCTCCTCGGTTGCCTGCGCCGTCTGGTTGGCGAGCGCCTTGACTTCGGTCGCCACCACGGCGAAGCCGCGCCCGGCTTCGCCGGCACGGGCCGCTTCGATGGTGGCGTTGAGCGCCAGCAGGTTGGTCTGGCTGGCGATGGAGTTGATCAGGCCGACCACGGCGCCGATCCGCTCCACCGCGCCGGCCAGCCCCTCGACCTTGCCGTTGGCCCGTTCGGCGCTCTCGACCGCCTCGCGGGCGATCTCGGCCGACGAGCCGACCTGGCGGCTGATCTCGTTGATCGAGCTGGTCAGCTCCTCCGTCGCCGCGGCGACGGTCTGGACGTTGGCGGAGGTCTGTTCGGTCGCCGCGGTGACGGCGCCGGCCAGCCTGCCGGTCTCGTCGGCGGCGCGCGTCATGTCCTGGGCGCGCCGTTCGATGGCGTCCGCCTCGCCGGCGACGTCGTGAATCAGGTTGCCGACGGTCTGTTCGAAATGGCTGGCGAGCGTCGTCATCGCCTCCCGCTTCTCGGCCGCGGCACGCTCCGCCTGCTCGGCCTGGCTGGCTTCCAGGCTGGCCTTGGCCTGGGCGTTCTCCTTGAACACCTGAAGCGCCTGCGCCATGCCGCCGATCTCGTTGCGCCGCGTCGCCTCCGGGAAAGTGACGCCCATGTCGCCGGCGGCGAGCGCCGTCATCTTGTCGCGCAGACGATGCAGCGAGCGCACGATGTCGCGGTTGACCATGAAGGCGATCAGCACCAGCGCGGCAATCAGCGCGGCGGTGGCGGCGCCGGTCCTGGTCAGGAATTCGTGATAGGCGGCGTCGATGTCGTCGGTGTAGACGCCGGAACCGACGATCAGGCCCAGCGGCTGGTAGCGCTGCACATAGTTGGTCTTCAGCAGCGGGACGTCGGACCCCAGCTTCGGCCAGACATAATGGATGATGGCGTTGTCCTGACGGCGCAGCGTGTCGACGATCTCGCGGACGAAATACTTGCCGGCCTTGTCCTGGAGCCCCATCCGGTCGGTGCCGACCGCCTTGTGGTTGGAGGGATTGGCGACGGCGATGCCGTTGAGATCGTAGGCGAACAGATAGTCGGCGCCGTCATGGTAGGACATCGCATGCACCGCGTTGCGGAAGCGCGCCAACGCCTGCTCGCGCGGCAGGGTTCCCGCCTCGACCTCGGCATTCAGCCCCTTCGCCATGCCGACCGCCATCTCCACCGCCGCGCGGATGGTGTCGATGCGGTCGTCGATCATGCGCTGGTGGGCGAAGCTGCTGCTGATGGCGATCACCACGGCCGGAGCCAGGACGGACAAGGCGACCAGTGCGGTCAGCTTTGCCCGGATCGTCAGATTTTCCAGGAGTCTCATGGGTGCCTTCATGTCGCGCGCGTCGGGGGCGGCAACTGATATACTACGAAGGAGGAGGGCGGGTGAAATCGGATTGGCTGATTTCAGTAATATACTGACGCTATCCAGTTAAAAAATTATTCCAGCCACGTTACCGCTTCGAGGCGGTCTCCATGCTGGAGAAATGGGCGAGCGTCGGGCCGGCGACCTCGCGCAGCAGGGCGGCGAAGCGTTCCGCCGCCGGCGACAGGGAGCGGCCGGTCTTGCGGATGAAGCCGATCCGGCGCACCAGCCCGGCGGTGCGGATCGGCTCCACCACGATGCCCTCGCAGGAGGCGGCGTCGACGGCGGATTCCGGCAGGACCGAGACGCCGAGCCCGGCCCGCACCATGCCCACCGCCGTCGACATGTAGTTCGCCTCGCAGGACAGGCTGATCTCCAGCCCCTCCTTCTCCAACGCCCGCTCGACCAGCGACCGCACGCTGGTGCCGCGCGCCGTCAGGATCATCGGGAAGGCGACGATGTCCTTCAGCAGCAGCGGGCGCCGGCCGTTCAGCGGGTGGTCGGCCGGGAAGAAGGCGCACATGCGGTCGCAGAGGAAGTCGATCACCTCGACGTCGCGGTCGGGACCGACCCGGCTGCCGATCCCGAAATCGACCTCCTCCGCCTTGACCAGTTGGATGATCTGCTCGGCGACGACGTCGCTGACCCGGACGTCGATGTTGGGGTGGTCTGCGGCGAAGCGGCGGATGGCGATGGGCAGCAGCCCGGCGGCGACCGACGGCAGGGTGGCGACCGACACCGAGCCGCGCCGCAGCCCGGCCAGATCGTGGCTGACGCTCATCACCGCATCCAACTCGGCCAGCACCCGCTGCAAGGCGGGCAGCAGGTCGCGGCCCGCCCGGGTCAGCACCACCTGCCGCTTGTTGCGGTCGAACAGCCGCACGCCGAGGCTTTCTTCGAGCTGGCGGATCTGCACGGTCAGCGCCGGCTGCGACAGGTTGACCTCCGCCGCAGCCTTCGTGAAGCTGCCGAGGCGAGCCACGGCGACGAAGGCCTTGATATGTCTCACTCCCTGGAGCATGGCGCGCCTCTTATAGAAAAATCAAATTACCGTGATACAACAAATTCATTTCTCTAATCTGATTGTGGGTTCGTACAGTGTCAATCGCAGACACCGCTTCGGTACGGTGCGGCAAAGTGGCTGATTTATAAAAGGCCCCGCTGCCAGTGCTTCCGTTGGCCGGAGTCGCAAAAGACGCAGTTTTATTGAAATCCGCTCATGCGGCGTTACTCGGGGATCGAAGCCGGCCGCCCGCAGGACTCCGCCATGTTTCTTCACTGGACGTGAAGGGATCGTGCAGCGGACGGAAAACAACAATAACAACGGCCATGGAGGAGGTTACATGCTCGCGTTACTCGGCTTGGCAACCATCGTCGTTCTGCTGGCGGCGATCATGACCAACCGGATGTCGCCGCTGGTCGCGCTGATCGCCGTGCCGATCATCGCCGCGCTGGTGGGCGGCTTCGGTCTCGAAACCAGCAAGTTCATCATTGCCGGCATCCGCTCCATCGCGCCCACCGCCGGCATGTTCGTCTTTGCCATCATCTTCTTCGGTGTCGTCACCGATGCCGGGATGATGGACCCGATCATCGACCGCATCCTACGGGTGGTTGGCACCAAGCCGGCCCGCATCACCATGGGCACCACCCTGCTGGCCCTGCTGATCCATCTCGACGGGTCGGGCGCCGTCTGCTTCCTCATCACCATTCCGGCGATGCTGCCGCTCTACGACCGGCTGGGCATGGACAAGCGCATCCTGGCGCTGTGCGTGTCGATGGCGGCGGGCGTCAATTTCCTGCCCTGGACCGGCCCGATGATCCGGTCGGCCGCTGCGCTGAAGGTGCCGGTGACCGACATCTTCAATCCGCTGATCGCGGTGCAGGGCATCGGGCTGCTGTTCATCTTCACCGTCGCCTTCCTGCTCGGCAAGCGCGAGGAGCGGCGTCTCGGCCTGTCCTCGCGGCCGTTGGCGGCGGGGGAGGCGCGGTCGGTCGGCGCCATGGGGGTGGATGCCGCCCCGGTCGGGCCGGCGCCGCGCGTGCTGACGCCGGAGCAGATCAAGATCCGCCGTCCCAAGCTGTTCTGGGTCAATCTGATCCTCACCGCCGTGATTATGGCCGTGATGATCGAGGGGGCGGTCGATCCGGTGGTGATGTTCATGGTCGGCACCGTGCTGGCGCTGATGATCAACTATCCCGACGTCAAGATGCAGAAGGAGCGCGTCGACGCCCACGCCAAGGCGGCGCTGATGATGGCGAGCATCCTGCTGGCGGCCGGCGTCTTCACCGGTATCATGACCGGCACCAAGATGCTGACGGCCATGGCCCAGTCCGCCGTCGCCTTCGTCCCGCCGGACATGGCGCAGCATGTTCCCTTCGCGCTGGGCATCCTGTCGATGCCGCTCAGCCTGCTGTTCGACCCGGACTCCTATTACTTCGGCATGATGCCGGTGATCGCCGAAGTCTATAAAACGCTGGGCGGCGATCCGATCCAGATCGCCCAGGCCTCCGTTCTCGGCCAGATGACCGTCGGCTTCCCGGTCAGCCCGCTCACCCCCGCTACCTTCCTGGTCGTCGGCCTGTGCGGCATCGGGCTGGGCGAGCACCAGAAATTCTCGATCCCCTATCTGTTCGCCGCCTCGGTCGTCATGACCATCGCCGCGGCCATCCTCGGGGTCATCCCCTTCTGACGCGGGCCCAAGGGGGTTCGCACACAGGAGTACCATCATGAAGACCATCCGCATCGGATCGGGCGCCGGCTATTCGGGCGACCGCATCGAGCCGGCCGTTGAACTGGCCGAGAAGGGTGACATCCAGTATCTCGTCTTCGAATGCCTGGCGGAGCGCACCATCGCCATCGCCCAGGGCGCCAAGCTGAAGGACCCGGCGCAGGGCTACGACCCGCTGCTGGCGGAGCGCATGCTGGCGGTGCTGCGGCCCTGTCATGAGAAGGGCATCCGCATCGTCACCAACATGGGGGCGGCCAACCCGGCTGCCGCTGCGGCGAGGACGCGGGACATCGCCCGGTCGCTCGGCCTGGAGGGGCTGAAGATCGCCGCGGTGTCGGGCGACGACGTGCTGGAGACGCTTAAATCCGGCGACCATCGCATCGAGGAAACCGGTGCGCCGGTCTCTTCGATGGCCGGCAGTCTGGTCTCCGCCAATGCCTATCTCGGCGCCGCCCCCATCGTCGAGGCGCTCAAGGCCGGAGCCGACATCGTCATCACCGGCCGCGTCGCCGACCCGGCCCTCTTCCTCGCCCCGCAGATCTTCGAGTTCGGCTGGTCGATGGAAGATTGGGACCGGCTCGGCAAGGGGACATTGGTCGGGCATCTGCTGGAATGCGCCGGCCAGATCACCGGCGGCTATTTCGCCGATCCGGGTCTGAAGGACGTCGCCGCCCTGGCCCGGCTCGGCTTCCCCATCGCCGAGGTGGGAGAGGACGGTAGCGCCGTCATCACCAAGGTGGCGGGATCCGGCGGCGCAGTGACCACCGCCACCTGCAAGGAACAGCTGCTCTACGAGATCCACGACCCCGCCGCCTATTTCACCCCCGACGTGGTGGCCGACTTCTCGCAGGTGCGCTTCACCCAGGAGGGGCCGGACCGGGTGCGCGTGGCCGGCGCCACCGGACGCCCGCGGCCGCCCACGCTGAAGGTCTCGGTCGGCTACATCGACAGCTTCATCGGCGAGGGGCAGATGTCCTACGCCGGTCCTGGCGCGCTGGCGCGCGGCCGGCTGGCGCTGGAGATCGTGCGCGAGCGTCTGGCGCTGACCGGTGTCGCGGCGACCGAACTGCGCTTCGACCTGATCGGCGTCGATTCCATCCACGGCACGGCGCTGTCCACCGCCGGCGGGCAGGAGCCCTACGAAGTGCGCGTCCGCGTCGTCGGCCGCACCGGCAGCCTGAAGGAGGCGCAGCGCATCGGCAACGAGGTCGAGACCCTCTACACCAACGGCCCGGCCAGCGGCGGCGGCGCCACCAAGTCGGCGAAGGACGTGGTGGCGATGCTGTCGGCCCTGCTGCCCCGCGAACTGGCAAAGCCCGCCATCGAGTTTATGGAGGCCTGACATGAAACTCCGCGACATCGCCCACTCCCGCACCGGAGACAAGGGCGACATCTCCAACATCTCCGTCATCGCCTTCGACGAGGCGGATTATCCACTGATCGAGGCCCACGTCACCGCCGACCGCGTGAAGGACCTGTTCCACGAGGTCGTGCATGGCGAGGTGGTGCGCTACGAGATCCCCAGCATCGGCGCGCTGAACTTCGTGATGCGGCAGGCGCTCGGCGGCGGCGTGACCCGCTCGCTGGCGCTCGATGCCCATGGCAAGTGTCTGGCGTCGGCGCTGCTGGACCTCGAAATGCCCGACATCGCCCGGCCCATCCAGGCGGCGTGACGGGAGAGGCGCGTTACTCCCGGCCACGCCGGGCTTTGCCCAGCGCGCTGCCGGCCGACGCGAACATGATGCAGGCGATGGCGGCCCACTGCACCGCGCTCAGCCGCTCGCCCAGCATCAGGAAGCCGATCAGCGCCGCCACGGCGGGGGAGGCGCTGACGGCAAGGCCGAACACATGGCTCGGCAGGCGGCGGAGCGCCATCATCTCCAGCAGATAGGGCACCATGCTCGACAGCACCGCCACCGCCAAGCCGGTGAGCAGAACCGCCGGGACCAGCAGCCCGGCCCCGGCATGGGAAATCCCCAGCGGGACGGTGAAGCTGGCCGCCACCAGCATGCCCCAGGCCACCGCCTGCCCACCCGGCAGGGCCGAGGCGCGCTTGCCGAACACGATATAGAGTGCCCAGCAGAAGGCCGCCGCCGCCGCATAGGCGACGCCCACCGGGTTCAGAACGCCGGACGCCTCGTGCAGCGGCAGCAGCAGGACAAGCCCGACCGCGGCGCAGGCGATCCACAGGAAATCCTTCAGCCGGCGCGAGCCCAGCAGCGCCACCGCCAGCGGCCCGGTCACCTCGATGGCGATGGCGATGCCGATGGGGATCAGCTCCATCGCACGGTAGATCGACAGGTTCATCGCCCCCAGCGTGGCGCCATAGACCAGCAGGTTGCGCAAATCCCCGCGGCCGGGCAGGCTGCGCCACGGCCGCAGAATCGCCATCAGCATCAGCGCCGACAGTCCCACCCGCAGGCCGGTCACGCCCTCTGCCCCGACCAGCGGAAACAGCGATTTCGCCGACGCCGCTCCGACATATTGCGACAGCAGCGAGGCAAGCAGGAGCAGCAGCGGCAGCGCCGCCGGTTCCGGACGGGAGGCGGAGGTGGACTCAATGGAGGCGTTCGCCACGCGCGGGCTCCCGGCAGAAGGTTCGACGGAAGAGGTCTTATGAAAAGATACTGTGACGATGGGGCAGAGGGCGCTTAAGTTTGGGGCTTCCGACGCACCGTTCTTTCGCCGAAGCCGCCATGCGCTCAACAATCGCTCGCCCGCCGGATCAGCTCGATGACCAGGACTGCGCGATCCTGCGCATCCTGCAACTGGACAACAAGACCTCCCAGCGTGAGATCGGCGAGGCGGTGCATCTGTCCGCCCCGGCCGTGCAGCGCCGCATTGCCCGGATGGAGGCGGCCGGCATCATCCGCCGCAATGTATCGGTGGTCGATCCGGTGGCGGCCGGGCAGGGTGTGACGGTGGTGGTGGAGGTCCAGACGGTCAACGACCGCTCCCCGACCATCGCTGCCGCCAAGCGCCTGTTCCGCGAGGCGCCGGAGGTGCAGCAATGCTATTTCGTCACCGGGAAGGCGAGCTTCGTCCTGATCCTGCTGGTCCCGGACATGGCGAGCTACGAGGTTCTGTCGCGCCGGCTGTTCGCCGACAACGAACTGGTACAGTCCTTCCAGACGATGGTCGTGCTCGATCCGGTGAAGGTGACCCTGGAGGTGGACCTGTAGGACGGCAGGCCGGTCAATCCGGCCACTCCTCGTATCCCCAATCCTCGGCATCCGGGTCGGCCGTGCCCAGCGGCGCCACCGTTGCGCCGGCGTCGAGCGCGGCCGCCAGCCAGGGCTCGACGCTGGTGACCGGGGACAGGCGGCACCAGCGCCGCCGCCGGCCGTCCCACCGGCAATGGCCCTGCCGCTTCATCTCCTCCCGCAATTCCCAGGACGGGATGGCGGGGAAGCGCAGTTCCAGGCCGCGGTCGCTCTGCATGATCTCCACACGCTCTCCGGCGGCGGTGGTATGGGTCAATCCGTCCTCCAGCACCTTGCGCAGGGCGGCGGCGCGGTCTTCGCGGACGCGTGCCTCCGCTTCCCGTTGCCGGCGGCGTTCGGCCATGGCATCGGCGATCCAGTCCGGCGGCTCCTCCAGCACGCGGTAGCCGGCGCCACCACGCGGGCCGGGGGCCTCTTCCAGCAGCCCGTCGCGCAGAAGATCGGCAAGCAGCGACTTCAGCCGGTCGCGGTCGGTCGGGATACCGGGCAGGCGGTTGGCCGCGGCATCGGCGACGGTGAAGCGCTCGCCGGCGCCCCAGCCCTCATGGATCGCGGCGGCAAGGGCGTGCAGCTCGGCGATGCGGCTTCGCTGGTCGGTCAGGTGGTCGGCGACGATGGGGTTGGGCGGCAGGTCGGCCCTCCCGGTCAGGCCGCAGGTCCGGCACTGCCAGGCGCCGGGATCGGACAGCAGCAGCTGGGGGGCGCAGCGGCGCTTGCGGCAATACTCCTCGCTGCCCGCTTCCGGCAGGCCGCGCCCGCTGTCCAGCAGGGTGCGGATGGCGTCGAGCGGCGTGTCGGCGACATCGCGCAGCCGGTCCAGCACATCGGCGGGCAGCCAGACCTCAGTGCCTCCGCTCTCGTCGGTGGAGACGAAACGGCTTTTCAGAGCGCGGCGTCTTGCGGGCGTCAGCAGGGCTAGTGCCCGCTCGGCGGTGTAGCTCTCATCGAAGGTGTCGGCGAGCAAGTTCGCCAGATCGCCCAGCGTTGCCGGAGGTGCCAGCGCGCCCTCGTCCCCGGCGGCGAGGATTCGGCGGGCCTCGCCAAGGATTTCCGTGTTTTCGTCCGCCCCCATCGCCATCTACGTCCCGATCCCCGTCCATTCCGCGTCGCAAGCTGGCCCGCGTAGCAAGCTGGGCATGCGCGAAATGCCAGTCAAGCGCCGGCTGGACAGTCGGCGGAGCCCGCCTGGTTCAGGAACGGCCCGGTGAGGCGCGGTGTTGATCGGGTGCATCGAACGGTGCCAGAGACGGAAAGGTTTTCCAATGTCAGACAGCACGCATTTCGCCCCGCCCGGCCCGCTCGGCTTCGGCGGCGCACCCCTGGGCAACATGTTCGAGGAGGTGACCGACGAGACGGCCGCGGCCACCCTCGACGCCGCCTGGGATGCCGGCATCCGCTATTTCGACACGGCCCCCGAATATGGTCCCGGCATTTCCGAACACCGGTTCGGCCATGTCCTGCGCAGCCGTCCGCGCGACGGGTTCGTTCTGTCGACCAAGGTCGGCCGGCTGCTGCGCGCCGATGCCAGCAAGGGCGGTCAGCACGGCCCCTTCGTGAAGGGCCTGCCGTTCCGCGTCGATTACGATTACAGCGCCGACGGCGTGCGCCGTTCCATCGAGGACAGCCTGCAACGGCTTGGCATGGCGCGCATCGACATCGCCTATATCCATGACTGCGCCGAGGACGCCCATGGCGACCGCTGGCTGGAGGTGTTCGACACCGCGATGAAGGGCGCCGCCGTCGCCTTGACCCGGCTGCGCGAAGAGGGGGTGATCCGCGGTTGGGGCCTTGGCGTCAACCGGGTGGAGCCCTGCGTGATGGCGCTGGAGCGGGCGGACCCCGACGTCTTCCTGCTGGCCGGACGCTACAGCCTGCTGAACCAGCCAGCACTGGACGAGCTGTTTCCGCGTTGCGCCGAGCGCGGCGTCCATGTGGTGGTCGGCGGCCCCTACAACTCCGGCATCATCGCCGGAGGCAAGAATTTCGAGTATCAGGAGGCCTCCCCCGACAAGGTGGCGGCGCGCGACCGGCTGGCGGAGATCGCCAAGCGCCATGGTGTCGACCTGCGCGCGGCGGCCCTGCAATTCTGCGCCGCGCATCCGGTCGTCGCCTCGGTCATTCCCGGCACCAAGAACCCGGCGCGCGTGCATGAGAATGTGGCGCTGATGGGCCAGCCGATCCCCGCCGACTTCTGGCGGGAGCTGAAGGCTTCCGGCGTCCTGCCGGAGCAGGCGCCGACGGCCGCGTGAGCAAACAGGCGGTGGCGGCGCTGACGTCTCAGTGCCGCGCCGCCGCCACATCCGCCGGGGTGACGCTGGCCTGCTTGCCGCCGAAATGGCCCAGCACGTAGTTGGTGACCGCTGCGATCTCCACGTCGTCGTATCCGGCGGCGAAACCGGGCATGAAGACCTCGCCTTCCCGCGTCTCCAGCCGCGTGCCGTGCAGGATCACCTTCAGCGCATTGGTGCCCGCAGGGTCGTTGACCGACTGGCTGCCGGTCAGCGCCGCATGGGAATGCTGCAACCCCTCGCCGTTCCAGCCATGACAGCTGGCGCAGGCGCTCTGGAACACCCGAAGACCGATGGTGTCCTTGCCGCTCTCGTCGGCCGGCGGGGCATAGGCGGAGGGCGCCTTGGCGGCCGGCGGATGGGGGTTGATCGCAGCGGCGAGGTCGGAGGTCTGCGGCGGGATCGTGCGCAGATAGGCGACCATCGCCTTGATGTCCTCCGCCGTCAGGTGCCGCAGGCTGTAATCCACCACCTCCGCCATGCTGCCGGACGCCGAACCGCGGCCCTCGGCATGACCCGTCGACAGATAATCCGCCAGTTCCTTGTCGCTCCAGCCGCCGATGCCGGTCTGCTTGTCGGAAGTGATGTTGTAGGCCTTCCATCCTGCCGCCTCGGCTCCGGCGAACTTGCGGTCCTTGTCCAGAGCGAACAGCCGGTTGCGCGGCGTGTGGCATTCGCCGCAATGGCCCAGCGCCTCCACCAGATAGGCGCCGCGGTTCCAGTCGGGCGGATGCGACGGGTCGGGCTGCATCCGCCCGTCCGGCATGAACAGCAGCTTCCACGCCCGCATCACATAGCGCTGGTTGTAGGGGAAGCTCAACTGGTTTGCCGGCGCCTGCGACTTCACCGGGGGCAGGCTGGCCAGATAGGCCTTCACCGCCAGGATGTCCTGGTCGCTCATCAGCGTGTAGGCGGTGTAGGGGAAGGCGGGATAGAGATCTTCGCCGTCCTTGCCGACGCCGTGGCGCATGGCCCGCACGAACTCCGCATCGGACCAGTCGCCGATCCCCGTCTCCTTGTCCGGCGTGATGTTGGGAGAGTAGATGGTGCCGAAGGCCAGCGTGAAGGGCAGGCCGCCGGCATAGGGCTTCCCGCCGGGCATGCTGTGGCAGGCGGCGCAGTCGGCGGCCTGGGCGATGTATTCGCCGCGTGCGACCAGCTCCGGCCCGGTCGTCTTGAGGACGGCGACCTCGTCCAGCCGGTGCGGCAGGAAAAAGAAGGCGCCTGCCGCGACCACCAGCAGCGCCACCAGGGCCAGCAGCCACACTGCCAAACGTCTCATCGTCATCCTCAGCCCTCGCCGCCGATGGGCGCCATCGACAGCACGTCACGGCCGCTGCCCTTCGACCGCAGTTCGTCGCGTGGGAAGGGCAGGCTGCGCAGCCGCTTGCCGGTGGCGGCGAAGATCGCGTTGCCCAGCGCGGGCGCGGCCGACACCGTGCCGGTCTCGCCGACGCCGCCCGGCCCCTCGCTGCTCTGCACCACATGGACCTCGATCGGCGGAGTCTCGTTGATGCGCAGGTTGCGGTAGTCGTGGAAGTTGCTCTGCTCCACCCGCCCATCGGCGAAGGTGATGCCGCTGTAGAGGGCCGCCGACAGCCCGAACAGGATGCCGCCTTCCAACTGCGCCTTCACGCTGTCGGGATTGATCGCCAGCCCACAATCGATGACGGCGACGATGCGCTTCAGCCGGATCAGCCCGGCGGCATCCACCGCCGCCTCCATCACCATCGCGACATGGCTGCCGAAGGAATCGTGCAGCGAGACGCCGCGCCCGGTCCCGGCCGGCAGCGGGCTTCCCCAGCCGGCCTTCTCCGCCGCGAGGTTCAGGGCGCCCAGCGAGCGCGGATTGTCGGCGAGCAAGGCGCGCCGGTACTCCACCGGGTCCTTCCCGGCGGCATGCGCCAGCTCGTCCATGAAGCTTTCGACGACGAAGACGTTGTGGGTCGGGCCGACGCCGCGCCACCATGTGATCGGCACCGGCGGGTCGGCGCGCACCCATTCGACAGTCAGGGCCGGGAAGCGGTAGGGCGTTTCCTTCGCTCCCTCCACCGCGTCGGCGTCCAGCTTGCCCTCCTCCAGTCCGCCGGGGAAGTAATGGCCCATGACCGAGCCGCCGGTGACGCGGTCGGTCCACACCGTCGGCAGGCCGTCCGCCCCCAGCCCGGCGGCGATGCGGTCGTGATAGGCGGGGCGGAAGATGTCGCGGCGGATGTCCTCCTCGCGGGTCCAGACGATCTTGACCGGGTAGTCGACCTGCTTGGCGATGGCGACCGCCTGCCCGATGGAGTCCGCTTCCAGCCGCCGTCCGAAGCCGCCGCCCAGCAGCTGGTTGTGCAGGATCACCTTGTCCACCGGCAGCCCGGCCTCCTTGGCGGCCAGCGCCTGCGCCGCTGTCGGGACCTGGGTGCCGACCCAGATCTCGCATTCGCCGGGCCGGACATGGACGGTGGTGTTGATGGGCTCCATCGTCGCATGCGCCAGGAAGGGCAGCTGGTAGACCGCCTCCACCCGCTTGGACGCTGCCTTCATGGCGCCGTCCACGTCGCCCTCGCGGCGGGCGGGAATGGCCTTGCCGCTTTCCGACTTGGCCTTCAAGTCGGCGCGGATGGCGGCGCTGCTGACGCCGGCATTGGCGCCATAGTCCCAACTGATGTCGAGCGCCTCCATCCCCTGCTTCGCCGCCCAGAAATGGTCGCCGATCACCGCCACCGCATCGTCGATCCGCACCACGTCGCGCACGCCTGGAATGGCCCGTGCCGCCTTGTCGTCCACCGCGGCGAGCTTGCCGCCGAACACCGGGCAGGCGGTCACCGTCGCCACCTTCATGCCGGGCACGCGGATGTCGATGCCGAAGATCGCGGTGCCGTCGACCTTGCTCGGCGTTTCCACCCGGCGGACCGATTGGCCGATCAGCCGGAAATCCTTCGGATCCTTCAGTGGCGGGTCCTTCGGCACCGGCTGCTTCGACGCTTCCTCCACCACCTCGCCATAGGTGACGGTGCTGCCGGTCGGTCGGTGGGTGATGACCGCCCGCTCCGCCGTACAGTCCGCCGCATCGACCCCCCATTGCGCCGCCGCCGCCCCGATCAGCATGCCGCGCGCCGCGGCACCGGCCTGACGCAGCGGCACCCAGGCGCCGCGGATCGAGGTGGAGCCGCCGGTCGACTGCGATTTCAGCAGGGGTTGCTGATAAAGCTCCTCGTTCGGCGGGGCGGGGACGACCTTCACCTGATCCAGCCCGACTTCCAGCTCCTCGGCGATCAGCATCGCCTCGCCGGTGTAGATGCCCTGTCCCATCTCGACGCTGGGGACGATCAGGGTGATGGAGTTGTCGCGGCCGATGCGGATGAAGCCGCCGGGCGCGAAGCCCTGGAAGGCGTCGCCGTCCTTGTCGGCATCGCCGGCCCCCAGCATGCGCAGGCTGGGCTCCTCGCCCGCCGCCCAGGCCTTGCGGCGGCCCATGGCGGCGAAGGCGATCAGCAGCGCCCCGCCCTGAAGGACGCGGCGGCGCGTCGCGGCCGGCAGCGTGGCACCATCGACGCGGGCGAAGGTCGGCTTGTCCATGATCGGTGTTCCCGGCGGACTGAAACGATGCGGCTCAGGCTTGCGAGGCCTGCTTGATGGCGGCGCGGATGCGGGAGTAGGTGCCACAGCGGCAGATGTTGCCCGCCATGGCGGCGTCGATGTCGGCATCGGACGGCTTGGGGGTGCGCGCCAGCAGGGCGGCGGCGGACATCACCTGTCCCGACTGGCAATAGCCGCACTGGACCACCTCCAGCGCCAGCCAGGCTTCCTGGATCTTCTGTCCCGCCGCGGTCTGGCCGACCGCCTCCACCGTGGTGACGGCGCGCGTGCCGACCGACTCCACCGGCAGGATGCAGGAGCGGACCGGCTTGCCGTCCAGATGCACGGTGCAGGCGCCGCATTGGGCAATGCCGCAGCCGAACTTGGTCCCGCTCAGCCCGACGACGTCGCGCAGGACCCACAGCAGCGGCATATCCGGCGGAACGTCGACCTGATGCGTTTCGCCATTGACGGTGAGCGTGATCATCGAACCTCCGGCCCTGCCTGCTGCCACGGCGAACCGCCACCATCGGCGGCGATGGCGGTGCGTGCTTGAAGGGCAGAACCGTGGCCGCCCGCCTATGTTCCGTCACACAGGCGGCCTATGCCCACGGTTCAGGTTCGGGGGGCTGGCGGTCCTGTCGCCGTTCAGCTGTCCACCACCGTCCCCGGGTGCCCCACTTCGAAGCGGGCAGGGTCGATGCCGTGGCTGGCCAGCGCGGCGCGCAGCAGTTGCGGCGGTTCGTCCCGCGCTTCGTCGGTCAGGGCGAAGGTTCCCCAATGGATGCCGACGGCCTTCCTCGCCCCGATGTCCTGCATGATCCGCACCGCCTCGTCCGGGTCGCAATGCTGGGCGGACATGAACCAGCGCGGGTCATAGGCGCCGATGGGAATCAGCCCCAGATCGCAGGCTCCCAGTCGTTCGCCGATGGCGCGGAAGGCCGCCCCGCTGCCATAGCCGGTGTCCCCGGCGAAATAGACCGAGCCCGCCGGGGTGCGCAGGACGAAGCCGCCCCACAGCGCCATGCGCCGGTCACGCCCGGTGCGCGCCGACCAGTGGTTGGCCGGCACGATGTGGACTTCCGTTTCCGGCGACAGCTCGAACCGGCTCCACCAGTCGCCCGCCGCGACCCGCACTCCCGGGATATGCTTGCGCAGGATGGTATCGTTGCCGAGCGGCGTGACCATCAGCGGCGCATCGCGCCGGTGCAGGCGCTTCAGCGTCGCCACGTCGAGATGGTCGTAATGGTTGTGCGACACCAGAACCGCGTCGATCTTCGGCAAATCGTGGAAGCGGATGCCCGGTGCCGTGACCCGCTTCGGCCCGGCGAAGCGGACCGGGCTGGCGCGGTCGGACCAGACCGGGTCGGTCAGGATGTTCAGTCCGGCCGCCTGGACCAGGGTGGTGACATGCCCAACCACCGTCACGCGGAGGCCCGTGACGTGCCGGGCCGGCATCACCGGCGTGACCGCCACCTGCCGCGGCCATTTGACCGCCTTCCGCCCGAATTGCCAGCGCAGCAGCTGGCGCAGGCTGCGGTCGGTTTCCGGTTCGCCCGGATTGAAGAAGCGCAGCCCGTCGAAATTCGACGTTACCGGACCCTGCCAATAGGGATTGCGCATGCGTACCGGATCCTTTGCAACCATGGTCCCGGAGGAGATGGTGTCGCCGCGGCGAAGTTCTATGGACCGGCGGTGGGCGGTCAGGCTACTGTGCCGTCTTCATTCATGGTTTGATCCCGGTTCGATCCAATGCAGTCCGATAGCCCGACCGATGAACAGCATCGCGCCATCCAGGCGATCGACGCCTGGTACAAGGACGACGACGCCCAGCAGGTCTTCTGGCTGGCCGGGGAGGCCGGGACCGGCAAGACCAAGACCACCGTCTTCGCGCTGGAGCATCTGCTGGAGCGCCGCCGGCTGACCGACTATGTAGTGGGCGCCCCCACCGGCAAGGCCGCCCAGGTGCTGCGCCAGAAGGGCATCGACGGGGCGGCGACCCTGCATTCGCTGCTCTACGCCCCGCGCAAGGACGGCGACAGCGGCGAGCTGATCTTCGCCCGCCGCAACGACGGGCCGGTCGCCGACGCCGACCTGATCGTCTGCGACGAGGGGTCGATGATCGGCGACGATCTGGCGCGCGACCTGATGCGGACCGGCAAGAAGATCCTCGTCATCGCCGACGATTACCAGCTGCCGCCGGTCTCCGGCCAGGGGCTGTTCACCAGCGGGGAGCCGGATTTCCGCCTGACCGAGCCGCACCGCACCGCCCGCGAAAGCCCGGTGATCCGGCTAGCCCATCTGCTGCGCCGGCAGGAGATGCCGCGGCGCTTCGGGTCCGTCGGCAAGGTCCATGTCCTGCCGCTGGAGCATCGCACCCAATCGTTGGTGATGCGGCAGTCCTCACAGGCGATCTGCGGCACCCACCGCGTCCGCACCACCTACACCAAGCGCATGCGCACGCTGCTGGGCCACGACTCCACGATGCCGCAGGCGGGGGAGCGGGTCATCTGCCGGCGCAACCAGAAGGACGAGGGGCTCTTCAACGGCATGATCGGGTCCCTGACCCGGCCGGCGGCCGAGGCGCAGGGCCGCGATGCCGGCCTGTGGTCGCTCGGCGTGCAGATGGAGGACGAGGTGCGGTCGCGCAGCAAGCTGATCGTCCATCCCTGGATGTTCCAGGCCCACTACACCGAGGGGATGGTCCAGCCGCGGGTGGGCAAGGACATCCAGCTTTACGACTGGGCGTGGCTGATCACCTGCCATGCCTCGCAGGGGTCGGAATTCCCGTCGGTCACCGTGGTGGACGATTCGGCCGCCTTCCGGGAGCATCGCTGGCGCTGGCTCTACACCGCCGTCACCCGCTCGCGCGAGGAATTGGTTCTGCTGCTGCGCAA
Source organism: Azospirillum sp. A26 (assembly GCF_042604635.1). NCBI lineage: Bacteria > Pseudomonadati > Pseudomonadota > Alphaproteobacteria > Rhodospirillales > Azospirillaceae > Azospirillum > Azospirillum sp. A26. Next base: position 379,860 of record NZ_CP170474.1, on the reverse strand, counting down.
TGCCGACCTCGGCGGGCCGTGGAAGGTGCCCGAATTCGACGACGGCCTGCCTGCCTGATCCATAAACTCAATTTATCGAACGCATCACATCTTTGTGTTGGATGTGATCGGAAGCGGTCTCCATAATTTTACGCATGGGAACGGTGTTTTTCCGGTCCCGACCGCTTCCGGAGACCCGTTCCATGATCCCTGACACCGCGGCACCCGCAAAGGCGGTGCCGGGAAAGCCCGTGCTTTTCCAAATCCGCAGCCTTCTGCCCGGTCTTGCACTGTGCGTCGCCGTTACCGCACTCGCCTTCGCCGCGGCGAGGGCGGAGGTGGCGCTGTTCGGCGAGGCATGGATCGAGGCGCTGGTGCTGGCGATCCTAATCGGCACCACGCTCCGCACCGCCTGGACCCCGCCGGCACGCTGGCAACCGGGCATCGCCTTTTCCGCCAAAATCCTGCTGGAAGTGGCGGTTGTTCTGCTGGGGGCCTCGGTCAGCGCGGCGACCATCCTGTCGGCCGGACCGGCCCTGCTGCTGGGCATCGCCGGCGTAGTGGCGCTGGCGCTGTTGGCGGGATTCGGGATCGGGCGGCTGCTCGGCCTGCCGGTCCGCATGGCGGTGCTGGTGGCCTGCGGCAACGCGATCTGCGGCAATTCGGCCATCGCCGCGGTGGCGCCGGTGATCGATGCGCACAGCGACGACGTCGCCGCCTCCATCGCCTTCACCGCCGTGCTCGGCGTGGCCGTCGTGCTTGGCCTGCCGCTGCTCGGCATCGGGTTGCGGCTGAGCGGGGTGCAGTATGGCGCGCTGGCCGGACTGACCGTCTATGCCGTGCCGCAGGTGATCGCCGCCGCAGCACCGCTGGGCGCCACCGCCGTGCAGGTCGGCACGCTGGTAAAGCTGGTGCGGGTGCTGATGCTCGGGCCGGTCTGCCTGCTGCTGTTGCTGCTGGCGCCCCGGCTGGGCGGAGACGCGGTTGACGCCGATGCCGGCGCGCCGCGTCAACGCCGGCCCCGTCCGCCGGTCCATCATCTGGTGCCGTGGTTCATCCAGGGCTTCCTGGCGATGATCGCCCTGCGTTCGTTCGACCTCATCCCCCATGCCGCCCTGCCGGCGATGGAGCACGCGGCCACCCTGCTGACGGTGGTGTCGATGGCGGCGCTGGGGCTGGGGGTCGATGTGCGGACGGTGGCACGTGCCGGCGGACGGGTGACGGCGGCGGTGGTGCTTTCCCTGCTGGCGCTGGGCACGATCAGCCTGACCCTGATCCGCCTGATCGGCTTGACGTGAGGCTTGGGCTGGAAAACGGGCGGGAGTCTACATCCGGCGCCCGAGGACCGCATTGATGCAGGTTAATGCAGGATTCCGGGGCTGTGCGATCCTGGGATCACCAAGCCCCTTCGCCCGCCTTTCACCGACCGGCCGGCGGATGGGGCGGGCCCCGCGGGGAGAGCGGCCCAGGCGCCGCGCGCCCCCGCGCGTAGAACAAGGAGCATGGTCATGCGTCAACCGTTGCAGATCGCCTTCCGCAACATCGACCCCTCTCCCGCCCTGGAGCATTCGATCCGCGAGCATGCCGACAAGCTCGACCGCTATTTCGGAAACATCCTGTCCAAACGCGTGGTCTTCGAAGTTCCGCACCGCCATCAGCATCAGGGCAAGCAGTACACCGTCCAGGTCGCCCTGACCGTTCCCGGAGAGGAACTGGTCGTTCGCAGCGACAAATCCGGCGGTCATGGCCATGAGAGCGCCGATGCGGCCATCCGTGACGCCTTCGACGCCGCACGCCGCACCTTGGAGCGTTTCGCCGAGCGTCATCGCCACGAGGTGAAGGCTCACGCGTCCGACGCCGCCCTGCCATAATCGCCCGGACGGCAAGCTGTCCGTTTCCGATCCGCCCAGCGCCCCGCCTATCCGGCCATCCGGACGGGCGGGGCGCTTTGCTTTACGGCAGACCTGTAAAATTGAACAATTCCATAATGTATAAATTAAACAATTTCGGAATAATTCACATAGGAATTTTAATTCACTACTTGAAAAGTAGGAATACATGGTGTTCAATCTCCCTGATCCTTCGGGGCGAGCCGTGTCGCTCCGGTCATTCGTGCCGCAGGAGAACGGAGCCATGACGATCGACACTGCTCAACACTCCGCCCCGCCGTCTCTCGACCATCTGGTCGGGGTGATCGGGGACAATCTGCGTGGCCTCCGCCGTCGGCAGGGGCTGTCGGTCGACGGGCTGGCACAGCTGTCCGGCAGCGACCCTCACATCCTGATGGCGATCGAGGAGGGACGGCACCGTCCCGACATCGGCACCTTGTGGACGGTTGCCAAGGCGCTGGACCTGTCATTTTCCAGCCTGCTCAGCACCGGAGGCGACGCTGGCACCACGGTGATCCGGCGGGCCGAACAGCGCAGCCTGACCTCCCGCGACGGCCTTTTCACCTCCCGCGCCCTGTTCCCGCTGAAGGGCGAGCGGCAGGTGGAGTTCTACGAACTGCGCCTGTCGCCCGGCGCCGACGAGTCCGCCGACGGCCACTCCCCCGGCACCGTCGAAAACATCCTGGTTGGCCGCGGGCAGGTCGACATCGCCACCGCGGACGGCGAGCACCGGCTGGAGGAGGGCGACTCGATCCTGTTCGAGGCCGACGTCCCCCACCGCTACCGCAATTCCGGCGATGGCGAGGCGGTGCTGTATCTCGTCATGTCCTACATCCTCTGACCTTGGGGAGAGCGGCAATGCCGGACACCGTCCTGCCTTTTCATCGACATCTGCCCGATCCGCAGGTGGTGGAGCTGGGCGCGCTGGCTGCCCGCGCTGGCCTCGTTCCCGCCGATCCGCTGCGCCAGCCGCTGGCCGAGGCGCGTACTGCGGCGGAGCGCTACCATGACTTCCTCAACGGCCCGGCGCTGCCCGCCGCGCTGCCCGCCGATGTGCGGGAGGTGGTGACGGACGGCCCGGCAGGGCCTTTGCGTCTGCGCCTGATCCGGCCGCCGGGCGCGTCGGAGGATGGCAGGCCCCTACCGGTGCTGATCTATTTCCATGGCGGCGGCTTCGTGGTCAATTCCATCGATACCCATGACCGGCTGCTGCGCTTGCTGGCCCGGCACAGCGGTGCGGCGGTCTGCGCCGTCGCCTACAGCCTCGCGCCGGAGCGGCGCTTTCCCCATCAGCGGGGGGAGGCGCTCGCCGCATTGCGCTGGGTGGTCCGTCATGGGGCCGGCCATGGCCTCGACCCGGAGCGGATCGCCGTCGGCGGCGATTCGGCGGGGGCCAATCTGGCGCTCGGCCTCGCCCTCGATGCGCGGGACGAGCCGGGGCCGCCGCTGTCCTTCGCCCTGCTGCTCTACGGCATGTTCGCCCATGATTTCGACACCGAGTCGCACCGGCTGTTCGGCGACGGACGTTTCAGCCTGACAACGGAGCGGATGCGCTGGTACTGGCGGCAGTATCTCGGCCATGGCGGGATCACCCGCGACCCCGCGGCGGCTCCGCTGCTCGCCGATCTGCGCGGGTTGCCGGCGCTGCACATTGCCGCTGCCGGGCTGGACTGCCTGCGCGACGACAGCCTGCGGCTCGCCCAGCGGCTGGAGCAGGCACGGATCCCGCACCGGCTGGTCCTGCATGAAGCTCTTCCCCACTCCTTCGCCTGCATGACCCGTCCTGTCCGCAAGGCGGAGGAGGCGGTGATCCTGGCCGCCGACTCCGTCCGCCGGGCCTTGTGCCGCTGAATGAACCGCTGAACGCCAACCGTCCATTTCCGAGCCATTCCCTGCCGCGCCCGTCCGGTTCGTCCGGGCGGGCGTAATATTTTCAGCCTGCCGGGCCGGTCAGGAGGCAATCCTGCTTGCCGATACGCTGCACACTATGGTTGCATCGGTCATTGCGGTTGATCGGGGGCTCGACATGATCGAAAACGGTTCCTCGATTCTGGAGCGCCACAAGGTCTCCGTGGTCGGATCGGGGGCGGAAACGCTGGTCCTCATTCCCGGCTTCGGCACGGAACAGTCGGCGTGGCGCCACGTCGTGGAGGCGATGCAGGACCGCTATCGCATCGTGCTGTTCGATCTGGCCGGGATCGGTCCCGGCAACCAGATGCATTACGACCATGCCAGCTACGGCACGCTGGACGCCTATGCCCGCGATGTGGTGGCCATCCTCGAAACCCTCTGGATCGAGAAGTGCATCTGCATCGGCCATTCGGTGGCGGGGATGGTGGCGGTGCTTGCCTCGATCAGGATGCCAAACCTGTTTGCCAAGCTGGTCCTGCTGGGCGGATCGGCCTGCTACCGCAATGTCGGCGACTATCGCGGCGGTTTCGACACCGCCGGCATCGACGCCCTGATCGACAACGCCACGCAGGATTACATGCGGTGGACGGTCCAGTTCGGCCAACTGGTCGTCTCCCGCCCGGCGGAGGATCCGGTCGTGCGGGAATTCGCCGCCTCGTTGCGGGCGATGCGTCCGGACATGGCGCTGTCGCTGCTGCTGACCGTGCTGCGCAGCGATGTCCGCAGCCGTCTTGCCGAGGTGATGGTGCCCGCCGTCATCCTGCAAGCGCGGGAGGACGCCGCGGTGACCCGTGAGGCGGCGGAATATCTGCGCGACCATCTGTCGGGCAGCGTTCTGGAGATCCTGGACGCCGCCGGGCATCTGCCCCACCTGTCGGCACCCGGAACGGTGATCGCGGCGCTCGACCGCCATCTCTCCTGAATTTGCTAATTTAGTGATCGCATAGGGGAAATCCTGCCCCGAAGGTCGAGAACCTAAACTAAGGTCTAGGGTCGCTCGACCTAAACACTGCCGAGGTTAATCTGCGTCTAGTGGTGTGCGGCACATGGTCGCGTTTACCCTGTGTGGGCAAGTCGGGCGGCGGTTCCTCTCCGTGGAAAGCCGCGCGCCAGCCAACGGAGACGCCCCATGGCCTCGGCCCACCAGTCCAATCTGCGGATGCGCTACGTTCCGATGCCGGATGAGCCGGAGGTGCTGATCCTCGGCTCGGGCAGCGGCACGGTGGGTGTCGCGCGGATCCGCTGCATCGCTGGCGGCGTCGGCCATTTCAGCCCGGCGTCGGAGGACGCCTTTCTGGTCAGCCATCATCTGTCCAATTTCCATTCCGACGTCTGGGTCGACGGCCGGCTGGTGGAGAAGCCCGTCAACATCGCCGGGCTGACCTCGATCCACGACTACCGCCGCAAGATCGATTGCCACATGCACACGGCTTTCGACACGCTGACCTTCCATCTGCCCCGGACGGCGCTGGAAAGCGCCTGCCCCGACGTCCATGGCGGCCGGCTGGAGGATCTATCGATTGCGCCCAGCAGTCCGGTCAACGATCCGACCGTGCGGGCGCTGGCATCGGCCATCCTGCCGACGCTGGAGTTTCCAGAGCGGATCAGCCTGCTCTATCTCGACCATGTCTGTTCGGCGCTGGCGACCCATGTCGTGACCGCCTATGGCCGAGTGAGCGCCGCCAGGACCGGGGGCATGCTGGCGCCCTGGCAGGAGAGGCGGGTGAAGGAGATGATCGCCGCCAATCTCGACGGCGAGATCCGGCTGGCCGATCTTGCCGCCGAATGCCGGCTGTCGGTCGGTCATTTCGTCCGCGCCTTCCGCCGTACCGCCAACACCACCCCCTACCAGTGGCTGCTGCACCGGCGGATCGACCATGCGAAGACCCTGATGCGCGACGGATCCCAGACTCTGGCCGATGTGGCGCTGGCCTGCGGCTTCGCCGACCAGAGCCATTTCACCCGCACCTTCAGCCGTCTGGTCGGCATTTCGCCGCGCAGCTGGCGGCGGCGCAATGCCGGCGTCGATACCGTCCTGCCGGCGGGCCTCTCGTCCCATGCGGCGGCCGAACTCCCCTGTGCCTGATCGTCCTGCCGGCGCGGCGCGGCAATTCCCCCAACTGCGGCGGAATGCCGCTATGCTGTCGAGGCTGCGCTGGGGAAGGACCGTTTCATGGTGTCCAGTCTAGACCATCTGACGGAAACGGGCTCCGGCACACATGCGCTTGGCGGCGATGGGGAAACCCGGCTGCTGAGGGTGACGCGGCCGGGCCAGCCCTTTCCGATCCTGGCGCGCATGGCGGAACCGGGAGTGCCCACCGATGCCGTGCTCGCCCGCCTGCGGCAGGAGCACGAGCTGTCGCGGCTGCTCGACCCCGCCTGGGCGGTGAAGCCGCTCGAACTGCTGCGCCATGGCGCCGTGCCGGTGCTGACCCTGGCCGATCCGGGCGGACAACCGCTGTTGGCGCTGATGCTGTCCACGCCTGCCGTATCCGCCGGGGCATTCCGCCAGCGGCTGGCCCTGGCGATCCGCATCGCCGCCGCGGTGGCGCAACTGCACCGCCGTGGGATCCTGCATGGCGACCTGCGGCCCTTCAACCTGCTGGTCGGGGAGGATGGCGCGGTGCGGCTGACCGGCTTCGGCCGCGCCGCCGACCTGTCGGCTCCGCAACGGCAGGAGGTGGAGCGTCCGGCGGCGCTGCTGCCCTACATGGCGCCCGAGCAGTCGGGGCGGATGAACCGCCCGGTCGACCGGCGCAGCGACCTCTATGCGCTGGGCGTCACGCTCTACGAGCTGTTCACGGGAGAACTGCCCTTCGCCGCCCGCGATGCGATGGAATGGGTCCACAGCCATCTCGCCCGCGCGCCGATCCCGCCGGCCACCCATGCTCCCGACCTGCCGCCGGCGATGTCCGGCATTCTGCTGCGGCTGCTCGCCAAGACGGCGGAGGACCGCTACCAGACCGCCGATGGCCTTGTCCGCGACCTCACCCATGCCCTCCGGCTTTGGGATGGGCAGGGCAGCATTCCGGCTTTCCCGCCCGGCGGCCGAGACCTGCCGGAGGGTCTGGAGCCGCCCGCCTCGCTCTATGGCCGGGAGGAGCCGGTGGCCGTGCTCCAGGCCGCCTTCGAACGGGTCGCCGGGCGGGGCCGGATGGGCATCGTGCTGATTTCCGGCCGGTCCGGCGTGGGGAAGTCGGCGGTCGTCCATGCGCTGGAGGAACAGCTGGCGCCGCCGCGTGGCCTGTTCGCCGCCGGCAAGTTCGACCAGGGCCGTCGTGACCTTCCCTATGCCAGCCTGGCGGAAGCCTTCCGCGGCCTGATCACGCGCATCCTGGCCCTGCCGGTCCCGCACCGCGACCAGTGGAGCCGCGGCCTTGCCGACGCGGTCGGCGACGGTGGCGCGCTGATGACCGCGCTGATCCCCAACCTCGCCCTGCTGATCGGCGAACAGCCGGCGGTGCCGCCGCTGCCACCGCAGGAGGCGCAGAACCGCTTCGACCTGCTGTTCCGCCGCGTGCTCCAGCTCTTCGCCCGCGCCGACCACCCGCTGGTGCTGTTCCTCGACGATCTGCAATGGCTGGATCGCGCGACGCTGGATCTGCTGAACCGGCTGGTCGCCGACGGCGGCATCGGTCATCTGCTGCTGATTGGCGCCTACCGTAGCGACGAGGTCGGGCCGGACCATCCGCTCGCTGCCCTGATGGAGCGGATCGGGCGTTCCGCGGCCGAGCCTGCCGAGGCGGAAATCGATTGCTGCGAGATCGCGCTGGGGCCGCTGTCGTCCGACGACCTGCGCCGGATGGTTTCCGACAGCCTGGACCGCAAGCCGGACGAGGTGGCGGCGCTGGCCGCCCTGCTGGAGGAGCGGACCGGCGGCAACGCCTTCTTCGCCGTGCAGCTCCTGACCGCGCTGGAGCGCTCCGGCCGGCTGTGGTTCGACCGCGAGGCGAAGCGCTGGGACTGGGACATGGCGGCGGTGGAGACGGCACGGTCGGGCGCCGGCATTGCCACCTTGATGACCGAACGGCTCGGGCGCTTCCCGGCGCGGGCACGCGACCTGCTGGCCCGGCTTGCCGCGCTGGGCGCCAGCGCTCCCCTCGCCACCCTGGCGCTTGCCGCCGGCCTGACGGAAGCGGAAACCGAGCGCGACCTTGAGCCGGTGCTGGCCGAAGGGCTTATCCTGCGCAGCGACGGCGGTTACCGCTTCCTCCACGACCGGGTGCAGGAGGGGGCCTATGCGCTGGTGCCGGCCGAGGGGCGCAGCAGGCTCCATCTCGACGTCGCCCGTGCGTTGCATCGCGGTTTCGCCGCCGATCTGTCGGGAGGGCGGCTGTTCGCGCTGGTCGGGCAGTATGACCGCTGCCTCTCCCTGATCCAGGACGGGCGCGAGCGGGAGGAGGTGGCGACGCTCCACCTCGCCGCCGGTCATCAGGCCAAGGCCGCCAGTGCCCACGGCTCCGCACTCGCCTATGCGCTGGCCGGCCTCCGACTGCTGGAGGGCGGCCAGTGGGAACGGCGGCACCGGCTGGCCTTCGCGCTGGAACATCTCCAGGCCGAATGCGAGTTCCTCAGCGGCGACCTGAAACGGGCGGAACTGCGGCTTCTCGGGCTGGTCGGGCGGAGCGGATGTCCGGCCGACCGCGCCGCCATCACCGCCCTGCTGGTGACCCTCTACACCGCCATCGACCGCAGCGACCGCGCCATCGACGCCTGCCTCGCCTACCTGCGCGGCGCCGGTATCGACTGGCCGGCCCACCCGCCGGCCGCTCTGGCCCATGAGGAGTATGCGCGGCTGCGCGAAGCTATCGGCGGCCGGCCGATCAGTTCGCTGTCGGCGCTGTCGGCGGTGAACGATCCCGACAGCCGGGCGACGCTGGACGTGCTGGCGGCCGCCTTGCCGCCCGCCTTCTTCAGCGACCGCAACCTCGTCTGCCTGATCCTCTGCCGGATGGCGAACCTGACGCTCCAGCATGGGCGCAGCGACGCCTCCGCCCTGGGCTTCGCCTATCTCGGCATGATGGCCGGCCCCTATTTCGGCGATTATGACGCCGGCTACGCGTTCGGCCGGCTCGGCTACGATCTGGCGGAACGGCACGGGCGGACGCGCTACCGGGCGCGGGTGCTGATGACGTTCGCCTATCATGTTGTGCCCTGGACCCGCGACATCCGCAGCGAGCGGCCGTTGCTCCTGCGCGCCTTCGAGGAGGCGCGGGAGGCCGGCGACGTCACCTATGGCGGCTTCACCAGCGTGACGCTGGTCACCAGCATGCTGGCGTCGGGCGATCCGCTGGCGACGGTGCAGCGCACGGCGGAGGCGCGGCTCGCCTATGTGCGGCAGGTGAAGTTCGGGCTGTGCGCCGACATCCTGACCACCCAGTTGCAGCTCGTGCGCGCCTTGCGCGGGCGGACCGACGAACTCGGCTCCTTCGACGGGCGCGGCTTCGACAATGCCGCCTTCGAGGCGCGGCTGCTGGCCAATCCCAGCCTGGACATCGCCACCTGCTGGCACTGGATCCGCACGCTCCAGCTCCGCTGCATCGCCGGCCGGATGGCGGCGGCGGTCGAGGCATCCGAGCGGGCCGAGGGGCTTCTGTGGACCACCTCGGGCCATTGGGAAATGGCGGAGTTCCATTTCCACGCCGCCCTGGCCAGGGCAGGGGCGATGGATGGGGCGATGGACAGGGTGGAGCCGGAGGAGCGCGCCCGGCATGCCGTGGCCCTGTCCCGCCATCTCAACCAGCTGCGCGAATGGGCCGGCCACAGCCCCGACAGTTTCGACGCTCGCTTCGCCCTGGCGGAGGCGGAGGCGGCACGCACGCAGGGGCGGACCGAGGATGCGATGCGCGGCTATGACCGCGCCGTTCTGGCCGCCCGCCGCAACGCCCTGCCGCATGTGGAGGCGCTGGCCCATGAATGCGCCGCCGGCCTCTACCGCCGGATGGGGGTTCCGACGCTGGAGCTGGCCTGCATCCGCGAGGCGGCCGACCGCTACGCCCGTTGGGGCGCGACGGCCAAGGTCAGGCAGCTCGCCCGCCGCCATCCCTCCCTGACTGTGGAATCGGGCGAAGCGGTGATGCCGGAGGCACCGCGTGGGTTCGATGGGATCGATCTGGCTTCTCTTCTGGAGACGCTGCGCACCGTTTCCGATCAGGCGGGCGTGGAGCAGCTGACCACCACCCTGCTGACCCTGGTGCTGGAACATGCCGGCGCCAGCCGCGGCCTGCTGATCCTCGCCCGCGGTGAACGGCTGCGGGTGGAGGCAGAGGCGACCATCGGCCTCTATGGCGTGTCGGTCCGGCTGGTGCAGGAGGATGCCGACCGCTTCCCGCTGCCCCACACCATCATCCATGGTGCCGTCCGCGACCAGGAGGCGGTGATCGTCGACGACACCCGCGCCGCCGGCCCGTTGTCCGCCGATCCCTATTTGCAGGAGACGGAGGCCCGCTCCATCCTGTGCCTGCCGCTGGTCCGCCGCCGTCGTGTCGTCGGGCTGCTGCATCTGGAGAATGCGCTGGCGACCTACGCCTTCACCCCGCAGCGGGTCAATGTTCTGACCCTGCTCGGCGCCCAGGCGGCGGCCTCGCTGGAGACGGCGACGCTGGAGGAGAAGGACGCGCTGCTGAAGGAAATCCACCATCGGGTGAAGAACAACCTCCAGCTCGTCACCAGCCTGCTCAACCTTCAATCCCGCCGCATCGAGGACAAGGCGGTGGCAGCATTGTTCGCCGACAGCCGCGACCGCGTACGCTCGATGGCGATGGTGCATGAAAGCCTCTACCGCCTGGGCAACTTTGCCTGGGTGCCGATGCGCGAGCATCTGGAATCGGTCTGTGCCCATCTGCTGCGCGCCTATTCCCGAAATGCCGGGGCGGTGCGGCTGGAAACCGAACTCGACGACCTGAAGCTGGACCTCGACCGCGCGGTGCCCTGCGGGCTGATCGTCAACGAACTGGTCTCCAACGCGTTGAAGCATGCCTTTCCGGGCGGGCAGGGCGGGGTCCTGCGGATCGCCCTGACCACCGACGGGCAGGAGTGCCGCCTGTCCGTCCGGGACGACGGCGTGGGCTTGCCCGAAGGATACGATCCCGATAGGATGGATTCCGTAGGCTTTCAGCTTGTTGCGGACTTGACCAGTCAGTTGCACGGTGCATTGAAGTACAGGTCGGGTGCCGGTTCAGAATTCATCGTTACCTTTCCTTTGAAGGGGCGCAATCGGGGAAGTCAATGATCGCGGCACGCATCCTGATCGTCGAAGACGACCGCATCGTTGCGCGCGATATTCAGCATCAACTGTCCCGTATGGGTCATGTGGTTGTCGGCATGTCGGCCAGCGGCGAGGATGCCGTGCGGATGGCTTGCAGCCAGCAACCCGATCTCGTCCTGATGGACATCCGCCTGGAAGGGGAAATGGACGGGATCGAGGCGGCACGCCGGATCCGCGACGCCCACCGCATCCCCATCGTCTTCCTGACCGCCTATGCCAACGACGAGGTCGTGCATCGCGCCAGCCTGACGGAGCCCTTCGGCTATCTGCTGAAGCCCTTCGAAGAGCCGCAGATGCGCACCGTGATCCAGATGGCGCTGTACAAGCATGCCAGCGACACAAGGCTGCGCCTCAGCGAGCGGCGCTATGCCGCGACGCTGGCCAGCATCCGCGACGGCGTCATCCTGTGCAACCGCGACGGCCGGGTCGATTTCATGAACCGCGCGGCGGAGACGATGACCGGCTGGACCGCCGCGGAGGCTGCCGGGCAGCCGCTGTCCGCCGTCTTCGTCGTGGTCGACGAGGAAACGCAGCAGCCGCTGGAGGATTTCTCCGCCGTCGTCCTGCGCAGCGGTGACTTCGCCCCGCCGGAACGGCAATCCCGCCTGTTGCCGCGCGGCGGCGATGCGGATGCTTTGCCGGCCGGGATCGTCGTCGAGGAGCGTTGCTCCGCCATCATCGACGACCGTGGGGATTTCGTCGGATCGATCCTGGTTTTCCGCGATCTGACCCAGCGCCGCCGGATCGCCGAGGCCCTGCGCACGGCCCAGGCCGACCTCGCCCATATCGGCCGGCTGACCATGATGGGGGAACTGGCCGCCGCCGTCGCGCATGAGGTGAACCAGCCGCTGATGGCCATCGTCACCAATGCCGGAACCTGCCTCCAGCACCTGTCGCAGCCTCAGCCCGACCTCGACAAGACCCGCATGGTGGTGGAGCGGATCGTGCGCGACGCCCAGCGGGCCGGCGACGTGGTGCGCAGCATCCGCGCGCTGGCCCGCCGGACTCCGGTCGATCCCGGCTGGGTCGACATCAGCGCGCTGACCGCCGACACGCTGGAACTGGTGCGGGCCGAGCTGCGCCGCGCCCGCATCACGGTGGAAACCGATCTTCAGGCCGGTCCGCCCTGGGTCCATGGCGACCGGGTGCAGTTGCAGCAGCTCGTCCTCAATCTGGTGATGAACGCCATCGAGGCGATGTCCGCCGACGATCTGCCCGAACGGCGGCTGCGCATCGTCACCGGCAGCGACGACGGCTGGCTCCGCGTCCGGGTCGAGGACAGCGGGCCGGGCATCGTCGCAACCGATATCGACGCCATCTTCCGCGCACTCTACACCACCAAGCCCGACGGGCTGGGCATGGGCCTGTCGATCAGCCGGTCGATCGTCGAGCTGCATGGCGGACGGCTGACCGCGACGCCCGGCGCGTCGGGCGGGAGCGTGTTCGAATTCGTGCTGCCCGTATCGCCTGGAGGACAGTGATGGTGAGGAAGGCGGAGGCCGTGACGGCGGCAGAGACCGTCGTTATCATCGACGACGACGAGGCCGTCCGCGAGGCGTTGGAAGGTCTGCTCGATTCCGTCGGTTTGCAGGTCAGGAGCTACGGCTCGGTCCAGCAGTATGTCGACCAGCGGCCGGCCATCGACGTCGGCTGCATGGTGCTGGACGTGCGGCTGCCGGGGCGCAGCGGCCTGGATTTCCAGGCGGAACTTGCGCGGTCCGGCAACAGCCTGCCGGTGATCTTCATCAGCGGCCATGCCGACGTGCCGATGTCGGTCCGCGCCATGAAGGCGGGGGCCTTCGAGTTCCTGACCAAGCCCGTGCATCACCAGGAGCTTCTGGACGCCATCCATGCCGCCATCGCCGCTCATGGCGAGCGCCGCTGCCAGGAGCGCGGCCTGACCACCCAGCGTGCCCGCTTCGACACGCTGACCCCACGGGAACGCGAGATCACCTTGATGGTGGTCTCCGGCCTGCGCAACAAGCAGATCGCCGACGATCTCGGGCTCAGCGAGGCGACGGTGAAGCTGCACCGCGGCCAAGCCATGCGCAAGATGGAGGCCCGTTCCGTCGTGGAGCTGGTCCGCATCGTCGACAGCCTGACCACGACCGGCCGGACCCAATAAAGGGCAGCTGTCCGCCTTCGCCTGTGAGCCTCCTTGGCATGTCGAATTTTATCATATGACTATTTCCATAGATTCGTCGCCACGGACCGGCGCGGCGATGGCCTGCGACGGAATCCTCCCCGACAACCGTGTCGGCCGGTAACGTTGGCGCAACGGCAGCCAATTTGTTGAACGAAGCTTTCGAAGTGATCGTTGATCTTCGATCAATCCGTATGACTGAGGCAATCACCCAAAGCACAATCAGGAATTCATTCTAACTTTTTCTTAAGTATTCTCCGGTTTTTCCTGTCCGGCATGGGTGCCGGAAAAGGCATGCGCCGCAAAAGAAGAGCAAGGCGCCGTTGGTGGGACAAAATCGGGGATTGGATATGGCGATCAGGGCTTTGTCTCTTGCGGGCAAGACTGTGATGCTCTGCGGCGGCGGGCTGCTGTTGCTTGCATTCTCTACATTCGGTGTGAATGAATTTCTGCTGACCAGCTATGCCGACCGGGTGGCGATGGAGCGGCAGGAAACCAACATGCGCGTCGCCTGGGACGTGCTGAACCAGTATGGGCAGGCGTTCGACGCGCATGACGGCAAGCTGTTTGCCGGCGAGCGCGCCCTGAACGACTTCTTCGAGCCGGTGGACCGGGTCAAGCGGCTGGTCGGCGGCACCGCAACCCTGTTCATGGGCGACCGCCGCGTCGCCACCAACGTGCTGAAGCCGGACGGCGGCCGCGCGGTCGGCACGACGCTGGCGACGGGGCCGGTCTACGACGCGGTTTTGGGTCGTGGCGTGCCCTATCGCGGGCAGGCCGACATCCTGGGCACGCCCTTCTACACCGCCTACGACCCGATCAAGGCGCCGGACGGCCGTGTCGTCGGCATCCTCTATGTCGGCATTCCGAAGGCGGAGTTCTTCGCGGCGATCCGCGACACCCAGGCGATGATCGCGGTCATCGGCGCCGTCGTGACCCTGCTGGTCGCCGCCGGCTGCCTGCTGCTGGCGCGTCGCATGTTCCGGCCGCTGTCCGGCATTCGCGTCGCGATGGAGGAATTGGCGCGCGGCAACCTGTCGGCCGCCATCCCCGCGCTGGGCCGCAAGGACGAGATCGGCGGCATGGCCAGGGCGCTCGGCGTGTTCAAGGACAACGCGCTGGAGGTCGCCCAGCTGCACGAGGCACAGGCGGCGGAGCGTGCCCGGTCGGTTCAGGAACGCCGTGCGGCGATGGAGGAGGTGGCGCAGTCCTTCGAAGGCTCGCTTCTGGGCGTCGTCGGCGTGCTGAGCGCCACAACGACGCAGTTGCAGGCCAACGCCCAGCGCCTGCACGACATCGCCGAGACCGGCAGCGTCCGCGCCCACACCGTCAGCACCGCGGCCGGCGAGGCCAGCGACGACGTGCGCACCGTCGCCGGCGCCGCGGAGGAAATGAGCAGTTCCATCGGCGAGGTCGGCCGGCAGGTGGAGGAGTCTGCCCGCATGGTCCGCAACGCGGTGGAGGAGGTGACCCGCACCAACCACACGATGGACGGGCTGGCCGCCGCCGCCGGCAAGATCGGCGAGGTGGTGACCCTGATCCAGGACATCGCCGCCCAGACCAACCTGCTGGCGCTGAACGCCACCATCGAAGCAGCGCGGGCGGGAGAGGCCGGCAAGGGCTTCGCCGTCGTCGCCGGCGAGGTGAAGACGCTCGCCAACCAGACCGCGCGCGCCACCGACGACATTGCCCGCCAGGTGGCGGAAATCCAGGCGGTGACCGGCCATGCGGTGGAGGCCATCGAAGGGATCGGCCGCACCGTGCTGTCGGTCAGCGACCTTGTCGGCCGCATCGCCGTCTCCGCCGACCACCAGAGCGCCACCACCGCCGACATCGCCCAGTCGGTCCAGCGCGCCGCCGACCGCACGACCGAGGTCACCCACAACATCGAGGAGGTCTCGCAGTCCGCGCACGAGACCGGCGTGATGGCCTCCGAAGTCCGTGCCGCCGCCGCCGATCTGGGCCGGCAGGCGCTGTCCCTGCGCGATCAGGCGGAGGAGTTCCTCCGCCATGTCCGGGCGGCCTGACGCGGCGATCAGGCGCCGAAGATCACCGAGCGGTCGACGTCCGGCAGGGTCGGCCGCCCGGTGAGCGCCATGGCGACCTCCAGTTCGGTTTGCAGCAGGGTCAGCATGTGGGCGACGCCGGCCATGCCGCCGACGGCCAGCGCGTGCAGCACCGGCTGGCCCACCAGCACCGCGTCGGCCCCCAGAGCGAGTGCCTTCAGGATATCGGTGCCGCGGCGGATGCCGCCATCCATCAGGACCGGCAGACGGCGGGCCGCCCGCTCCGCCACCGCCGGCAGGGCGTCGATGCTGGCGGGCAGGGTATCCAGCGTCCGGCCGCCGTGGTTGGAGACGATCAGGCCGCCGGCCCCGGCGGCGATGGCGGGCTCCACATCCTCGGGATTGAGGATGCCCTTCAGCAGGACAGGCAGGCCCGTTTCGCTGCACAGCCACGCCACCATGTCCCAGGTCGGGGCGGCGTGCAGCATGCCCTGGAAGACCGGGCTGCCGGGGCGGGCCGGGCGGAAATCGTCGGGAGCGAGGCCGGCGAGGTTCACCGGGGCGATGGTCGGCGGCAGGCGGAAGCCGGCGCGCTGTTCCATGTTGCGCATCCCGTTCACCGGCGCGTCCACCGTCAGAACCAGCGCCTTGCAGCCGGCATCCTCCGCCCGCCGCGCCAGGGTCAAAGTGTCCTCCCGCCGCGGCTGGCTGTAGAGCTGGAACCACAGGGGCGCCGTCGCCCGCCGGGCGATCTCGTCCACCCGGACGCTGGCCTGGGTGCTGACGGTCATCCAGCTGCGGGTCAGGCCGGCGGCCTCCACCGTCGCCAGTTCGCCGTCGGGATGGACCAGCCTGTGGTGGGCCATCGGCGCCAGGACGATGGGATAATCCAGCACCTCCCCGAACAGCTCGGACCGGGCGGTGGCGCCGGACAGGTCGCGCAGGACGCGCGGCATCAGGCGCAGGCGGTCGAAGGCCTCGCGGTTGGCGCGCTGGGTGATGCCGTCGGCCCCGGCCCCGGCGATGTAGGCGCGGGTCGCCGGATCGATCCGGCCATTGAAATGCCGCTCATAGTCGGACAGCGACACGGTGTCGGGCGGGACGATCATCGGCAAGCCTCCTTCCGGCTTTCGGCCAGCCTCAGGGCCTCTGCGGCCAGCGCCTGGATCTGCGGATCGGGATGCAGGGCCAGGGCCGCCGCCATGCTGCGGTAGAAGTCGGGAAAGCCGCTGTCGAGCGCGAGGCGGAACCAGCGCAGCGCCTCCTCCCTCGCCCCATCCCCGATCAACAGGCGGGCATGGTTGAAGCGGCCCCAGCAATCGCCGCCTTCCGCCGCCGCCTTGAACAGGGCGCGTGCCGCGGCCTCGTCGGCCGGCACCGCGCGCCCGCTCTCGTGGAACAGACCCAGCATGTTCAAGGCCTTGGCATTGCCCTTGGCGGCGGAGGCGGCATAGAGCCGGTAGGCGGCCTCGTCATCCCTGGCGACGCCGATTCCGCGGCAATGGAGGTCGGCGAGGTTGAACATCGCCCAGCCGTCGCCGAGGTCGGCCGCCTTGCGGTAATGGGCCGCCGCCTGGACGGGATCGGCGGGAACGCCCCAGCCATGTTCATGGCAGCGGCCAAGCAGGTTGATGGCGCGGGCGTCGCCGCCGCGCGCCGCGCTGCGGAACCAGGCGAAGGCCTGCCCGCCCTCGCCGCGGTCGAGACAGGACTGGCCGAGCGCCAGCAGGGTGTCCGCCGGGCCGATGCCGCGGGAGGTGGGCCGCATCGGAACCGTCCTCACACCTCCGCCCAGCGGCGCAGCAGGTTGTGGTAATGGTTGACCAGCGACAGGACGGCATGGTGGCTGTCGCCCAGCTCCTGCCGCAGCTCGATAATCGCCATGTCGAGGTCATAGAGCATGGCGCGCAGCCCGTCGTCGCGCACCATCGACTGGGTAAAGAAGAAGGAAGCCCAGCGCGATCCGCGCGTCACCGGGCTGACCTGATGCAGGCTGCTGGACGGATAGACCACCGCGTGCCCCGCCGGCAGCTTGACCGGCCGGGTGCCGTAGGTGTCCTCGACGATCAGCTCGCCGCCTTCGTACTCCTCGGGATCGCTGAGGAAGATGGTGGTCGACACGTCGGCCCGCATGCGCATGCCGCCGGTTCCGGGGATCGCGCGGATGCTGTTGTCGACGTGATAGCCGTAGGTCATGGCGTGGTCGTAGCGGTTGAACATCGGCGGCAGCACGCGCAGCGGCAAGGCGGCGGAATTGAAGGCCGGGCTGCGGGCCAACGCGCGCAGGATGACGGTGCCGAGCTCCCGCGCGGTGTCGCTCTCCTCCGGGATTTGCAGATTGCGCTTGGCGCCCGCCGCCTGATCGCCCGCGGTGACCCGCCCGTCGACCCAGGGCGATGCCTCCAGCACCGTGCGGCACTGCGCGATCTCATCCGCGGTGAGGATGTCGGGGATCTGCAGGAGCATGAGGTGGTTCCTCGTACAAGAGAGGCCGGACCGCCCGTGACGGGGGAGGCCCGGCCGACTTTTCAGGCGATGCGGTGACGGATCAGAAGGTCAGCCCGGTGGTCAGCATGACGGTGCGGCCGGAGGCCGGCACGGCGCGGCTGGCATTGAAGGCCGAGGTGTAGTTGCGGTGGTCGGTCAGGTTGTAGCCGTTCAGCGCCACCGAGACGTTGCGGAACTCGTAGGACACTAGGGCATCCGCCGAGAAGGTGTAGGGCAGGCGGCCGGTGTTGGCGCTGTCCGTCCAGTATTCCGACGCCACCTGCATGCCGCCGCCGACCGTGAACTTGCCGACGCTGCCGGCATCGAACTCGTAGGTCGTCCACAGGCTGCCATTGTGCTTCGGCACGTTGGGGGCGGCATGGCCGACCAGCGCCGCGTTGGTGCGCGATTCCGTCACCTTGCCGGTCAGATAGGCGTAGTTGGTGTAGACGCTCCAGCCTTCCGTCAGCTTGCCGCTGATGCTGGCCTCGAAACCGCGGATGCGGACGCCGAGCCCGGCTTCGGAAAAGCCGTCGGTCACGGTGCCGGTGGCGGGATCGACCGAGTAGGTATTGGTCTTTTCCGCCTGGAAGATGGCGCCGCTGACGCCCAGCCGGCCGTTCAGGAAGTCGGCCTTGCCGCCGATCTCGTACAGGTCGGTTTGTTCCGGATCGAAGCTGCGGGCGCCGTTCGGCGTCTCCGCGGTGCCGTTGGTGACCGCCGCGGCGATGTCGGTGCCGATCGGCTTGTAGGAGCGCGAGTAGGAGGCGTAGACCGACGACTCCTTGGTCGGCTCATAGATCAGGCTGACCGACGGGCTCCAGGTGCGGTCGGACGCCTGCCCGCCGGCAATGGTCGGAGAGGCGGAGCCGAAGCTGGTGCGGAAATAGTCCCAGCGCAGGCCGCCCTGGACCGACAGTTTGTCGAACAGCCACATGCGGTCGGTGACGAACAGGCCGGCATTGGTCACGCTGGCCTCGCGGCCGCCGCTCTCCGGATAGACGATGGCGGTGTTGGCGGAGTAGTTGCGCGTCGGGTTGCGGACCGTCTGGTTGTTGACCCGGTTGACCCAGGTGCCGGTCTCGCGCTTGTCGCGCTGATAGCTGACGTCGAGGCCGCCGTTCAGGGAGTGGCGCAGCCCGAACAGCTCGCCGTCGACCTTGGCGCCGGTGACGTTCTGGACGCCGAAGCCCTGCTGCTTGAACGCCATGCCGCCGCCGGCGCCATAGCTCAGCGCCACGTCGCGGCCGGGCAGGAACTGGGTCGCCGCGGCGCCGCTGAGGGGCGATGGGGTGGTGGAGGCGATGTTGCGTTCGTAATGGCTGAAGCGGGAGTCGTTGTAGACCGACAGCGCCTTGTTCACCTC
Source organism: Azospirillum sp. A26 (assembly GCF_042604635.1). Taxonomy (NCBI): domain Bacteria; kingdom Pseudomonadati; phylum Pseudomonadota; class Alphaproteobacteria; order Rhodospirillales; family Azospirillaceae; genus Azospirillum; species Azospirillum sp. A26. The sequence goes on along the minus strand of NZ_CP170474.1, from coordinate 360,812 downwards.
ATGCGCGAAGGACGAGGTGAGGATGTGGTTTTCGGTGTCGTCGCGGTCGAGCGTGCGGACATAGGAGGTCGAACGGCTGAGGCCGAACTCCGCCGCCGGACGGAAGATGCCGTCGCGGCCCTGCACCATCGGCTGGCCCATGTCGGGCGTCTTCTCGCCCTTCAGGAAGGCGTAGTTCAGATGCCAGGTGGTCGGCGTGCCGAGGCCCAGGCCCAGGTCGGCGGCGATGCCGCGGCGGTCGGCGTCCACATCGTCGCGGCCGGGAACGTTCTGGGTGTGGTACAGGCCGTTCACCCGCAGCGCCGCGGTGTCGCTCAGCGGCTGGTTTACGTCCACCGTGGTGCGGTAGGTCGGGCCGCTGCCCACCGACTGCTCCACCTTGGCCTTCTGCTGCAGCGACGCCTTCTTGGTGCCCTGGTTGATGACGCCGCCGGAATTGCCGACGCCGAAGCCGTTGCCCGACGGGCCCTTGAAGACCTGCACCGTCTCGGTGTTGAAGACGTCGTGGGTGTAGACGCCGAAATCCTTCAGCCCGTCGGTGTAGATGTCGCCGCGCGCGGTCAGGCCGCGGATGCGGAACTGGTCGCCGTTCTGGCCGCCGTTGCCCTCGCCGGTCGAAATGGTGATGCCTGGCACGTTGCGCAGCGTCTGCTCCAGCGAGGTGGCGCGCTGCTGCTCGATGATCTCCTGCGGCACGACGTTGACGACGCGGGGCGTGTCCTTGACCGTGTCGGGCAGGCGGGACACGCCGGTCGAGGCGGCGTTGACGTTGCCGGTCTGCGGTGCTGCGGCATCGACCTTGATCGAATCGAGCTGCAAGGCGTCGCCGGAGGACCGTTGCGGCGTCGGACCGGTCCCCGGAGTTCCCGATCCCGTGCCGCTGCCCTGCGCGTCGGCCGTCGCCGGCAGGGCGAAGGTCATGGCAAGGCTGGCGGTGGCGGCGGCACCTGCCAGAAGGGGTCTCAGTCCGTGGGGGGACGTGGTCTGTCGCATCAAGCTCTCCCGAAATGCGCCAAGGTGGATTGGACGATCGCTGGAGCGCCTTCTACCAATGGGATAGGCCTTCCTTGCAACAGCTGAGATTGAGAGGCATTCTGAGTTGGAGGGCGGGCCAGCAGCCATCACGGGCGGCGAAAGCGGCTTTCACGCCGAATGCGCGTGGTTGGCGGTCCGGGCTACTGTGGCGGTGGGCAGCGTCGCGTTATGGAGTTTGTGTTTAATTATCAATAAGATGACGTGTTCCAGCGGTGGCAGGCCGATGTCGGCGGAAGGGGACGTCTCGGCGTGGAAATCGGCAGTGTTGCCGAAAAGTCACCATGATAATAAGAATGATTTTCATTCGCACGAAGCTGGGTGAGGCAGCCCGTTCAGGTGCGGAAACCGGCGTCACTTGAATGCCAGCAGAATCACCCCGGCGGCGATCAGCACGACGCCCAGCCAGTTCGGCGCCGACAGCTTTTCACCCAGGAACAGCACGCCGAAAACCGCGACCAGCACGACGCTGAGCTTGTCGACCGGCGCCACCTGCGAGGCAGGCCCCAGCTTCAGCGCGCGGAAATAGCACAGCCAGGAGGCCCCGGTGGCGAGGCCGGACAGGACGAGGAACAGCCATGTCCTGCCCGACACCGCCGACGGCGACAGCGATTGGCCCGACGAGACGACGATCCCGATCAGCATCGCGAAGATGACGGCGGTGCGGATCAGCGTCGCCATGTCGGACCCGACGCCCTCGACACCGACCTTGGCGAAGACGGCGGTCAACGCCGCGAAGCAGGCCGACAGCAGAGCCCACAGCATCCAGGACGGAAACAGGTCACCGGTCATTCTCTTGGCTTCCTTCAGATCGCTTCCGGCCGGTCAGTTGTCCCAGGGTTTCGGGTCGGGCCGGGTGTCGGGCGGCAGCAGGTCGTTGGTGTCCCAGCTCAGCATCAACAGCAGCACCCATTCCGCCCGGTTGGAGAAACCGTACTGCGGCCCGCTGGAGGACACCAGCGTACCGGAATTCCTGTCATAGGCGGTGGCGGCGATCTTGGCGACGCCCTGGGTCAGCTCCTTCTTGAACAGCGAAATCTCCGGCGTGGAGGAACTGCCGCCGACCGGCATCGGAATGTCGATGCTGGGAATGCCGAGCAGCGAGCTTTCGCTGTCCACTGACAGGGCGCCGACCCGCAACTCCACAATGGTGGCCGCCTTGTCGCGGTTCTCGGCCATGGCGGCGCCGTGGCGCAGCAGGGCGTCGCGCACGGCGGAGACGGCGTATTTGGTGTCGTAGCCTTCGACCCCGGCGGAATCGACATAGATGCTTCCCTGCACCGCCAGCTTGCCGGCCAAACGCTCGGCCGCCTGATCGGCCGCGGTGGAGATCAGCAGCTGTTCAGTGGCGGAACGGGCAGGGGTGGTGACATGGGAGGTCGAACAGCCGGCCAGTCCAAACCCGACGATGCTCAATAGAAGCGGCAGCCCGATCCGGTAAAGCCGGCTCCATGCGCCATCACGAATCGGTGCTTCATTGTGAGAATATTTGGTTCGCCCACCGAACATCAGTCCTTTTCCTGGCATCTTCCCGGCGATCAGCCGCGTTGGGCGGCCTATCCAGACCGACGACGGACGTCCGGTCAACGGCGCAGATGTCCAGGTCCGCCGCGAAGGGCGGTACCACCCACCCCCATCGCACGGATCAGGGGACGGTCAGCCGGTCCACCTGCTCCGGATTGGGGGTGCCGTTCGCCCGCAGCAGCACCGCCTCGCCCGAAGCCGGGAAGATGCCGGTCAGGGCGGTGACGGTGACCTGATGGGTGACGAGCACGACCGGCTTGCCGTCGCGTGGCAGGTCGGCCAGGAACTGGCGCAGTTGGGTGATTCTGTCCTTCTCCTCGTCCTGCTGGCCGAAGAAGGAGTTGAGGACCGGCAGTGCCTTCACCGGGCCGAGATCCAGCAGGCGGGCGGTGTCCAGGCAGCGGCACCATTGGCTGGACAGCACGCGTGCCTGATCGATGCCGAGTTGCCGCAGCCGCCCGCCGATCCGTGCCGCCTGGGCGCGGCCATCCTCGCTGAGATTTCGTTGGGTTGCGCAGTCGTCCAGCGTGAATCCGGCCGGATCGCCGGTGCCGGGTGCTTCCGCATGGCGCATCAACACGATGAGTCCGGCCGTGTCCTGTGCCGCGGCGGGACATGCGCCGGCCAGGACGGCAAGCAGCGCCGCGGCGGACAGGGCAATCAGGCTGCGGCGGCATTGGGCAGGCATCGGCATCTCCCTCGGTGGTGCGGCCGCTGGTCGGAGCTTGGCACTGCTGACCCTGGTGCGGCTTCCGCTTCCTCTTGGCTCAACGCCCGATCCAGGGTGCTTGTTGCCTACGGAATTCTCCGCGACTTGAGAGGGGCCGCCGGAGAGTGCCGGACGGCCCCTGTCCGCATGTCCCGGCTCAGTAGGTATAGAACATCTTCTGGATGGCCTTGCTGTCGGTCGTCCTGGTCAGCGCCAGCATCAGCAGGATGCGCGCCTTCTGCGGGTTGAGGGTGTCGCTGGCGACGAAATCCAGCTCGTCGTCATTGGCCTCGCCGTTGCGCGCGACGATGCCGTTGCCGACGCGGGACGAGCGGACGATTGCCACCCCCTGCTTGCGGGCGTCGATCAGGCCGGGCTTCATCGCGTTGGACAGGCTGCCGTCACCGACGCCGGCATGGACGATGCCCTTGGCCCCTGCCTTCACCAGCGCGTCGAGCGCCGTGCGGTTGTTGTTGGCATAGCCATAGACGATGTCGACCTGCGGCAGGCTGTCCAGATTGGAGATGTCGAACTCCGCCTCGGCGGTGTGCTTGCGCACGACCTGCCGGTAGAAATGCGCCTTGTTGTCCTGCATGTAGCCGAGGAAGCCCAGTTCCGGCATGCGGAAGGTGTCGGCGGTCGAGGTGTTGGTCTTGGTCACGTCGCGGCCGGCGTTGATCTGGTCGTTCAGCGAGACCAGAACGCCCTTGCCGACGGCGTCCTTGGAGCCGGCCAGCGTCACCGCGTTGTAGAGGTTGACCGGACCGTCGGCGCTGATGGCGGTGGACGGCCGCATGGCGCCGACGATGACCACAGGCTTGGTGCTCTTGACCGTCAGGTTCAGGAAATAGGCGGTTTCCTCGATGGTGTCGGTGCCGTGGGTGATGACGATGCCGTCGACGTCCTTCTGCGCCAGCAACTCGTTGACCCGCTTGGCCAGCTTCAGCCAATGGTCGTTGGTCATGTTCTCGCTGGCGATCTGGAAGACCTGCTCGCCCTTGACGTTGGCGACCTTCTTCAACTCCGGCACCGCTTCGATCAGCTTATCGACGCCGACCTTGGCGGCGGTGTAGCCGACGGTCGTGGTGCTGGTGGCGCCGGTGCCGGCGATGGTGCCGCCGGTCGCCAGGATGGTGACGTTGGGCAACCCGTCATCGGCGAAGGCGGCGTGGGTCGCGGTTCCGCTCAGCAGCAGCGCGGCAAGTCCGGCGGCGGCCACTTTGCGGCTCATGCCGCGGCCTATGGTACGGGTGGTGGTCTTGAACACGGCGTTCCTCTCCCATTGCGATTTTTATGGCCGGCCCGTGCCAGCCTGCGGGAGGGCGCAGTCTCGTCAATTCCATTGAATGTCCTTAGTCAGCGTCATGAACGGTTTGCGGACCGAATGTGAATGCCCGTTTGAAAATCGGCGCCGCGGGCGGGAGGGTTCGCCGGCCTTGCAAACCCTCCTGCCCATTGGCCCGCCCGTTGGCCCGTCCCGCGTCTCAGCCCCTGAAGTCGGTGCTGCGGGTCACCGCTTCCCAGGCGTCGATTTCCGCGATCACGGCGTCGAGCTTGGACCGGGCGCGGTTGAGGGCATCGGACCCCAGCAGAAGATGGAGCGGCGGGGTATCGGAACGGACGGCGGCCAGGATCGCCTGCGCTGCGCGATCCGGATCGCCGAGCTGGCGTCCGGCCATGCCGTCGAAAGCTGACGACATGCGTCCGACACTGTCGGCATAGGCCGCGTCTTCGGCGCTGCTCTTGCGGATCGAATGGCTGGACAGGAAGTCGGTGCGAAAGGCGCCGGGGGCCACCGCCGTCACTTTGATGCCAAGCGGGCCGACCTCCTGCGCAAGAACGGAGGACAATCCTTCCAAGGCATGTTTGGCCGCCGCATAGAGACCGGAGCCGGCGCCGGGTGCCCGTCCGGCGATGGAGGTGATGTTGACGATGTGCCCGGCCCCCTGGGCACGGAGGCGGGGAAGGGCGGCGCGGATGATGCGGAACGGCGCGAACACATCGACCGCGAACAGCCGGGCGACCTCGTCGTCGCTGGCCTGCTCGACCGCCCCCAGCAGACCGTAGCCCGCATTGTTGACGATCACGTCGATGCGGCCGGCGAGAGCGAAGGCCTGACCGACCGCCGCCTCCGCCGCATCGCCGTCGGCGAGATCGACGGTGAGGACATGCAGGGTGCCGCGTCCCACGGGAAGGTCCGGCTTACCGGTGCGGACGGTGCCGATGACGGTGTCGCCCTCCGCAAGGGCCGCCTTGGCGAGCGCCAGCCCGAGGCCGCGCGAGATGCCGGTGATGAACCATGTGGTCATGAGGAGTCTCCTTTCGCGGTCAGAGATACGTCCCGTTGCTGGATCACAGAATATCCGGATTTCTGATGAGACTTGTAAGCGTGGCTGAAGAATGCTTTCTTCGGTTCATGGATCCCTTGCTCTCCGGCAGCGACTACAACCAGCTTCGCGCGTTCCTCGCCGTCGGCGAGACGCTGAGTTTCAGCCGGGCGGCGGAGCGTCTGGGCGTTTCCCCGTCGGCGCTCAGCCAGCTGGTGCGCGGGTTTGAAGAGCGGGTCGGAGTGCGGTTGCTCAACCGGACCACGCGCAGCGTTGCGCTGACCGATGCCGGCGAGAATCTGTTCCGGCGCGTGCAGCCGGCCGTTTCCGAACTCGGCGATGCCATCGGGCAGGTGCGCCAGTATCGCGAACGCCCCTCCGGCATCGTGCGTGTCCACAGTTTTCGCGCGGCGGCGGAGCGTTACATCGAACCGATGCTGGCGGACTTCGCGCGGGACTTTCCGGATGTCGTGCTGGACATCACGCTAGACGATGCGGTGGTGGATCTGGTGGCCGGCGGCTTCGATGCGGCCATCCGGATCGGCGAAGTGATCGACCGCGACATGGTGGCCGTGCGGCTCGGTCCGGACCTGCGACAGATCGCCGTGGCGTCGCCGGACTATCTGGATCGCCATGGCCGTCCGGCGCATCCGCGCGATCTGGTCGACCATCGTTGCATCCGCTGGCGCTGGCCGGGCCATGTGATGCCATATGCCTGGGAATTCTTCGGAAACGGGTCCTGGTTCGAGGTCGCGGTCGACGGGCCGCTGATCTTCAACGACAAGGACATGGCATTGCGCGCGACCCTCCGGGGCATCGGGATCGGCTTTTGCGTCGAGGATGCCGTGGCCGGGCCTATCGCGGCGGGGGAACTGGTTCCGCTGCTGGAGGACTGGTCCGCCGCCTTTCCCGGCCGTTTCCTGTGTTATCCGCGCCAGCGGCAGATGGCCCCGGCCTTGCGGGCCTTCATCGACGCGGTTCGCGCGGCCGCATCCATGGCGGACGGAAATTCGGATGCCAAGTTGGTGCAAGACGATGGTCGCCGCCCTTGAATCGCGCGCCGTTGCCTGGGCAAAGTGCCGACACTGCTTTCGATCCGAAGGAAACCGGCCTTGAAGATCCTGGGACGCACCGTCGCGCTCGCCCTGTCGCTTTTCGTCTGGGTGGCGGCCTCCGGTGAGGCCGCGGCGGAACGGCGGGTGGCGCTGGTGCTGGGCAACAGCGACTACCGCTTTGCGCCGCGGCTGCCCAACCCGACCAACGATGCCAAGGCGATGGCGGAGTCCCTGCGTGCCGCCGGTTTCGAACTGATCGGCGGGGCGCCGCAGCTCGATCTGGACCGCGCGGGAACGGAACGGGCGATCCGCAACTTCGGCGCCAAGCTGGTCGGGGCCGATGTCGGGCTGTTCTTCTATGCCGGACATGGCATGCAGGCGCGGGGCACCAATTACCTGCTGCCGGTTTCCGCCAACCTGGAGAAGGAGGCGGATGTCCGGTACGAGCTGATCGATGTCGCCATGGTGCTGGACGAGATGGCGCTGGCGGAAAGCCGGCTGAACATCGTCATCCTGGACGCCTGCCGCAACAACCCTTTCGGCGGGCGCGGCATGCGTGCGGCGCTGCCGGGCCTAGCGCAGATGCAGGCCCCCGCCGGGACCATCATCGCCTACGCGACCCAACCGGGCGCCGTGGCGGCCGATGGCGCGGGCTCCAACAGTCCCTACACCGAGGTGCTGTCGAAGGCGATGCTGAAACCGGGTGAAGCCGTGTTCGATGTCTTCAACGATGTCGGCCTCGCGGTGAAGCGCAATTCCGGCGGGGTGCAGCAGCCCTGGGTTTCGGCCTCTCCCATCGAAGGGCGCTTCTATTTCCTGGGGCCGACCACGGTGGTGACGGCGCCTTCCGCCGACGCAGCACCTCCGGCACCTGCGGCGAACGCTGACAAGGAGACGCTGTTCTGGGACAGCATCAAGGGCAGTTCCAACCGCGGCTTGTTCGAAGCCTATCTGAAGCAGTTCCCGCAAGGCACCTTCGCCCCCATCGCCGAGGCGCGTGTCTCCGAACTGGGCGGGACGGTGCCACCGGAGCGGGCCCAGCTTTCGGTCGCGGCACTTGCCGCCCCGCCGGTTCCCCCACCAACTACTGCTCCGGCTCCGGCGGCTCCGCCGGCCCGGCCGCTGGATGTGGCGGCGATCCCCTATCTCAACGCCAAATCGCGGCAAACGCTGGCGATGTATAGCGGATTGACCTCGCCCAAGGCGCTGGCGATCTCGCCCAAGGGCAATTACGCCTATTTCTCCAACAAGTCGAACAGCCGGACCGAGGACGACGTCAAGCGCAGCGCCCTGCAATATTGCCAGTACCGCGCGGAGGAGCCCTGCACCCTCTATGCGGTCGACGATGCGGTGGTGATGGACGCCAAGGGCTTCACGCCGATGCCGGTCGAGATCCTCGGGGCCGGCCGTTTCGATCCGGCGCGCGTGCCCTTCGTCAGCGACCACACCCGCAAGGTCGGCATGGTAAACTACCAGCGCAACCCTGGCTACAAGGCGCTGGCGGTGACGCTGGCCGGGCGCTGGGCCACCGTCTGGGATCGCGACAGCGAGGAAGAGGCGAAGGACGCGGCGCTGGAGCGGTGCGAGCAGTCCGGCGGCAACCATGAGTGCATGCTCTACGCGGTAGGCGACAGGATCGTCCTCGAAGAGGTCCCGGAAGAGGAGGAAGACGAGGAAGAGGAGTGACCGAGGGCGCTGAAAGGTTGCGTCGCCGCAGGTCGGTGTCCGCCCGCGGTTACCACCGGTGGAGACTGCATTTGCGCCCGCCGCACTGACCGTTTGTGCTCGATCATCGCCCAATGATGACGGCGTGCGCCATTGAGCTCGGGTTTATGTCTTTCGATCATTGGAAATTATCGTTCCACCGCTGATCTGTTGTGCATTGCGACACGGCTGCGGTTGTGACGATTCCGGGATGATCCAGACATGAACCCAAGCAAAGGCCCGAATACGGGCCAGCCAAGCGTGTTCCACACCAGCCGCCGCCGTTTCCTCGCCACTACGGCGATGGGGCTGGTGGCGCTGACCGCCTCCGGCGCCCGGGCGAAAATCCTGTTCGGCACCGGGCTGCCCTGGGATTCCGGCTCCATCGAGCCGCCCCGCCAGGTCCTTCCCGGCCCCTGGACCTTTTTCACCCCGCGCGAGGGGGAACTGGTCGAGGCCATCGTCGAGCGGCTGATCCCCGCGGACGACCTCAGCGTCAGCGGCAAGGATGCCGGCTGCGCCGTGTTCATCGACCGCCAGCTGTCCGGCCATTACGGCACCTCCGACCGGCTCTACATGAAGGGGCCGTTCCAGCCCGGCCTGCCGACCCAGGGCGACCAGACCGACCTGACCCCGGCGATGACGTACCGCCAGGGTCTGAAGGCGCTGGACGACCATTGCCGCCGGACGATGGGCGGCAAGAGCTTCACCGACCTGTCGCCGGAGCAGAAGGACACGCTGCTGACGGCGATGGAGGCGGGCGAGGCAAAGTTCGACGGTCCGGTCGGCTCCGGCAGCCTCTTCAGCCTGCTGTTGCAGAACACGATGGAAGGGTTCTTCGCCGACCCGATCTATGGCGGCAACCGCGACATGGTCAGCTGGAAGATGATCGGCTTTCCCGGCACCCGGTACGACTACCGGGACCATGTGCTGAAGCACAATCAGAAATACACGTTGCCGCCGGTGTCGATCGGCGGCCGCGGCGACTGGGCCAGGAAGGGCTGAGGAATGGCGCGCAAACTTCCCCACAAGGATGTGGTGATCGTCGGCCTCGGCTGGACCGGCTCCATCATCGCGAACGAGCTGTGCGACGAAGGGCTGGACGTGGTGGCGCTGGAGCGCGGCCCCTGGCGCGACACCGCCACCGACTTCAACATCGGCTATGCCCCGGACGAGCTGCGCTACAACTCGCGCCAGGAACTGATGCTGCGCCCGGCGCAGACGACGGTGACCGCCCGCAACAACGCCGACCAGACGGCGCTGCCGATGCGGCAGTTCGGCTCCTTCCATCCCGGCAACGGCGTCGGCGGCGCCGGTGTGCACTGGGCCGGCATCACCTGGCGGTTCTCGCCTGCCGACTTCCGGCTGCGCTCTCATTTTACCGAGCGTTATGGCGCCCAGGCCATACCGGAGGACATGACGATCCAGGACTGGGGCCTGACCTATGAGGAGATGGAGCCCTATTACGACAAATTCGAGTATCTGGCGGGCGTGTCGGGCAAGGCCGGCAACCTGAACGGCCAGATCCAGGACGGCGGCAATCCGTTCGAAGGGCCGCGCAAGCGCGAGTTCCCCAACCCGCCGATGATGCAGACCTACGGCCCCACCCTGTTCGCCGAGGCGGCGGCCAAGCTGGGCTACAAGCCCTTCCCGATCCCGTCCTCGCTGCTGTCGCGCACCTACACCAACCCGCTGGGCGTGACGATGGGGCAATGCACCTTCTGCGGCTTCTGCACCAATTACGGCTGCGCCAACTATTCGAAGGCCAGCGCCCAGACGACCGTGCTGCCGGTGCTGATGCGCAAGTCCAACTTCGAGCTGCGCACCCTGTGCGAGGTGCTGAAGGTCAATCTGGATTCCACCGGGAAGAAGGCGACCGGCGTCACCTATGTCGACACCTCGGGCGAAGAGCTGGAGCAGACGGCCGATCTGGTGATCCTCTGCGCCTTCATGCTGGACAATGTGCGGCTGATGCTGCTGTCCGGCATCGGCAAGCCTTACGACGTCAGCACCGGCACCGGCGTGGTGGGGCGGAATTTCTGCTACCAGATGGCCAATCAGGTCGTCGGCTTCTTCGATCCCGCCAAATACAACTTCAACAACTTCATCGGCGGCGGCGCCACCGGCATGGCCATCGACGAGCTGAACAACGACAATTTCGACCATGGGCCGCTGGGCTTCCTCGGCGGCGGCAGCACGCGCTGCGCGCCCATCGGGGCGGAGCCGATCTCCAAGCGGCCGACACCGCCGGGCACGCCGGCCTGGGGATCGGGCTGGAAGAAGGCGATGCGCGACAGCTATCTCAGCAATCTCAGCGTCGGCTGCGAGGCCAGCAGCTATGCCAACCGCGGCAATTTCCTCGACCTCGATCCCACCTACACCGACCGTCTCGGCCGGCCGCTGATGCGCATCACCTTCGACTTCTCCGAGAATGACGTGAAGATGTCGGCCTACGTCACCAAGAAGGTGGCGGAGATCGTCCGTGCCATGGGGGCGCAGCAGAGCGTCGAATATCCGCGCACCGGGCCTTGGTCGACGGTGCCGTACCAGTCCACCCATGTGGTCGGCGGCACGGCGATGGGCGCCGATCCCTCCACCAGCGTGGTGAACCCGTTCCTGCAGAGCTGGGACGTGCCGAACGTCTTCACCGTCGGGGCGAACGTCTTCCCGCAGAATTCGGGCTTCAACCCGACCGGAACGGTGGGGGCGCTGGCCTTCCGCGCGGCGGATGCGATCCGCAGCCGCTACCTGAAATCCCCCGGCCCGCTGGTGCATGCATGACCAGGATCCGTCTCGCCATCGCCGCGGCCCTGCTGGTCACGGTGTCCTCGGCAACCATGGCGCCGGCCCTCGCCGACGACCAGGACTTCACCCTGATCGAGCGCGGGCGTTATGTCGCCACCGCCGCCGACTGTATCGCCTGCCACAGCCTGCCGGGCGGCAAGCCCTATGCCGGCGGGGCCGCCTTGCAGACGCCGTTCGGCACGCTGGTCGCCCCCAACATCACGCCGGACCGCGAGACCGGCATCGGCAACTGGACCGAGGAGGATCTGCGGCGAACCCTGCGCGAGGGCGTCGGCCGCGGCGGCAAGCGGCTCTACCCCGCCATGCCCTATCCCGCCTACACCCGGATGACCGACGGCGACATCCACGCGCTGTGGGTCTATCTCCGGACGCTGGAGCCGGTGAGCAACGCCGTGGAAGCCAACCAGCTGCCCTTCCCCTTCAACATCCGGCTGCTGATGGCGGGCTGGAACCTGCTGAACTTCGAACCTTCGAGCTTCAAGCCCGACCCGCAGAAGTCGGAGGAGTGGAACCGCGGCGCCTATCTGGTCCAGGCGCTGGGCCATTGCGGCACCTGTCACACGCCGAAGAGCGCGCTGGGCGCCGACGACAACGACCGCGCCTTGCAGGGTGCCAACCTCCAGGCCTGGTATGCGCCGTCGATCACCGCGGACAAGCGGCAGGGCATCGGCAACTGGTCGGTGGACCAGCTGACCGCCTATCTGAAGACCGGGGCGAACCACCAGTCTCTCGCCTCCGGCCCGATGGCGGAGGAGATCCAGAACTCCAGCTCCAAGATGACCGATGCCGATCTGAAGGCCATCGCCACCTATCTGCTCGACCAGAAGCCGCCCGAGGGGAAGGCCCCGGCGCCGCTGGCGGCGGATGACGCGCGGATGAAGACGGGCGGGGCTGTCTACACCGACACTTGCATGGCCTGCCATGGCGGCGACGGCAAGGGCCAGACCTTCCTGTTCCCGACCTTGGCCGGCAGCGGTCTGGTGCAGGCCGACGATCCGTCCACGCTGATCCGGCTGGTGCTAGACGGCTCCCGCGCGGTGGCGACCGACGACCGTCCGACCGGCCCGGCGATGCCGCCGCTCGGCTGGCGGCTGACCGATGCCGACGTGGCGGCGGTCGTCACCTACATCCGCAACAGCTGGAGCAATGCCGCCCCGCCGGTCAGCGCCGGGGATGTGGCGAAGGTGCGCAAGACGCTGGCCCAGGCGAACTGACGGGGGAGGGGCAGCGGCGGCGAACCGGCCGCCGTTGCCCGTTCTCCGGGACGATGAAGGCGTCGCACCGTCTCTGGCGATTTGCGTCGTCATGGTGGACACTGAGCGCCAGTCGGAGATGGACCGGGACTGATGGAATGAGCGGGTGGCGGAGCGTGCCGGCGTCGTGGATGGCGCGGAACCGGTCCAAGCTGGTGCATGCCTTGCGGATGACCGCCTCCACCCTCGCAACCTTCGCGCTGGCGGAGATGTTCGACCTGCCGCAGGGCTTCTGGGCCGTCATCACCGCGCTGATCGTTACCCAAAGCAATGTCGGCGGCTCGCTGAAGGCGGCGCTGGACCGCTTCGTCGGATCGCTGGTCGGCGTGGCCTATGGCGGGGCAATCGCCATGCTGATCCCGCACACGGACGGGATGGCGCGTGCCGCGGCACTGCTTGCAGCGGTGGCGCCGCTGTCCTACTTGGCCGCCAAGTCGGCCGGCTTCCGCATCGCGCCGATCACCGCGATCATCGTGCTGCTGGGCAGCGCCGGGGCCAGCCTCGGCCCGCTCAGCTTCGCCACCGACCGCATGCTGGAGGTCGGGCTCGGCTGCATCGTCGGCATTCTGGTGTCGCTGCTGGTGGTGCCGGCCCGTGCCTCGCGTTCCGTGCTGGACACGGCTGCGGAGGCGGCACGGCTGATGGCGGAGCAGCTGGATGCGTTGGCGGTCGCCGACGACGCGTCCCAGGCCGTCATGAACCGGCTGGTGGTGCGGACCCGGCAAGCCCTGACCCGGCTGGAAACCCTGGTGGGCGAGGCTGCGCGGGAGCGGCGGAGCCGGCTGGCCGACATGCCCGACCCCGATCCGCTGCTGCGCACGCTGATGCGGCTGCGGCACGACGTGGTGATGCTGCGCCGCGCGGTGGGGGAGCCCCGGCAGGATATCGCCGACCGCGACGTCTGCCCCGACTGGACGCCGGTCGCGGCGGCGGGCGCATCGACCCTGCGCGGTCTGGCCGACGCCCTCGCCACCGGCCAGCCGCCCGACCGCTCGACGGCACTCGCCGATGCGCTGGCGGGCTACCGGGCCGGGATCGACCGCACGCGGGCGGAAAGGCGGACGCGCGACATGCCGACCGACTGGCTGTGGCGGATGTTCGGCACCGGCTTCGCGCTGGAGCAGTTCCGCCGCAACCTGGACGACCTCGTCGAACGGACAGCGGACTTCGCCGCCCATCGGTAGGCCGCTGCCACTGAACGACGAAAGGGCCGGCACCGCGAGGATGCCGGCCCTGGCCGTTTCAAGAAGTCCGGGCTTGCCCGGTCAGCGGTCGCCCAGATCGTGCTCGATCTCGGTCACCAGCCGTTCGGCGCAGTGCAGCGCCCGCTGGCGGTCGTCGTCGCTCATTCCCTGCATGGGGTCGGACTGGGCCGGGAAGGACTCCGACCGGCAGAGCCGGCGGCCCGAGGCGCAGACCATCACTTCATAGTGGCGGCTGTCCTCGTTGAACAGGCACTCGGACTCGAAGCCCTTGGCGTCGGTTTCTGTCCACATGATCGTCTTGCTCATCGTCCGGCTCCTTCTGGTCTGGGTCGGGCTGGTTGGTCTTATTTGGCGTTCGCCATCGCGACGGCGGTGTCGGCCATCCGGTTGGAGAAGCCCCACTCGTTATCGTACCATGCCATGACGCGAACGAAATTGCTGTCGACGACCTTCGTCTCCTTGCATGCGAAGGTCGAGCTGTGCGGGTCGTGGTTGAAATCCGACGACACCAGTTCCTCGTCATAGGCGCCCAGCACGCCCTTCAGTGGGCCGTTGGCGGCCTCAACGATCGCCTTGACGATCTCCTCGACCGAGGTGGCGCGCTTGGCGGTGAACTTGAAGTCGACGACAGAGACGTTCGGGGTCGGAACGCGCATGGCAGTGCCGTCCAGCTTGCCCTTCAACTCCGGCAGCACCTTGCCGACCGCCTTGGCCGCACCGGTCGAGGTCGGGATCATGTTCAGGGCCGCAGCGCGGGCGCGGTGTAGGTCCTTGTGGTTGGTGTCGACGATCCGCTGGTCACCCGTGTAGGAGTGGATCGTGGTCATGAAGCCCTTTTCGATGCCGACGAGGTTGTTCAGCACGAAGGCCACCGGGGCCAGGCAGTTGGTGGTGCAGGAGGCGTTGGAGACGATCCGGTGCTCGGCGGTCAGCTTGTCGTGGTTGACGCCATAGACGACGGTGATGTCCTCGTCGGTCGCCGGAGCGGAGATCAGCACCTTCTCGGCGCCGGCTTCCAGATGCTTGGCGGCGTCGGCGCGCTTGGTGAAGATGCCCGAGCATTCCATGGCGATCTGGACGCCCAGATCCTTCCACGGCAGCTTGGCCGGGTCACGCTCCTGCACGACCTTGATGGAGTGGCCGTTGACGATCAGCACGCCATTTCCATTCTCATCGGCGCCGGTCTCGATGGTGCCGGGGAAGCGGCCGTGGACGCTGTCGTACTTCAGCAGGTGCGCATTGGCCCTCAGATCGGCGAGGTCGTTGATCGCCACGACCTCGACGTCCTTGCGGCCGCTCTCGTAGATGGCGCGCAGAACCAGACGGCCGATGCGGCCAAAACCGTTGATCGCTACCCGTACAGCCATGATGTGCTCCAGTCGTTCATAAGGCGGGTTTCAACCCGCAGGAATTTCGATATCGGCGCGCAAGCCCGCGGTCAGGCGGGGACGGCGCGCGGGGTGGCGGCATCAAGCCAGTCAGGCAGGGCGTCGCGGCTGGTCAGTTCGCTGAAGCGGTCCTCCACCCCTGCCGCGGCCAGCGCGGCGATGGTGTCGTCGCCGGCCGCCACCGACCGCAGGCCGGCATCGCGGGTGCGCCGGGCGATGAACCATGCCAGCGCGTCGGTGCCGCCGTCGAAAGGGGCGATCTCGTAGACGCCGAGCGGCCCCGTCCATACCACGGTCCGGGCGGCCTCGACGCAGGCGGTGAACCGCGCTATCGTCGCCGGCCCGATGTCGAGCACCATGTCCTCCGGCCCGATGGCGTTGCAGGGGACGATACGGTCCTCCACCCCGTTTTTCGCTTCGGTCGCTATGACCACATCGACCGGCAGCAGCAGCTCGCAACCGCAGGCCTTCGCCCGGTCCAGCAGCCTGCGCGCGTCGTCGAGACGGTCGTAATCGCACAGCGAGGCGCCCATGTCGGTGCCGGTCGCCGCCAGGACGCTGTTGGCGATGCCGCCGCCCAGCGCCAGAACGTCGACACGCGTCACCAGCCGGACCAGCAGGTCCAGCTTGGTGGACAGCTTTGCACCGCCGACGATGGCGCAAACCGCTTGGTCGGACCGTCCCGCCTTGCGGGCGGGGGAAAACAGGGTTGGCCGCGCCGGCCCGTCCGCATCACGACCACCCGTGATCAGATGCAGCCGGCCGGCCGGTCGGGGGGCCAGATTGCCTCGGACATCGGTCGTAAGCATGATGCCTGTCCTTTTCTTGGAACCAGTTCTGTCGTTTGTAGTCTTGCCAATCAGGCGGTCCGGATCGGACCGGCGCCCGACGGTGTCGTGCACAGCTTCGGTGGGGACGCCGCGGCGCGGCGGGTTTCGCGGTAGAGGATCAGCAGCCCGCTGCCAATCACCACGGTGGCGCCGACGATCACATGCGGGGCCGGCACGTCGCCCCAGACCAGCCAGCCGAGGATCGTCGCGTAGATCAGGCTGGCATAGCTGAAGGGGCCGACCACAACCGCCCGGGCCAGCGAATAGGCCCGCGTGCTGAAATACTGCGCGCCGCCGCCGGCGATGCCCATCCCCGCCATCAGCGCCAGCGCGTGGCCGTCCGGCGTCGTCCAGCCGAACGGCAGGGCCAGCGCGCTGAGCAGGGTCGAGACCACGGTGAAATAGAAGACCGTCGTCACCGGCTTTTCCGTGCGGCCCAGCTGGCGCATGGCGATCATCGCCAGCGCGTAGCAGACGGCGGCGGTCAGCGCCACCAGCGACCCGCGGTCGATCATCTCGGCGCCGGGCTGCACCATGATCAGCACCCCGGCGAAGCCGACCGCCACCGCACCCCAGCGGAAGGCGCCGACCCTTTCTCCCAGCAGCGGAACCGAGAGGGCGGTGAGGAACAGCGGGGCGGAGTAGGAGATCGCCACCGCATTGGCCAGCGGCATCAGGTGATAGGCCCAGAACAGCAGCACCATCGATGCCAGCCCGACGATGGCCCGCCACAGATGCCCCTGCCAATGGTCGGTGTGCAGGCAGCTCCGCCCGCCCGCCGCGGCAACCATGGCGACCGCCGGCAGCAGGGCGAACAGGTTGCGGAAGAAGGTGACCTCGCCCAGCGGATAACTCTCCGCCAGGATCTTGGCGAGCGCGTTCATGATGGTCATCAGGGCCATCGCCAGCAGCATCGACAGGATGCCGAGCCGGACGTTTTCCGGCGGTTTGGCGGCGGCACTCGTAGGGACCTGTTCCATGATGACGCTTTCCTGCCAGGGAAGGTCTCCCTCTCCCGTCCCGGGAGAGGGAGAATTGCCGGCGTCTGCTGCGCTTACGCCGCCCGTTCCAACTGCTCTGCTGCAATCACGCCCAGCGTGTGGCGGGCGATCATCCGTTCTTCGTCGGTCGGGATGATGAAGACCGGCACGCGGCTCTCCTGGGCGGAGATGCGGGTCGCCTTCGCCCGGTTGGCCGCCGGGTCGATGGCGACGCCGAGCCAGGACAGCTTCTCCGCCACCCGCGACCGCACCAGCGTGGAGTTCTCGCCCACGCCGGCGGTGAAGACCACCGCGTCCAGCCCACCCATCGAGCCGGCCAGCGCCGCCACCTGCTTGGCGACGTTGTGGCAGAACAGCTCCACCGCCTCGGCCGCCGCCGGCAGGTCGGAATTCTCCAGGTCGCGCATGTCGTTGGAAAGGCCCGACACGCCCAGCATGCCCGACTTGTGATAAAGCAGCTTCTCCAGCTCGTCGGCGCCGTAGCCCTTCTCGCGCATCAGATAGATCAGCACGCCGGGATCGATGGTGCCGGGCCGGGTGCCCATCGGCACGCCGTCCAGCGCGGTGAAGCCCATGGTGGTGTCGACGCTGTGCCCGCCGCGCATGGCGCACAGGCTGGCGCCGCTGCCGAGATGGCAGACCACCACGTGGGCGTTGGCCAGTTCCGGCGCCACCTGGGGCAGGCGGTGGGCGATGTACTCGTAGCTCAGCCCGTGGAAGCCGTAGCGGCGGATGCCTTCCGCCGTCAGTTCGCGCGGGATGGCGAAGGTCTGCGACTGCCAGGGCTGGGTCTGGTGGAAGGCGGTGTCGAAGCAGGCGACTTGCGGCAGCGACGGGTAGACCTGGGCCAGCGCCCGTATGGCGGCGATGTTGTGCGGCTCGTGCAGGGGTGCCAGCGGGATCAGCTCCTCCAGCTGGTCGAGCACCGCCGGGGTGACGCGGACCGGGGCGGAGAAGCGGGTGCCGCCATGGACGACACGGTGACCGGCGGCCACCAGCGTGGCGCCCTTCAGCGTGTCGCCGATCCAGTCGAGCAGATGGTGGAGCAGCTCCGGACGGCCCGGATTCTCGCCGTCGGCCCAGCTGTGGTCGGCGATCTTGTGGCGGGCGGCATCCTTCGCCTCGAAGCGGGGGGCGGTGCCGATGCCGGAGATCTGGCCGGTGACGACCGGAGCCAGATCGGCGACGCTGCCGCCCTGGAAGACGCAGAATTTCAGGCTGGAGGAACCCGCATTGATGACGAGGCAGGCATCCTCGCTGGAGTTTGACAGTGCGACCATGACGGGGATGTCCTATTCGGCGGCCAGCGCGAGCTTCGGCTGGCGTTTGGCGGCGGCGACCAGCGAGGCGACGGCGCAGGAGGCGAGCCGGGCCCGCACATTGTCGGCGCGGCTGGTGAGGATGACCGGCACCTTGGCGCCCAGCACGATGCCGGCGAGGTCGGCATTCGCCAGGAAGGACAGCTGCTTGACCAGCATGTTGCCGGCTTCCAGATCGGGGGCGAGCAGGATGTCCGGCTGGCCGGCGACCGGCGAGACGATGCCCTTGGTGCGGGCGGCTTCGGCGGAGATGGCGTTGTCGAAGGCCAGCGGGCCGTCGAGGATGCCGCCGGTGATCTGGCCGCGGTCGGCCATCTTGCAGAGTGCTGCCGCTTCCAGCGTGGTGTTGATCTTCGGGTTGATCGTCTCGACCGCCGACAGGATGGCGACGCGCGGGGTGGCGACGCCCAGCACCTTGGCAAGGTCGATGGCGTTCTGGACGATGTGGACCTTGTCCTCCAGCGTCGGATAGATGTTGATCGCCGCGTCGGTGATCAGCAGCGTCTTGGAGTAGGTCGGCACATTCATCAGGAAGACATGGCTGATCCGGCTGGCGGTGCGCAGGCCGGTCTCCTTCTTCACCACCTCGCCCATCAGCTCGTCGGTGTGCAGGCTGCCCTTCATCACCGCCTCGGCCTCGTCGGTGCGGGCCAGCGCCACGGCGGCTGCCGCGGCGGCGCGGCTGTGGGCGGCGTCGACGATGCGGTAACGGGCGATGTCCAGCCCGCCGGCCGCGGCGACCTTGCGGATGAGGGCTTCCGGCCCGACCAGGATCGGCTCGATCAACCCGGCTTCTGCCGCCTCGACGGCGCCCTGGAGCGAGCTGGCGTCGCAGGGATAGGCGACGGCGGTAACGACCGGCGGCAGCTCGTCGCACTTGGCGAGCAGGGCGTCGTGCTTGTCGTGGCGGATCATCTGGATCTGCGGCAGCTCATGCGCCGGACGGACGACCTTCTGGGTCGGGGCGATCACCTCGGCGGTACCGAGTACGACGATCTCGCCACCCTGGTTGGTGCAGACGCAGTCGAAGACGACGACGTTCTTGGCCGGACGCTTCTCGATCACGGTGACAGTGGCGGTGACGATGTCGCCCAGGCCCACCGGGCGGCGGAACTGCAGGCTCTGGCCGGCATAGAGCGAGCCGGCGCCCGGCAGATAGGTGCCGAGTACGCCGGAGATCAGCGAACCCGACCACATGCCGGGGCCGATCACCTTCTGGAACCGGCTGTCGGCGGCGAATTTCGGGTCGAGATGGGCCGGGTTGATGTTGCCCGACACGGTGGCGAACAGCTCCACATCCATCAGAGTCAGCTGACGGGAAAGGCTGGCCGACTGGCCGATCTGGATTTCGTCGAAGGTCACATTCTCGACGACGGCGCAGGCGCCGTTGCCGGAAGCTTCACCACTGGCACGCATTTTTGAACACTCCGGTTGACCGGGTCGAGCGAGCGGCCCGTTTTCTACGGTCCGAAGGGGCGGCGTCGGGAGGGGACGGAAAGGGGGGCCGTCCAGTGTGTCGTCCGAACTCGTCGCCCGTTTTGCGCCAGCGTTCTGCGCCGCGCCGGGAACCTTAGATATATTAATATATTAACTGTGCATCGCAACATGGAACCGTCGAAAAGCCCGGCCCTTGACACTATGCCGCAGGTGGCTCAAGGCCCATTTCTGCGGGATGGCCGGGCGGGGCTTCCCCCTCCTCCCGGGGAGAGACGGGAGGAGGGGGCACAACGGCGGGACGTCTCAGCGATCGGGGCGCCCGCCGCCCGTCCATGAAGTCCCTTCAGGGGCAGTCCCCGCCGCCTTGGATCGCCTCTCCGGGGGCAGGAGAGGGGGGCGGAGGGTCGCCGGGCAGGGGGCTTCAGGAAGCTCGTGGAACTCAGGCCTTGAGGATACCGCGGCCGGCGAAGCGGGCTGCGACGCCGAGCTGCTCCTCGATACGGATCAGCTGGTTGTACTTGGCCAGACGGTCCGAACGGCTGAGCGAGCCGGTCTTGATCTGGCCGCAGTTGGTGGCGACCGCCAGATCGGCGATGGTGCTGTCCTCGGTCTCGCCCGAACGGTGCGAGAGGACGGCGGTGTAGCCGGCCTTGTGCGCCATATCGACCGCTTCCAGCGTCTCCGACAGCGTGCCGATCTGGTTGACCTTCACCAGGATCGAGTTTGCCACGCCTTGGCGGATGCCCTGGGCCAGACGCTTCGGATTGGTGACGAACAGGTCGTCGCCGACCAGCTGCACCTTGCTGCCGATGGCGTCGGTGAGCGCCTTCCAGCCTTCCCAGTCGTCTTCCGCCATGCCGTCCTCGATCGAGATGATCGGGTAGCGGCCGGCCAGATCGGCCCAGTAGGCGACCATCTGTTCCGGCGACAGCGACTTGCCTTCGCCGGCCAGCTCATACTTGCCGTTCTTGAAGAACTCGGTCGAAGCGGCGTCGAGCGCCAGCATGACGTCGTCGCCCGGCTTGTAGCCGGCGGCCTCGATGGCCTTCATGACGAAGCCGAGCGCCTCGTCGGTCGAGCCGATGTTGGGGGCGAAGCCGCCCTCGTCGCCGACATTGGTGTTGTGGCCGGCGTCCTTCAGCTTCTTCTTCAGCGACTGGAAGATCTCGGAGCCCATGCGGATGGCGTCGGCGCCGGTCTCGGCGCCCACCGGCATGATCATGAATTCCTGGATGTCGATGGGGTTGTCGGCATGCGCGCCGCCATTGATGATGTTCATCATCGGCACCGGCAGCAGCGAGGCGAAGGCGCCGCCGACATAGCGGTAGAGCGGCAGGCCGGCATCCTCGGCGGCGGCGCGGGCGACCGCCAGCGACACGCCCAAGATGGCGTTGGCGCCGAGACGGCCCTTGTTCTCGGTGCCGTCGATCTCGATCATGGTCATGTCGAGCACGCGCTGGTCGGCGGCATCCATGCCGATCAGCGCCTTGGCCAGTTCGCCGTTGACCGACTGAACGGCCTTCAGCACGCCCTTGCCGCCGAAGCGGGACTTGTCGCCGTCCCGCAGCTCAACCGCCTCATGGGCGCCGGTGGAGGCGCCCGACGGTACCGCGGCGCGGCCGAAGGCGCCGGTCTCAAGGCTGACGTCGACTTCGACGGTCGGATTGCCGCGGCTGTCGAGGATTTCGCGGGCGCGGATTTCGGTGATGGCGCTCATGGGAAGGGATGTCCCGTTTCTTGAGGGAATGACAGTTCGCGGAGGCGTTGGGAGAGGTTTTGAAAGGCCCGCGCTCAGCGCAGCTTGGGACGCCGGTAGATGAACCAGTAGACGGCCCCCACCATCACCGCTCCACCGATCCAGTTGCCGAGCGTGACCGCGGCGAGGTTGACCAGATACTGGCCGACCGGGATGGATGGGGCGGCACGGCCGAGGTCGTGCCAGAAGCTGTCCGGCGCGCCCCATTCGATCAGCAGGCCGAGCGGGACGAAATACATGTTGGCGACGCAGTGCTCGAAGCCGGCGGCGACGAAGGCGGCGACCGGGAAGGTGATCGCCAGGATCTTGTCGCCGACACTGCGGGCGCCCAGCGCCAGCCAGACGGCAAGGCAGACCAGCACGTTGCAGAGGATGCCGAGGAAGAAGGCCTGGGTCGTCGGCAGAGAACTCTTGGCCACCGCGAAATACAGCGCCGAGGCGCCGACCGCGCCGTGGCCGAAGGTGTATTGTCCCGACAGGAAGACCAGCAGAGCGGTGCCAGCGGCGCCGACGAAATTGCCGATCCACACCGTCGTCCACACCCGCATCATCTCGCGGGCATGCAGCCGGCCGCTGGCCCAGGCCATCACCATCAGCGCGTCGCCGGTGAACAGCTGCGCGCCGCCGACGATCACCAGGATCAGCCCCATGGAAAAGACCAGACCGCCCAGCAGCCGGGTCACCCCATAGGGTAGCATGCCTTCGGCGCCCGACATGGCGACGGTGGCGAACAGGCCGCCCAGCGCGATGAAGGCACCGGCCAGGACCGCCAGGGCGAACAGGGTGGGAGTGTCGTAATGTGCCTTCTTGACGCCGAGATTCTCGGCGGCGAGCGCGATGGCATCGGGCATCAGTGCGTCGAGGGTTTGCGTGGTGGGCTGGCTCCAGCCTCCCACATCCTTGCTGTCCATGTTCATCGGTCGATGTCCTCGCTGCCGCGCATCGGTGCAGGCCCGTCGGCGGGTTTCGCTCCCGTCATGTAGCTTTACTACATACTCCTGTCGGGAGGAGGCTGGCAAGGGCACCGCCTGAGCAATTCCGTCGCAGGGGCGCGCGGAAAACGAGGGTGAAGACGCAGGAAAACGAAGGATTTACAGGGGAAATGCGGCTGCACTGCGCCGGTTGCGCGTCTGTAGCGTTGCTACATCATGGCGCCGTCAGCGCCGGGCCGGCTTCGGCCCCAGCACGCAGGCGACGGCGGCCAGGATCAGCACCAGCGCCGCCGCCAGCCGCGGCGTTACCGGGTCGCCCAGCAGCAGTACGGCGCCGCCGACCCCGACGACCGGGATCAGCAGGGTGCTGACCGCCGCCTCTCCCACCGTCAGGCGGCGGACGGTGACGTACCACAGCGCCTGCGCCACGCAGATCGAGCAGACGATGTGCCAGGCGAAGCCGGCCCAGACCGCCGGGTGAAGCTCGAACAGCGTGGGCCGCACCTCCGTTGCCGCAAGGCCGATCATCGGCAGTGCGCAGAGCACGTATTGCCAGCCGGTGATGACCATCGGGTGGGTGCGCCAGACCCGCCGCTTCATCACGATGGTGCCGAGCGCCCAGGCCACCGCCGACACCAGCATCACCGCCGGCCCGGCCAGTTGCGACGGCGGCGCCGACAGCGCCTCCGGCCCCAGCAGCACCAGCAGACCTGAGAGGCCACAGGCCAGCCCGACGATCTGGCGCGGCCCCGGCCGCTCGCCCAGCAGCGGGATCGCCAGCAGGGTCGCCCACACCGGCATGGTGAAGGCGACGATGGCCGCCTGCGAGGTCGCCATCAGGCTCTGGCCCAGTGCCGTGCACAGGTTGAAGACCAGCACGTTGCACAGCCCCGCCGCCACCAGCGCCGGCCATTCCCCCCGTTCCACCCGCAGCCGGTGTCCCGCCAGACGCGCCGCCCCCAACAGCAGCACTGCTCCGGCGGTGAAGCCGATGGCGCGCAGGCTGAAGATCGGCATCTGCGTCAGGATCGTCTTCACCGCCGGCCAGTTCAGGCCCCAGAACAGGCTGATGACGGCGATCAGCAGATATTTGACCGGATCGCGGCCGGCGCCGCTGGCGGCGACGGCGGTCATGCGACGGTCTTGCCCTCAAACCCATTCAGGAAGCTTGACAGGTTGGCCGACAAATCGTCGATGGCGTAACCGCCTTCCTGAACCAGAACCGTCGGCAGGCCGGCGGCGGCGAGCAGCGCGCCCATGCGGGCGAAGCCCGGCGTGGTGACGCCGAAGGCGGCCAGCGGGTCGTTGATGAAGGTGTCGAAGCCCAGCGAGACGAACAGCATCTCCGGCGCGAACCGCCGGATCGCGTCCAGCCCCTTGCCGATGGTCGTCAGCACCGTCGCCTCGTCGCTGCCGATGGGCAGCGGCAGGTTGAGGTTGTAGCCCTCGCCGCGGCCGATGCCGCGTTCCTGTGCATAGCCGGCCATGTGCGGATAGAACTCGGCCGGGTCGCCGTGGACCGAGACGAAGAACACGTCGTCGCGCTCGTAGAAGATGTCCTGCGTGCCGTTGCCGTGATGGACGTCGACATCGATGATCGCCACCCGCGCCGGCCGCCCCTGGGCGCGCAGCAGCGGCAGCACCGACTCCGCGGCGATGGCGACATGGTTCAGGTAGCAGAAGCCGCCGGCCATATCGCGGGTGGCATGGTGCCCCGGCGGCCGGCACAGGGCATAGGCCGCACTGTCCGCCCCGGTGGCGACCAGCTTCGCCGCGTGGATGGCGGCGTTGGAGGCGGCGCAGGTGGCGACCCAGGTGCCCTCACCGATGGGGCAGGCGGTGTCGAACATGTGCCAGCCGGCCTGCCCGACGATGCCGGTCGGGTAGTTGGGGGCCGCCTGCATCCGGTGGACGTTGGGCAGCACCACGTCGCCCATGTCGCCAGCCGCCACCCAGCGGGCATGCGCCGTCTCCAGGAAGGCGAGATAGGCGGGGGTGTGCACGGCGGCGCGCGGGGCGGAGCCGTAATCGTCGGGCAGGATCAGCGTCTCGCCGCGCTTCTCGATCAGCGAGGCCAGCGCCCCGACCCGTTCCGGCTTCTCCGGCAGGGCGCGCAGCAGGCCCTTGTTGAAGTAGGTGGCGGGACGGTGCAGGGCGGCGTCGGGGTGATGGACGAATTTCATCGGGGGACTCTCCGGAGAACGGACAGGCTCAGGGCTTTCCAGCCGTGGCGACCAGCGTTTCGAACAGCACGGCGGCGCCGCGGGCACCGTCGGCGGGGGAGATGTTCTCGACCTCGTTGTGGCTGATGCCGTCCTCGCAGGGGATGAAGATCATCGCCGTCGGCACCTTGCCCGCCACATAGACCGCATCGTGGCCGGCGCCCGACACGATGTCGCGGTGGCTGAAACCGAAGCCGCCCGCCGCCTCGCGCACCCGGTCGACCAGCGGCTTGGCGAAGGGGGTCGGCGGGAAGTGCCAGAAATCGGCGATTTCGGCGCTCACCCCGTTCTGTTCGGCAATCGCGGCGACGGCGGCGCGGAAGCGGCGGTCCATGTCGGCCAGCGTGCCGGCGTCCGGGTGGCGCAGATCGACGGTGAAGAAGACGCGGCCGGGGATGACGTTGCGCGAATGCGGATGGACGTCGAGGATGCCGACGGTGGCGCAGGGATCGCCCGCCGTCTCCAGCCCGACCCGCTGCACCGCCTGCACCATTGCCGCTGCGGCGACCAGCGCATCGCGGCGCAGGCGCATCGGCGTCGGGCCGGCATGGGCCTCGACACCCGTCACCGTCACTTCGTACCAGCGCTGGCCCTGCGCGCCGGTGACGACACCGATCTCCTTGCCCTCGACCTCCAGCACCGGACCCTGTTCGATGTGGGCCTCAAGGTAGGCGTGCATCGGATGATCGACCGCCGCCTCGCCGGCATAGCCGGTGCGGACCAGCTCGTCGCCCAGCCGCGCGCCGTCCTGCGCCACCTTGTCAAGGATCTCGTCCAGTGTGAAGACGCCGGTGACAACGCCCGATCCCATCATCGGCGGCGAGAAGCGCGAGCCTTCCTCGTTGGTCCATACCGCGACCTCGACCGGATGCAGCGTCTCCACCCCGCGGTCGTTCAGCGAGCGCACCACCTCCAGCGCCGCCAGCACGCCGAACACGCCGTCGAAGCGTCCGCCGGTCGGCTGGGTGTCGAGGTGGCTGCCCATTACCACCGGGGCCAAGCTGTCATCGCGACCCTTGCGGCGGGCGAAAATGTTGCCGATGCGGTCGACGGTCACGGTGCAGCCGGCGGCCTCGCACCAGGAGACGAACAGGTCGCGGCCGGCCTTGTCCTCGTCCGACAAGGCAAGGCGGCAGTTGCCGCCCTTGGCGGTGGCGCCGATCTTCGCCATGTCGGCGAGGCTGTCCCACAGGCGCTGGCCGTCGATGGGCAGATTGGAGGGGAGGGACATGGAAACTCCACGCAGAATTTTTTAGTTGATGGCAGGGGCGAGCGGGAAGCGGTCAGGCCGCTTCGCGCCTTTCCCGTGCCCGTAGGTCGACCATCGCCAGCACGGCGCGCAGCATCGGCACGTCCACGCCGCAACGCTCCGCCAGCTCGATCACCGAGCCCAGGATCGCGTCCAGTTCCAGGCGCCTGCCGGCCTCATAGTCCTGGAGCATCGAGGTCTTGAAGTCGCCCACACCGGCTGCCATGGCGATGCGTTCGTCCACGCTGGTGGTGAAAACCACGCCCAGCTTTTCCGCGACCGCCTTGGCCTCCAGCATCATGGCCCGGCCGGTGTCGCGCGTGCCGGGATCGTTGCACAGCCGGCCCAGCGTCGATCCGGTCAGCACGCTCAAGGGGTTGAAGGCGAGGTTGCCCCACAGCTTCACCCAGATCGCCTGCCGGATGTCGGCGGTCTTCGCCGGCTGGAACCCCGCCTGTCCGAACAGAGTCACGATGCGGTCGACCGCAGGGTTGTCACGGTCACCGGCATCGCCGAACACGAAGCGCTGGTCGCTGACATGGCGGATGCGGCAGGGACCGTCGCCCTCCACCGCGACGAAGCTGGTCGCCCCCACCACCCGGTCGGGGTCGATTGTGCGCCAAAGCAATCCGTCGGGATCGACGCTGGCGAGCGGCCGGTCGGCCAAAGGGTCCGGCTGGCGGTGCGGGTACCACCAGGGGATGCCGTTGACCATCGGCACGATGGCGGTCTCCGGCCCCAGCAGCGGCGTCAGCGTGTCGATGGTGCCACGCAGCGCATGGGCCTTGACGCAGAGGAACACCAGATCCTGCGGCCCGAGCGACAGGCTGTCGTCGGTGACGCGCGGGCTGAGCCGGGCGACGCGGTTCAGCGGCGTCACCATGGTCAGGCCGTTGCGGCGGATGGCGGATGCGGCGTTCGGCCGGGCGACCAGCGTCACCTCGGCCTCGGTGGCGCCCAGCCGGGCGGCCAGCAGACCGCCGACGGCGCCGGCCCCGATGATGGCAACCTTCATTCAGTGCGCTCCCGCCGGAACTGTTTGCAGGTCGTCCGGGATGTGCCAGGCCTTGCCCGGAATGGCGTCGAGCAGGCTGCGGGTGTAGGCGTCGCGCGGATGGGTGAACACGTCGCGCGCGGTCCCCATCTCCACGATCCTGCCGCGGCGCATCACCGCGATGGTGTCGCAGACCTGGGCCGCCACCCGCAGATCGTGGGTGATGAACAGCATGGCGAGGTTCAGCCGCCGGCGGATGTCGTCCAGCAGATCCAGCACCTGTCCCTGCACCGACACGTCGAGCGCCGACACCGGCTCGTCCGCCACCAGCAGTTTCGGCTCCATGGCGAGAGCGCGGGCGATGCCGATGCGCTGGCGCTGGCCGCCGGAGAACTCGTGCGGGAAGCGGTCGGCGGCCGAACCGTCGAGCCCGACCATCGCCAGCAGCTCCCGCGCGCGGGCCAGCGCCCTGTTGCGGTCCTCGCCGAAGGCCACCGGGCCTTGCGCCACGATGTCGCCGACGCGGTGGCGTGGGTTCAGCGAGGCGTAGGGATCCTGGAACACCATCTGCACCGCCCGGCGGTAGGGCCGGAAGCCCTTGCGGTCGAGCGCCAGTAGGTCGGTGCCCTCGAACAGGATGCGGCCCGAATCCGGCTTGATCAGCCCGACGATGGAGCGGCCGAGCGTCGACTTGCCCGATCCGGATTCGCCGACCAGACCGACGGTCTCGCCGGGATGGATGGTCAGCGACAGGTCGTCGCCGGCCACCACCTGCTTGGACTTCTTGAACAACCCGCCGCCGACGTTGAACACCTTGCGCACTTTGTCGGCGACCAGCAGCGGCGCGCCGGTCTTGGCATGGTCGTCGCGGTGCTCGATGTAGTGCGGGACCGAGGCGATCAGCTGCCGGGTGTAGGGATGCTGCGGCCGGTTCAGCACGTCCGACGCTGCGCCATATTCCACCAGCTTGCCGTGGCGCATCACCGCCACCCGGTGGGCGATCTCCGCCACCACACCGAAGTCGTGGGTGATGAACATCATGCCCATGTGGCGCTCGGCCTGGATCGAGCGGATCAGGTCGAGGATCTGCTTCTGGGTGGTGACGTCCAGCGCCGTGGTCGGCTCGTCGGCGATCAGGATGTCGGGCTGGCAGGCCAGCGCCATGGCGATCATCACGCGCTGGCGCTGGCCGCCCGACAGGCGGAAGGGATAGGCCTCGGCCAGTTCGGCCGGGTTGGGCAGACCGACCTGATCCAGCAATTCCACCACGCGGGCGCGGCGGGCGGGGGCAGGCAGGGCGGTGTGCTCGCGCAAGGACTCGCCGATCTGGCGGCCGACCCGCATCAGCGGGTTCAGCGCCGTCATCGGCTCCTGGAACACCATGGCGATGCGGCCGCCGCGAAGGCTGCGCTGCTCGGCCTCCGGCATGGCCAACACGTCCTTGCCCTTGAACAGCAGGCTGCCGCCGGATACCCGGACATGGGGGGCGGGCAGCAGCCCCATCATGGCGTGCGCGGTCATCGACTTGCCGGAGCCGGACTCGCCGACCACGCAGAGGATCTCGTCGGGGTTCAGGGTGAAGGTCAGGTTGTCCACCGCCAGGGGGCGGTCGGCGCCCGGCGGCAGCGCGATGCTGAGGCCGCGCACATCCAACAGGGGGGTGTTCATGGCGGCGGTCTCCACGGGGGTGCGCATAACGTTGAACTGGCTCATCGGATCACCCCCGCGACCGGGCGAGCTTCGGGTTCAGGGCGTCGTTCAGCCCCTCGCCGACGAGGTTCAGCGCCAGCACGGTCAGCACGATGGCGAGGCCGGGGAAGACGCTCATCCACCAGGCCTGCCGGATCACCGTGCGGGCGGCGCCGATCATGTAGCCCCAGCTCATCGCGTTGGGATCGCCGAGGCCGAGGAAGCTCAGCGAGCTTTCCAGCAGGATCGCTGTCGCCACCATCAGCGAGGCCGACACGATGATCGGCGACAAGCTGTTCGGCAGGATCTGGCGCAGGATGATGGTGCTGTTGCTCTGGCCGGTGGTGATGGCGGCCTGGACGAATTCGCGCGAGCGCAGGCTGAGGAACTCGGCACGGGCCAGACGGGCCAGCGGCGGCCAGCTGACGATGGCGATGGCGAGCACGATGGTGGTCAGGCTGGGGGTGAAGATGGCGACCAGCACCACGGCCAGCACGAAGTTCGGGATGGTCTGGAACAGCTCGGTGAAGCGCATGATGGCGTCGTCCACCTTGCCGCCATGGAAGCCGGCCAGCGCCCCCAGCGTGACGCCGATGGCGAGCGCCGCGGCGGTGGAGGTCAGGCCGATCAGCAGCGATACCCGCGCCCCATGGGCGATGCCGGATGCGATGTCGCGGCCCAGCATGTCGGAGCCCAGCAGCGCGTCTTCCGACAGCGGCGGCTGGAAGGGCGCCGTCGCCATCTCCCACGGGTCGCCGGGGAAGAAGACCGAGGCGAAGGCGGCCAGCACGACGATGGCGATCAGGATCAGCAAACCCAGGACCGCGCCCTTGTTGCGGGCGAAGGCCCGCCAGAAATCCGAGTTCATCATTGCGACACCTGAATCCGGGGATCGACGAGGCCGTAGAGGATGTCGGTCAGGATGTTGAAGAGGATCACCATCACCGACGTGACAAGGAAGATGCCCAGCAGCACCTGATAGTCGCGCTGAAGCACCGCCTCGAAGGCCAGTCGGCCGATGCCGGGCCAGGCGAACACCGTCTCGATCAGGATGGAGCCGCCGACCAGCTGTCCGGCCTGGATGCCGGCGACGGTGATGACCGGCAGGATGGCGTTGCGCAGGACATGGCGGGTGACGATGCGGCCCTGCGTCAGCCCCTTGGCCTTCGCCGTCTTGACGAAGTCGAGGCTGCGCACCTCCAGCATCGAGGCGCGGGTCAGGCGGGCGTAGCCGGCCATGTAGAACAGCGCCAGCGTGATGACCGGCAGGATCAGGTGGACCGCCACGTCCGCCACATGCGCCAATCCGGTATAGCCGGCGCCGATGGTCTCGTAGCCGAAGGCCGGCAGCCAGCCGAGCTGGATGGAGAACAGGAGGCTCAGCATCAGCCCGATCCAGTAGATCGGCGTGGCGTAGGCCAGGAGTGCGACGACGGTGATGGCGCTGTCGGCCCAGGTGCCGACGGTGATCGCCGCCAGCGTGCCGAGCGCCACGCCGGCGGCGAGCGCCAGGATGAAGGCGGTCAGCGTCAGCACCAGGGTGGCCGGCAGCCGTTCCGCCAGGATGTCCCAGACGGGTCGCTGCTGGCGGTAGGAGAAGCCGAGATCGCCCTGCACGACCTTGCCGATGTAGGTGCCGAGCTGTTCGTAGAGCGGCCGGTCGAGCCCGAACTGCTCGCGCAACTGCGTCACGAACTTTTCGTCGGCGGCCCCCGCCTCGCCCGCCATCACCATGGCCGGGTCGCCGGGGGCGGCATGGACGAGGAAGAAGTTCATCACCACGATGGCGATCAGAATCGCGGCGGCCTTGACGAGGCGGCTCGCGAAGAGTTGGGCGAATCCCAGCATGGGCAGGTTCCTAATTTAATCGCCGCGCTCTGGCCTCTCCCCCGCTCACACGTAAGCGCAGATTCCCCCTCTCCCCCCCGGGGAGAGGGTCGGGGTGAGGGGGATGCATAGCGTGGATTCTCGGAGAAGGGCCGCCGCGCGTCCCCCTCACCCTAACCCTCTCCCCGGGGGAGAGGGGAAGTCAGGAGCGTCTCGTTACTTCGCCAGCCAGACGCTTTCATAGGTGTCGTTGACACCGATGGCCGTCGTGTTGGCGTTCTTCACGCGCTTGTCGAGGAAGGTCGGGAATTCCATCTCCAGCAGCCACACCACCGGCAAATCGTCGGACAGGATGCGCTGGACCTCGCTGTACTGCTCCTGGCGCTTGGCCGGGTCGTTCTCGCGCGAGGCCTGATCGAACAGTTCGTCCACCTTCGGGTTGGAATAGCCCATGGTGTTGGTGAACAGCACGCCCTTGCGGATGTTCGACGAGATGTAGGTGCGGGCCACGCCCAGCGCCGGGTCGCCGTACTGGTAGAGGAAGTTGGTGGTGATCTCGTAATCCCAGTTGGCGACGCGCTGCGCCCAGCCGGCGGCGTCCGTGCTTTCCAGAACCACGGAAACGCCGACCTTGCCCAGCGCCTGCTTCAGATACTCGCCCAGACGGGTCCAGGTCTCGCCATAGGGCATCGGCATCAGCTTGACGGTGGCGCGCACGCCCTTGCCGTCGGGCTTCAGCCCCATCTCGTCGAGCAGGGCCTTGGCCTTGTCGAGGTTGGGCTCGTAGGTCGTGACCTTGGGATCGTAGAACTTGACCACCGAGTTGATCGGGCCGGTCGGCACGCGGCCGAGGCCGAACCAGATCTTGTCGCGGATGAACTTGCGGTCGATGGCGTAGGCGATGGCCTTGCGGAAGCGCTTGTCGTCCAGCGGCTTGACGCGGTGGTTGATCTCCAGCCACGCCATCGGCGCCACGAACTCGTAGCCGGCGGTGGTCAGGGTCACGTTCGGCAGCGTCTTCATGCGCGGAACCTCGAAGGGCTCCAGGTCGCTGTACTGGGTCTGCTGCACCTGACCGCTTTCCAGCGCCAGCGAGCGGCTGGCGGCGTCCGGGATCACGCGGAAGGTGATGCCGTCGAGGTAGGGCAGGTCCTTCTTGTAATAATCCTCGTTGCGGACGAGCTGGATGTAGCTGCCCTTCACCCATTCCTTCAGCTTGAACGGGCCGGTGCCGATGGGGGTGTTGTTGGCCGGGTTGGTGCGGTAATCGCTGCCCTCATAGATGTGGGCCGGCACGATGGGGGCCGACGACACCTCGAAGGCCTGGATGAAGGCCGGGAACGGCTCCTTCAGCTTGAATTCGACGGTGTTGTCGTCCAGCGCCTTGATCGACTCGCAGCGGCTGAACGCGGCGCGGGCGCGCGGGTGGACCTCCATCAGGAACTTGGAGGTGGAGAACACCACGTCGTTGGCGCTGAACGGCTTGCCGTCGTGCCACTTGACGTTCTGGAACAGCTTGAAGGTGTAGGTCAGGCCGTCCGGCGACACCGTCCAGCTCTCGGCCAGCGACGGCAGCGGGTTGAGCTTGCGGTCGTAGGTCAGCAGGCCCTGATAGATCTTGCCGGCGACGGTCTGGGTCGGCCCCTGCTGGTTCAGGCCCAGCATCAGGGTCGGCGGCTCCGGCTGGACGATGGAGTTGAGGACACCGCCGCGGACCGGCGTCTCTTGCGCCATGGCCGGGGCGGCGATCAGGGCGGCCGTGCCGGGGATGGCGAGTGCCGCGGCCAGCAGGCCGGCGGCGGCGGTGCGGTGGACGTTGCGGCGGAAGCCGCGCTGGATGCTGGCGGGGATACCGGAAAGGCGTCGTGTCATGCGGGTGTCCTCGTCTCCAGATGGTGTCGTTGTGGGATGCGACCCTGTCGTCTTCGTTCTTCTTTTGAAAAAGGCGGGCGGATCAGCGCGGCCCGGTCGGGCCGGTGGTGCTGTCCAGCCAGCGCAGCAGCGAGTCCCATTCCAGGACGCCGGCGCGGGGATAGGCGCGCTCATACTGCTGGGCGGTGTGCTCGCAGACCTCCGGCGACGGGTAGATCAGCGGCCGGCCGCCGGCCATCGCCATGATCTGCTGCTTGCAGGCCTGCTCCAGGTAGTACATCAGCACCGCCGCCTCGGCGACGTCCTGGCCGACGGTCAGCAGGCCGTGGTTGCGCAGGATCATGCTGTGATGGTTGCCGAGATCGGCGACCAGCCGTTCGCGCTCCGCCAGATCCAGCGCGATGCCTTCGTAGGTGTGGTAGGCGATGCGGTTGTACCAGCGCAGCGAATGCTGGGTGATCGGCAGCAGCCCGTCGGCCTGGGCGCTGACCGCCATGCCGGCGTCGGTGTGCAGATGGATGACCGCGCCGACGTCCGGGCGGGCGTGGTGCACTGCGCTGTGGATGGTGAAGCCGGCCGGATTGATCTCGTCGCCGTTGCGCCCGTCGACCAGATTGCCGTCGATGTCGACCTTCACGAGGTTGTCGGGCGTCACCTCGTGGAACATCAGGCCGTAGGGGTTGATCAGGAAATGGTCCGGCGTGTCCGGGATGCGGGCCGACATGTGGGTGTAGATCAGGTCGGTCATGCCCAACCGGTCGAACAGCTTGTAGGCGGCGGCCAGATCGGTGCGCGCCTTCCACTCCACATCGGAATAGGTGCTGCTGGCGCGGGGGGCATGGGCGGCGGTTGCGGTCAGCGTCTTGGCGATCATCTTGCGGGTCTCGTCAGGCAAAGGGATCAAACAGGTTCCAGGCCGCACCAGCCGGCGATGAACAGCGCCAGCACGCGGGTCACGTCGCGCAGGCTGTCCAGCGACACCGATTCGTCGATGCCGTGGATGCGCGTCGCCTCCGGCCCGTAGCAGGTGGCGGGCGTGTCGCCATAGAGCTGGAAGAAGCGGGCGTCGGTGGTGCAAGTCAGCGCCACCAGCTCCGGATCGCCGCCGCGCACGGCGCGATGGCTGTCGGCCAGCATGGTCACCAGCGGGTGGGCCGGGTCGATCTCGCAGCCGGCGGCCTGGAAGCCGTTCCACTGCAGCTCGATCCCCACGCCGGACAGGGCCGGGTCGGTGGAGCGCGCCTGCTCCACCGCCCGGGTCACCTCGGCGCGGACCGCCTCCGGCTCCTGCCCGGGGAAGAAGCCGAGCCGGAGGTCGAGCGCGCAGCGCGTCGGGACTGACGACGGCCACTCGCCGCCCTCGATCCGGCCGAGATTGATGTTGACGGGATGGGCATGGCCGCAGAAGGCGGGATGGCGGCAGGACGGCTCGTTCCATCGCACCTCCAGCGCCTTCAGATGCGCCGCCAGCGCATAGGCCGCCTCGATGGCGTTCACCCCGGCCGAGGTGTCCAGCACGTGGGCCGGCGTGCCGGTCAGCACCAGCCGCACCCACATCACGCCGACCTGGGCGATGGAAATGGAGTGGTTGAACGGCTCCGGGATCACGGCGGCATCGGCGCGGTAGCCGCGATGCAGGCAGGCCAGCGCGCCGTTGCCGGTGCACTCCTCCTCGATCACCGACTGGAGATAGACTGGGGCGGCCGGCTGGTAGCCCAGCGTGCGCAATGCTGAGAAGGCGGCGGTGTAGGCGGCGATGCCGGCCTTCATGTCGCCGGCCCCGCGGCCATGGAGCCGTCCGTCGGCGATCCGCGGTTCGAAGGGCGGGGTGGTCCACAGCTCCGCCGGGCCGGTCGGCACCACGTCGATATGGCCGTTCAGGATCAGCGAGCGGCCTTTCGCGTCACGCGGCCTGTGCACGCCGACGACATTCTCGCGGCCGGCATAGGCGCCGAGGAGGACCGGCGGCGAGAAGCCCGGCATGCGGGAAATCGCCTGCTCGTCGATGTCGAAACGGTCGATCTCCAGCCCCAGTGCGGCGAAGCGGTCGGCCATCAGCGCCTGAGCCCCGGACTCGTCGCCCAGCAGCGACGGCTGGCGGACGAGGTCGGACAGGTGCGACACGCAATCGCCCTGCACCGCGTCGGCGGCGTCCAGGATCGCGGCGCGCAGGCCGGGGTCCGGCAACACATGGTCGAGACGGTCTGCCGTATCTCGTGTCATTCTAAATCCTTTGCCCGAATTCCTTTAGCGGCTGCGGCAGGAATGCACGGGCGGGTGGAAAAAGACGAAGCTGTTGCGTTGCGGCACATCCCAAATGGATATGGCCGCCATAACGGGGCATTATGCGGTTTCCGGCATGGCGATGTTTGAAGGCCGCCATGTGTCGATTAGGAAGGCATCCAATCGATCAGGCAAATAAGCATTTTTCATTTCCCCCATGAATCTGATTTATGCCGCAGTTGCTCACAACGCATTCATGTGCGTAGAATTTGGGCGGCGGCAGCGATGCACCGGAATCGGGCAGCGATCAGGAGGGCGGGACGGTGAACGAAACCGAGGCGGAACGGCAGGCCCTGGCCCGTCTGGGCCAGCAGATGGACTGGAACCTGCTGCGCACCTTCATGGTGATCGTGCAGGAGGGCAGCATCACCAAGGCCGCCGTCCGCCTGTTTTTGACGCAGCCGGCGGTCAGCCTCGCCCTGAAGCGGCTGGAGGAGCAGCTTGGCCGCACCCTGATCGACCGCGGCCCCGGCCGCTTCGCAGTCACCGCTGCCGGCGAACAGGTCTATGACGAGGCGGTGTCGATCCACGCCACCGTGTCCCGCCTGGGCGCCCTGGTGCGCGACGCCAAGGACGAGGTCAGCGGCCATGTTCACATCCTGATGACCAGCCGCATCCAGACCCCGCTGCTCGACCGCTCGCTGCGGGAATTCCACCGCATGTACCCGCTGGTGACCTTCCGCATCGACGTGATGGCGTCGGCCGACGCGCACATCGCGTTGCAGCAGCGGGTCGGCGCCATGGCGATCTGCCTGCTGCGCGAGCCGATCCCCGGACTGTCCAGCCAGATCTTCCTGCGCCAGACCTACCGCCTCTATTGCGGTCCGGACTTCCGCCTGTTCGGCCAGAGCGACATCGACATCGCCGAACTGCGCCACGAGAGTTTCGTCTCCTTCACCTCCGACCAGATCGACGGCGCCCTGTCGCCGCTGACCCTGTTCCGTGCGCGGGAGGGCTTCGCCGGCCGCGTCGTCGCCTCATCGGCCAACCTGGAGGAGGTGCGGCGGATGATCGTCTGCGGCCTCGGCATCGGCCCGCTGCCCGAACACATCGCCGCCCGTGACGTGGCCGACGGCCTGCTGTGGGAACTACCGCCCTACGAGGGCATCGCGCCGGTCAACGTCCACCTGATCTGGAACGAGCAGGCCAAGCTGAACCGCGCCGAACGGGCCTTTCTTGAGTATCTGCAAACCGCGCTCGCCGCCGCGCCGGCCCGGGAGCTTGCCGGGGTGGCCGAAGGAAATTCCGACAGCCACCTCCTTCGGGGCTGACGATTGGACAGCTAGGCCGCCGCCCTTGAGCCGTGTGATAACGGAATTGTTTCGACACTGGATTTTTCGATTGCTTTGATGAACGACCCAGGTCTTCCGTTCCCCGCCGGTGTTGGACGATGCCGGTGAGCCGCTCACCCGCCAAGGCATCCCCGCCCGCCTTTCTGAGCGGGGCGGGGGACGTGGCCTCTCTCATGCGCGGCCATGACTGGGCGGCGACGCCGCTCGGTCCGCCGGAGGGATGGCCGCAGGAGCTTCGGGCCATGGTCGGCCTGATGATGCGGTCGCGGCAGGCGATGTTCATCGGCTGGGGACCCGAAGTCACCGTCCTCTACAACGACGCCTATGTGGACATTCTGGGGTCCCGCCACCCGGCGGCGCTGGGCCGGCCGATGAGCGAGGTCTGGCCGGACGCGTGGCCGCAGGTCCGCGATTTCGTCCGCCGTGCCTATGAGGGCGAGTCACTGCTGCACGAGGATCTGCTGATCCCGCTGGAACGGCGCGGATCGGGCGAAGACTATTATTTCACCTTCTCCTACACGCCGATTGCCGGCGAAACGGGCTGCATCGGCGGTTTCCTCTGCATCGTGGCGGAGACCACGCTTGCCGTGCGGGGCAGGCGGCGCATGGCCTTCCACGCCGAACTGGAGCACCGGCTTCGCGAACTGACAAATCCGCTCTGTGTGGTGACCGTGGCGGCGGAGGCGCTGGGCCGGCATCTCGGCGCCAGCCGGGTCGGCTACGGCGTGATGGACGAGAGCGAGCGCTTCTTCACCACGGAGCGCAACTGGACCGACGGCACGGTCGCCCCCCGCACCGGAACCCACGATCTGCTGGCCTTCGGCGAGCCGGTGCTGGCGATCCTGCGCAGGGGACAATCTCTGGTCGTCGACGATGCGGCCACCGATCCGCGCACCGCAACACCGGATCTGCTGGCTGCCTTCGCCGCGTCCGGCTTCTCCTCCGTGGTCACCGCCAGTCTGGTGAAGCAGGGCCGGATGGTCGCGGCACTCTACGTCCATGACCGCCGCCCCAGGCGCTGGCGTGAGGACGAGATCGATCTGATCGAGGAGGTTGCGGAACGCACCTGGTCGGCGGTGGAGCGGGCGCAGGCGGAAGAGGAGGTGCGGCGGGCCAACGAACGGCTGCGGGCGGAGGGGGAGCGGCTGCGCGCCCTGTTCCGGCAGGCGCCGGGCTTCATGTATGTCTGGCGCGGGCCGGACCATGTCTTCGAGATGGCGAACGACGCCTATTTCGAGCTGATCGGCCGGCGCGACGTCATCGGCAAGCCGGGGCGGGAGGCGTTGCCGGAAATCGTCGGCCAGGGCTTTTTCGAGCTGGCCGACCGGGTCTACCGGAGCGGCGAGCCCTTCGTCGGCGAAGGCATGCCGGCGCGGATCGCCCGGCGGCCCGGTGCGCCGCTGGAGGAACGCTTCGTCACCTTCGTCTTCCAGCCGATCCGTGACGGTGAAGGGCAGGTGACGGGCCTGTTCGTCCAGGGCAGCGACGTCACCGGCATGAAGCGGACGGAAGAGGCGCTGCGCGAGAGCGAGCAGCGGCTGCACATCGCCCAGGATGCCGGCGGGGTCGGCACCTTCGAACTGCGCGCCGACGGCCTGCTGGCGGTGTCGCCGCAGTTCTGCCGCCTGTGGGGAATCGACGAACGCCCGCTGGTGCGGCTGGAGGAACTCGTCGCCCTGATCCATCCAGAGGACCGCCCCACCCTGAACACGCTTCAGCCGGGGCAGGTGCCGACGGACGGTCTGGGTTATGTCGAATACCGCATCCTGCGACACGACACCGGTGCCGTGCGCTGGATTGCCCGGCGTGCCCAGGCGTTGAAGCGTGACGAGGACGGGGTTGGAGAAGGCGTGCGGGTTCTCGGCGCCTGTTACGACATCACCGACCGCCGCTATGCCGAGGACGCGCTGCGCGCGCTCAACGCCACGCTGGAGCAGCGGGTGGCGGAGCGGACAGCTGATCGCGACCGCATGTGGCGGCTGTCGACCGACATCATGCTGGTGGCACGGTTCGACGGTACGATCGGCGCGGTCAACCCGGCCTGGACCGCGCTTCTCGGCTGGCGGGAGGAGGAGCTGCAGAACACAGCCTTCCTCGATTTCGTCCATCCCGACGACCGCGCCGCGACGATGTCGGAGGTCGGCCGGCTGCAATCGGGCCTGACCACCCTGCGATTCGAGAACCGCTACCGCCACAGGGACGGGTCCTATCGCTGGATCTCCTGGACCGCGGTGCCGGACGACCGCTTCATCCATGCGGTGGGGCGCGACGTGACGGCGCGCAAGGAGGCTGCTGCCGCCCTGCGCCGGGCCGAGGATCAGCTGCGCCAGGCGCAGAAGATGGAGGCGGTCGGCCAGTTGACCGGCGGCGTGGCCCACGATTTCAACAACCTGCTCCAGGCGCTCAGCAGCTGCCTGACCATGATCGGCCGCCGCAGCGCGGAGCCGCGGCTGGCACCGCTGGTGGAAGCGGGCATGCAGGCGGTCGACCGCGGCGCCAAGCTGGTCCAGCAATTGATGGGCTTCGCCCGCCGCGACAGCCTGCGTCCGGAGCCCATCGACGTGCGCGACCGCGTCCTCGGCATGGCCGGGCTGCTGGAGCGCGCCCTGCGCGCCGACATCCGGCTGGAAACCCGCTTCGCCCCCGGCCTGCATCCCATCGAGGTCGATCCGACCCAGTTCGAGCTGGCGCTGATCAACATGGCGGTCAACGCGCGCGACGCGATGCCCGGTGTTGGCACCCTGACCATCGAGGCGGAGAACCGGACGCTCGGTCCCGGCGACGCAACCGGTCTGGATGGGGCGGGGCTGGAGGGCGAGTTTTTGCGGCTGGCGGTCGCCGACACCGGAACCGGCATGCCGCCGGAGGTGGTGGCGCGGGCCTTCGACCCCTTCTTCACCACCAAGGAGGTCGGCAAGGGCTCCGGCCTTGGCCTTGCCCAGGTCTATGGGCTGGCGCGGCAGGCCGGCGGCACGGTCTGGATCGAAAGCCGGCCGGGGGAGGGGACCCGCATCGTCCTGCTGCTGCGCGCCGGCACCGGCATTCCGAGGGCTGCTGCTGCTCCCGCCCAGGCCGCGGCCGGCCTCGTCCGGGGGGCGCGGGTGCTGATGGTGGAGGACGATCCGGTCGTCGCCTCTTCCGTCGCGGCGGCGCTTGAGGAAAGCGGCTGGACCGTGCTGCGCGCCGCTTCGGCCGACGAGGCGCTGCCGCTGCTGGCGGGGGACGAGCGCATCGATCTGCTGTTCTCCGACGTGGTGATGCCCGGCCGGCTGAGCGGCATCGATCTCGGCCGCGAGGCCACGCTCCTGCGCCCCGGCCTGCCGGTGGTGCTGACGACCGGCTACAGCGAGGATGTGGCGCGCACCGAAGGCATCGCGGTGCTGTCGAAACCCTACCGCATCGACACCCTGCTCCAGACGCTGAGCGAGGCGCTGGCGAAGAAATCCTCTCCCCAGCGGTGAAGGGCTTATGGAGAGGAAGTGTTCGCCATCGCATGCTCCAGAACGCCGTAGATGCGCGGATTGCCCATCTGGGCGACGTTGAAGCGCAGAAATCCCGATGCGGAGTGGGAGACGCT
The DNA here is from genome assembly GCF_042604635.1 of Azospirillum sp. A26. Lineage (NCBI taxonomy): Bacteria > Pseudomonadati > Pseudomonadota > Alphaproteobacteria > Rhodospirillales > Azospirillaceae > Azospirillum > Azospirillum sp. A26. The sequence continues at coordinate 321,530 of NZ_CP170474.1, read as the reverse complement.
GAACACGTCGCCGGGGGCGAGCACGACATCCTCGCGCAGGGCCGCGCGGGCGACGTCGGCGGCGTTCCGTCCATCGGGCAGGCTGCACCAGAGATAGAAGCCGCCGCGTGGCATCAGCCATGGTGTCAGGCCAATCGCTTCCAGCCGGGCGGCCGTCTCGCGCCGCACCCGTGCCAGACGCCGGCGCAGCCCGTCGAGATGCTTGCGGTAATTGCCGTCGTTCAGGGTGGCAAGGACGAGTTCGGCCGCGGCCGGGCTGGGACCGCCGAAGTTCGTCGCCACCTGCAGATCGACCAGCGCCTCCACCCAGTCCGGCCGCGCCGCGATGTAGCCGCAGCGGATCGAGGCGGACAGCGTCTTGGAAAAACTGCCTATCCGGATCACGCGGGACAGCCCGTCCAGCGCCGCGAGGCGGGGTGACGGCTCGGGTTCGAAACCGGCGAAGATGTCGTCCTCGACGATGGTCAGGTCTTGCGCCGCGGCGGCGCAGAGCAGGCGGTGGGCGGTCTGCGGCGTCATGGTGGCGCCGGTCGGGTTGTGAAGGGCGGAGTTGGTGATGTAGAGGCGCGGCCGGTGCGCCGCCAGCGCCTGGGCGAACAGCTCCGCATCCGGTCCGTTGCGCGTGTAGGGAACGCCGACGATCCGCGCCCGATGGACACGCAGCAGCGCCTGGAAATTGAAATAGCAGGGGTCGTCGATCAGCACCGTGTCGCCCGGCCGCAGCAGCAGGCGGCAGATCAGGTCGATGGCCTGCGTGCCGGAGGCGGTCAGCAGGATCTGGTCGGCCCCGGCGGCGATGCCTTCGTCCGCGAACTGGCGGGCCAGCAGCCGGCGCAGCGGCAGCGATCCGCGTGTGCCACCGTAATCCGCCAGCAGCCCGTCATCCGCCCGCGCCAGCTGGCGGATCGCCCGGCGGATCGCCGCGTTCGGCATCCAGTCGGCCGGCAGCCATCCGCATCCCGGCTTCAGCATCTCCGCCCCGGCATCGAGCGATTGCCGCGACACCCAGAAGGGATCGATGGCGCGGTCGCGCTGCGGTTCCGCCTCGGCCAATGCCAGCGGCGGCATGGCGCCCGACACGTAGAAGCCCGATCCCGGCCGCGACTGGATCGCGCCGTCCGCCGCCAGCCGGTCATAAGCCTCCACCACGGTCGAGGGCGACACGCCCATGGTGGCGGCGAAGCTGCGGATCGACGGCAGCTTTTCCCCCGGAGACAGCTGGCGGTTCGCCATCCTGCGGCGGATCGCCTCCATCACCTCGCCGGTGCGCGTGCCGATCCTGCCCATGATGCCCCACTGCAAAGAAAAGTGTATTGCCCTGTAAGGCAGTACAGTTTGGCGGAATTGTATGGGACTGTCCCTGTCTCCGCCAGAGGTCACCGCGCTAGGATCGTGCTGCGAATTCTGGGGCGCGGAAGGAAAAGGGATGCGGACGTCGACGGCGGGATGGGGCAGCGGGCTGCTCGGCGTGATCATTTTCAGCGGTTCGCTGCCGGCGACGCGCGTCGCGGTCGGCGGCTTCTCGCCGCTGTTCCTGACCGCAGCGCGTGCGGTGATCGCAGCGGCCCTGGCGGCGGGACTGCTGGCGCTGCTCAGGCAGAGCTGGCCGGCACGGCGCGACCTGCCCTCGCTCGCCATCGTGGCGGTCGGCGTGGTCGCCGGCTTTCCCCTGCTGACCGCGCTGGCGCTCCAGCACATCACCTCGGCACAGTCCATCGTCTTCATCGGCCTGTTGCCGCTCGCCACCGCCCTGTTCGGCGTGCTGCGGGGGCGGGAAAGGCCGCAGCCGGCCTTCTGGCTGTTCTCGACGGCGGGCAGCCTGACCGTCGCCGGCTTCGCCCTGTGGCAGGGCGGCGGGGCGTCGCTGACCGGCGACCTGCTGATGATCCTGGCGATCCTGCTCTGTGGGCTCGGCTATGCCGAGGGGGCGACCCTGTCGCGCCGGCTGGGCGGCTGGCAGGTCATCTCCTGGGCGCTGGTGCTGGCGCTGCCGGTGATGGCCGGCGCGGCGGTTGCGACCATGCCGGACGATTGGACCGGCGTCGCCATGCCGGCCTGGATCGGGCTCGGCTATGTGTCGGTGTTCAGCATGCTGGTCGGCTTCGTCTTCTGGTATCGCGGGCTGGCGCTGGGCGGCATTGCCGGCGTCGGACAGTTGCAGCTGCTCCAGCCCGCCTTCGGCCTGATCCTCGCCGGGCTGCTGCTGCACGAACCGGTCGCCTGGACGATGATCGCCGCGACCGGGCTGGTCGTGCTCTGCGTCGCCGGAGCGAAGCGGTTCGTTTGAGCGTTTAAACCAATCCGCCGGCCTTGAACCCGGTCATCGCGACGATGACGGCCAGCAGGGCGAGGATGGTCGCCAGCCCGATCGGCAGGGCGCGGCGATAGATCGCCCCCTCCGACCGTTCCAGCCCGACCAGACCGGCGGCCAGCACGATGCGGCCGGGGGTCAGCATGGTGCAGATGCTGCCGGCGACGGTCTGGACCGCCGCGATCAGGATGGAGGGCAGGCCGCTTTCGGCGGCAAGGCTCAGCTGGATGTGCATCATCAGGGCGTTCGATGCCGTATTGGAGCCGGTCAGCATGCCGGCCGCGGCGCCGAAGACCGGGCTTGCCAGCACGGCGAAGCGTCCGGCCACCTCGCGCCAGGCGTTGCCGAACATCGCCGCTCCGCCGGAGGCCGACATGAAGGTGGCGAACTCGACGAAGACCAGGGTCGCCGCCATCGGCACCAGGGCGGCGCGAAGGGCGCCGCGCACCATTTTCCCGGCCTCGGCGCCCGGCAGGCCGGCCAGCAGGATGCCGGCGATCAGCACCAGCCAAGTCGCCGGATGGCGCAGCAGAGCCAGCGGGGCAAGACCGCCGAACGGGTCGAGCACCAGCCAGTGCCCGGTCCAGTCCGACAGCGGCGGCAGCAGGCGGGTCGCCATCAGCCCGGCGATCAGCAGCCCATAGGGCCAGAGCCGCTCGGCCAGCTCCCGGACACCGGTGCCGCTGCGCAGCAGGCGCGGCCCCTCCACCACCAGCAGCAGGACGGCGGTCGCCAGCCCGCCGCCGAGTTCCGGCGCGACGAACCGGTTGGTCAACCAGATCAGCCCAGCCAGACAGAGGAGAAGCACGACGTCGGTCGCCCGCTCGCTCAGGCTGGAGCGCAGCCCCGACGACTGGATCAACCCCCAGAACACCGGCAGGAGACAGGGCAGCACGACCGCCATCAGGAGGGCGCTGGCGGTTCCAAGCTCGGTGAAGGACACGCCGATCAGCTCGGCGCCGACGCGGCTGCCGACGCCCATCGCGCCCCAGGCGGCGAGCACCTGACTGAACAGGCCAAGCGCCGCGGACTGCACCGGCGGCAGCCCCAGGCTGCGCAGCATGGCGAGCGCCACCACCAGACCGACGCCGAACCCCGTCACCGACTCCGCGAAGGGACCGACCAGGAAGCAGGCGACGAAGACCGCGCGCCGCCGGTTCTCCTGCGCGACCGCGGCCGTCCGTGTGCCGCGCGCCTCGAAGGCACGATGGAACAGCAGGCCGGCGGCGATGATCGACATCGCGTGCCATGCTAGCCATGCCCCTTCCCCCGCCTTGACCGCGGCCAGACCCAGCACCGGACCGGCCGACGGCTGCGCCATAAGCATCGGGGCGACCATCGTGACGAGCGCCAGCGCCATGCCGGCGATCCCGGCAGACAGCAGGCTGACCCGGCGGGAGGCGAGCAGCAGGATCGTGCCGACGAGCGGCATCATATGGAAGGCAAGAATCATGATCGGCCAGACGCGTTCCGGGGGGTGAGTGCCGGCGCGAATCCTGGCCGGGGCCATTGGATACTAGTATATCTGCGGTGGTGCAACCATTCGGCGCCGGCAATGGCGCCGAATGGTTGCGCAGGATGGTCGCGGATGCGTCAGGCCGGCGTGTCGCGGTGGATCTTGAACGGCGCCCAGGACTGGCTCACCGGCATGATCTCGACGCTGTTGATGTTGACGTGCGGCGGCAGCGAGACCACCCAGCGCACCGTCTCGGCGATGTCCTCGGGCTGGAGCGGGTTGGCCCCGCCATAGAGCGCATCATAGGCCGCCTTGTCGCCGCCGGTGCGCACCAGGGTGAACTCGCTTTCCGCCAGACCCGGCTCGATGGAGGTCACGCGCACGCCCTGCGCCGACAGGTCGCTGCGCAGGCCGAGCGAGAACTGCCGCACGAAGGCCTTGGTGCCGCCATAGACGTTGCCGCCGGGATAGGGCCAGTTGGACGCGACCGATGCGAGGTTGACGATCAGCCCGCGTTGCGCGATCAGCCGGGCCAGCAGCAGCCGGGTGATCGTCACCAGCCCGGTGACGTTGGTGTCGATCATCGTGCGCCACTGCTCCAGGTCGCAGTCCTGCGCCGCCCCGGTGCCGAGTGCCAGCCCGGCATTGTTGACCAGGACCGAGATGTCGGCGAAGGCGTCGGGCAGGGTGGCCAGCGCGGCGCGCGTCGCCTCCTCGTCGCGGATGTCGAAGCACAGCGGATGGACGACATCCGGCCCGCCCAGCGCCTCGACCAGGGCGTCCAGCCGGTCCTGGCGCCGGCCGGTGGCGACGATCCGCCAGCCTTCCGCCACCAGCCGCCGGGCGATGGCGTCGCCGAAACCGGAGGTGGCGCCGGTGACGATTGCAATCTTCTGGGCGGCAATCTTCGGGGCGGTGTTCGACATCCTGTGATCTTTCCTCGTGACGGAAGTGCGTGGCAACCATATAGCCCGAAACCGTCCGGGTCGATGGCCGCCCGCGCTCCAGCCTAAAGCGAAGCGCCGCCGCAGACGAGGATCTGCTGCCCGGTGATGGCCGCCGCGGCGTCGGACAACAGGAAGGCGGTCAGCGCCGCCACCTCCTCCGGCTTGATGAAGCGGCCGATGGGCGGAAGTTTCGGCGGCAGGCCGGTGCGGTTCGGGTCCTTCAGCATCGGTGTGTCGGTCGCCCCCGGCGCCACCACATTCACCGTGACGCCGCGCGGCGCCAGCTCAAGCGCCCAGGAGCGAGCGAGACCGACCATCGCCGCCTTGGTCGCCGCATACTGGCTGCGGCCAGCGGCCCCCTGCGCGGTGCGGCTGCCGATCAGGACGATCCGGCCACCGCCGTCCGGCAGGTGCGCGGCGACATGCTCGACCAGCTGCGTCGTGGCCTCCACATGCAGGCGCCACATCGCCCTCGCATCGTCCCCAGCCAGCTCGCCGAGCCTGCCGACCCGCATGACCCCGGCGGCATGGACCAGCGCATCGACGGGCGGCAAACCGGCCAGCGCCTTCGCCACGGAGTCCGGCGCCATCAGGTCGGCCGGGGTGAAGCGCAGGTTCGGATGGTCGATGGCGGGGGCCGAGCGGCTCATTCCCTCGACCAACCAGCCATCCTGCAGCAGCCGTTCGGCGATGGCGGCACCGATCCCGGAACTGACGCCGGTGACGAGGGCGCGCCTTTCCATGTTCATCCCGGCGCCCTCCTTCATGCCACGGTCAGCGCGATGCGGCCGAGGCCGGGGAAGTCGGCGACGGCGCGGCTGCCGGGCTCGATGAAGATGGTGCCGGTGCAGGACCCGGTTGTCACCGTGTCGCCGGCATGCAGGCCGCCGAACGGCCGGGCGCCGACATTGGCGAGCCAGGCAAGCAGGCGGATCGGGTCGCCGGCCTTGTTGCCGCCCACCGTGTCGATCCTGCGCTCGCCGTCGATGTCCAGCGTCAGCGGCTGGGTCACCGGATCGATGTGGCGCCAGTCCGCCGTGGCCGCTCCGACGATCAGCGCGCCGTGGTTGCCCTGATCGGCCAGCGAGGCGAGCGGCCCCTGCGAGCCGTAGGCGGTGAAGCGGGTGTCGCAGATCTCGAAGGCCGGATGGATGGAGCCGACGGCGTCCAGCACCTCGTCCCGCGTCCAGGGCTCGTCACGGGCCGGCAGGTCGCTTTTCAGGCGATAGACGATCTCCGCCTCGATCCCGATGACGCGGAACATTGCGGCGGGCAGCGTTCCGGTCTCGAAGAACAGCGTGTCGGCATGGATGGGCGCACTCGACGGCTCGGCATCGGCGGCGGAGGCGCCGACCTTCCAGGCGGTCACCGGGCCGATGCCGCGGGCGACCTCGGTCTGGATGGCGTAGGCATCGGCCTTGTCGGCGGGCATCGCCGCCGGCGGCAGGGCATCGAGCGGGCGGTTGTCGCGGCGCGCGGCGAGCAGCGCCCCGGCGGCCTCAAGAACGGCCTCGGCGGTCATGGTCATGGGACAAGTCCCCGGAAAATGAGGAATCGGACGGGCGGGGGGAACGCCGACTGGCGCCCCCATCGCCGGTCAGTTGCCGCTGCCCACCCAGTCGGGCGAGACGCGGCTGTATTTGATGGCCTGCCGGAAATAGGTGAAGGCGACATGCAGGTCGCCCTCCGCCGTCTGGGTGACCGATGGGTAGGAGAATTCCCGGTTCAGGCTGTCCTTGGAGTTGTTGGTCATGCAGTAGCCGTCGCCGACCTCCAGGTTCCGGCGCAGCGGCCAGCTCAGCCCGCCATCCTCCGACAGGGCCAGCGTCAGCGGCGCACGCGGCGCGCCCCAGAAGGCCTTGCGGGCGGGCGGCTGTGCCGGCTGTGCGGCGACCGCAACGGCGGCGCCACCGGCCGGGACGTCGTCTTCGATCTCGTCATAGAGCGAGGCGCGGCGCTCAGTTGCGTCCTCCGCACTGGACTCGTTGAAGACGATGGCGAGCCGGCCGTCGGCCAGCGCCGTCACCTGGATCGAGGAGTTGTTGTTGGGCAGCCCGGTCGGAACCGGCGCGCTCCAGCTGCGGCCATTGTCGGTGGAGACGCTGCGATAGACATGGTCGGCCCAGCGGCTGCGGTAGAAGGCGGCCAGCGTGCCGTCGCGCAACGGCACGACGCTCATATGGACGCAGCCGACACTGTCGGGCACGGGATGCTCGGTCCAGCTTTCACCACGGTCGGAGGAGATGCGGACGGCGCTGGTGTCGTTGTCGCCCACCCACTTCTCGCCCGGCGTGCCGTGGCAGAGGAAGGTCGGCAGCAGCCAGTCGCCGTTCGGCAGCACCACCACCGGCTGGCGGATGAAGATGCCGTCGCCGCCGGTGCCTTCGAACAGGGTGCGGATGGGCCCCCAGCTCCGGCCATGGTCGGCGGAGCTGCGGCAGCGCACGACAGCGGTGTCCTGGTTGCCGGAGATTTGCGCGGTGTAGAACAGCCACAGCGTGCCGTCCGGCGCCGGGAACAGCACCGGGTTCTGTTCCGAGCGGGTCGGGTCGTCCGACAGCTTGACCGGATCGGTCCAGCGGTCGGAGCCCTTCGCCAGCCGCGAGAAATAGATCGAGATGTCGGGGATGCCTTCCTGGGTGCCGCCGAACCAGACGCAGCCGAGATCGCCGTTGCCGAGCGCAACGATGTTGGCGGCATGGTTCTGGACGCAGGGCGACGGCAGATAGGCGTCACGGCGCCCGGCGTCTCCGTCCACGGGCGCAACGCGCCCGCGGTCGGTGGTGGAGGGCAGGGTTGAGGATGTGGTCATGGCTGTCACATGCAAACTGGGGAAGGGGCAGACTGGGGAAAGAGGCGCCGGTCAGCGTATGGCGGTCAGCCTGCGTCGGCCTGCGGCGGGGCGGCGACCATCGCCGGGGCGCTGCGGCCACGGATCAGGCGCTCCACCAGCATCACCAGCATCGGCGTCAGCAGGGCGATGTACATGTTGTCGATGCCATAGGGGTTGCCCATCACGTACCAGACGGTGGTGCTGACGGTGGCGCCCAGCAGGCCCAGCGTGGCGCCCAGGTTGCTGGCGAACAGCGGCAGGAAGAAGCCGATCATCGCCACGACCGTGATCGACAGGCGCAGCGCCCGGGTGAAGAAGGACAGCTTCAGGATTTCCGGCACGAAGAAGACGAAGATCAGCGGCAGGAAACCGATGATGAGAGACAGGATGCGGGTGGTACGGAATTCCTGCTCCGGCGTCGGCTTCTTCCACGGCACGTAGAAGTCGCGTACCGCCAGCGAGGCGATGGCGAGCGCCACCGTGCTGACGCTGACGAAGACCGAGGCGACGAGCGAGGTGGTGACGACGGCGGCCATCAGCGGGTGCATGGCGTCGAGGAACACCGGCAGCGCGTACAGGCTCTTCATGTCGGGATGCAGGTAATGCGCGGTCACGCCGATCAGCGCCAGCATGATGCCGAGCGGCAGGCAGAAGATCGCGGCATAGAAGGCGGAGCGCTGGGCCTCGCCGGCGCTGCGGTTGGACGAGATCGCCTGAATGACGAACTGGGTGGAGAAGATGGCGCCGACGGTGCCGATGACCCAGGCGAAGATCGTCGGCATGCCAATGGTGCCGTCGATGGTGAAATAGTGGGTCGGCAGCTTCTCGACCATCGGGCCGATGCCACCGCTGAGCGACAGCGCGGTGCCCAGCAGCAGGGCGATGCCGAGCAGCTTCAGCGCGCTGTGCAGGATGGTGACGTAGGCGATGCCTTTCAGCCCGCCGAACACGTAGTAGAAGGTGCTGACCACCGCGATGATGACCATCGCCCAGGTCAGGTTGAGGTTCATGACGGTGGACAGGGCGGCGGCACCGCTGATGTAGTTGCCGACATTCACCAGCAGCAGCGCATACATCATGATGATCGACACCGTCCGCATGGTGGAGGTGCCGTAATATTTCGCGATGGCGGCGGAGATGGTGTATTCGCCCGATCCGTAGATGCGCTTGGCGAAGAACAGGCCGAACAGCAGGAAGCCGATGGAGGCACCCAGCACCGACCAGGCCGACGCCATGCCGGAGCTGAAGGCTTCCTGCGCCGTGCCGACGGTGGATTTGGCGCCGATGAATTCGGACATCAGCAGGACGCCGACGACGGCCGCCGGCATTGACCGCGCGGCGTTCATGAACTCGCCGTTGGTGCGGCTGCGCAGCCGGATGGTCAGCCAGGAGGTGAAGAGGATGTAGAGGACGACGATCCCCAGGATGAGCGCACTTTCTCCACTGGTGAAATGGTTCATGGACGGTGTCTCCCTAACGGGCGGATGGGTCCGCCTTCAGTGTTGTTCAGGGGGGTGGCGCCGGCCTGTTGCGTCGCGGCGCCATGCGGCGTGGAACAGCGTCACACCGCTTCGGCGTAGCGTGCCGCGATTGCCTTGACCTGGGCATCCACCTCGTCGGCGATCAGCACCGGGGCGCGGCTGAAGCCGACCTCCGGCATGGCGCTGCGGAGAGCGCGCTTGACCATCGCCGGCGGGAAGCCCAGCGCGTAGAGTTCCTTGCGGAGCGTGCTGAAATGGGTCTGGTGCCTGTCGGCTGCGGCGTCGTCGCCGGCCACGAAGGCGGCATGGATGCCGTTGAGCGTCACCGGCGCGATGTTGCCGAGGCCGGAGATGCAGCCGGCCGCACCGTTGCGCAGGCCGTGCAGCACCAGCGAATCCGGGCCGACCAGCACGTCGAAATCGTCACGCTCGCGCGCGATGGCGAGGAAGCCGTCCAGGCTCTCCTGCGAGCCGGCGCTGTCCTTGATGCCGATGATGTTCGGGTGGTCGGCCAGGATGCGGGCGGTCTGCGGTTCCAGCGTGTTCCCGGTGCGGGCCGGGATGTTGTAGAGATAGACCGGCACCGTCAGCGCATCGGCGACGCGGCGGTAATGCTCCACCAGTTCGGCCTGCGAACAGGCGATGAAGGACGGCGTGATGGCGGAGACCGCCTTGACGCCCAGCCGTTCGACCGCCTTGCCCAGCGCGATGGTCTGGTTGGTGGAGATCTCGCCGATATGGGCCAGCACCGGCACCTTGCCGGCGGCGGCCTCGACGCAGGTCTCGGCTACCGCCAGTTTCTCGTCGAAGGACAGGGCGTAGAATTCGCCGTTGGTGCCGGCGCAGAAGACGCCGTTGCCGGCGGACGCCTGACGCTTCACCTGCCGTCGCAGCGCTGCGAATTCGACGCGTTCGTCGCCGTCGAAGGGGGTGACGATCGCGACGAAGGGTCCGCCGATCTTGCCGCTGGTCTTGCTCATGGGATTGGCCTTTTTACGAACGGGATGAGGGCTGGCGCCGCGCCGTCAGGCGGCGGCGCGGTACATGCCCAGGATGTCCTCGCGGCTGAGATCGCGCGGGTTGTTGTCGAGCAGCCGGCGAATGGCGTGCGCCTCCTCGGCCATGGCGGCCAAGTCGGCCTCGGGCACGCCGAACGCCGACAGCCGCATGGTGCAGCCGAGCGTCACGCACCAATCGTGCGCGGCCTTGAACACCGCGGCCGGATCGGCGACCGCCGGCAGTCCCAGCGCTTCCAGCACCGCGGCGGTCTTGGCCGGGACGGCCGGCGCGTTGAAGGCCAGCACATGCGGAAAGATCAGCGCGTTGGCGGCGCCATGCGGGATGTGGTGGCGGGTGCCCAGCGGATAGGCGACGGCATGGCCGGCGGCGGTGTTCACCGGACCCAGGCAGATGCCGCCATAGAAGGACGCCAGCGACAGGCCGGCCCGCGCCTCGCGGTCGTTGCCGTCGGCGATGGCGCGCGGCAGGAAACGGCCGACCAGCCGGATGCCTTCCAGCGCATAGAGGTCGATCAGCGGATGGGCCTTGCGGTTGGTGTAGGCCTCCACGCAATGGGCCAGCGCGTCGACGCCGGTGGCGGCGGTGACGGCGGCCGGCACGCTCAGCGTCAGGTCGGGATCGACCACGGCGACGTCGGCCAGCATATGGACGCTCTGCACCGCCAGCTTGCTCATCGTCGCCGGGTCGGTGACGAGCGCGCGGGTGCCGACCTCGCTGCCGGTGCCGGCGGTGGTCGGCACCTGCACCAGGGCGGCGCGCTTGCCCGCCACCTTCTCCGGCCCGACCACGTCGCGGACGGTCTGGCCGCTGCCCGGCAGCACGGCGGCCAGCTTCGCCAGATCCATGGCGCTGCCGCCGCCGAAGCCGATCACCACCTGCGGCTCGACCCGTTCGGCGACCGCGAGCAGCGCCTCCAGGTTGGGAATGTCGGGTTCGGGCTTGATGTCGGCGAAGATCGTGACGGCGCCCTCCAGTCCCAGCCGCTCCACGCGGGTGGCGTTGAAGGCGTCGGCGACCACCAGGATGCGGGTCAGGCCGCGTTCGCGCACCCAGCGGCCGGTCTCCGCCGCCGTGCCGGCGCCGAAGACGACGCGGGGCGGGCGGAACAGGTCGATGGGCGTGGTCAGGTCGATGGTGTTCATGATCGGGTTCCTCAGGCGGCGACGCGCACGCGGGCGGCGGCCAGCTTTTCGGCGTAGTCGATGGCCTCGATCAGGCTCAGCTCGTTGGCGATGCCCTTGCCGGCGATGTCGAAGGCGGTACCATGGTCGACGGAGGTGCGGATGATCGGCAGGCCGAGCGTGATGTTGACGCCGCTCAGCGCATCCCAGGTGCCGGTCTCCGGATTGACGTTGAAGCCCAGCAGCTTGACCGGGATGTGGCCCTGGTCGTGGTACATGGCGACCACCGCGTCGTACTGGCCGGCGCGCAGCTTGACGAAGATGGTGTCGCCCGGCACCGGCCCGACGACATCCAGCCCGTCGGCGACGCATTGGCGGATCACCGGCTCGGTCACCTCGATGTCCTGGCGGCCGAACAGCCCGCCTTCGCCGGCATGCGGGTTCAGCGCGGCGATGGCGATGCGGCGGCGCGGCAGGCCGAGCCCGGCCAGCGTCTCGTCGGTGCGGTCGATGACGTAGCGCAGCCGTTCCGGCGTCAGCTTCTTCGGCACATCCTCCAGCGCGATGTGGGTGGTGACGTGGCTGACCCGCATGTTGCCGTGGGCCAGCATCATCACCGAACCGCGCGCGCCGGTCAGTTCGGCCAGCAGGTCGGTGTGCCCTGCGAAGTGATAGCCGGCCTTGTTCATCGCCTCCTTGTTCAAAGGCGCGGTGACGATACCGTGGATGCGGCCGGCTTCGGCCAGCCGCACCGCGCGCTCCACCGCCAGATAGGCGAAGCGGCCGCCGTCGATCGACAGCATGCCGGGACGGATCGGCTCGCCCTCCGGCCCGGCCTGGAGGCAGGCCAGCGCCGGCCACTCGCCGTCGATGTCAGTCACCTCGGGGAAGTCGAGGTCGCTGCCGAGCGCATCGCGCGCCGCATGGAGGGCGGGGTTGCTGCCGATGACCAGCAGGCGCAGCGAGCCGTCGGCCAGCCGGTCCTTCAGACGCGCGCAGGCCTTCACGATGATCTCCGGCCCGACGCCGGCCGGATCGCCCATGGTGATGGCCAGATGCGGTGTCATGCTTGTTCTCCCTGATGAAGCGGCGCAGCCAGCGCAAGCAGCCGGCGCAGCAGTGACGGGTCGCCGAACGCGCCCGATTTTGAAATGATGCGGACCCCGTCGAAGCGTCCGCCGCGCAGGATGGAGCAGGGCACCCCCGGCCAGACCTGTCCGTCCAGCTCCAGCCGGTCGGCGTCCAGGGCGAGGCAGAGGCCGCGCAGGGTCTCGCCGCCGGCCACCAGCAGCGTACCGGGCGGGTCGAGCCTGCGGACCAGCCGGGCGAATTCCCGTTCGATCCGCTGCGCCGCGTCGCTCCGCGCCAACCCGTCGGGCAGGGCGAGGGTGGCGAGCGCGATGCCGTCGCGGTCCAGCCGCTGGGCCAGCACCGTGGCCGAGGTCAGGCCACCGTCGGGCAGCGCCAGCACATGGTCCGGACAGGCGTCGATCTGTGCCGTCATCGCCGGGTGGTTGGTGCCGAACAGGCCGAGGATCCGCCGTGGCAGCCGCACGGCGACGGGATCGCTGGCGGCGGCGCCCATCTGCCGGGCCAGCGCTCCGGCCAGTCCGCTGCTGCCGCACCACAGCACGCGCCCGTTCAGCGCGAGGCCGGCGGCGGCGATGGCGTCGAGATCGGCATCGGTTTCGGCATCCCACAGGCTGATGCCCGCCGGTACCGGCTCGCCGGGGCAGCGGAGCTGGACCGCAAGGCCTTCCCGCTCCAGATCGGCGCGCAGGTCGCTGGCCGCGGCTGTCCAGCTGTGGGCGTCATCGCCGTGGGCGAGCTGGATGCCGCCGCGCGTGACGCGGCCCTGATAGGGGAAGGCGGGGGCAACAATGACATGATCGGGGGCCGTGGCCACGATCCAGGCGGCGATCTCCGCCCCGGCATGGCCGCGCAACAGGCTGTCGAGCTTGGCGTAATGCAGCGAGCCGGGGCTGCGCGGCAGGCCGGCGGCGATGGCGGCGACCCGGCGGCGGGCCTCGTCCCGCGTCGTCTCGCGTGTGCCGCTGTCGAAAGCGAGCGCATTCGGCAGGGTGGGATAGGGCAGGCTCTGCCAGTAGACGGGGATCGGACCAGCGATGGCGGCGAATTGGGCGGCGGTGTCGAGCGCCCCGGTCAGGTCGTCGGCGATCAGGCACGGATGCAGCGTCGCCGTCGATCCGGCCGCCGCCTGGATGCCCTGTGGCGATCCTTCCTGTGGAACCATGCTGTCCATGGGTGGTCCCCATCCTTGTGAGCGGCGGCCATCGCACTGCGATGGTCAGCTGCCGGGCGCTCCCGCCGCCCTCGACGATGACCCACTCCATCATAGCGCTGCGGAGATGTCAATATGTTGTAATGTTGTTGAGGGCAGAAATAAGGGGTGCAGCGCGGTTATCGGGCGATACATGTTTACATGTTGCGCCAAGAAGCCATGGACGAGCCAGTCCGCGCGCACCAGCGACGGCCGGGCGGTGCGGTTCTGTCGGAAAAGCAATCGCAGGTCAGAGATTTACAGCGAGAGGTCCAGCGCGCGCCCTTCGAACACGCGGTCGCGCGAGCCTTCCAGATGCGTGCGCATCCGCTGGCGTGCGGTTTCCCCGTCCCGCTGGCGGATGGCATCGAAGATGCCGCGATGCTCGTCATACACGCCGGTCAGGCCAGAGCTCGGACCCATCAGCGACACGCCATGGAACTTCATGCCGACGGAGATGTGATCCTTCAGCGCCTGCATCGACGACATGTAATAATGGTTGTTCGTCGCCTCGGCGATGGCGGTGTGGAAGGCGTAGTCGGCATCCTCGCGGTGCCGGTGGGCACGGGTCGCATCGTCCATCAGGCTCAGCGCCGCCGCGATGCGGTCGAGTGCGGCGTCGTTCCAGCGCAGGGCCGCGTGATAGGCGTGGTCCGGCTCGATGGTCAGGCGGAACTCGTAACAGCGCTGGATGTCGGCAATCGTTTCCACCGGCGCATAGCCCAGCACCGGTTGGCTTTCCTCCACCGCCACCCGGACGAAGCTGCCGGCGCCCTGGCGGGAGTAGATCAGCCCGTCGTTGCGCAGCCGTTTCAGCGCCTCCCGCACCACCGGGCGCGACACCTGGAAGCGGGCGGCAAGGTCGTTCTCGCCGGGCAGACGCTCGTCGGGCTTGAAATCGCCGGCGCTGATCTGGGCCAACAGCAGCTGGTAGATCCGCGTGACCAGCGGCGTCTGGCGGGTGCGGAGCAGCGGCGTGCCCTCCCCGCCGTCCGACACCGTAACGGTCATCGCGCCGTGTTCACTCGACTCCATCCTGTCGCTCCCGCTCCGCTGGCTGCCGTCCCTCGGCTGTCAGGTATTTGTAAACATGTAAGGGCCAACTTGCCAGCTTTTCGGGAGCGTTCCCGGCATCAGCCCTGCGGTTCGGCCAGGAACATCCGGTAGGCCGGGTTGCCGGTCTCGTCCCAGCAGGGATAGCCAAGCTCGTCCAGGCAGCGCCGGAACCGCGTCCGGTCCTTCTCCGGCACCTGGATGCCGGCCAGCACGCGGCCATAGTCGGCGCCGTGGTTGCGGTAATGGAACAGCGAGATGTTCCACTCCTGCGCCAGCCCGTTCAGGAACTTCAGCAGGGCGCCCGGCCGCTCCGGGAACTGGAAGCGGTAGAGCAGCTCGTCCTTCAACCCGCGCACCCGGCCGCCGACCATGTAGCGGACATGGAGCTTCGCCATCTCGTTGTCGCTCATGTCCAGAACCGGGCAGTCCAGGCCCCGCAGCAGGTCGATGATCTGGCGCTTCTCCGCATCGCCCTCGGTCAACTGGACGCCGACGAAGATCTGCGCTTCGCGGTCGTCGGCATAGCGGTAGTTGAACTCGGTGATCGAGCGCTTGCCGAGCGCCTGGATGAATTGCCGGTAGGCGCCGGGCCGCTCCGGGATGGTGACGGCCAGCAGCGCCTCGCGCCGTTCGCCGATCTCCGCCCGTTCGGCGATGTGGCGGAGCCGGTCGAAGTTCATGTTGGCGCCGCTGCCGATGGCCACCAGCCCCTTGCCCTGCAACCCTTCGCGCCCGGCGTATTTCTTCAGGCCGGCCAGACCGACCGCGCCAGACGGTTCGGTGATGGCGCGGGTGTCCTCGAAGATGTCCTTGACGGCGGCGCAGATCTCGTCGGTGTTGACGGTGATGACCTCGTCCAGCAGCTCGCTGCACAGCCGGAAGGTCTCGGAGCCGACCTGACGGACGGCGACGCCGTCGGCGAACAGCCCGACCTGATCCAGCTGCACGCGCTTTCCGGCCGCGATGGCGGCGCCCATGCTGGCCGCGTCGTCGGGCTCGACGCCGATCACCTTCACGTCGGGGCGGAGGAACTTGACGTAGGCGGCGATCCCGGCGGCCAGCCCGCCGCCGCCGATCTGCACGAAGATGGCGTCCAGCGGGTGCGGGTGCTGGCGCAGGATCTCCATGCCGACGGTGCCCTGGCCGGCGATCACGTCGGGATCGTCATAGGGGTGGATGAAGGTCAGCCCCTTGTCGGCCTCGATCTGGCGGGCATGGAGATAGGCGTCGTCGAAGACGTCGCCGTGCAGAACGACCTTGCCGCCGCGGCTCTTGACCGCCTGGACCTTGATGGCCGGCGTCGTCCGCGGCATGACGATCACCGCCTTGATCCCCAGCTTCTGCGCCGACAGCGCCACGCCCTGGGCATGGTTGCCGGCCGACGCGCACACCACCCCGCGCTCCCGCGCCTCCGGCGGAAGCCCGACCATCTTGTTGTAGGCGCCGCGCAGCTTGAAGGAGAAGACGGGTTGCAGATCCTCGCGCTTCAGCAGGGCGATGTTGTTCAGGCGCTGCGACAGCCGCGGCATCGGGTCGAGCGGGCTTTCGATCGCCACGTCATAGACGCGCGCGGTGAGGATTTTGCGGACATACTCGTGCATGAACATCGGCCTTCCTGAACAAGTCGCGGACACCATAGCAAAGCCGAGGCAAAGCCGCCGCCTTTTGACGCTATGGTGCCTGCACCGCGCGGAAGGCGAGGGGCACGGCGACGCGCATCACCTCGATGAAGCGGCGCAGGCGGGCTGGCTGGTGGCGGGCGGGATGATAGACCAGGCTGACGGGCAGGGTGGGGGCCTGCCAGTCCGGTGCCAGATGCACCAGCCGGCCCGCCGCCAGATCGTCCACCAGCGCCCATTGCGAGGCGATGGCCGCCCCCAGCCCGAGGAGCGCCGCGTTGCGGATCGCCTGCAGCCCGTCGGTGGACAGGCGCGGCCGGATGGGGAAGCCGACCGTCTCGCCGGTCCCGGCATGGGTCAGCGTCACCTCGCCCCGGTAGAAGGTGCGCAGAGCCAGCCAGGGCAGGTCCGCCAGCTCGTCCGGATGCTGCGGCACCGGCCGCCCGCCGAGCAGGGTGGGGGAGGCGACGGCGATCCGCGGCACTTCCGCCAGCCGCAGGGCGACCACCGACGGATCGGCGATCTCGCCGACCCGGATGGCGCAGTCGATGCCCTCGGCGATGAAATCCGGCATGCGGTCGTGCAGCAGCCATTCCACCGTCATCCGCGGATAGCGGCGCAGATAGTCCGCCACCGGCCCGATCAACTGCTGCTGTCCGAACGCATGCGGCGCCAGCACCCGCAGATGTCCGGTCGGCTGGTCGTCGGCGCCGCGGACATCGCTTTCCAGCATCTGCCAGCCGGCCAGCAGATCCTTGGCCCGCTCGTAACAGAGGGTGCCGTCCTCCGTCAGATTCATCCGGTGGGTGGAGCGGTGCAGCAGCCGGACGCCGAGCGTCCGTTCCAGCAGTTGCAGGCGGCGGCTGACCGTCGGCTGGGTGCTGCCCAGCTGTGCGGCCGCGGCCGACAGGTTCCCCGCCTCCACGATGCGGACGAAGGTCTCCAGCAGGGCGATGCGGTCGCTGCCGACCGCCGAGAGGTCATTGCTCATACGTGAAGCGTATAGCAAATCTACACCCGGTCCGGCTACCGTCCCCTGCGGCCCGCCGCCATACTCCCCCTCAACCAAGACACTGCTTGCCCTTGAGGGGATCGAACGATGACAACCATTCAAACCGCGCATGCAACGCCGCTGGCAAGTGCAATACCCCTGGCGCCTGCGCATGATGGCGGGATCAGCCGCCCGCTGGTGTTCCTGATGGCCGCTGGTACCGGTCTGGCGGCGGCGACGCTCTATTACAGCCAACCGATGCTGGGTGTGCTCGGCGCCGACATCGGGGCGGCGGACCGGACGGTCGGCTGGGTGCCGACCCTGACGCAACTGGGATACGCCTTCGGCATCCTGCTGCTGGCCCCGCTGGGCGACCGTTTCGACCGCCGCCGCATCATCCTGGCGAAGGTGTCGGTGCTGGTCGCGGCCCTGCTGGCGGCGGGATCCGCGCCGTCCATCGGCGGCTTGCTGGCGGCGAGCCTCGTGATGGGGCTTTCGGCGACGCTGGCGCAGGACATCGTCCCCGCCGCTGCGACGCTGGCCCCGGTGGAGCATCGCGGCCGGGTGGTCGGCACGGTGATGACCGGCCTGCTGCTGGGCATCCTGCTGTCGCGGGTGGTCAGCGGCGTCATCGCCGAGCAGTTCGGCTGGCGCGCCGTGTTCGTCGCCGCCGCCGGCAGCATCGCCCTGCTGGGTGCCGCGCTGTGGCGTGGGCTGCCGCGCTTCGCGCCGACGACCGATCTCGGTTATGGCGAGCTGCTGGGATCCCTGGTCACGCTGTGGGCCCGTCATCCCGGCCTGCGCCGGGCGGCGATGGCGCAGGGTCTGCTGTCGCTGGGCTTCAGCGCCTTCTGGTCGACCCTGGCGGTGATGCTGCATGGCGCGCCGTTCCATCTGGGCGCCGCCGCGGCGGGTGCCTTCGGTCTGGCCGGTGCGGCCGGTGCGCTGGTGGCGCCGATTGCCGGCCGCATCGCCGACAGCCGCGGTCCGGCGCTGATGACCCGGCTGGGTGCCGGTCTGGCCGTGCTGTCCTTCGCCGCGATGGCGCTGTCGCCGCTGCTGCCCGAGGGTGGCCGCCTGTGGCTGCTGGTTGCGAGCGCCGTCGGCTTCGACCTCGGCGTCCAGGCCTCGCTGATCTCCCACCAGACCATCGTCTACGGCATCGACCCGGCCGCCCGCAGCCGCCTGAACGCGGTGCTGATGGTCGGCATGTTCATCGGCATGGCGGCCGGCGCCACACTGGGCAGCCAGGCCCTGGCCGCCTGGGGTTGGAACGGCGTGGTCGCCGTCGCCACCGCCGCCTCGGCCGCAGCATTGGTCCTGCGGCTCCTCACCCGGTCGGGCCGCTGAACCATCCCTTTTCCCAAGATGACCGCAAGCCCCCCGGATCCATGCCGAAACGCATGGCTCCGGGGGGCTTTTCGTTGCGATTTCGTCGATTGGTGGACCCAAGGAGCATGCGCCCGCCCCCAATTGGCCGTCGCCCGCATCGTCGGCGGGGAATACGCTGAGCGATCCCGCATTTTGAAATGGGGGGCGACATGGCTGACGTGGACAAGGCTTTCGCAGGGGCGATTCCGGCACTTTATGACCGGTATCTCGGCCCCCTCCTGTTCGAACCCTATGCCGGCGATATGGCACGGCGGCTTGCAGGCATGGAAGGGCGGATTCTGGAAACGGCGGCCGGAACAGGGATTGTGACGCGCGCCCTGGTCCAAGCCCTGCCGGCAAGCGTCGAACTCGTTGCGACGGACCTCAATCAGCCGATGCTCGACCATGCGGCGCAGAAGCTGGATGCGTCACGAGTTATGTGGCGGCAGGCGAATGCCCTGAGCCTGCCCTTCGAGAGCCACGGCTTCGATGCGCTCGTCTGCCAGTTCGGCGTGATGTTCTTCCCGGACAAGCCCGCGGGGTTCGCCGAAGCACGCCGGGTGCTGAAACCGGGAGGCCGTTTCCTGTTCAGCGTGTGGGACCGGATCGAGGACAACGAGATCGCCGCGGTCGTCAGCGCCGCCGTCGCCGCGGCCTTTCCCGACGATCCGCCCGGCTTCATGGCACGGACGCCGCATGGCTATCATGACACCGGGCGGGTCCGCGACGACCTCCAAAAGGCCGGCTTCACCGACATCGCAATCGAGACCGTGACCCTGCGCAGCCGGGCGGCGACGGCCGCCGATCCGGCGACCGGCTTTTGCCAGGGAACGCCCATGCGCCTGGAGATCGAGGCGCGAGATGCAAGCCGTCTCGACGAGGTGACGGACCTCGCCGCCCAAGCCATCGCCCGGCATTTTGCCGACGGCCCCATCGACGGCAGGATTCAGGCGCATGTGATAACGGCGGTGGCCTGAGCCGGCGGTAAGACCGTCAGCGCCGGACCGCCACGACCTTGCCGGGATTCATCACTCCCTGCGGGTCGAACAGCTGCTTGATGCCCTGCATCAGCGCCATTTCCGCCGGTCCCTTGAAGGCGGCGAGCGCGTCGCGCATGCTCTGGCCGATGCCATGCTCGGCGCTGATGGTGCCGCCGAGACCGATTGCCTGTTCATGGACCGCCGCGCTGATCGCCTGGGCGATGCGGTCCAGCGGCTCGCCCGATGCCCGCAGGCTTTCGCGGAGACTTTCCGGCAGGATGGCGACCAGATGGATGTTGCCGTCGCCGATATGCCCCACCGCCACGACGCGGGCATCCGGCCGCACCCTCTCGATGGCCGCGCTGGCGCGGGCGACGAAGTCGGGGATGCGGGCGACCGGCACCGCGGTGTCGTGGCCGACGACGATGCCGCTCTTGCGGTTGGCCTCCGACACGCTGTGGCGCAACTTCCACATCGCATTCGCCTGGGCCTGGCTGCGAGCCACCGCCGCGTCGGCGACGCTGCCGTCCTCCAGCCCGATTGCCAGCAGATCCTCCAGCCGCGCGGCCAGATCCAGCCCCTGCATCGGGTCGGTGACCTCGACCAGCAGATACCAGGGCATGATTGTGCCGAGCGGCCGGGCGGTGCCCGGCACATGGGCCAGCACCGAGGCCAGTTGCGACTCCGACAGGATTTCTGCCGTGGTCACCCGGTCGCCCAGCGCACCGCGCAGTTGGGCGAACACCCGCAGGGCCGCGTCCAGCGAGGGCAGGGCGAGGAAAGCGGTGGCGACGCTCTGCGGCCTTGGGAACAGCTTCAACGTCGCCGCGGTGACGATGCCCAGCGTGCCCTCCGCCCCGATGAACAGGTGCTTCAGGGCATAACCGGTGTTGTCCTTGCGCAGCGCCCGCAGCCCGTTCCACAACGTGCCGTCGGACAGCACCACCTCCAGCCCCAGCACGAGGTCGCGCATCGGGCCATAGCGCAGGACGGCGGTACCCCCGGCGTTGGTGGCGATGGTGCCGCCGATCTGGCAGCTGCCCTCGCTGCCCAGGCTCATCGGGAACAGCCGCCCGGCCGCCTCGGCGGCGGCCTGGACCGCGGCCAGGGTGCAGCCGGCCTCCACCGTCAGGCTGTCGCCGATGGGATCGACCTCGCGGACCCGGTTCAGGCGCGACAGGCAGAGGACGAGGCTTCGTCCGCTGTCGTCGGGGATGGCGCCGCCGACCACCCCGGTGTTGCCGCCCTGGGGCACCAGCGGCGTGCCCGTCTCCGCGCACAGCCGGACGATGGTCGCCACCTGTTCAGCATCGGCCGGACGGACCACGGCCAGCGCCGCACCGCGGTAGCGCCCGCGCCAATCCGCCAGGAAGGGCGCGGTGTCGGCCGGCCCGATCAGCACATGGGCCGGCCCGAGGATCGCCCGCGCCCGCTCCACCACCTCCGTACCGGACATGGCCGTCACAGCCCGAGATAGGCAGTTTTGATGCGCGGATCGGCCAGCAGGGTCTGTGCCGAATCCTCCATCACCACCCGCCCGGTCTCCAGCACATAGGCGCGGTCGGCCAGACGCAGCGCCAGATCCACCCGCTGCTCGACCAGCAGGATGGTGATGCCGGTGCCGTGCAGGTTCTTGATGGTGTCGGCCAGCGTGTCGACGATGATCGGCGCCAGCCCCAGCGTCGGCTCGTCCAGCATCAGGCATTTCGGGTTGGCCATCAGGCCGCGGCCGAAGGCGACCAGCTGCTGCTGCCCGCCGCTCATCGTGCCGGCCTTCTGGGTGCGGCGTTCGGCCAGGATGGGGAACAGCTCATAGACCCAGCGCAGCCGCTCGGCGAATCCCATGCTGCCGGGCCGACCGCGCAACGCGCCCAGCTCCAGATGCTCCAGCACCGTCATCTCGGGGAAAAGCTGGCGGCCTTCCGGCACATGGACCAGCCCGCGCTCGATCACCTGGTGCGGCGCCAGCCGGTCGATGCGCTCGCCGTCGAAGGTGATCGTTCCGCCGCTCGGCCGCAGCAGGGCGGAGATCGCCTTCAGCGTCGTCGTCTTGCCGGCGCCGTTGGAGCCGACCAGCGTGACCAGCTCTCCGTCCTCGACGGTTAGGGAGACGTTGTGGACCGCCTCGCGGTGGCCGTAGCGGACCTTCAGACTTTCGACCTTAAGCATCGACCGGCTCCCGTCCCAGATACACGCGGATCACTTCCGGATCGTTCAGAACCTTGGCCGGCGGTCCCTCGGCGATCTTCACCCCATGGTCCAGCACCACCAGCCGGTCGCAGACGCTGGCGACCACCCGCATGTGATGCTCCACCAGCAGAACGGTGACGCCGCGGGCGCGGATGCGGCGGATCATCTCGACCAGCCGCTGGCCCTCCTCCGGGTTCATGCCGGCAGCCGGCTCGTCGAGCAGCAGCAGGCGCGGCTCGGCGGCCAGCGCGATGGCGATCTCCAGCCGGCGTTGCTCGCCGTAGGACATGGCGTCGGCCAGCGTTTCGGCGCGGTGGTCGAGGTCGCAGAAGGCCAGGATCTCCAGCGCCTTGCGCCGCAGCTCCGCCTCTTCCCGCCGATAGGCCGGGCTGCGCAGGATGGCAGCCCCCCAGCCGGCCCGCGTCGTGCGGTAGGCGGCGCTGCGCACATTGTCGAGCGCGGTCAGGCTGGGAAACAGGCTGGTGATCTGGAAGGTGCGCGAGACGCCGCGCTGGCCCATGACGTGCGACGGTGCGCCGGTGCAGTCGGTGCCTGCGAAGCGGATGCTGCCCGACGAGGGCGGCAGCGAGCCGCCCAGCATGTTGAACAGCGTCGTCTTGCCGGCGCCGTTCGGCCCGATCAGCCCGACCACCTCGCCGGCCTGGACCGTCATGGTGACGTCGCGCACCGCTGTCAGGCCGCCGAAGATGCGGGTCAGGTTGCTGACGGCCAAAATCTCATTTGCCGGGATTTCACCTGCGTTTGCGGCGGGGCTCATTTCGCTCCTCCCTCCGTGCTGGGCAAGCCGGTGGGCGTGGCCGGCTGAGTGTTCTCCGACTTGTGGGCGTTGCGCCAGCGCTGCCACAGGCTGATAAGCCCGCCCGGCAGGAAGACGACGGTGCCGGTCAGCAGGGCCGCGAAGATGACCATGCGCAGCGGGCCGGCGACGCGCAGCGATTCCAGCAGGCCGATATAGACCAGCGCCCCCAGGATCGGTCCCAGGATGGTGCCGCGTCCGCCGATGATGACGACGATGATCAGGGCGGCGACATTGTGGACGCCCATGATGTCGGGGGTGATGACCCGGATGTAGTGGGCATAGATGGCGCCGCCGATGCCGGCGATGGCGGTGGCGGCGACGAAGCCCATCAGCTTGGTGTGGAAGACGTTGATGCCGAGCGAGGCGGCGAGCGGCGCATTCTCCCGCACCGCCAGGAAGGCACGGCCGGTGCGACTGCCCACCAGCGCGTGGCAGAGATAGGCGGTCGCCAGCACCAGCGCCAGGACCAGATAATAGGTCGGGCGGGCGCTGTCGAAGGCCAGCGGGCCGATTGCCATCGGCGGGATGTCGGTGATGCCCATCGGACCGCGCGTCAGATCGACCCAATGGTTGGTGATGGTGAACAGGATGGCGCCGAAGCCCAGCGTCAGGATGGCGAACTGCGGCCCAACCACGCGCAACGCGGCATAGCCGATGACCAGACCAAAGGCCGCAGCGACCAGCCCGGCCAGCGGCAGGCCCAGGAGCGGCGGCAATCCCAGCTGCGTGGAGAGGATCGCCGAGGTGTAGGCGCCGACGCCGACGAAGGCGGCATGGCCGAAGGTGAGTTCGCCGAGATAGCCGATCACGATGTTGAGGCTGAGCGCCAGCAGCGCATACAGCATCCACAGCACCAGCAGATGTTCCAGATAAGCATTGCCGGCCAGGAAGGGCAGGACGGCCAGGGCAGCGATGCCGCCGGCAATCGCCAGGGAATACCCATGAGAGTTGGTGTTCATCGCAGACCCCGCGCCGTGCTGAACAGACCGTTGGGGCGCCACAGCAGGACCGCGATGATCATCGCGTAGCCGATGGCCTCCATGAAGCCGAGGGAGATGTAGCCGCCGCCCAGCGATTCGATGACGCCGAGCAGCAGGCCGGCGAAGAGGGCGCCGGTGACGCTGCCCAGACCGCCCATGATGACGACGATGAAGCCCTTCAGCACCGCCCAGTTGCCGATGGTCGGGAAGATCATCACGGTGGGGCCGACCAGGGCGCCCGACAGCGCCGCCAGCCCGCAGGCGAGCGCGAAGGTGTAGGTGTGGACCAACCCGATGTTGATGCCGGTCAGCGCCGCGCCGTCCGGGTTCTGCGCCGTAGCCCGCATCATCTTGCCGAAGCGCGAATAGCGGATGAACAGGTAGACAGCGATCAGCGCCACGACCGCGGCGGCGAAGACCAGCACGCGCTGCTGGGTCAGCGTCACCGTGCCGATCTCCAGCACCTCGTCGGCGAAGGGGCTCTCGACATATTTCGGATCGGCGCCGAACAGCAGTTCGCCGCCGTTAGCGATCAGCAGGGCGAGGCCCAGGCTGGACAGCAGGATCGTGAATTCATGGTCGCGGCGCAGCGGCCAGAAGATCAGCTTGTTGGCGGCGACGCCGAGCCCCGCCACCACCACGGCCGAGATCGCCGCCGCCGCGATGTAGTCGAGCCCGAACAGGGTGCCGACGAAATAGGTGATGTAGGCGCCGAGCATGTAGAACTCGCCATGGGCGAAATTCACGATGCGCAGCACCCCGAAGACCAGCGTCAGCCCGGTGGCGATGAGCACATAGGCCATCCCGTTGACCAGGCCGTTCGCGATCTGCTGGGCGAAGACGGTGAAATCCATGTCGAATCTTCCTGTCGGGAGTCTCCCTCTCCCTTTTCGGGAGAGGGATTTTCACCAGCCGCCACTCAGTCCCGGACGCTGACGATCTGCTTCTTCTGGACCTGCACCAGATGGATCGCCTGGCTCGCCTGGCCCTTGTCGGAGAAGCGCAGTTCCCCCATCACGGTCGGGACCGCCTGCGATTTCAGGGCCGCGGCGATCTTGTCGTAGGCGCGCGGGTCGCCGCCGGCGGCATCGACGCCGAAAGCCAGGGTCTGCACCGCCTGGGCGCCGAGTGCGGCGATGAAGGACGGGTCGTTCTTGTAGTCCTTGCGGTATTCGTCTAGCCACGGCTTCAGCGACGGGGCGGCGCCGTCCTCGGTGAAGGGCGAGGCGGAATAGACCTGCTCCAGCGAGTTGCCGGACAGCTCGACCAGCTTCGGGTTCATGTTGCCGGCCGACGCGATGACCTTGCCGCGATAGCCGGTCTGCTTGATCTGCCGGTAGATGGTGGCGCCCTGCGAGGTGTTGATCGCCGCGACATAGATGGCGTCGGCGTTCAGCGACTTCAGCTTGGTCAGCGCGGTGGTGAAGTCCGTGTCGGTGCGGTTGTAGAACTCGTGCCCCTTCACCTCGATGCCGCAGGCGGTCAGCAGCTTGGTATAGTTGTCCAGTTCCAGCCGGCCCCAGTCGTCGTTGACGTTCATGAAGGCGATGGACTTGGGCTTGATGCGGTCGCAGATCGCCTTCGAATAGAATTCCGACATCATCGCCGAGGTGGCGTTCAGGCGGAACAGGTACTTGTGCCCCTCCTCCGTCACCTTCGGGTGCTGGGAGCTGGTCATCACGGTGATGATCTTGTCGCGCGTCACTTCCTTCATCGACAGGGCGACGGCGCTGAACCAGCCGCCGATGATCATGTCGACGTTGTCCTGCTCCATCGCCCGCTTGGCGGCGCTGACGCCATCCTCGGGGGAGCCCTTGTCATCATAGGTCAGCAGCTCGATCTTGCGGCCGCCGGCCACGCCGCCCTTGGCGTTGATCACCGCGGCCATCGCCTGCGCGCCTTCCAGGCCGAGCTGGCCTTCGAAGGCGCCGGTGCCGCTCATCGGCCCGATGAGGGCGATGCGGACCGGGGGCTGCTGCGCCTGTGCGCCGGTGGTGCCGGCGACGGGAAGGGTCAGGGCCAGGGCCGCCGCGGCGGCAAGGAGAGTGCGCCTACCGAACATGGGGTTCCTCCGTTGATTGGTCGTCTTTTGCTTGGCCCTTGGTTCCGGCGGGTGGTGCCCGCCGGCAAAGGATCGTCAGGCGGTCTTCAGGTAGCGCTTCTGCAATTCCTCGATCTGCGGGAAGCCGATGAAGTCGATGAAGCTGTTGTGGTCGGTCACCGGGCGCGGCAGGTCGCGGGTGGAACGGCGTTCGGCGAGTGCGGCCAGATTCTCCTTCAGCGCCGAGGCGACCGTCATCAGCGGCACCAGCGCATAGGTCGCCATGCCGGCGACCTCCTCGACCTCGTCGGCCGACAGCTTTTCCAGCCAGCCGAGCAGCTGCAGCGACAGCGGCACGCCGACCGCTTCGCGCATGGCGCGCAAGCCGTCGATGTCCTTGAAGCATTTGCTGATCGGCTGGATCATGTCGGCGCCGGCGGCGACATAGGCGCGCCCGCGCTCCATCGCGGCGGCCGGATCGACCACGTCGGTGCGGGCGATGATCAGCATGTTGGGATCGCGCCGGGCCTCGACCGCCGCCTGGATCTTGGCGACGCCCTCGTCCATCGGGATCACCTCGACCCCGCCGACGCAGATCGGGCAGCGCTTGGGCGCCACCTGGTCCTCCATGATGACGGCCGACACGCCCGACGCCTCGAACTCGCGGATCGTGCGCATCACGTTGATGGCGTTGCCGTAACCGGTGTCGATGTCGGCGATGACCGGGACGTTGACCGCCGACACCACGTTGCGGACCACCGTCAGGTTTTCCGACATGGTGTAGAGCTCGGCATCCGGTTGGCCGAGGAAGGAGGCCGAGACGCCGAAGCCCGAGGTCATCAGCGCGTCGAAGCCGGCCGCTTCGATGAAACGGGCGGAGAGGGCGTCATAGGCGCCGGCCGACCAGACGGTCTTCTGCGCCAGGATGCGATTGCGGAACTCAGATCCCCGAGACATTGGCATGGTCCTTTTGTTCGCGTTGCTGGGCCGCCTGCCGCTTCAGGAAGGGGACGAGGCCGCCGGCCTCGATCATCTCGGCATCCGCCTGCGGCAGCGGCTCGAAGGGAATTTCGGTGCCTTGGGTGTGGTTGCGGACCACGCCCGCCGCCCAGTCCACCTCGATCTCGTCCCAGCGCCGGACGAAGCCGAGGATTCCGGGGCAGCTGACCTGCGGGAAGCCCATGCTGACCTCGCCGCGCCAGTAGCCGGGCGAGAAGGACTCCGCGATCACCCCGGTGACGCCGAGATGGCGCATCGCCTTCATCGGCGGATAGTGCGGGTGGCCGTAGCCGAAATTGTCGGCGCCGACCAGCAGGTCGCCCGGCCGCACCGACGTGGCGAAGTCCGGGTCATAGGCCTGCATGGCGACCTGCGCCAGTTCCGCCACGTCGGTGATCTTGATGTTCTTGACGCCGACGATCTGGTCGACGTCGAAATTCACCTCATCGAAGATGAAGGCGACGCGGCCCCGCATAACAGGCATCGTCATGGCGGCCCTCACAGGTACGGGCGCGGATCGGCGATCCGGCCCTCGATGGCGGACGCGGCGACCACCGCGGCGTTGCAGAGGTAAATCTCCGAATCCGGGCTGCCCATCCGGCCGCGGACGTTCAGCGTGCCGGTCGACACCGCGCGCTGGCCCGCCGTCATCGTTGCGATGCGGCCGAAGCAATAGTCGCAGCTGGGGGAGGAGACGAAGGCCCCGGCTTCCACCAGGGTGGAGACCAGCCCCTCGCGCGCCGCCGCCGCCATCAGTTCCTGGCTGGTCGGCACGATGTGGAGCGAGACGCCGGTCTTGACCCGCCGGCCCTCCAGCACCTTTGCCGCCGCCCGCAGATCCTCCAGCCGGCCCGATGCGCAGGAGCCGAGATAGCCGGCATTGATCTCCAGCCCGAGGAACTCGGTCAGGTCGCGGGTGTCCGCCGGGGTCGGCGGAACGACGACGATCGGTTCCAGATCCGACAGGTCGATGTCGTGGACGGCGGAATAGTGCGCGTCCGGATCGCTCGACACCGGTTCCAGCTTTTTGCGGGCGCGGGGTAGGGCGTATTCCAGCCGCACCGGGTCGGGATTGACGATGGCGGTCAGGGCGCCGGTGAACATGGCGAGCCCGGTGATGGTCTGAAGCCCCTCCGTCGACATCGCCGCCACCGACGGCCCGCCCAGCTCCAGCACCTGGAAGCGGCAGGAACTCGGCCCCAGCCGGCGCACCAGATGATGGAAGACGTCGCGCGCCATCACGCCGGGCCGCAAAGACCCGCGCAGGTTTACCCGCACCGTATCGGGCACGCGGATCGACACGGTGTCGCTGACGAAGGCTTCCATCACGTTGCGGCGCAGCCCGACGGCGAGCGTGCCGAAGGTGCCGAGCTGGCTGACATGGCCGTCGAAATGGACGACGAAGGCGCCCGGCGTCGCATAGCCGACCTCGGCTGCCACCTGATGGCCGATGCCGTGCCGTTCGAACAGCGGCACATCGTTCTCCGCGCACCAGGTGCGCGTGTTGATGTGCAGCTCCTCCTCCTTGGCGGTGGCGGTCGGCACCATGTGGTCGATGAAGATGCCGAAGCGTTCCGGCTCGGCCACCCGCTCGATGCCGAAATCCTCCTTCATCGTCTTGAAATAGACGTCGGTGTAGCCGGGGAAGTCGTAGGCCAGCACGAAGTCCGGCTTCGCCTTGATGTCCTGTCCGGCACGCACCGCGGGCAGCCCCGCCGCGCGTGCCAGGATCTTCTCGGTGATGGTGTAGCCCATGGCGTGGATGTCTCCGCTCCCGGTCCTCAGCGGCCGAGGCCGAGGGAACCGGGATTCATCAGCCCCTGCGGATCGACGGCGCGCTTGACGCCCTCCAGCAGCGACCAGGTTTCGGGGGTCACGATCTCGCGGAACGGATAGTCGCGGGCGACCTGCCAGCTCACGCCGCCGAGGCTGCAATAGAGCTCCTGCGTCGCGCGGCGCAGTTCCGCCACCGCGTTGCGTGCCGCCGGGTTGGCCGGGCGGTCGCGCCAGGGCTTCACCACCTCGTCGCCCAGGCTGGCGGCATGCAGCGGCGTGATCTCGTCAGTCCAGTAGAAGGCCGGCTCCAGGAAGAAGTCGTTGCCGACCGTCATGGTCATCACCGAATAGATGATGCCGTGCTGTTCCATGAAGCCGCGCTTCTCGGCGAAGAAGGCGTCGTTGGCGGCGACCACCTTGTCGGCGTCGCCCAGCGGGAAGATGGCGTGGATCGGGACCCAGCGCTGGCCCTCGCGCCCCAGCATGCCGCGCACCGGCCCGAAGGGTTTGGAGCGCATGACCTTGGGCACGCTGTTCTCGATCTCCTTGCCATGGCGGGCGCCGATCTCGCGCACAATCTGCATCGCCTCGCGCAGCTGGGTCTCGCTGCGTCCCTCCACCACCAGATGGAGGGTAAAATTGTGCTCCTTGAGGAAGGCGGTGCCGGCGGTGGCGACGCTCAGCGCCTCCTTGGCGCCCTGGAACAGCGACTTGCCGGCCTTCGCCACGTTGCCCAGCGTCTTCAGCCCGTCCGACAGCTTGTTGACGCTGGCCGAATGCTCGACCTTGGTGCGGTCGATGCCGAAGCCCTCCGACACGCAGCGCGCCCGCGCCATCTCCACCTGCGCCGCGGCCATCGCCTGCATGGTGGCGAAGCCGAAGGACAGGAAGTCGGTGTGCTCCGGCCGGCGGTGGAGCCGCAGCGTCGCCGCCACCTTGAAGCCCATCGCGCCGTTGTCGCCCAGGAACAGGCCGGTCAGGTCGGGACCGCCGGACCGCGTGAACGGCTTGGTGCCGACCCGGCCGCCCGACCCGGTGGTGACGGTGCGCCCGTCGGCCAGCACCACGGTGACGCCCAGCACGCTCTCCGCCACGGTGCCGTGCAGGGCGGAGCCGAAGAAGGCGCTGTTCTGCGACAGGGCGCCGCCGATGGTGGCGTTGATGCCCGACAGCGGCCCCCAATAGCCGGTGCGCAAGTCCGTGCCCTCAAGTGCCTCGTTCAGCGCCGCCCAGGTGCAGCCGGTCTCCACCGTCACATAGAGGCTGTCGGTGTTCAGCTCGACGATGCGGTTCAGACGGCGGCTGTCGATGACGACAGAATTCGGGCCTTCGGGCAGATAGCCCTTGGTGTAGGACATGCCGCCGCCGCGCGGCACCACCGCCACCCCGGCGTCATGGGCGGCGCGCACGGTGGCGGCGACCGCGTCGCGGTCGCGCGGCAGGGCGATGGCGAGCGGCGCGATGCCGGGCTGCCAGAACACGTCGTTGGCGTAGAAGTTTCGGCTCTTCTCGTCATCCAGCAGGCCGTCGGGGCCGAGCGTCGTGCGCAGGGTGTCGATCAGCGTGGCCGTGCCGTCGAGGGCGGCGATGCTCATGGGGAGGTCCCTCTGCATTATCAGGCCGCGAGCGGCTCGAACCGGAAAGTCTCGGCCGTCCGGCGGACGAAGCCGGTGTGGGGAGCACCGAAGTGGGCGGGGAAGACCAAGGCGCCGCGGTCGGCCGCATGGTCCAGCAGCCGGCGGCGGGTCGCCACCGCCTGGGCCTGATCCTCGCAGAAGCGGCTGTTCCAGTCGGGGCGCGCCACCTGCATCGGCTGGTGCAGGCAATCGCCGGTGAAGTAGGCGGCGTGCCGGTCCGACTCCAGCCGGACGAACATCTGGCCGGCGGTGTGGCCGGGGGCCAGCTCCACCGACAGCCCATCGAGGATGCGGTCGCCGTCTTCGATCAGCTCGACCTGTCCGGCCTCCCAGACCGGCAGGACGCTGTCCTCCATCACCGGGCCGTTGCCCGGCATGCCGATCAGCCCGCCTTCGGGGCTGCGCCAGTGCTTGAATTCCTGCGCGCCGTAGATGTAGCGGGCGTTGGGGAAAGTCGGCACCCAGCGTCCGTCGACCAGCTGGGTGTTCCAGCCGACATGGTCGATGTGCAGGTGGGTGTTGATGACCAGGGTCACGTCCTCCGGCTGCACGCCCGCCGCCGCGAGGTTGCGCAGATAGGGCTTGTCCAGCATGTGGAAGCGTTCGAAGCCGGGGGTGTGGCGTTCCTTGTGGTTGCCGCAGCCGGTGTCGACCAGGATCACGTGGCGGTCGGTGCGGATCAGCCAGGAATGCATGCTCGACATCAGGCGCTTTGATGCCGGGTCGAGGAAATTCGGTTCGGCCAGTTCGGGGTTCCGGGTCAGGATCGCATCGTCGTAGGCCGGAAACAGGAAGCCGGGGTCGAAGCCCGGCGTCAGCATTTCCTCGATCCGCGTGACCGTGAACGCACCAAGGGCGATGGTGTGCATAGTCCTCCCCTCGTGCAGGATGCCGGCGGCCGGTCCGGAAAATCAGGGGACGGCGGCGTGCCGGAGCATGGGGCGCCCGCCATCCGCAAAGGCGGTGGGGCGCGCTTGTTCTGTTTGTTTGCCAAGGAAACCATTTGCACCGGATCGTGTCAACAGGCAAAATTGGTGTCACTGATTGACACGAACGGCGCGTCGCCGGAGGATGGTGGAAAGGGGTTGCGCAACCCGACGCGCGCCTTCCATCCTAGGCCGGCGCCGCTACCGCGGCGGGATGACCATGGGTCAGCCGTCTTCCGTCGGCTGTGCGGAGGACGAGGCTTCCGCCTGGACCAGAGATGCGGGACATCCATAAGGGGCTTCGACGTATGGACACCGGACAGGACGACAACCAGGGCGTGGATCAGGCCACGGAAAAGAACGGTCTCAGCGTCCGCGCGGTGTCGCGGGCCCTGGCCGTGCTGCGCAGCTTCTATCAGGAAGGCCCGACGCTGACCCTGACGGAGGTTGCGGGTGCGGCAAAGCTCGACAAGGGAACGGCTCGGCGCATCCTGCTGACGCTGGTGCAGGATGGCTTCGCCGTCTTCGACGCGCAGAGCCAGAAATACAGCCTGGGGCTCGAGATCCTGAAGCTGGCCGGGGCAGTGCCGGAACGCCGCGACCTGCGCCAGATCGCCTCCACCATCCTGTCGCGGCTGGCGAAGTCAACGGGCAGCACGGTGTTCCTGTCGGTCTATCATGACGGGTCGGCCGTCTGCCTGGACCAGTTCCACAGCGACCGCTCGGTGGAGGTGCGCTGGTGGATCGTCGGCGGGCAGCTGCCGATGAATTGCGGTGCGGCGCCGCGCGTGCTGCTGGCCTATCTGCCGGAGGCGGAGGTAGACCGCGTGCTGTCGCGCGGGACCACGCGCCTCACCCCCCACACCACCACCGACCCCCGCCAGTTGGCGAAGGAACTGGAGGAGGTGCGGCAGCGCGGATGGTCGGTGGCGGTCGACGACGTGATCGAGGGGCTCGCCGCCATCGCCATGCCGCTGTTCGAGCCGGACGGCCGGTTGATCGCCGCGGTCAGCCTGACCGGCCTGACCCCCCACATTGTCCGCAACGGCCAGCCCAATTTTCTCGACGACATGCGCGACGCGGTGCGGGAGATCTCGGCCAACCTCTATTCTCTGTCGGCACCGCCGCTGCACCGCGCCGCCCGCGCCCAGTCCGCCATCGGCGGCTGAGCCGGAGCCCGCCATTGGCGGCTGAGCTGGGGCGGCGGCAGTATCGCCTTATGACACCGGGTGCGAATTTGCCGTGCCCGGCTTTCCAGCGAGGAAGGCGGCGTAGCAGTCGATGGTTTTCTGTACCGCCTGGGTGCCCTGGCCAGGATACCAGACGGTGGCAGGGGTCGGCGTGACCTCCGTTCCGGCCGGGGCGAGCGTTTTCGCCTCCGCCAGACCTTCGACCAGCATGTCGGCCGGACCGGCGCAGATCAGGGCCGGACGGGTCAGGCGCACCAGGGCCGCCCGCGTGTCGTAGCGGAAGGCGGCGCGGTAGGAGCGGTCGTAATGGCTGCCGCTCGCCAGCAGCCCCATGGTCCAGTCATGCAGCACCGTGGCGGCGGGGACGCCGATGTTGCGAGCGGCGGCGCGCTCCTGCCGGTACCACGGCCAGAACAGGAACATGTCGCGCCGCATGTTCCAGGCCTGAAGCAGATGCAGCCCCCAGCGGTCGGCGGCCAGCGGCGGGAAGTAATGGTCAAGAATGTCGGCGCTGAAGTCGGCCGGGATCAGCACCGGCGCTTCCAGTACGGCGCGGCCGATCCGCTCGGGATGGCGGACCGTCAGGTCGAGCGCCACCAGCGCGCCGGTGTGGGTTCCCCACAGGTCGAACCCGTCCAGACCGAGCGCGTCGGCCAGCGCCAGCATGTCGTCGGCCAGCACGCCGATGTCCACCGCACGCTCCGGCTTGTCGGACTCGCCGTTGCCGAGATAGTCGGGGGCGATGACCTCCCGTCCCGGCGCCAGCCCGTGCAGCAGCGGCAGCAGCGGTGCCGACGAACCCGGTGCCGACTGGAAGGCCAGCAGCGGCCGGCCACGCCCGGCGCGGCGCAGATGGACACGGCCATGGGGCGTGTCGGCATAGTCGTGCCAGACCCGCAGCGGGTCGGCAAAGGGCCGGGTCGAGGGCAGCGCAGCGGCAGTTTTCCGGCCGGCGGCCATCGGCGCGAGATGCTTGGCGACCGCCGCCAGCCCATCGACGCGACTCTCATCGGCGGCAGAGCCAGTCTCCGCGCGCATGGCGTCCAGGCATAGCGACCACAGTGCCCCATAACGGTCCGGTGCGACGGCGGCGCTGCGCAGCATCGCATCCAGTTCAGGCGGAGCGGGCAGGGGAGCGCCGTTCCTGGCCGGATGGCTGGCGTCACGCGGCTCCAGGACATGGGCGTCGCGCAGATGCGCCCACAGCACTGCCAGATGGGTGCCATCCGCACGGGGAGTCAGCGGGGCAGGACGCAAGTCCCGTTCGCTCCATCCCTCCGCCATGGCGGTGTCGACCAGCAGCACGCCATCCGGCTGCCGCCCCGTTGCCGGCAGAGCGCGTGCCAGAGGGGCCGCAAGGTCGAAGGCCAGCAGCGGGCAGCCGGCAAGGCCGAGCCGGCCGGCGGCATCGGCGATCAGGCGGGCCAACCCGGCAATGTCGTCCGCCCAGCTTATGGCCGACCCGCCGGTTCCAGGCAGATCAAGCACGGTGACGGTCCAACCCGGCAGGGCACCCGCCAGCCGGTCGGCACAGACGGAGGCCGCTTCGATCAGGCCGGGAAGGACCAGCAGGTCCGGGCCCGATCCGCTGCGCCAGACGCGCATCTGGCTGTCGGCGAGGGTCACGTAATGGGGTGTCGACATCGGTTTCCTCCCGATTGGCTGGCGTCAGGCGCCTGCTCTTCGATGATGTGCGGAATTGGGGAATGGTCTCGCGAAGCGTCGGCTCCGCTCGCGTCGGGCCTTATGTTCGCTACGCTGATGGTGTCGCTATTTGACACTCAGTTCATAGAATGACATAGTTTCTGCAACACCGACAAGCGCGGTGCCGGTGGGGCCGCAGAGCTTCGAGCCCCCGGCATCGCCTGAATCCAGAAACTCCACCAGAAAATCCAATTTCATCGTCAGGGAGGAACGGCATGGCCTGGCCGGACGGGATCGGCGTTTCCAAACGGCGCGAGCTGCTTTTCGGCACGCGCCTCGTACCGTGCTACAGCGAGCGTCCGTCCACCATCGACGCCATGTTCCGCGCCGCCGTCGCGCGCCGGCCGGATGGCGAAGCGCTGGTGGATGGGGAGCGGCGTTACAGCTATGGGCGGCTGGACGCGCTGGTGACGCGCGCCGCCGCGTCCCTGCTGGCGCAAGGCGCCCGGCCGGGCGACCGCATGGCGCTTGTCCTGTCCAACCGCGCGGAGTTCCTCATCGCCCTGCTGGCGGCCGCCCGCGCCGGCATCGTCGCGGTGCCGGTCAGCGCGCGGGAGCAGCGGCCGGGCATCGCCGGCATCCTGAATGACTGCGGCGCCTCCATCCTGATCCATGACTCAGGCCTTGCCGACCGGATGCCCGATGCCGCGGAGGTGCCGTCGCTCGTCTTGCGCTTCTCCGCCGGCGGAGCGGTGGACGGCTGCCGGCCCTTCGAGGCCCTGCTGGAAGCCGAAGCCGGCCCTCCGCAGTCCGCGGAGCCGCAGCGGGAGGAGGACACCGCCGTCATCCTCTACACCTCCGGCACCACCGGAAAGCCGAAGGGCGCGCTGCTGGCCCATGTGAACATCATCCACTCCGCCCTGCATTTCGAGGAATGCTGGGACTATCGCGAGGGCGAGCGGGCGGTGCTGGCGGTTCCGGCCTCGCACGTCACCGGGCTGGTCGCCGTCGTCATGGCGATGATCCGGGTCGCCGGCTGCACCGTGATGATGCCCGCCTTCGACGTCGCCGGTTTCCTGGACCTGGCGAGCCGGGAGCGCATGACCACCACCGTGCTGGTGCCGGCCATGTACAATCTCTGCCTGCTGCGCGCCGATTTCAGCCGTTACGACCTGTCGTCCTGGCGGACCGGCGGCTTCGGCGGCGCCCCGATGCCGGAAGCGACGGTGGAGGCGATGGCGGAACGGCTGCCCCGCCTGCATCTGCTGAACGCCTACGGTTCGACGGAATGCGCCACCATCATCAGCGTCGTCCCCATCGGTCACACCCGCGCCTGCCTGGATTCGGTCGGCATGTGCGTGCCTTGCGGCGACCTGCGCATCGTCGACGATCAGGGCCGCGAATGCCCGCCGGGGGTGAGCGGCGAGGTGTGGATCCGCGGACCCATGACCATCCGCGGCTATTGGAATCGCGAGGACGCCACCCGCGACAGCTTCGTCGACGGTTATTGGCGGTCCGGCGACATCGGCACGCTGGACGGGCGCGGCTATCTGCGGCTCCACGACCGCAAGAACGATGTCATCAACCGCGGCGGCCACAAGATCTACAGCGTAGAGGTCGAAAACCTGCTGGTCCGCCATGCCGACGTGGTGGAGGCGGCGGTGGTCGCCCATCCCGATCCGGTGCTGGGCGAGAAGATCCACGTCTTCGTCATTTCGAAGTCGGGCAGCCTGACCGAAGACGACGTGCGCGACTTCTGCCGCGCCAGCCTCGCCGAGTACAAGGTGCCCGATTACGTCACGCTGCTGGGCGATGCGCTGCCGCGCAACGCCAACGGCAAGGTGACCAAGCGGGTGCTGCGCGATCGGGTGTCCACGACCTAAGCCCGCCTCAGCCCCACCGCCGCCTCGACGAAGGCGATCAGCTGCTCGGCATAGAGGTCGGGCGTGATGCCGCGGCGGCGGTGCTTGGCGCGCTTCACGTACCAGTCCTGCAGCATCGGCTTGATCAGCGCCGCCGTCATCGTCACGTCGGGCATGGCGAACAGGCCGCGGGCGACGCCCTCGGCCAGAGCGTCGGCAATCATGCTCTCCGTCAGCATCTCGCTGGTGACGGCAAGGTCGCGCCCGTCCTTGGGGAAGGACTTCGCCTCCATATAGGCGAAGACGAACCAGGGGTGCATGGTCTCGGTCAGGAACAGGTGGGTGCTCAGCAGCCAGCGCAGCCGGGCGGCCGGGTCGTTCGCCAGCCCGTCGGGCGGGTGGCCCAGCACCTCCTCCACCACGCTGACGACCTGACCCAGGATCATCATCAGCAGCGTGTCCTTGCTGTCGAAATAGGCGTAGAGCGCCCCCATGCTCAGCCCCGACTGCTCGGTCAGATCGCGCAGGCTGGTGGAGTGGAAGCCCTTGCGGTTCGCCAGCATCAGCGTGGTTTCGACGATGCGCGCCAGATTGCCGATGGCGACCGCCGGCTTCTTCACCCGGATGGTCGCGGCGTGCCGCTCCAGGATGCGGGCGCACAGCGCCTCCATCGACAGATCGTGCCGTGCCTGGAAATCGCGCAAGCTGTTCATGCCGGCTGTCCTATCGTTTGCAATGCTGATCGTTCTTGCACATCATCGGCGCCAAGGATATAAAGCGAGCGCTCGCTCGATTTTTCAAGAGTGCCGTTCGGGGCCATGCCCCGCCGCCTCGTCAAACGATCCCGACCATGGGGGGAAGCATGAGCGTCACCATCGATCTGACCGGCAGGACGGCACTGGTCACCGGCGCCTCCAGCGGCCTGGGCCGCCACTTCGCCGGTGTGCTGGCGAAGGCGGGCGCCCGCGTGGCGCTGGCCGCCCGGCGGACCGAAGCGCTGGCCGAAACACGGTCAGCCATCGAGGCCGCCGGCGGCAGCGCCGTCGTCGTCGCCATGGACGTCACCGATCCCGCCTCCGTCGCCGCCGCGGTGGGCGAGGCGTGGGGGACGCTGGGCCGCGTCGACATCCTCGTCAACAATGCCGGCGTAACCGCAACCCGCCCCTTCCTCGACATGGGCGAGGAGGAGTGGGACCGGGTGATCGACACCAACCTGACCGGCTGCGCCCGCGTGGCGCGCGCGGTGGCACAGCGCATGCGCGACGATCAGCAGGGCGGGGCCATCGTCAATATCGCCTCCATCCTCGGCTTGCGGGTGGCGGGGCAGGTCTCGTCCTACATCGCCGCCAAGGGCGGGTTGGTGCATCTGACCAAGGCGATGGCGCTGGAGCTGGCGCGCCACAACATCCGCGTCAATGCGCTGTGCCCCGGCTATGTCGAGACCGAGCTGAACGCCGATTTCTTCGCCAGCGATGCCGGCAAGGCGCTGGTCAAGCGCATCCCGCAGCGCCGCCTCGGCCGGCTCATCGATCTCGACGGGCCGCTGCTTCTGCTGGCGTCGGATGCCGGCGCCTACATGACCGGATCGGTTCTGGCCGTCGATGGCGGCCATCTCGTCTCTTCTCTTTGAACGAACGGAGCGGTTCCATGGATTTCACCCTTCCCGCGGAGCTGGAAGACTATCGCCGCCGCGTCCGCGCCTTCGTCGAGGACGAGATCCTTCCCGTCGAGGCCGACCGCGCCAACTGGGACGAGCACGAGAACATCGCCGAAGCGCCGCTGGCGGCGCTGCGCGCCAAGGTGAAGGCGGCCGGGCTATGGACCCTGCAACTGCCGAAGGAGGCCGGCGGCCACGGGCTGCCGATGGTCGGCGTCGCCGCCTGCTACGAGGAGATGAACCGCTCCATCTTCGGCCCGGTCTGCTTCAACGCTGCCGCACCCGACGACGGCAACATGCGGCTGCTGAGCATGGTCGGCACGCCGGGCCAGAAGGAACGCTGGCTCGCCCCCATCGTCGAGGGACGGGTGCGCAGCGCCTTCGCCATGACCGAACCGCATCCGGGCGGCGGCTCCGACCCGTCGATGATGAAGACCAGGGCGGAGCGCAAGGGCGACCGCTGGGTGGTGACGGGGCGCAAATGGTTCATCACCGGGGCCGACGCGGCGCAGCACTTCATCCTGATGGCGCGCACCTCGGACGATCCGCGCAAGGGGCTGACCGCCTTCCTGTTCGACAAGGGCCAGCCCGGCTGGCGCATCGAGCGCCGCATCCCGATCATGGGGCCGGAGGAGCATGGCGGCCATTGCGAGCTGATCTTCGACGGGCTGGAAATCCCCGACGAGAATGTGGTGATGAAGGTTGGCGACGGGCTGAAGGTGACGCAAATCCGGCTCGGGCCGGCGCGGCTGACCCACTGCATGCGCTGGACCGGCCTCGCCAAGCGCTGCCTGGAGATCGCCGGCGCGTACGTGAAGGAGCGCGAGAGCTTCGGGATTCCGCTGGCCGAGCATGAAGGCGTGCAGTGGATGCTGGGCGAGACGGCGATGCAGATCGAGATCGGCCGGCTGCTGACCATGAAGGCGGCGCATGCGCTGGACAGCGGCAGCTTCGCCCGCAAGGAGGTGTCGATGGCCAAGGTCCAGGTCGCCGACACGCTGTTCAAGGCGGCGGACACGGCGATCCAGCTTTGCGGTGCGCGCGGCTATTCGAAGGACACGGTGCTGGAATGGATCTACCGCTATGCCCGGCAGGCCAAGCTGGTCGACGGTGCGTCGGAGGTCCACAAGATGGTGCTGAGCCGCAGCTACCTCGCCGAAGGCGACGATTTCTGGGGCTGGCGGTGAGCGGCGGCGGAAAGGCCGGTCTTGGCCCCGACCAAAAGGCCGCTCTCGAAAGCTGGCTGACCGGACAGGCTGGGGCGCGGTCGGTCGCCGTGATCGACGAGGGGCGGCTCAGCGGTGGCGCCATCTCGCTCAACCTCGCGGTGACGCTGGAGATCGACGGCGGGCCGCAGTCCGGCAGTCATGCGTGCGTGCTGCGCACCGGATCGGCGTCCGGCGTCTCGGCCAGCCTGGGCAAGGCGGAGGAGGCCGCGGTCCTGCGCGCCGTCTTCGCCGCCGGCGCCACGGTGCCGGAGCCGCTGTTCGTCGGAGCCGATCCGGCCATGCTGGGGGCGCCCTTCTACATCATGCGGCGGGCGACGGGCGTCGCCGCCGGCTTCCGCATCGTCAAGAGCGAGGAACCACGGCGCGAGTTGGCCCGCGAACTCGGCCGGCAGCTCGGCCTGATCCATCGGGTGCGGCCGGGTGCGCCAGGACCGGAGTTGGCAGGATTGGAGTTCCTGGCGCGGCCGGAACCGACGGCGGCCTTGCAGGCGGTGGGAGATTTCCGCCGCTGGGCCGGGCGCTACGCCGCCAGCGATCCGGTGCTGGCCTACGGCCTGCGCTGGCTGGAGCGCAACGCACCTCCGGCCGGCGATCTCGTGCTGTGCCATCGCGACTATCGCACCGGCAACTACATGGTCGATGGTGACCGACTGACGGCGATCATCGACTGGGAGTTCGCCGGCTGGTCGGATCCGATGGAGGATCTGGGCTGGTTCTGCGCCGCCTGCTGGCGGTTCGGCCGCAACGACCGCGAGGCCGGCGGCATCGCCGACCGCGCCGACCTCTATGCCGGCTATGAGGAAACCGCCGGACGGCGGGTGGACCCTGCCGCCGTCGCCTATTGGGAGGCCGCGGCCTGCATGCGCTGGGCGGTCATCGCCATTCAGCAGGCCGACCGCCACATCTCCGGCACCGAGCCGTCGCTGGAACTGGCGCTGACCGGCCGGATGCTGCCGGAGATCGAAATGGATTTGCTGCGCCACCTCGATGCCGTCGAGGCCGCGCCATGATCGGAGACGCCATGATCGGAGATGGGGCATGATCAATGACGATCCCGGCGCCCGCGATCTGGTCGCCATCGCACTGCGCAGCTTTCGCGAGGCGATCCTGCCGGTGGTGCCGGCCGACCAGCGCTTCACCGCGTTGATGATCGCCAACGCGCTGGGCACGGCCGAGCGGGAATTGGCCGCCGGCACCGGTGCCGAGCCCGCCCTGGCCGCAGCCGTCGGCGACCTGCTGGGCGAAACCGGCGACCTGCCGACCCTGCTGCCGCGGCTCTGCGCCGCCATCGACGCCGGGCGCTTCGACGCACCGGACCGGCAGTCGGCCTTGCGGGCGGTTTTGAAAGACATCACCCTGGCAAGGCTGGCGGTCAGCAACCCCAAGCGGGTGTCGGCGGAACGGCGGGAGCCCGGCCGATGAGACTGTTTCCGCCCCTGGAAGGAACGGTCGCCCGCCGCCGCCTCTACCTGCTGCGCCATGGTCACGTCGCCTATTACGATGCCGACGGCAAGCCGCTGAATCCGAAGCTTGCCGCGCTGACCGACCGTGGGCGGGAGGAGGCGCGGACGGCGGGCGCCCTGCTCGCCGGTGTGCCGTTGGACCGCGTGCTGTGTTCCGGCCTCGCCCGCACGCGGCAGACGGCGGAACTGGTGGCCGCT
Source organism: Azospirillum sp. A26 (assembly GCF_042604635.1). NCBI lineage: Bacteria > Pseudomonadati > Pseudomonadota > Alphaproteobacteria > Rhodospirillales > Azospirillaceae > Azospirillum > Azospirillum sp. A26. Next base: position 281,451 of record NZ_CP170474.1, on the reverse strand, counting down.
CCCCACGGGCTGCCGGTGGAGGACGATCCCGACTTCCTGGAAATCCGCGCCGGCCGCCTGTCGGAAGTGCCGAAGGAGCGTCGTGAGGCGGCCTATGTCTACGGCTTCGAAGCGGCGGCGGAGGATGGGCGCTTTGCCGGCGGCGACGGTTTCGCTGCCGTGCGCGACCGGGTGGTGTCCGCCATCGAAGCGCTGGTGCGGCAACCGGACTGGACCCATCTGGCGCTGGTCGCCCATGACGGGGTGAACCGGATGCTGCTGTCCTGGGCCTGCGGCGCCGGCCTGTCCGCCCTGTCGGCCTTCGAGCAGGATTACGGCTGCATCAACATCGTCGACATCGACGTAACGGCCGACCGGGTGGTCCGCCGCCTGATCCGCGCGGTCAACCTGACGCCCGGCAACCCCGCGAAGATCGGCCTGCATCGCAGCAGCCTGGAGGAGGCCTTCGGCCCGTTGCTGGCGCTGGATTGATGGCCCAGACCGTCATTCCCTTGTTTTCATGCCGTCGATCTGACGCCGCCAGAGCGGGTCAGACAGCCGCTCGACCAGGAAATCGGCCAGCACCCCGACCTTGGCCGGCCGTGCGCGGGCCGACGGCGTTATGAAGTAGAGGCCGCCCTTCGGCAGCGACCAGTCGGTCAGGATGGCGGTGAGTTTCCCGTCGGCCAGATGCTCCGCCGCCATGAATTCCGGCAGCTCGGCGATGGCCAGCCCTTCCAGCAGCATCGGCACCAGCGCGTCGGAGTTGGTGACGCGCAGCAAGCCGGATGGGGTGACGCTCTCCTCCTCGCCGGCGCTGTTGGTGAAGTGCCAGATGTCCTGCCGCCGGCGATAGGCATAGCCCAGGCAATGGCGGCCATCCAGCTCCCGGGGGTGCCGCGGTTCGCCATGGCGGGCGAGATAGCTGGGGGCGGCCAGCACCAGTTGCGACACCCCGCACAGCCGCCGCGCCACCAGCCCGCTGTCTGGCAGCACCGCGACGCGCAGGGCCGCATCGAAGCCGTCCCCGACCAGATCGACGACGGCGTCGCTCAGGTGCAGGTCGATGGAAATCTCAGGATAAAGGCGGAAGAAGTCCGGCAGCAGCGGAGCCACCCAGCGCAGCCCGAAGGACATCGGCACCGCGAAGCGGATCAGGCCGCGCGGGCGGCTGGACATCTCGCGCACCGCATTCTCCGCCGCTTCCGCCTCGTCATAGAGGCGGGTCGCCCGCTCCGCCAGGGAATGGCCGAAATCGGTCAGGGCCAGCCGGCGGGAGGTGCGGTTGAACAGCCGCGCGCCCAGCCGTTCCTCCAGCCGGCCGACCGCGCGCGACACGGTGGCGACCGAAACCCCCATGGCGCGGGCAGCACCGGCGAAGGAGCGCTCCTCCACCACCTTGGCGAACATCGCCAGCCCTTCGAAATCCGGCAGCTTCGACATCGCCAATCCTGCAACGATGGTTTTCAGTCATTTCTATTTCGATAAGATCGTGCCGTCGATAGCTTAGTCTCCAGCGAACAACCCAATTCCAAGGAGACTTCAGATGTCACGCAAGCTTAACGGCAAGATTGCCCTCGTCACCGGCGCCAACAGCGGCATCGGCCTTGCCGCGGCCAAGCGCTTCGCCGCCGAAGGCGCCACCGTCTATCTCACCGGCCGCCGCCAGACGGAACTGGAGGCCGCGGTCGCGGCAATCGTTGCGGCCGGCGGCAAGGCGACGGGGGTGCAGGCGGACTCCTCCAACCTCGCCGATCTCGACCGGCTCTATGCCCAAATCCAGAGCGAGGCCGGCCGGCTCGACGTGCTCTATGCCAATGCCGGCGGCGGCGGGATGCTGCCGCTGGGCGCCATCACCGAGGAGCAGTACGAGGACACCTTCAACCGCAATGTGAAGGGCGTGCTGTTCACCGTGCAGAAGGCGCTGCCGCTGCTCGGCAAGGGCTCGTCGGTGATTCTCGCCGGCTCGACCGCCGGCAGCATGGGCACGGCGGCCTTCAGCGTCTACAGCGCCAGCAAGGCGGCGGTGCGCAACTTCGCCCGCAGCTGGATCCTGGACTTGAAGGACCGCGGCATCCGTATCAACACGCTGAGCCCCGGCCCGGTCCGCACGCCGGGTCTGGTCGAGCTGGCCGGTCCGGACGCGGCACAGCAGCAGGGGCTGGTCGACTATCTGGCCGCCCAGGTGCCGCTGGGCCGCGTCGGCGACCCGGACGAGATCGCCAAGGCCGCCGTCTTCCTGGCCTCCGACGACAGCAGCTTCATCAACGGCATCGAACTGTTCGCCGACGGCGGCATGGCGCAGGTGTGATTGCCCGGTTGTGATCGAAGTCTGAGGCCTCGTCGCGTCCGCTCCGCAGCCGGCCACCATGCGCCGGTTGCGGAGCGGACCAGCCGGTCGAATCCCTTCTCCTTGCATGGGTAAGCTGTCATCCTTGGGGTCAGGTTCCTCCGGGGAGGCAGATCGCATGCCGCCGCTGGCAGACACAGGCCCAGGCGTCTCTGTACCGCAGGGCAAGCCGCTCGAAGCTCCCTGGCACGCGCTGGACGCCGCCGAGGTTGCGACGCGGTTGGACAGTCCGGCCGACGGGCTCGACAGCGCGGAGGCGGCGGCGCGGCTGGCCCGTTTCGGCCCCAACCGCCTGACCCCGCCGAAGCGGCGGCCGGCCTGGATGCGCTTCGTGGCGCAGTTCCATAATCTGCTGATCTATGTGCTGCTGGCCTCGGGCACGGTGGCGTTGCTGCTGCGGCACTGGACGGACGCCGGGGTGATCTTCGGCGTCGTGCTGGTCAACGCGCTGATCGGCTACATCCAGGAAGACAAGGCCGAACAGGCGCTGGAGGCCATCCGCACCCTGCTGTCGCCCCAGGCGGTGGTGCTGCGCGACGGCCATGCCGTGACCCTGGCGGCGGAAACTCTGGTGCCGGGGGACCGCGTGTTCCTGGTGTCCGGCGACCGGGTGCCGGCCGACCTGCGGCTCGACCGCACCAAGGGCCTGCTGGTGCAGGAGGCGGCGCTGACCGGCGAATCCGTGCCCACCGCCAAGTCCGCCGCAGCCGTCGCCGCCGATGCGGCCCTGGGCGACCGCGGCGGCATGGCCTATGCCGGGACGATGGTGGTGCAGGGGCAGGGCACCGGCATCGTGGTGGCGACCGGCGATGCGACGGAGGTCGGTCGCATCGGTCATCTTCTGGCCTCGGTCACGACGGTGGCGACGCCGCTGCTGGTGTCGATGGCGCGCTTCGGCCGCTGGCTGACCGGCAGCATCCTGCTGCTGGCGGCGGTCACCGTCCTCTTCGGAATGCTGGTGTATGGCGAGCCATGGCAGGACATGGTGCTGACGGCGGTCGGGCTGGCGGTGGCGGCGATCCCGGAAGGGCTGCCGGCGGTGATGACCATCACCATGGCGGTGGGCGTGACCCGCATGGCGCGGCGCAACGCCATCATCCGCCATCTGCCAGCGGTCGAGATGCTGGGGAGTGTCCGCACCATTTGCACCGACAAGACCGGCACGCTGACCCGCAACGAACTGCTAGTGACCAGCATCGTCACCGCCGACGCCAGCTATCGCGCCGGCGGCAGCGGCTATGCGCCGGAAGGCGAGATCGGCCGCAGCCTGGATGGCGACTGGCGGCTGGTCGATCCGGCCGGGGAACCGCTGCTGCTGGACCTGGCGCGCGCCGCCCTGCTGTGCAACGACGCCGCCCTTTACCGCGACCCCGGCGGCGCGTGGCAATTGGCCGGCGACCCGACCGACGGCGCGCTGCTGGCGCTGGCGATGAAGGCGGGGCTGGACCCGGCCGGCGAGGCGGCGCGCTTCCCGCGCCGCGACGCCTTGCCCTTCGAATCCGAACGCCAGTACATGGCGACCCTGCATCACGACCATGCCGGCCACGGCATCCTGGTGGTGAAGGGGGCGCCGGAGCGGGTGCTGGCGCTGTGCGAGCGGGAGCGGCGCGGCGACGGCACGGCGCCGCTGGACCGGACGCATTGGTCCGCGGTGACCGCTGAACTGGCCGGGCAGGGCCAGCGTGTCCTGGCGCTGGCGATGCGCCGCACATCGGTGGAGCTGTCGGAACTGATCGCCGAGGATCTGGGGGAGGAGGGGCTGGAGCTGCTCGGCCTCTGCGGCCTGATCGATCCGCCGCGGGAAGAGGCTCTGGTCGCGGTTGCGGCCTGCCGGCAGGCCGGCATCACGGTGAAGATGATCACCGGCGACCATGCCGCGACCGCCGCCGCCATCGGCCGGCGCTTCGGCCTGCCGGACGGCGTCATCGGCGGGCCGGAGCTGGACCGGCTGGACGAGGCCGGCTTCGCCGCCGCGGCGCAGGCCAACAGCGTCTTCGCCCGCACCACCCCGGAACACAAGCTGCGCCTGATCGCGGCGCTCCAGGCGGCGGGCGACACGGTCGCCATGACCGGCGACGGCGTCAACGACGCCCCGGCGCTGAAGCGGGCCGACATCGGCGTCGCCATGGGCCGCAACGGCACCGAGGCGGCGAAGGAGGTGGCGGCGATGGTGCTGGCCGACGACAATTTCGCCTCCATCGTCCATGCGGTGGAGGAGGGGCGCACCGTCTACGACAATCTGCGCAAGACCATCTTGTTCATGCTGCCGACCAATGGAGCGCAGGCGGTGGTGATCCTGCTGGCGGTGCTGTCGGGCAGCATCCTGCCGATCACGCCGGTGCAGATCCTGTGGGTCAATATGGTGACCGCGGTGACGCTGGGGCTGGCGCTGGCCTTCGAGGCGCCGGAACCCGGCGTCATGGCCCGCCCGCCGCGCCCGCGCGACGAGCCGATCCTGACCGGCCGGCTGGTGCGGCGGATGGTGGTGGTGCTGGCCCTGCTGGTCGCCTCCAGCTTCGGCTTCTTCCACTTCCACCGCTTGCAGGGCGACGGCATCGAGGAGGCGCGGACCATCGCCGTCAACGCCCTGGTGGTGGGCGAGATCTTCTTCCTGCTCAGCGCCCGCGACCTGCATGGGCGGGCCGGGCTGCCGTCCGCCCTGGCCGGCAGCCGGCCGGTCTGGCTGTCCATCGCGGTGATGACCCTGCTGCAACTGGCCTTCACCTATGCGCCGCCCTTGCAGTCCCTGTTCGGCACCGCTCCGGTCGGCGTCATCGCCTGGGCGGCGATGGCCGCCGTCGGTGCCGCGCTGTTCGTACTGATGGAGATCGAAAAGCGGCTGAGCGGTTCGCCTACTCGTCCTTAGCCTCGAAGCGATAGCGGAAGTCGCAATGGTCGGCGCCCTGCATGATGGTCTGTGTGCGCTCCATCTTGATGCGCGGGTCGTAGCCGGTGCAGAAGGCGGCGTCTCGGTTGCAGGACAGCAGGTGCCCGATCGACCCCAGCCCCATCTCCCGGTACATCTCGGCGTAGCGGCAGCGCGTGACGTTGTAGTCGAAATGCGTGTCGTCCTGCCGCTTCACGTCCAGCCGCAGCGCGTCGTCCTTGGTCCACAGCGGCTGAAGATCGGCGAAGCTCTTCAGACTGGTGCCTTCCGGCTCGGTCTCGGCGAAGGATTTGGCGGCGGCCAGGGCCGCCTTGGTGATCGCCGCGCCCAGGATCTCCTGTGCGGTGGCTTCGCCCAGCCGGGCGGCCATCTCCTCATAGACCGGCTTCAGGATTTCCGCCTCGATGCGGCGGCGTTCGAGAATGCCCATGGTCTGGGTCATGACTGGCTTCCTTCCATGAGGTGGCGTCACAATTGGCTTTCAATGGGCTTTCAATGGGCATGGCCGCCGAGGTAGGCTTCGGCGATGCGCGGGTCGTCCCGCAGCTGGTCGGCCGGGCCGGACAGCACGATCCGGCCATCCTCCAGCACCGCGGCATGGTCGGCAATGCGCAGTGCGGCGCGGGCGTTCTGTTCGACCAGCAGGATCGACACCCCTTCGGCCCGGATGCGGACGATCAGGTCGAAGATCTGGGCGACGATCTTCGGCGCCAGCCCCAGCGACGGTTCGTCGAGCAGAAGCAGGCTCGGCCGGCGCATCAGGGCGCGGGCGATGCACAGCATCTGCTGCTCGCCGCCGGATAGCGATCCGGCATTCTGGCGCAGGCGCTCGCTGAGGATCGGGAACATCGCCAGCACGCGGTCCAGCTCGCCCAGCCCGACATCGCCGCCGCCCAGCACCAGATTCTCGCGGACATTCATGTTGGAGAAGATCTGCCGCCCTTCCGGCGCCTGCGACAGGCCGAGCTGGACGATGCGGTGGGCCGGCATGTTGGCGATAGGCTGGCCGCGGAAGGTGATGGTCCCCTGTTTCGCCCGGTAGATGCCCGACACGGTGCGCATCAGCGTGGTCTTGCCGACGCCGTTGGAGCCGAGCACCGCGACGATGGCGCCATCCGGCACCTCCAGGCGGACGCCGTGCAGGATCTCCTGCGGGCCCATGGCGACATGCAGATCCGCAATCGAGAGCAGAGGCGCGGTCTTTGGCGGCGCGGTCATTCATCCACCCCAAGATAGGCTTCCAGGACGGCGGCATCGGTGCGGATGGCGTCCGGCGTGCCGTCGGCGATCTTGCGGCCGGAGGCCAGCACCAGGATGCGCTGGCAGATGCCCATGACCAGCGTCATGTCGTGTTCGACCAGCATGATGGTCAGGCCCTGCCCGTGCAGCCGCTTGATGAAGGCGGCCAGATCGCGCGTCTCGGTGTCGTTCAGCCCGGCTGCCGGCTCGTCCAGGATCAGGAAGCGCGGCCGCATGGCGAGCGCGCGGGCGATCTCCAGATATTTGCGCTGGCCGTAGGGCAGGTTGGCCGCCAGCTCCGCCGCCACATGGGTCAGGCCGACCGCCTCCAGCGCTTCCCAGGTGCGGCGGCTGATCTCGGCGGAGCGGTCCCGACCGAGCCGGTGCAGGGAGCCGAACAGCGCGCCGAACGCCCCCTGCGGCAGCGCGCCCACGGCGCCGACCGACACGTTGTCGAAGACCGACATGTTGGGGAAGACGCGCAGGTTCTGGAAGGTGCGGCTGATGCCCAGCCGCGCCACCTGATTGGGCTTCAGCCCGCTGATGGTCCTGCCGGCGAAGGCGACGGTGCCGCCGGACAGCGGGGTGAAGCCGGAAATCAGGTTGAACAGCGTTGTCTTGCCGGCGCCGTTCGGTCCGATCAGCCCGACCAGTTCGCCTTCGTTCACATGGGCGGTGACGTCGCCGACCGCCTGCACGCCGCCGAAGCGGCGGCTGACGTTGCGGATTTCAAGAAGATGGGTCATCGCCAGCCGATCCCTTCACCCTTGCCGGTGTTGCGCCACGCCGCACCCAGTTGCCGGCGAACGAGACGCAGGGCGGAGACCTCGCCCAGCAGGCCCTTCGGCAGCAGCAGGATGGAGAGGAACATCACCAGACCGACCATGATGTTGCGGAAATCGCCCAAGGCCCGCAGCCCTTCCGGCAGCAGGATCAGCAGCAGCGCGCCGATGACCGCCCCCGGCAGGCTGCCCAGGCCGCCGACCACCACCATCGCCAGGATCAGGATGGATTCGGAGAATTTGAAGTCGCCCGGCGAGATGTAGCCGGTCATGTGCGCCCACAGGCTGCCCGCCACCCCGGCGAAGAAGGCCGACAGGGTGAAGGCCTCCATCTTCAGCCGCACGGTGCTGACGCCCATGGCGTCGGCGCACTGGTCGTCCTCGCGGATCGAGCGCAGGGCGTTGCCGTAATAGGAGTGGCTCAGCCGGCCGATAGCGATGACCGACAGCGTCACCACCGTCGCCACCGTGTAGTAGGCGGCAAGGCGGCCGGACAGGCTGATGCCGAACAGCTCGAACCCCTTGGAGACGATGACGCCGTTGGGGCCCTTGGTGAAGTCCACCCAGTTCAGCATGACCAGATACAGCATCTGGCCGATGGCGAGCGTCGCCACGGCGAAATAGATGCTGACCAGCCGCATCGTCGGCAGCGCCACCAGGAAGGCGACCAGCGCCGCCACCAGACCGGACAGCGGCAGCGTGACGGTGAAGCCCAGCCCCAGCTTGGAGGTCAGCAGGGCCGCGGTATACGCGCCGACGCCGTAGAAGGCGGCATGGCCCAGATGCAGCAGCCCGGCCACCCCCGTCACCAGATGCATCGAGGCCGACAGCAGGACGAAGATCAGCGCCAGATTGGCGATCTGGTAGAAATAGCCCTTGTCGAAACCGGCCAGCAGCGCCGGAAGCGCGGCGAAGACCAGCAGCAGGATCAGCGCCGGGACCAGCAGCCCCCGGCGCCGGGTCAGGCCATCGGCAGGTGCCGCAGTCTCAAACGCGTTCACGGCGCGCTCCGAACAAGCCGTTGGGGAAGAAGATCAGGGTCAGGATCAGGAAGCCGTAGGCCACCATGTCCGACCAGCCCGACGAGACGAAGGTCGTCGCCATGCTTTCCGAAATGCCGAGGATCAGCGCGCAGATCACGGCTCCGGGGATGGAGGACAGCCCGCCCATCACCATGGCGACGAAGGCCTTGATGCCGGGGGTGAAGCCCATGGCCGGGAAGACCGCGCCATAGTACAGCCCCATCAGGATACCGGCCGCCGCCCCCATCATCGATCCGACGACGAAGGTGGTGATGATGGTGCGGTCGGTGTCGATGCCCACATATTTGGCGCCGAGCGGGTTGTTGGACACCGCGCGGATCGCCAGCCCGACGCGGGTGCGCGTCAGCAGATATTGCAGGCCGATCAGCATGGCGGCGGCGACGCCGAAGATGATGAAGTCGCCGGTCACCAGGATCACCGGGCCGACGCGCACCGGCGTGTTGATCAAATACTCGAAGGGGACGGAGCGCATCTGCGATCCGAAGACTATCTCCAGCGCCTCGCGCACCACGATGGACACCGCCAGAGAGGAGAGCAGGGTCGATTCCCGCATCGCCCGCGATTTCAGCGACGCCTCGTCGGTGAAGCGGCGGAACGGCTTGAAGGCGATCCGCTCCAGCGAAAAGCCTGCAAGCGCCCCGATTGCCAGCGCGCCCAGGATCACCGCCACGATGGGCGGCGCCGTTGCCGAGATCAGCACGAGCCCGGCGAAGGCGCCCAGCGTGTAGATCTCGCCATGGGCGAAGTTGACGACGTTCAGCACGCCGAAGATCAGCGTGAAGCCGATTGCCATCAGCGCGTAGGTCATGCCCAGCGACAGGCCGATGGCGAGCTGCTGGAGATAATAGGGATCGAACATGCGGGCTCTGTCGCTGCGAAAAGGGGCGCTGGGGATCGTTTGCCGGGGGGAGGCGTCAGTCGGCGACCGGAACGAAGACGCCGCCCTTGACCTCGACCTTCACCAGCTCCTTCTCGGCCTCGCGGTCGGCGCTGAAGCTGGTCTTGCCGGTGACGCCGGGGAAGTCCCTGGTCTGGGCCAGCGCGTCGCGCACCTTCTCGCGGGTCGGGTTGGGCGAAGCCTTCTCCACCGCCGCCAGCATGATGCGGACCGCGTCATAGGCCTGGGCCGGGAACTGGCCGGGCACCGCGCCGTCGGAGCGCTTCTTCCACTCGTCGACGAAATGCTGGACGTTCGGCGACGGGTCGGTCGGCAGGAAGTTGGAGGTCAGATGCACCCCCTCCGCCGCGCCGCCGGCCAGCTCGATCAGCTTCGGGCTGTAGGCCGCCGAGGTCGAATAGACCGGCGTCTTGATGCCCAGCTGCTGCAACTGCTTCAGGAACTGCGCGCCGTCCTCGTAGAAGAAGCCGGTGTAGATCGCGTCGGGCTTGGCACGCTCGAGCTTGCTGATCAGCGAGCGGTAGTCCTTCAGGCCGCGGTTGAAGAATTCCGAGAAGGCGACGGTGCCGCCGTTGGCCTTGACCGCGTCGGAAAAGCCGCTGACCACCGACTGGCCCCAGTCTGTCTGCTCCGCGATCACCGCGACGTTCTTGAAGCCCTTGGACGCCATCCATTTGGCGTTGTAGGGGCCTTCCTGCGCCTGGGTGGCGATGTTGCGGAACTGGTACTTGGAAATCTTGGTGTAGTCGGGGTGCGAGGCGGTCTGGGACAGCTGCGGCATGCCGGCGTCCTTGTAGACCTGCGCCGCCGCCATCGACACGCCGGAGGTGAAGTCGCCCAGGACGCCGACGATCTCCTTGTCGTCCACGAACTTGCGGGCGATGTTGGTGCCCTCCTTGGCGTCGGAGCGGCTGTCCTCGAAGATGATCTCGACCTTGAACGGCTTGCCGGCGGCGTTGAACTCGGTCAGCGCGATCTCGGCGGCCTTGCGGAAATCCTGGCCGTACTGCGCGGTGTCGCCGGTCAGCGGCAGCTGGTAGCCGAGCTTGACCGTGTCGGCGGCGAAAGCCGAACCGGCAATGCCGGCGACGGTGAGGGTCGTCAGCGTGAGGAGGCGGAACTTCATGGCGATGGCACCCTCTTATTGTCTGTCTTTGCAGGCGTTGCGGCGATGCGCATTCATTCGGCGGCTTTGGCGCCGGGCAGGACCTTCAGCCGGCAGCAGCCCTCGTCGCCCGGTTTCCAGGTTTCGCCCTTGAAGACGAACCCGGCGGCCTCGAACAGGCCGCCGTCGATGGCGCCGGCCATCTTGCAGAGCAGTTCCAGATCGGTGTCGGACCGGCCCTGCGCCTGCCAGGCTTCCTTCAGCGGGCAGCGGTGGAAATGGATTTCCAGCGCCTCGCCGTCGCACCGCTTGATCTCCGGCGCGAACATGCTGTCGCGGTTGGGAATGCCGTCGAGGAAGGCATGGCACAGGCCGGTCAGGTCGTCGGGACCGTGCCCGGCAAATTTCACGCCCATCGATTCGCCGAGGCGGCGGGTGGATTCCTGTCCGACCTCCAGCGCCGTTTCGGTGCCGAAACGCTCGCGCAGCACATCGAACATGTGGGCGTAGGACGCCGCGCGCATCGCGTAGGCATTGCGCAGAAGGGTGGGGTAGTCGGGGCTGTCGGACATGCTGGCAGTCTCCTTGATCAGACTTCGCGGGCGTCGTTCCAGCGGTATTGCAGGATCTTCAGCGGCCCGATGCGTTGCAGCAGGGCGTTGAAGGGCAGGGGCGTCGGTGCGGTGAAGGGCAGGGCGAGGTCCTTCGGGTCCTGGCCGATGGCGGCGCGGGCCAGCTCCCGCCCCAGCGAGACCGACAGCGCCACGCCGCGTCCGTTGCAGCCGGCCCAGGCGAAGCCGTTCGGCCCCAGCCGGTGGACACGGGGGAAATAATCGGTGGTCATGGCGATGCGGCCATTCCACACATAATCGAAGGTGACGCCGTTCAGTGCCGGGAACATCCCGGCCAGACGGGTGCCGACGATGCGCTTCAACCGCTCCGCCCCGTTCACCGGGTTCAGCAGCGCGCCGCCGGTCACCAGCCGGTTGTCGGCGGTGTAGCGCATGAACCGCAGGTCGCCATGGGTGTCCGACATCGCCTGCCGGGCCGGCAGGACGGTTTTGCGGACGTTGTCGCCCAGGGGAGCGGTCGCCATCTGCCAGGACAGGACCGGCACGACCTCCGTCCGGATTTCCGGGAAGATCGATGCGGTATAGCCGTTGGTGCCCAGCACCAGGGAGCCGGCGGTCACCATGCCCTGCGGGGTGCGGGCGACCCAGGAGTCGCCGCGGCGCTGCACCGACAAGGCGGGGGAGTTGACGTAGACCGCCGCGCCGGCTGCGACCAGCTTGGCGGCGAGCCCGCGCACCAGCGCCAGCGGGTTGATATGCCCGCCGGTCCGGTTCATCCAGCCGCCGAAATAGGCGTCCGTGCCGAGAATGGCGGAGACGGCGGCGCGGTCGAGCAGCTCGACGTCGGCGCCGAACTTGCCCCATTGCGTTGCCCGGCGCTCGGCGATCTTGATGCGGCCCGGCGAATGGACCGGCTGAACCCAGCCGGTCTGTTCCGCCGCGCAGTCGATGCCGAGGCGGCGCACCAGATCGAACAGGGTGGAGGCGCTGTCGCGGATCAGCCCGACCAGCCGCTCCCCGCTCTCCCAACCGAAGCGGTCGATAAGGTCGGCGGGGTCGGGACGGGTCAGCGTCGGGATGACCTGCCCGTTGTTGCGGCCGGAGGCACCCCGTCCCAGTTCGGAGGCCTCCAGCACCACCACGCGGCGCCCGGCCTCGGCCGCATGCAGACCGGCGGAAAGCCCGGTGAAGCCGCCGCCAATCACCAGCATGTCGGCCTGCACGCTGTCCTGCAACGCCGGCAGGGCGGGTGGCGGCGGGGCGGTGGCCTCCCACAGCGAGTCCGGACGCTGCCAGATGCCGCCCCGGCCCGGAATGTCCTGCGCCTGGCCCGCCGCCTGATGTGCCCCTTGGTTCGTCACGTCGCGCCCGTCCCTGTTCGGCTGAAATCCGCTACGCCCTTATCCCCTTTTGGAGTTAGGGCCATCCGTTTCCCGCCGAACTATGGGACAATGGACACACGTACGCAATTCCCAAGATTTTTTCGCGGAAATTTTCTCATGTCATGCGTCTTAATCGGGAAATTGGGACGCATGTACATGATCTGCATCATTTCGGCAGAACGGTTTCCGCCAGCCGCACCCAATAGCTGGCGCCGATGGGCAGCACCGCATCGTTGAAATCATAGTGCGGGCTGTGCAGGTTCCGGCCCTGGTCCGATGGTCCGGCACCAACCCAGACGTAGCAGCCCGGCCGCTTTTGCAGCATGAAGGAGAAATCCTCCGCCCCCATGCTGGGCATCGGATCGAGGTCGAGGGCCTCTTCTCCCACCACGCGTGCCGCTGCCCGCCGGGCCAGTTCCGTCTCCGCGGCGCTGTTGGTGGTGGGCGGATAGCGCCGCTCGTAGCGCAGGCTGGCCTCGACTCCGAATCCGGCGGCGATGGCGGTCGCCACCTCGCCCATGCGGCGCTGGACCAGATCCTGAACCTCCGGCCGGAAGGTGCGGACGGTGCCGCGGAGAACGGCGGTGCCGGGCAGGACATTCCACGTATCGCCGGCGTGGAACTGCGTGACGCTGACGACGGCCGAATCGATGGGGTGGACGCTGCGGCTGGCGATGGTCTGGAGGGCGGAGACGATCTGGCTGCCGACCATGATCGTGTCGGTCCCCATATGCGGCATGCCGGCATGGGTGCCCTTGCCGGTCAGGGTCAACTCGAAGATGTCGTAGGCGGCCATCAGCGGGCCGGGGCGAAGCGCGATGCGGCCGACCTCGAGCCCCGGCCAATTGTGCATGCCGAAGACTTTTTCGACGGGGAAGCGGTCGAACAGCCCTTCCTCCACCATCACCCGGCCGCCGCCCTCATTCTCCTCCGCCGGCTGGAAGATGAAGACGATGGTGCCCCGGAACAGTTCGGGGTGTTCGGTCAGGTAGCGGGCGGCCCCCAGCAGCATCGCCGTGTGCCCGTCATGGCCGCAGGCATGCATGCGGCCGGGATTGCGCGAGCTGTGCGGAAGGTTGGTTTCCTCGTGGATGTGCAGCGCGTCCATGTCGGCGCGGAAGCCGACCATCGGCCCCTCGCCATTGCGCAGGATCCCGACCAGACCGGTCTTGGCGAGACCGCGATGAACCTCCAGCCCGAAGGAGGCCAGCTTTTCCGCCACGAAGTCGCTGGTCCGCTGCTCCTCGAAGGCGGTTTCCGGATGGGCGTGCAGATCGCGCCGCCAATCCGTCATGTCCGCGGTCAGCCCATCGAGCCCCGTAACCATCCCGTCCATCGTCTTGTCCTTATGTTCCAGCAAATCCCTGGGACAATCCTGCCCAAATTATACCGGATCCGAAACGGCCTATTTCGCCGGTGGGCATGCATTCCATCGCATGGCACGGGCGGGGCATCCGGCGGCAGGGGCCGGAAAAGTGTCATGGCTCCAAACATCTCTAGTGACGTTTTAAACATCACAATATATATTTTATATACCGATTTGCATGTGTCAGCGGGGTATGCGGGATGATCACGGCTTCGCAGTTGCGCGCCGCCCGGGCGCTTCTTGGGATCGATCAGAAGACGCTGGCCGAACTGGCCGGCCTGTCCGTCCCGACCATCCAGCGCATGGAGGCCAGCGACGGAAACGTGCGCGGCGTGGTGGAGAGCCTGACCAGGGTGGTGGAAGCGCTCGACCTCGCCGGAATCGAGCTGATCGGCGACAATGCGCAGAGCGTCGCTGGCGGCCGCGGCGTCCGTCTGAAGACACCGGCACCCAGGCCCTAAACACTGGCGCCGAACTCTGGCGCCCACCCCATCGACCGCGCGACGGCGACCGCCGACCTGATGCCGACGATCCCGCCGCCTTATTCCAGAAGGCCGCCGGACAGATGACAGCACCGATTTCCCATCGACCGAGCTTTGCCGAGCTGTTCACGCCGAAGCTCGTCACCATCCTGCGCGAGGGCTACGGGCTTTCGAACCTCCGCGCCGACGCCATCGCCGGACTGACGGTGGCCATCGTCGCGCTTCCGCTGTCGATGGCGATTGCCATCGCGTCGGGCGCGTCGCCGGCACAGGGACTTTACACGGCGATCTTCGGCGGTTTCTTCGTCTCCGCCCTGGGCGGCAGCCGGTTCCAGATCGGCGGGCCCGCCGGCGCCTTCATCGTGCTGGTCGCCGCCACGGTGCAGGCGCATGGCATCGACGGGCTGATCCTCGCCACCCTGCTGTCCGGCCTGATGCTGGCGGCCATCGGCCTTCTGCAGCTGGGAACCTACATCAAATTCATGCCCTATCCGGTGACGGTCGGCTTCACCGCCGGCATCGCCGTCATCATCTTCGCCAGCCAGATCAAGGATCTCCTCGGCCTGACCCTGAGCGGGCCGGAGCCGGGGCCGCTCCTCGAAAAGCTGCCGGTGCTGTGGTCGGGCCTGCCGACGGCCGACCCGGCGTCGGTCGGGCTGGCGCTGGCGTCCGTCGGCATCATCGTCGGGTTGAAGGCGGTGCGGCCCCATTGGCCGGGCATGCTGATCGCGGTCGCCGGCAGCGCCGTCGTGACCGCCGCCTTCGGCCTCGACGTCGCGACCATCGGCACCAAGTTCGGCGGCATTCCGTCGGGCCTGCCGATGCCGGCCCTGCCGGCGATCACGCTCGACAAGGTCCAGGCGGTTCTGCCGAGTGCCATCTCGTTCGCGCTGCTCGGCTCCATCGAATCGCTGCTCTCGGCGGTGGTCGCCGACGGCATGACCGGACGCCGCCACCGCTCCAACTGCGAACTGGTCGGGCAGGGCGTCGCCAACATTGCGTCGGGGCTGTTCGGCGGCATCTGCGTCACCGGCACCATCGCCCGCACGGCGACCAACGTGCGCGCCGGCGCCCATGGGCCGGTCGCCGGCATGCTGCACGCCGTGTTCCTGCTGGTCTTCATCCTGGTCGCGGCACCGCTCGCCAGCTTCATTCCGCTCGCCAGCCTTGCCGGCGTCCTGGCCGTCGTGTCGTGGAACATGGTGGAGAAGCCGGCCATCGCCGCCCTCCTGCGCGCCTCGCGCGGCGATGCCGCGGTGCTGCTGACCACCTTCCTGCTGACGATCTTCACCGGCCTGACCGAAGCCATCGTCATCGGCTTCGCGCTCGGCTCGGTGCTGTTCATCCACCGCATGTCGACGATCACCGCCATCGAGAGCCAGACGCCCTTCGTTGCGGAGGACAGCGCCGACGGCGCCATGGTCGCCCGCAAGCCGTACGATCAGGGTGCGGCCGATCCCGAGGTGGTGATCTACCGGATTTCCGGCGTGTTCTTCTTCGGGGCGGCGGCGTCCATCGGTTCGGTGCTCGACCGCATCGCCGACACCCACCGGGTTCTGATCGTCGATTTCAGCGCCGTGCCGTTTCTCGATTCGACCGCGGCCAACACGATCGAGGGGCTGGCGCACAAGGCGGCGCGGCGCGGCGTGAAGCTGATCCTGACCGGGACCAGCCACGCCTCGCGGCAGGCGCTGTTCAGCCACGGGCTGAAACCGCCCCTGGTCAGCTATGAGCGGACCATCGACGTCGCCCTGCACAAGCTGCGGCGGGACGAGGCCGCGTCGAATGCCGGGGATGGAACGGTGACGCAGGACGCCGTGTAGCAACGCGGGGCGACGCCGATCATCCCAGCAGCGCCGCCACCTCCGCCAGCGTCGGGGCCGAGTCCGCCGCGCCGGCGCGGGTGGTGGCGAGCGCCCCGCAGGCGGCGGCGAAGCGCACCGCGCCAGCCAGATCGTCGCCGCGGGCGAGCGCGAAGGCGAGCCCGCCGTTGAAGCAGTCGCCGGCCGCGACGGTGTCGACCGCGGTCACCGGGAAGGGCGGGATGAAGCCCTGCTGTCCCAGCCCGCGGAAATAGACGCCCTTGGCGCCCATCTTCACGATGGTGATGGACAGGCCGCGCTCGGCCAGCCGCTCCGCGGCGGCGGCGGCCTCGTCCTGGGTCGTCGGCCGCAACCCGACCAGGGATTCGGTCTCCGTCTCGTTCGGGGTCATGGCGTCGACGGCCCGGAAGACTTCGGCGGCCAGCCCGCCATGCGGGGCCGGCGCCGGGTCCAGGATGATGCGGCCGCCGCCGGCCCGCACCGCGCTTGCCGCAGCCAGACCGGCGGTGAGCGGGATTTCCAGCTGAAGCAGCAGGACGGACGCCTCGGCGAACAGCGGGGCGGTCTGCGCCACGTCCTGTTCGCTCACCGCCATGTTGGCGCCGCCGATCACGGTGATGCAGTTCTCGCCGGAGGATTCGACGCCGATCACCGCGATCCCGGTCGGGTTGGCTGCGTCGTTCGACAGATGGCCGGTCCGCACGCCGAAGCCGGCCAGCCGGCTGCGCGCCATCTCGCCGAAGGCATCGCCGCCGGTCCGGCCGACCATCTCGACCGATCCGCCCAGCCGGGCGGATGCTGCGGCCTGGTTGGCGCCCTTGCCGCCCAGCCCCATGGCATAGCCGGTGCCATGCACGGTCTCGCCGGGACGGGGAAGCCGGTCGGAATAGGCGCAGACGTCGATGTTGACGCTGCCGAAGACGACGATGGGACGATTGGAAATCATGAAAGCCTCGCACAGGGCCAGCCGACCGAGGCGCGGAGCACGAGGTCGGGCGGCAGGGTCAACAGGTCGGGCAGGGGCCGGCCGTCTTCGAGATGGTCGATCAGCAGCTCCGCCGCGCGGGCGCCCAGCAGGACCGCGGATTGGCGGATGGTGGACAAGGGCGGGGTGAGGTAGGCCGCCAGTTCGATGTCGTCGTACCCCAGCACCGACAGGCGGTCCGGCACGGCCAGCCCCCGTTCGGCCGCGGCGCGCAGCACGCCGGCCGCCATCAGATCGTTGAAGGCGAAGACCGCCTCCGGCGGCTCTTCCCCATCGAGCAGCGATGCCGCCGCCGTGTAGCCGCCGGCGATGGTCAGGTCGGCCTCGCGCAGCAGCCCCGGCTCCAAAGTCAGGCCGGCCTTGCCCAATTCCTCGACGAAGCCGGCCAGCCGGGCGCGGGAGCGCGGATGGCGCCCCGGACCGGTGATGCAGGCGATGCGGCGGAAGCCGCGCTCCGCCAGCAGCCGGGCCGCCAGCCGTCCGCCCATCACCGAATCGTCGGTCACCGTGCAGGCGCCCGGATGCGGATCGGTGTCGAGCAGCAGCAGCGGCAGGTCGGGCGCCCGCGCCTGCACATTGTCGAGAAAGCCGGGATCGGCGTTGCTGGTCAGCACCGCAAGCCCGTCGATCCGCCGGTTGTGCAGGGCCTCGAAGGCGCGGAGCTGCTTGTCCGGCTCATCGTCGGTGTTGCACAGGATCAGGCTGTAGCCGCGGTCGGAACTGACCGTCTCCAGCCCGTGGATCACATGGGCGAAGAAGGGGTTGGAACTGGCGGTGACGATCATCCCGAGCGTGCGGGTGCGGTTGCCCTTCAACGCGCGGGCGATGCCGTTCGGCGTGTAGCCCAGCCGGTCGATGGCGGCGCGTACCAGCTGCTCGGTTTCCGGCGCCACGAAGCGGGTGGCGTTGATGACGTGGGAGACGGTGCTCATCGACACGCCGGCCTCGCGTGCCACATCCCTGATCGTCACCATGCCGTCGCTCTCCTCAACACGTTCCGCCCCTGCCGGCACAAGCTTCGTCGGCGCAAGCCCCCTTGGCCGCGCCGGCAGAGGCGGGCCCGTGCTTTACTTCGTCACCATCTTCAACTCAACCGGTGTGAAGGCCGGGACCTTCTCGCCCTTCAGGACCTTGTCGGCGGTCTCGACGCCCATCTCGCCGATCAGGCCGGCCTGCTGGGCGACCGTCGCCGTCAGGGTGCCGGCATTGACCGCGGCGACGCCCTCGTCGGTGCCGTCGAAGCCGACCACGGGGATCTTGCGGCCGGACGCCTGGATCGCCTTGGCGGCACCCAGCGCCATCTCGTCGTTGTGGGCGAACACCACGTCGATCTTCTGCTGGGCCTGGAGGATGTTCTCCATGACGTTCAGCGCCTTGGTGCGGTCGAAGTCGGCCGGCTGGCTTGCCACCACCTTCAGGCCGCTGGCCTTGTCCACCGCCTCGTGGAAGCCCTTGCCGCGGTCCCGGGCAGCCGATGCGCCCGGCAGGCCCTGCAACTCGACGACGGCGCCCTGGCCCTTCAGCATGTCGACCACCAGCTGGCCGGCCATCCGGCCGCCGGCGACGTTGTCCGACGCGATGTGCGACGCGACCTCACCGCCATTGGCCGAGCGGTCGAGCGTCACCACCGGAATCTTGGCGCGGTTGGCCGAACGGACCGCCGAGCGGACGGCGTCGGAGTCGGTCGGATTCACCAGCAGAAGCTTGACCTTCTTGTTCACCACATCCTCGACATTGGCCAGCTCCTTGGCCGGGTCGTTCTGGGAGTCGAGGACCAGCAGATTGTAGCCGAGCGCCTTAGCCTTGGTTTCCGCCCCGTTCTTCAGCGTGACGAAGAACGGGTTGTTGAGGGTCGAGACGACCAGGGCGATGGTGTCGGCCGCCTGGGCGTTGGCCGAGGCGAGCAGGGCGGTGGCGGCGACGGTGGCCGCGGTCAGAAGCTTACGCATGGTTGGATTCCTTCCTCATCGTTCTTGTTCGTCTGATTGGGGCAAGCAACAGGTACAGGAGGGCCGATCTGGGGAAACGGCCGCCTTACGGCGATTTGCGGCTGTCGGCGAGCACCGCGAGCAGGATGACCGCGCCCTTGGCGATCATCTGGTAATAGGAGGAGACGTCCATCAGGTTCAGCGCGTTGTTCAGCACGCCGATGATGAGGGCGCCGACCAGCGTGCCGAACAGGGTGCCCTTGCCGCCTGACAGGCTGGTGCCGCCGACCACGACGGCGGCGATGGCGTCCAGCTCGTACCCGGCACCGGCGGTCGGCTGCGCGCTTTCCAGCCGGGCGGTCAGGATGACGCCGGCCAGCGCCGCCAGCAGGCCCGACAGCGCGTAGATCGTCGTCTTTTCCAGATTGACGCGGATGCCGGACAGCCGCGCCACCACCTCGTTGCCGCCGACCGCGTAGGTGTAGCGGCCGAAGCGGGTGCGGGTCAGGACGAGGCCGCAGACGGCGAAGACCGCCGCCGCCACGACCACCGGCACCGGAATGCCGAGCAGATAGCCGCCGCCGACGCTCCAGAACGCATCGGCCGCCGCACCGGTCCCGGTGGTGATCGGCCGCCCGTCGGTGAAGACCAGCGTGGCGCCGCGCAGCATCGTCATGGCGACCAGCGTGGCGACGAAGGGCTGCACGCCGCCGGTGCCGATGACGACGCCGTTGATGGCGCCCAGACCGGCGCCCAGCAGCAGGCTGAGCGGGATCGCCAGCCAGATCGACAGGTCGCCCGCCACAAGCCAGGCGCAGACCGCGCCGCAGAAGGCCAGCACCGAGCCGACCGACAGGTCGATGCCGCCGGACAGGATGACGTAGGTCATGCCGACCGCGATCACCGCGTTGATCGAGGTCTGCCGCAGGATGTTCAGCAGATTGTCGACCGTCATGAAGCTGGGGCTCATGACCGCGACGGCGGCCATCAGCACGATCAGGCCGACCAGCGGCTTGTTGCGGGACAGGAAGCGTTTCAGCGTGGTCATCGTCGTCTCTCTTCCTGCCCGTCAGCCGATCGCGCAGGCCATGATCTTTTCCTGGGTCGCCTCGTCCCGGCCGAAGCGGCCGGTGATCCGCCCGCCCGCCATCACGAGGATGCGGTCCGACAGGCCCAGCAGCTCCGGCATGTCCGAGGACATCAGCAGGATGCACAGGCCCTTGGCCTTCAGATCGTTGATCAGGCCGTAGATCTCGCGCCGTGCGCCGACATCGACGCCGCGCGTCGGCTCGTCGAGGATGACGATTTTGGGCGACAGCATCAGCGCCTTGGCCAGCGAGATCTTCTGTTGGTTGCCGCCGGACAGCGTCCGCACCTCCGCCCCGATGCCGTGCGCTTTGACGGCGAAGGCGGCCATGAAGCGGTCGACGGCGGTCCGCTCGTCGGCCTGCCGGACGACACCGCCGGGGCCGCAGAGCTGCTTGAGCGCCGCCAGCGACATGTTGGTGCGGATCGAATGGCCCTGGATCAGCCCCTCGGCCTTGCGGTCTTCGGGCACATAGGCGATGCCGGCGGCGACGCCGTCGCGGGGATGGCGCAGCCGGACCTCGGCGCCATCGACCCGAACGCTGCCGGCGCGCAGCCGGCTGGCGCCGAAGATCGCCTTGCCCAGTTCGGTCCGTCCGGCGCCCATCAGCCCGGCGAAGCCCAGGATCTCGCCGCCGGCGGCGCTGAAGCTGACATCGTTCACGCCGTCGGCGCTCAATCCCTCCACCGTCAGCCGCTCCGCCCCGGCGGGACAGGGCAGATAGGGGTACTGGTCGGTGATCGAGCGGCCGACCATATGGCGGATCAGGGCCGCCTCGTCGAGATCGGCAACCGCCCCGCGATGGACCATCTGGCCGTCGCGCAGGACCGTGACGCTGTCGCACAGCGCGAAGATTTCGCCCAGCCGGTGCGAGATGTAGACGATGCCCTTGCCGTCGGCCTTCAGGCCGCGGATCACCTCGAACAGGACGGCGGTCTCGACGTCGGTCAGCGCGTCGGTCGGCTCGTCCATGACGATCAGTTCGGCGTTCAGCGACAGGGCGCGGGCGATCTCCACCATCTGCTGCTGGCCGACGCTGAGGCTTCCGACCGGACAGTCCGGATCGATGGTCTGGCGCAGCCGCTCCAGCAGGGCCTTGGCTTCGCGCCGCATCCGGCCGCGGTCGATCAATCCCAGCCGGTTGCGCGGCTCGCGCCCCAGCCAGATGTTGTCGGCCACCGACAGATGGGGCAGCAGGTTCAATTCCTGATGGATCATCGCGATGCCGGCGTCGATGGCCTGCCGCGGCGCGGTGAAGCGCACCGGCTGGCCGCGGAATGTCATTGCGCTGGAACTGTCGGGCTGGACGATGCCGGTGACGATCCGCATCAGCGTCGATTTGCCGGCGCCATTCTCGCCGATCAGGGCCATGACCTCGCCGGCACGCAGGCGGAAATCCACCCCGTCCAGCACCGTCACGCCGTTGAAGCCTTTGCCGACCCCCTGGAGGTCGAGCAGGAATCCGGATCGGGAGTCCATCACGCCCTCTGCGTTCAGAAGGTTACGCCGGAATAGAGAAGGATGTTGGCGTAGGGGCTGCATTCGCCCGTGCGCACGACAGCGGCGGAGGACACGGTCAGCCGCTTGAACTCCTCGTGGGGGACTTCCTCCACCGCGATCTGCCGGCCCTGCGCCGCGGCCATCCGGTCCAGCCGGACGGACAGCTGGGCGCGTAGCGACGGATTGGCAATCGCCATCTCGGTCGCGATCACCACGCGTTCCACCATCATCTCGTCCGTCACCGCGTCGAGGATGTCGAGGAAGGAGGGCAGGCCCGGCGTCACCGCGAGGTCGATCCGTTCCGGCCCGGCTGGAATCGGCAGCCCGGCATCGGCGATGGCCAACGCCTGCGTATGGCCAAGCGAGGCAATCGCATGGCTGAGCGGGGCATTGAGAAGGCCAATCCGTTTCATCGCAAAGCGGCTCCAACTTGGCGGGACAGGCCGAAGCTAGCGTCATCGAAACGTTTGCGCAAACGTTTGCGTTGCTGCGCCGCACCAATTCCGCGCGCTTTCGCCGACGGCGCGATGCTGCGCCGCCGCTCCGGGACGTTAAGAAATGTCGATCTTCAGTTATTTATGCGCCGGGCTTGCCTGCGCGTGTCCGGCCGCCGCTCAGACGGCGTAGGTGCCGTCGAACAGATCGCCGAGGGCGAAGCGCGTGAGGGCCCGCAGTCGCGCCACCCGCCGATGTTTCTCGCGACCGGTCACGAAGTGGCAGCGACGGCAGAGCCGGTGATGGTCTTCAGCGGCCATCCTTGCCGCTGCCGACTGACGGTAGAGACCGACAATGGCACGCGAGTGACGCAGACGGGCATAGTCGACGACATCCGGCCAGGACGCCTGGTCGCCGTTGGCGTCGATCCACCCGTTGTCGGGCGACAGCCAGCGGCCGTCGGGCAGGCAACGAAGCATCTGCCCATGTGGCCGGCCGCAATGGTCACAGCGGAGATCGATGGACGGGCTGGAGTCGTCAGCGCTGTTGACCATGAGATCGAAGACCGTGGATGGCGGGACCGGGCCTGATTCTAGCGAAGCTTCGGGCTCGTGGGAATCCCCTCCGTGCTTGCCGGCGTTTCCCTGATTGGAACCTCCGTCTGGAACACCCGCTTGTCGAAATCGTCGATCAGCACCTCAAGACGCAACGACCATTGCCCGGCCAGCGGCAGCGTCGTGTCGTCGGCTCCGAAGAAGCCGGGGCCGAGATTCGTCAGGCCATGCCGCAGCGGAGCCACACCCGCCGAAGGAAGCTCCCAATTCATCGTCACCTCACGGGCAGCAACCGGTTTGCCGTCCTCGTTCTGAAGGTGAAGCCGGATGCCGTTGCGCCCGGGACTGGCCGGGACGACGTCGATGAGGGCGATGAGCCCGCCTTTCACCGCGACGGTGGAGAAGCCGGCCGGCGGCTTGTCCTCGCTTGCGTGGAGCGCGCGCGGCGGCGGCGTCAGGGCGAAGGCCGCCGTCAGCAGCAGGGCGGTTCCTGCCGCCGCCATCTCCAGGCCGATGCTCCGCCGCAGGGACCTGAGGGCGCGGTCGCCAATCCGGTGCAGGGCGGGGGTCAGGACCTGCCGGTTCCACGCCGCCAGTGCGAGCAGCAGCAGGACCGCCAGCATCTTGCCCAGCCATACCCAGCCATAGCCGCTGGACAGGACTGACTGCACCGACTGGAGTTGGATCGCGGACAGAACCATGCCGGCTCCGGCCAGAATGGCCACGGCACCGATGGCGATGCGCGAGAAGCGGCGGGTCAGCCTTGCGGCCTCGGCCGGGGATTCCAGGCGCAGCGCCATGGACAGCGGCCAGAAGGCGCCGATCCAGAAGGCCGCCATCAGCCCGTGCAGGCCGACGAGCGGTGCGCTCAGCCAGCGGAGAGAAGCTGTGGCGGCGTGACCGGTGGCGGCCAGCGAGGCGGCTCCCAGCAAGGCCCCCGTCACCAGCAGCACCGGCCCCATGGCAGACCGGGCCTCGACGGCCAAGCCGCAAGCCGAGCAGAGCAGGGCCAGCAGTGCGATGCCGGCGCTGAGGCCGACGCTGCTCCCCGCCCCGGTGGTCCAGGGGGCTCCGGTCGCCAGGGCGGCAAGCGGCTGGCCGGCCAGAGTCGCCCCGGTCACTCCCACCAGCAGCACCGCCGACAGGCCGGCCACCAGCAGCATCAGGCAGAGAGCCGGCTTCAGGCGGTCGTTGAGCGGTGCCCAGCGCCCGGTCACCAGCAGCAGGAACAGGCCGCCCCCGGTGCCGGCCAGCAGGGCGGCATAGTGCATCGCTCGCAGCAGCAAGCCGGCGAAGGCGGCAGCCTGGGACGGATCGTCCGCTGGGGATGTGCCGGTCGTCGGTGCCGGCGTCACGCCGATTCCGAACGTGAAGGATCCTGCGACGGGATGCCCATCCGCGGAGGTGACGCGATAGCTGGCGACATACAGGCCCTTCGGCAGTCCCGGCGGCAGGGCGAGGCGGACGCGGTTGTCCTCCGCCAGCGCACCCTGCGGATCGGCCATGTCCCGCCCCTGCCCGTCGAGCAGTTGGATGCGGACGGGAGTGACGGGCTCGTTGAACTCCAGCGACAGGGTTGCCGGCGCGGTGTCGAGGCTGGCGCCGTCGGCTGGCACGGACTCCATCAGGACGGCATGGGCCCAGCCGGTCCGCGGCAGGGCTGCGAGGAGCAGCACGGCGAAGAAGAGGACGGGCAGGCTTGTAAGCCTGCGGCGCGGGCTGGGACGCATGAGGATGCCTCGCTGTCGGGAAGGGCGAGGGCCGCGGAAGAGAGGCGGCCAAGGGGCTGCATGCCGTTCAGCCATCGCGGCAGCCGGCATGCAGCCCGATCTTCCGGCCGGTGCCGGGGCGCCGTCAGTGCTGCTTGGGTTCGGTCAGCTTGAGGCCCGGTGCCGGCTCGCGATAATCGCCCGCCGGTTTGCCGGCTTCGGGGATCTCGATCCAGCGGTGGACGCCTTTCTCGCACTCCTGCACCACCGGGATGTAAATCATGGTGCCGGCGGGCTGTTTGGGCAGCACGACCTGAAAGACGAACTCGTCGTACCAGGCGTCGGGCAGGCTGCCGGCGGTCCAGGCGATTTCGGTGACCCCCTGGGTGATGCTGCGGCCGTGCGACTCATAAGGCTGGGCGTAGGGGCCTTCCTTGGTCGCCAGGGTCCAGCCCGGCTTCGGCATCGGCTTGGCCAGCACCGCCCCGTCGGGCAGGCGGACGCGGATGGCGGTGGTCGGCGAGCCGTCGCAGCCGTGGCCGACCTTGAGCACCGCCTTGTAATAGCTGCCGGCCGGCGCCTCGCGGGTTTCCAGCGTGACATGCGCAGCGGCGCTGCCGGCGGACAGGGCAAGGCAAAGGGTCCCGGCGGCGAGCGCCAGGGAAGTGATGCGGGTCATGATGCGCTCCTGAACGGAATGATGGTCCGGTGATGACGGGGGAAACAGGCCGTCACACCGGCGGAGCGCGGGGATTGAGACAGGTCAGGAAATGGTCGTCCGGGCGAATGCCGGCGGCAACCGGTGCGGCGACCGGCACGCGATGGACAGCCTGCGGCCGGACGACGGCGGAACCGGGGAGCAGGCCATGGATGCCAAGCACAAGGCAGAAGGCGCAGAGGCTGTCATGATCCATGACGGGATGGCCGGACCCGTCATGGGTTCCGCCGCCCTGGTCTCCGCCAGCCAGCCCTTCGCTGTCCTGTGCATCGGATGGGAGGGTGCCGCAATGGTCGGCTGCCGTCGGGGCGGTCAGGAAACCGGCGGGCAATCCCGCCTGCGCCCGTGCCGCCATGGCCAGATCGGGAACCGCCACCTGGATCAGCAGAGCCAGCACGGCAATCCCGCCAACCAGGGCATGGCGCAGTCCGACCGTACCGGCGGGAGCGCCGGTACGGAGGGAGGCATGCGTGTTGCGCGCGGTCTGGCGGCGGGCCATACGGGGGAGCCGGCTGTTGCGGAAAGCCGCGACCAACCTTCACGCGCAGCCGCGCTCAGTCAAGCCATTCGGCGGTGGCGGGACGATTTGACCACCCTCCCCGATAATGTGCGGGCGGTCGCCGTCAGCCCGTGCCCTGGGTTGTGCCGCCGTTGGGTGGCCTCTCGCCACTCGCGAGACGCGACTCGCATAATCAGCTTATCCCATTGTCGCATTCCGCTTCTTCCTCGCCTGTGCTCAGATCGGGCGTGCCGTGAGCAACCCAAGGGAGGAAAAATCATGAAACGGAACAGATTGATCCCCATTCTTCTGCTGTGTACGGGATCGTTCGCCACGACGGCGCAGGCCCAGACGGCCCACACGCTGAAGTTCTGGAACCTGACCACGGAAACCATCACCGAGCTGAAACTTGCGGAACCCGGCACGAACAAGTGGGGCAAGAACCAGACGCTGAACGACAAGGACAAGACGGTCGAGGCCGATGAACGCCTGAAGCTCAGCGACGTCAAGCCGGGGACCTGGGATGTCAGAATGAAGGACAAGAAGGGGCGCACCTGCGTCCTGCGCAATGTCGCCCTGTCGGGGACCGAGGCCTATGCGTTTTCGATCAGTGAAGACGATGTGAAGACATGCGCCCGCAAATGATCGTCTGTCATCTCTGACCTGCGGACAGTGCCGGGGCGATGCCGGACCGGACAGCCGACGGGAAGCGTCGGTGCCGATCCGGCTTTCGCTGATGTGACGGGGCCGGCTCCTGTGAACGGCTCCGGCCGTCCGTTCAGTCCGCGTCCTCGAACGCGAAGGTCTCGGTCTCGTCGTCGTAGGTGAACAGCTCGGCATAGCGTGCCCAGCTGGTGACGGCCTTCAGCGTCTCCTCGGCATAGCTCTCGCTCATGAAGGGCATCAGTTCGGCCCGGATGCGGCTGCTCGGCACGCGCTGCGTCGCCGGTTCCTTCAGCAGGCCATGGATGTGGGCCGCCAGCGGCACGTAGCGGATCAGATGCTCCGCGAACAGCCGCTTGCGGTCCTCCAGGCCGGATTCGGCGAACAGCCGGCCGGGTTCGGTCAGATGGATGTCGCCCTCCGCCACCTCCGCCAGACCCAGCATCTGCAACGTCTCGGCAATCGGGAACAGGTCGTCGATCTCATGCTGGAGTGCGGCGGCCAGATGCGGCAGGTCGGCCTTGCCATGGTAGGCCGGCGAGGCCAGCGTCTCCAACAGGCCGGCCAGCAGGTTGGTGGACACATGCTCCAGCGGTACGGCATGGGCCGGCGGCTGCTTGGTCGCCGACGACGACGCCACCAGCGGCTTGCGCGCGGTCATCCGGCCATAGATGTCGTCCACCATGGCGCGGAACTGCGGGTCCAGGCGGTTGCGCGGGTGGGGGATGTCCACCCGGATTTCCGCCGCCACCCGTCCGGGGTTGGAGGAGAAGACCAGGATGCGGTCGCACATCAGCACCGCCTCCTCGATGTTGTGGGTCACCATCAGGATCGACTTGATCGGCAGCCGCCGCTCCATCCACAGGTCGAGCAGGTCGGTGCGCAGCGTCTCCGCCGTCAGCACGTCCAGCGCCGAGAAGGGCTCGTCCATCAGCAGGATTTCCGGATGGACCACCAGCGCGCGGGCGAACCCCACCCGCTGGCGCATGCCGCCGGACAGCTCCTTGGGATAGGCGGATTCGAAGCCGGACAGGCCGATCAGGTCGATGGCCTCCTCGGTCCGCGCCTCGGCCTCGCGGGCGGGCACGCCCTTGGCCTTCAAGCCGGCCATGACGTTTTCCCACACCGTCAGCCAAGGGAAGAGGGCGAAGGTCTGGAAGACCATCGCCACCCCGTCGGTCGGGCCGGCGACCGGCTCGCCATGATGGTGGACGGAGCCGCCGGTCGGCTTGACCAGCCCGGCGACGATGCGCAGCAGGGTCGACTTGCCGGAGCCGGAGCGGCCGAGCAGCCCGACGATCTCGCCGTCGCGCAGGGTCAGGTCGACATTGTCGAGCACGACGTAATCCTGTCCCGACGGCTTGGCATAGGCCTGACGGACGCCGCTCAGCTCGAAGATGGTGGTGTTGCGGGTGTTCAGCATGGCGGGGTCCTCCTCAGGCGAGGCGCAGGCGGCGTTCGGCGAACGCATAGAGCGGACGCCACAGCAGACGGTTGAACAGGATGACGAACAGAGACATGACGGCGATGCCCAGCACGATGCGGGGGTAATCGCCGGCTTCGGTGGCCTGGGCGATGTAGCTGCCCAAGCCATGGGCGGTCAGCCGGGTGTCGCCCCAGTTTACCGCCTCCGCCACGATGCTGGCGTTCCACGACCCGCCGGACGCGGTGACCGCCCCGGTGACATAGTAGGGGAAGACGCCCGGCAGCATGACGTCGCGCCACCATTGCCAGCCGCGGATGCGGAAATTGGCCGCTGCCTCCTTCAGGTCGCCGGGAAAGGCGGTGGCCCCGGCGATGACGTTGAACAGGATGTACCACTGGGTGCCGAGGATCATCAGCGGGCTGAGCCAGACATCCGGGTTCAGGTCGAAGCGGACGATGGCGACCACCGCGACCGGGAACAGCAGGTTGGCCGGGAAGGCGGCGAGGAACTGGGCGGCCGGCTGGACCTTCTCCGCCAGCCGGGGGCGCAGCCCGATCAGCACGCCCAGCGGAACCCAGACCAGCGTCGCCACCGCGATCAGCACGATCACCCGCAGCAGCGTGGCGCCGCCGAGCAGAAGCACGGTGCCGACATCGCCCCAGTCGACGCCGGACGAGACGAAGGCGATCATCGACCAGCCGGTCCACAGGCCCGCCACCGCCAGCAGCAGATACCAGACCACGTCGACGGCCCGCGCCGGCACCCGGTCGAGCAGCCCGCCGACCGCCCGCAGGCCGCCCGCCGCACCGCGGCTCGCCCCGCCCACCGGCAGGCGCAGCCAGACCAGCCGGCCGAACAGGCGGTCGAGCGGTGCGAACAGGGCGCGGAAGAAGCGGGTGCGCTGGAACAGGGTGAGCAGCCAGGACTCTGGGACCTCCTGCGCCCCGGTCAGCTCGACCCGGAACTTGTCGGCCCAGGCGACCAGCGGGCGGAACAGCAGCTGGTCGTAGGCCAGGATGACCAGCAGCATCGCCAGCACCGCCCAGCCGACGGCATCCAGCCGCTGCCCGTCGATGGCCTTGGCGAGGTAGGAGCCGATGCCGGGCAGGGTGATGGTGTGGTCGCCGACGGTGATCGCCTCCGACGCGACGACGAAGAACCAGCCGCCGGACATCGACATCATCATGTTCCACACCAGTCCGGGGGCGGCATAGGGCGCCTCCAGCGTCCAGAAGCGCTGCCAGCCGGAAAAGCCGAAGCCGGTCGCCGCCTCGTCCAGGTCGCGCGGAACGGTGCGCAGCGACTGGTAGAAGCTGAAGGCCATGTTCCAGGCTTGGCTGGTGAAGATGGCGAAGATCGCCGCGCACTCGGCTCCCAGCACGCTGCCCGGGAAAAGCCCCAGGAAGAAGACGACGGTGAAGGAGATGTAGCCGAGCACGGGCACCGACTGCAGCACGTCCAGCACCGGGATGAGCAGCATGCCGGCCCGCCGGCTCTTGGCCGCCAGCGTGGCATAGGTGAAGGTGAACAGCAGCGAGGCCGCCATCGCCGCCAGCATCCGCAGGGTCGAGCGCAGGGCGTATTCCGGCAGCATCCAGGGGTCCAGCGTGACCGGCACCTCTTCGACGCTGTCGAGCGGCAGGGCCATCTGATGGCCGCCGATGGCGAGCAGGGCCAGCAGGCCGATGACCAGCGGCAGGGCGACCACGTCCCACCGGTTCGGCGCGGCGTCGGTTGCCTTCACCGAAACATTCGTGTTGATCCAGACCATGACGATCCATCCTGCGGTCCCGTCGCGGGACCGGCCGGCAAGGAAAACGGTAGCGGCGCGGCAGAGGCGCCGATGCGGATTTTCAGGAGGAGTGGCGTGGGGTCAGCGACTTGGCGGGCGCAGGTCGCCCGTCACGGAAAAGCACCCGCGCCCGTCGGGGCGGCGGCGCATGGAAACCGGGATGGTGAGGAGCTTCACCATGGTCCACCTCTGATCGGCCCGAAGACGACGGGCCGCGGGTGGACCCCTTACAAGAGGTCAGCCCGCGAACGGCGTCGTCAGGGGAATGTGAGTAGATCGACTACTGGGGCTGTCCATCTCTTGCCTTTTCGATCCGGCCGCCAACCCGGCGGGTGGGGCGGACAAGAACGATCATGCGGTGACGATGCCGCCCCTCTACTCCCCTGCCCGGCCAAGGTCAAGAGCGGGAATCGGCTTGCTGCCACCCGTCATCAAATCGTCATGAAACCGTGCGCCGGCGGCAACCTCAGGGCGTTCCGCGGGGCAGGCGCACTCACCTCAATCGGGCATCAATCGGGCGCGCGCAGCCGGTATCCGACCCCCGTCTCGGTCAGGATGTGGTGGGGCCGCTCCGGGTCGGGTTCGATCTTCTGCCTCAGCTGGCGGATGTAGATCCGCAGATACTGGATGTCGGTTTCACCGCCCCACACCTCCTTGAGGATGAAGCGGTGGGTCAGCACCTTGCCGGCATGCGCCACCAGAAGCCGCAGCAGGTCGTATTCGCGCGGCGACAGCTTCACATCCTCGCCGCGCACGGTGACGATGCGCCGGACCAGATCGACCGTCAGGTCGCCGCTGCGGAACAGCGGCCGTTCCCCCTGCTGTTGCAGCTTGTGGCGCATGGCCGTGCGGATGCGGGCCAGCAGTTCCTCGACCCCGAAGGGCTTGGTCACATAGTCGTCCGCCCCGAGATCGAGCGCCTCGACCTTTCCGGCCTCGTCGACCCGGCTGGACAGCACGATGATCGGCAGGGTCACGCCGCTTCCGCGCAGGCGGCGGATGACCTCCAGCCCGTCGATGCCCGGCAGCCCGAGATCGAGGACCAGCAGATCGGGGGAATTCCGCCGCACCTCTTCCAGCGCCTTGGTCCCGTCCTCCACCTCGACGATGTCGTATCCCTGGGCGGTCAGGCTGGTGCGCAGGAAGCGCCGGATCGGCGGTTCGTCATCGACGACGAGCACGCGCAGGGGGATGGAGTCCGATTTCATGCGGCGGCTTCCTCTTCATATCCGGACAGGTCGGCGGCCTTGGGGAGGGTCAGGGTGAAGACGGCGCCGCTGCGGTCGCGGCGGTTGCCGGCCGTGACCGTCCCGCCCATCGCCTCGACAAAGCCCCGGCAGATCGCCAGACCCAGCCCGGTGCCGGCACGCTGCCGGTCCTGGGCATGGACACGGTAGAACTTGTCGAAGATGCGCTCCACATCCTCGGGCGGAATGCCGCTGCCTTCATCCAGCACCTCGATGCGGACGAGGGCACCGTCCTGCCGTCCGCGCACCGTGATCGTCGACCCGGCCGGCGCGTATTTGCCGGCGTTGTCGAGCAGGTTGAACAGTGCCTGCTCGATCAGCACGGCATCGATGTCCACCATCGGCAGGCCGGCGGCAAGATCGACCTCGACCCGATGGCCGGCGAGAATGCGGGACACCCGCTCCAACGCGCTGCCGACCACCTCGGACAGGTCGACCGCACCGGTCCGTGGCCGGATGGCGCCGGATTCCAGCCGTGTCATGTCCAGCAGGTTGGCGATGAAGCGGTTGAGCCGTTCCGCCTCCTCCTGGATGGTCGCCGCGAGGTCGCGCCGGTCCTCCTCGTCCATCATCGGTCCGTAGCCGACGAGGCTGGTCGCCGAGCCCAGGATGGAGGCAAGCGGCGTGCGCAGATCGTGCGAGATCGAGGTGAGCAGGGCCGAGCGCAGCCGTTCGGTTTCCGCCGCCAGCTTGCTGCGGTCGACATCCTCGGCAAGCGTCACCCGTTCGATTGCCAGGGCGGCCTGATCGATCAGCGCGTCGAGAAGCCGGCGCTCGTCCGGTGTCAGGTAACCGCCGGTCCGCCCCTTTCCGCCGCCGGTGTCGATGCCGACCACCCCGACGACGCCCCGCCCGGTGCGCATCGGCAGGAACAGCCACTTGGCGCCGGGCAGCGTGTCCGCACCCTTGCCGGTCGGTCGGTTGTTTTCCCACGCCCAAACCGCCGCGGCCAGATCGGCATCCTCGATGACGTCCTCCGGCGGATAGCCGGCCCTGACCGCGACGCTGCCTTTCCCGGCTTCACCGTCGGGCAGCAGCAGAACGACATGGACCTTCAGCATGGCGGCGATCTGATAGGCGGTGGCCCACAACAAATCGTCCATGGTCACCACGCCGGCCAGCTTGCGGCTGAACTGGTAGAGGTCTTCCGTCGTCTTGGCGCGGAGCCTCGCGGTCACCGCCTGGGCGCGGACACGGGCGGTCAGGTTGCTGGCGATCACCGAGACGACGGCGAAGACCAGCAAGGCGACGATGTTCTCGGGATCGGAAATCGTGAAGGTGTAGAGCGGCGGCAGGAAGAAATAGTTGAAGGCGAGGACGCTGATCACGCTGGCATAGAGCGATGGCGCCAGCCCGCCGGTGACGGCGCTCGCCAGCACGGCGGTCAGGAAGACCAGCGCCATGTTGTTGAGGGCCAGCACCCGGTGCAGAACATGGCCGGCGCCCAGCGCCGCCGCGACATAGCCCGTGCTGGCGACGTAGGGCCACCAAGCGAAGGCCCGCTGCCGGGCCGCCTCCGTCCGGACCGTCCTGGCGGGAAGCGCGGCGCCGGAACTGGCGGCGATGACATGCACGCTGATGTCGCCCGCCCGGCGGATCAGGCTGTGCGCCACCGACCCGTGTAGCAGTTCCGACCAGCGCGGACGGGTGGATTTGGCGATGACGATGTGCGTGACGTTGTTGGTCAGCGCATAATCGACGACGGTGTCAGCGACATCGCTGCCGGGCACCGTGACCGCCTCGCCGCCCAGCCGTTCCACCAGCCGCAGCGTGTCGGCGATGCGGTCGCGGTCGGCCTCGCTCAGGCGCAGCGCCCGGCTCGTCTCGACATGGATCGCGCCCCAGCGGGCGCGCAGCCGCTCGGCCTGACGGCGGGCGTAGCGGACCAGGGCGCCGCCGCTGGCATCCTCGTTGATGCAGACCAGCAGCCGCTCGCCGGCAGCCCAGGGGCCGGAGATGGCGTGCGCCTGCATGTGCGTCAGCAACTGCTCGTCGACGCGGTCGGCGGTGCGCCGCAGCGCCAGTTCGCGGAGTGCCGTCAGGTTTCCGGGCGAGAAATAATGCCGGATCGCCCGCTCGGCTGTGCGCGGGACATAGACCTTGCCCTGCTGGAGGCGCTGGATCAGGTCGTCGGGCGCGATGTCGATGACCTCGATGTCGTCGGCGCGGTCGAGGATCGAATCCGGCACCGTCTCGCGGACGCGGACGCGGGTGATCTTGGCGACGACGTCGTTCAGGCTTTCGACATGCTGGATGTTCAGGGTGGTGTAGACGTCGATGCCGGCGGCCAGCAGCTCCTCGACGTCGAGATACCGCTTCGGATGGCGTCCGCCGTCGGCGTTGGTGTGGGCCAGCTCGTCGACCAGCACGATTTTCGGGCGGCGGGCGAGGATGGCGTCCACATCCATCTCGGTCAGGACATGGCCCTTGTGCTCGATGGCGCGGCGCGGAACTACCTCCAGCCCGGCGACAAGCGCTTCGGTCTCGCGCCGGCCGTGGGTTTCGACCACCCCGACGACGATGTCGACGCCGTCGCGGCGCTTGGCCTGGGCGGTTTGCAGCATCTCGAAGGTCTTGCCGACGCCGGGGGCGGCACCAAGAAAGATCTTGAGCCGCCCCTGCGCTTCCTTCGCCGCCTGACGGAGCAGCGCGTCGGGAGATGGCCGGCCGGCGCGGTCGCCCTGAATGCGCTCGCCCTGTTCGTCGGTCATGGCATCGTCCCTTTCCGCTCCCCCCGCTCCAGAAGCGGTCCCAAACCCGGCCGCAAGTCCGGCTATGGATTACTCCGCCGGCCGTTGTGGAGGATAGCCGATTCCGACAGTCCAGTTGCACTGCCCCGGCCGGCTATTTGCCTGCTGTTTTGCCGGCCGCCCGATCCAGGGCGAGGTTGAGCGCCAGGACATTGACGGTCGGTTCGCCCAGGAAACCGAGCGGACGCGGGGCGGTGGTGTCAGCCACCAGCTTGCGCACCGCATCTTCCGTCAGGCCGCGGGCCTTGGCGACGCGCGGCACCTGGAAGTCGGCGGCGGCCGGCGACAGGTCGGGGTCGAGGCCGCTGCCCGAGGTGGTCACCAGTTCCACCGGAACCGGGACGCCGGGATTTTCGGCCTTCAGCTTTTCGGCATCGGCCTGTACGCGGTCGGCCAGCGCCTTGCTCGTCGGGCCGAGGTTGGAGCCCATCGAGTTCGCCGCGTTGTAGGGAGCCGGCACCGTCTTGGCCGGATCGGCGGGGTCGGCGCCGGTGGTGGCCGAGGGGCGCGGGTGGAAATAGTCCGCGCCGGTGAAGTCCTGTCCGATCAGACTGGAGCCGACGATTGTCCCGTTCCGCTCGATCAGGCTGCCGCTGGCCTGATGCGGAAACAGGACTTGCGCGACGCCGGTGACGGCCAGCGGGTAGGCAAGCCCGGTGATCGCGGTCAGTGCGACGGTCATCACCAGGGCGGGACGCAGATCCTTCAACATGACAGGCTCCTCAAACAAGGCCGGCGGCGGTGACGATCAGGTCGATCGCCTTGATGCCGGCGAAGGGCACCACGAGGCCGCCAAGGCCGTAAATCAGCAGGTTGCGGCGCAGCAGAGAGGCGGCACCGACGGCGCGGTAGCGCACGCCGCGCAGGGCCAGCGGGATCAGCGCCACGATGATCAGCGCGTTGAAGATGATCGCCGACAGGATGGCGCTTTCCGGGCTGTGCAGCCCCATCACGTTCAGCGCCTGGAGCTGCGGGTAGAAGGCGAGGAACATCGCCGGGATGATGGCGAAATACTTCGCCACGTCGTTGGCGATGGAGAAGGTGGTGAGCGCGCCGCGAGTCATCAGCAGCTGCTTGCCGATCTCGACGATCTCGATCAGCTTGGTCGGGTCGCTGTCGAGATCGACCATGTTGCCGGCCTCGCGCGCCGCCACCGTGCCGGTGTTCATCGCCACCCCGACATCGGCCTGGGCCAGTGCCGGCGCGTCGTTGGTGCCGTCGCCGCACATGGCGACCAGCTTGCCCTTCGCCTGCTCGTCGCGGATCAGCTGGAGCTTGGCCTCCGGCGTCGCCTGGGCGAGGAAATCGTCCACCCCGGCCTCGGCGGCGATGGCGGCGGCGGTCATCGGGTTGTCGCCTGTGATCATCACCGTGCGGATGCCCATCTGGCGCAGGGCGGCGAAGCGCTCGCGGATGCCGCCCTTGACGATGTCCTTCAGGTGGATGATGCCGAGCAGCCGGCCGTCGCGGGCCACCGCCAGCGGCGTGCCGCCGGCCTTGGCCACCCGTTCGGATATCGCGAGTATTTCACGCTCCGCCGAGGTGGCGGCCGGATGCAGGGCGGCGACACTGCGGCCACCGGACACCGCGACCCGCTGCGACCCGCCGACATGGGCCAGCACCGCGTCCACCGCACCCTTGCGGATCACCGTGCCCCCGGTGTCGATGCCGCTGATGCGGGTCTGGGCGGTGAAGGGGACGAAGCTGGCGTGCATCTCCTCCATTTTGCGGGCTCGGATGCCGTATTCCTCCTTGGCGAGCACGACGATGGAGCGGCCTTCCGGCGTCTCGTCGGCCAGCGAGGCGAGCTGGGCGGCGTCGGCCAGTTCCTCCTCGCCGACGCCGGCGACCGGCAGGAACTCGGCCGCCTGACGGTTGCCCAGCGTGATGGTACCGGTCTTGTCGAGCAGCAGCGTGTCGACGTCGCCCGCCGCCTCCACCGCACGGCCGGACATGGCGAGCACGTTGAAGCGGACCAGACGATCCATGCCGGCGATGCCGATGGCGGACAGCAGCGCGCCGATGGTGGTCGGGATCAGCGTGACGAACAGCGCGACCAGCACAAGCACGCCGACCGATCCGCCGGCATAGGCGGCGAAGCTGGGGATCGTCGCCACCGCAATGACGAAGACGATGGTCAGCCCGGCGAGCAGGATGTTCAGCGCGATCTCGTTGGGGGT
The DNA here is from genome assembly GCF_042604635.1 of Azospirillum sp. A26. Classification (NCBI taxonomy): domain Bacteria; kingdom Pseudomonadati; phylum Pseudomonadota; class Alphaproteobacteria; order Rhodospirillales; family Azospirillaceae; genus Azospirillum; species Azospirillum sp. A26. The sequence goes on along the minus strand of NZ_CP170474.1, from coordinate 246,070 downwards.
CTTCTGGCGCTGGGCACCCTCCACCAGCGAGATCATGCGGTCGAGGAAGGTCGAGCCGGGGGCGGCGGTGATCCGCACCTTGATCTGGTCGGACAGCACCTGGGTGCCGCCGGTGACCGCCGAGCGGTCGCCGCCGCTCTCGCGGATGACCGGAGCGGATTCGCCGGTGATGGCGGCCTCGTTGACCGAGGCGACGCCCTCCACCACCTCGCCGTCGGACGGGATGATGTCGCCGGCTTCGACCAGCACGAGGTCGCCGGGCTTGAGGGCGGCGGCGGGCACCGTGCGGATGGTGCCGTTCTCCAGCTTCTTGGCGCTGGTCTCGGTGCGGGTCTTGCGCAGGCTGGCGGCCTGGGCCTTGCCGCGCCCTTCCGCCACCGCCTCGGCGAAGTTGGCGAAGATCAGCGTGAACCACAGCCAGACGACGATCTGGACGGCGAAGCCGGAAACCCCGGCACCCGTGACCGCATCGCGCAGGACCAGCAGGGTGGTGAGCACCGCCACCACCTCGACGCAGAACATCACCGGGTTGCGGATCATCTGGCGCGGGGAAAGCTTGGCGATGGAGCCGCCGATGGCCGGCACCAGGATGGCGGGATCCAGCAGGGTGCTCGCCGAAGACCGGCCGGACCGTTTGCTTTTGGCATGCATGGGAGCGTTCCCGATCAGAAGAGGGTGCCGGCGGTCATCGCCAGATGCTCGACCACCGGGCCGAGGGCGAGAGCCGGGAAGAAGGTGAGGCCGCCGACGATCAGGATGACGCCGACCAGCAGCCCGACGAAGAGACCGTCATGGGTGGGGAAGGTGCCGGCCGAAACGGGGGCGCGGGCCTTGGACGCCAGCGAGCCGGCAATCGCCATCATCGGCACGATGACCAGGAAGCGGCCGACCAGCATGGCGACGGCCAGCGTGACGTTGTACCAGGGCGTGTTGCCGGTCAGCCCGCCGAAGGCGCTGCCATTGTTGGCGGCACCCGAGACATAGGCGTAGAGCGCTTCGGAGAAGCCGTGTGGCCCGGCATTGGCCATCGACGCGGTGCCGGTGTCGAGCACCACCGCGACGGCGGTGAAGCCCAGCATCATCAGCGGCAGGCAAAGGATGGCGAGCATGGTCATCTTGACCTCCTTCGTCTCCAGCTTCTTGCCGAGATATTCCGGGGTGCGGCCGACCATCAGCCCGGCGACGAACAGCGCGACGATGGCGAACAGCAGCATGCCGTAGAGGCCGGCGCCGACACCGCCGACGATGATCTCGCCCAGCATCATGTTGATCATCGGCACCATGCCGCCCAGCGGCATGAAGCTGTCGTGCATGGCGTTCACCGCGCCGCAGGAGGCGGCGGTGGTGACGGTGGCGAACAGCGCCGTCGCGGCGATGCCGAAGCGGGTCTCCTTGCCCTCCATGTTGTCGGCCAGCCCATCGACGCCGAAGGCGGCGAAGGCCGGGTTGGCCTGGGCCTCGGCCCAATAGGCGACGGTGACGCCGGCAACGAACAGCAGGCCCATGGCGGCGAGGATGGCCCAGCCCTGGCGCTCGTCGCCGACCATCCGGCCGAACAGGTTGGTCAGGCCGGCGCCCAGCGCGAAGATGCACAGCATCTCGACCAGATTGGTCAGGGCGTTGGGATTCTCGAAGGGATGGGCGGAGTTGGCGTTGAAGAAGCCGCCGCCGTTGGTGCCCAGCATCTTGATCGCCTCCTGCGAGGCGACGGGGCCGAGCGAGATGGTCTGCTTCGCCCCTTCCAAAGTGGTGGCGTCGACGGCGCCCGCCAGCGTCTGCGGCACGCCCTGCCAGACCAGGAACAGCGCGCAGACGACGCACAGCGGCAACAGGACATAGAGGGTGGCGCGGGTCAGATCGACCCAGAAATTGCCGACCGTGCGGGCCGAGGTGCGGGCGAATCCGCGGACCAGCGCCACAGCCAGCGCGATGCCGGTGGCGGCCGAGACGTAGTTGTGGAAGGTCAGCCCGGCCATCTGCACCAGATGGCCCATGGTGGTCTCGCCGCCGTAATTCTGCCAGTTGGTGTTGGTGGTGAAGCTGGCCGCGGTGTTGAAGGCGAGGTCGGCGGGCACCGCCGCCATGTCCTGCGGGTTCAGCGGCAGGACATCCTGGAGGCGTTGCAGGGCATAGAGCAGCAGCATGCCGGCGGCGCTGAACAGCAGCATCGATACGGCGTAGGTCACCCAATGCTGCTCGGTGCGCTCGTCGACGCCGGCCAGACGGTAGAGGGCGCGTTCGACCGGCCGCAGGATGGGGGAGAGCAGCGTGCGCTCGCCGGTGAAGACGCGCGTCATGAAGCCGCCCAGGGGCCGCGTCATCGCGACGACCAGGGCGAGGAAGACCAGGATCTGGATCCAGCCATTGACGGTCATGGGATGGGTCTCCTCAGAACCGTTCGGGGCGGATCAGGGCATAGACCAGATAGACCAGCAGTCCGGCGGTCACGAGGCCGGCCAGGGCATAATCGAGGGACATGGCGCCGCTCCCCTCACAGCCGGTCGCAGGCATGGACATAGGCGACCGCCGCGGCGAAGAAGCCTACGGTGAGCGCAAGAAACAGCAGGTCGAGCATCGTTGGGTCTCCGGAATTGCGTCCCCCTCGCCGTCATGATGGCGGGGGAGGTCCGACCCTGTGAGGGTGCGCCGGAGCCGCGTATAGATTCGATGGGGGACGGCAGGGCCGGAAAATATACGATTCGTATATGCGGTCGGCGGTCAGGCCCCGATCCACAAGGCCAGCACTTGCAGGGCGAAAGCGATCAGCAGGAATGCGGCGACGGTGACTGCCGCCTCGCCCAGCACCGCGCGCGGGGAAGGGAATGCCTCATGGGAGGGGGCGGTCGATGTCTGCGGATCGCAATCTTCCATGCGCGCCGGGGCAGGCATGGTCCGGTCGAGCAGCGCGAGAGGCGATTTTCCTTGCATGACAGCCCCGCAGTCCAGTGGCGGCCAATGGCCGCTATCCCACTGAGAAGAAGGCTGCGGGGCATATAAATGCGATGGGGCGCGTGAGGCCCGAAAAATATACGGCGCGCGATGCGCGCCCCCGGTCCCTTTATCGGCGTCCCGATGCAGCCCGTGCCAGACCGGCATAGTGGCGCACGTCGAAGGCGATGAACTCCACCTCGGCGTCGGTGACGTCGCGCAGGTGCCTGGCCGGGCTGCCGGCCCAAAGCTGGCGGGCCGGAATGCGCTTGCGCGGGGTCAGCACCGCACCGGCCGCCAGCATGGCGCCGCTTTCCACGACCGCGCCGTCCAGCACGATTGCGCCGATGCCGACCAGACAGCCGTCCGCCAGCGTACAGCCATGCATCCGCACGCCATGGCCGATCACCACGTCGGCGCCGATGACGGTCGGATACTCGTTCAGCATGACGTGGATGATGGTGCCGTCCTGGATGTTGGTGCGCGGCCCCACCGTGATGCTGTGGTCGTCGCCGCGAAGCACGCAGCCGTACCAGACGCTGGCCTCCGCCCCGATGGTGACGTCGCCGACCACCACCGCGCCGGGAGCGATGAAGGCGTCGGCGGCGATGCGCGGCCATACTCCCTTGACGGGCTGGATGATGGCGCCGGGGTGACGGGCGAGCAGGGTTTCTCCGGTTTCGAAGGCACCGGTTTCGAAGGTCGCGTCGGTTACGCTCTCGGTGGTCATTGGTTCTTGTCCTTTTTGGCCCTGCCGGTCTTGGTTCCGGTCGGGAAACAGCCGGTCGATGTCGGGCAGAGTGTAGCCCAGTCCGGCTGGCAGCGTCGCGCGCCTGCGCGCCCGCCGGCGGCGGGTCCCTGAGAGGGTCCAGTCGGCGGTCGCAAGCGGTCCATCTTTCTCCCCAGGAAAGAGAAGAATCTTGCAAATGAGAATCAGTATCATTATCAAGGTTGGAACTGCGCGGACCGTGCCGGGGGCGTCGGCACTTTGGCAGGCACAATGGCAGGGGGCACCAGCGCGATGAAGACTGCCGGGCAGTCCGGACGGGTTGAGGGACGGGCTGCGCCGCCGCGCCTGCGCACCGCCGCACGGGTGACGGCGGCGGTGTTCGGCGCCTATGGCTTCGCCTGGGGCCTCGCCGCCTTCGGGGCAGAGTTGGGGGCGCTCGCGGGCATGGCGCCGGCTGAGGCGGTCACCGCCTCCAGCCTGCTGGCCCTGGTGGTGCTGCCGGTGGCGTCGCTGTGGGCCTTCGCGGTGCCGCGGGTTATGGTCGGCTGGGCGGTGCTGGGCGGCGGCGGGGTTTTGCTGATCGCGGCCTCGCAGTTTGCCGGGATCGTCGGGCCATGACGGCGAAGAAACGCAAGCTGATCAGCCCGGCCCTGCGCGCCGCCATGCTGTGGCCGCACACCTGGGCGGGGGTGACGCTCGGCGGGCTGCTGATGCTGATCTTCTTCATGGGATCGTTGGCCGTTTTCGCATCCGAGATCGACCGCTGGATGATGCCCGCCACCCGCGTCGGTGCGGTGGAGACCGGGCCGGCCTCGCTCGACCAGGCGGTGCTGCCGGCGGTGGAGAAGCTCGCCGCCGGGCGGACAGTGCGCGACTGGTACGTGCAGTTGCCGGACGAGCGGCGGCCAGTGATGGCGCTTCAGCTTCGGACTGAGACCGGCAATGCCGGCGGCATGGCGACCAGCGACGGCCAGCTGCTGCCGCCGGTCGGGACGCTGGGAGGCACCTATTTCTTCTATCCGCTGCATTACAGCCTGCATCTGCGGGCGGGCTCCATCGGCTATTGGATCGTCTGCTTCGCGTCGGTGGCGATGCTGGCCGGACTGATTTCCGGTGTCATCATCCATGCGCGGATCTTCAAGGATTTCTTCACCTTCCGCAGTTGGGGGCAGTTCCGCCGCTCCCTGCTCGACCTGCACAATCTGACGGGCGTGCTGGTCCTGCCCTTCCATCTGATGATCACGATCACCGGGATCGTCATCGTCCTGCCCATCGTCCTGCCGGCAGGCGTCCAGGCGCTCTATGGCGGCGATGTGCGGCGCTTCTACGACGATGCGCTGGGCAATTACAGCCGTCCACGCAGCGGCATCGCCGCCCCGCTGGCGCCGCTCGATCCGATGGTGGCGGAGGCCCGCCGGCTGTGGGGCGGGGGCGAGCCGGCCGTGGTGTTCGTCTATAATGCCGGCGATGCCGCATCGGTCGTCCGCATCAACCGCGCTCTGCGAGACCGCATCAGCCTGGATGTCCAGCCGGTCTTCTTCGACGGTGTCACCGGACAGGTGCTGAAATACCAGCGGCCGGGGCCGGTGGTGGCGACCCACCGCGTCCTGTCGGGGCTGCATTTCGCCGCCTTCGACCATTGGCCGCTGCGCTGGCTGTATTTCCTGTTCGGGCTGTCCGGCTGCGTGCTGATCGGCACCGGCATGCTGTACTGGATGGAGAAGCGGCGGGTTGCCCATGGCGTGAAGCCCGGCGTCGGCTGGCGCAGCGTCGCCGCCATCGCTTGCGGCAGCACCTCCGGCCTGCTGATCGCCACGCTGGCGATGATGGCGGCCAACCGGCTGCTGCCGGCCGGCATCCCGTCGCGGGAATTGGTGGAGGTCGGCCTCTTCTTCCTGATCTGGATCGGCAGCGCCGTCCATGCCGCCGTCCGCACCCGGACGGACCCGCCCTGGAGCGAACAATGCACCGCGGTCGCCCTGCTGGCGGCGGCCTGCGTGGCGCTGAACTGGATCACGACGGGGGAACATCCCATCCGTGCCGTGACCTCCGCCGACTGGGCGGTGCTGGGCGTCGATGCGGTGCTGGCGCTGACCGCCATCGCCGCCTGGCGGGTGTCGCGGCGGCTGGCCCAGCGGCCCGATCCCGAACTCTCAACCCTGGCGAAGGTGACCGACCATGCCTGATGCCCTGATGCTGCCCGGCCTGTTCGGGCTCTGCTACTTCGCCTTCGCCGCCCTAGCCCTGTCGGTGGAGCGGCATTGGCGCGATCTCGTCGATTCCAGGCGGGGGCCGCCGCGCCGCACGGTGTTCCGGCTGCGGCTGGCGGCGCTGCTGTGTCTGGCGGCGGCGCTGTCGGTCGCGGTCCGCCACGATGGGACGGGCTTCGGCCTCCTGCTCTGGGCGCTGGCCTTGAGCGCCGGTGCGCTGGCGGTCGCCGCGACCGTCACCTGGAAGACGCGATCCGCCCGCGGCTGAACGTCTTGGCGGCGGGGGCGCCAGCCTTACATGCGCATCATGCGGAAAATGGCGATGAACATCACGACCACGCCCACCTCGGCGGCAGTCGCGAGCCAAGCCGGGTGAAAGAGGATGCCGAACGGCATGATCAGCAGCAGGATCAGCGCCGGAAAGACGATGTAGGGGGACTCGAACCGGCGGAACTTCGTATCCGCCGCGGCGCCTTCTTCTTCGAGCAGGGACGGCTGTGCCAATTGCGTGGACATCGGATCGGGACCTTCGGTCTTCGGTTTGGATGGGTGGGCATTCGGGACCCCCGGCACCGCTGCCGGATGGGTCCCGAATGCCCGCGGAGCCGATCCTAGGCAGCGTCATCCATCGCAAAAAGCGAAATAAACCGATGGATTACATCGGCTTTATCAAAGTGAATCGCGGGCGCCGGCAGGTTCGCCCAGAATGGCCTTCAACCCGGTGAGGGCCGGGTCGATGATGGCGTCGTCGGCGTCGGTCGGGTAGGCGGCGTAGATGGGAAGGCTGAGCGGCCGGGCTTCCGGCAGTATTTCCCCCTTGCCGGCATCGATCAGCGGCTGGACGAGCTGGCGGGGGAAATGCCCGGTGCCGCCGCACTGTTTGACATAGTCGAGCCCGAGCGTGCCGACGCCGATCGACACCGGGGCGGCCTGCACGTCCGGGCGATGCAGCTGCACATTGCGGCGGAAATCGTCGCCCCAGTCGATGTGGACATAGGGCTCCTCCAGGTAATCCTCGACCGCCGGCATGCGGAAGAGGACCAGCTCCTCCTCGAGCAGCAGGCGGATCGACAGGCCCGGCAGGGCGCGCGGCGAATAGAGGACGGCGACGTCCAGCGTCCCGTCCTGAAGGCCTTGCAGCAACCCGTTCGGCAGGCCGACGTCGCAGCGCAGGGCGATGTCGTTGGCGTTGCGCCGCATCCAGGGAATCCAGCGGTACAGCAGGCGGTTCCACAGGCCGGCCTCGCTGCCGATGCGCAGCAGCGCCTTGTGGCCGGCGGGCAGGGTGGCTTCCTGCCGGGCCTGTTCCCACAGGCGGAGGATCGCCGCGGCATGGCGCTGGAAACGCAGGCCGGCGCTGGTCAGCGTGGCGCCGGTCTTGTTGCGCACGAACAGCCGGCAGCCAAGCTGCTGCTCCAGCTGCTGAATGCGCGTGCTGACCGTCGACTGGGTCACATGGAGCCGGTCGGCCGCCGCCATGAAGCTGCCTGCCGCCGTGACCTCCAGAAATGTCCGGGCCATTTCCGTATCCATGATACCTCGCTCGAAACCCCGCCTCCACGGACGGGGAGCAAGACCTACGCCATCGGCAGCTTGATCGCGACCGACCGGTGTGAGACGATTCGTCGCATCCACTGGATGCAGCCGCGACCGGCGGTTCCCCTAATGCGGCAGGATCGTATCGGAAAAACCGATGACAACCATCGGGTAAATTCGCTTCCTGACCTTATTGGCCGCCATTAGCTTCCGCCTGCTCGCCGGAAGGAAGCCCGACCAATTTTCTCGGTTGGCCGGAGACAACGTTGAGAAATGGGAGTTCCGCTGTGTCCGTCATGCGCAAAATTCTGTTGGCCTCCGTCATTCTGATTTCCGGTGGAACCGCCGCCGCGCAGGCCGCGGACGGCGATGCCGCGGCGGGCAAGTCGGTGTTCAACACCTGCAAGGCCTGCCACACCATCGAGGCCGGCGGCCCCAACCGCGTCGGCCCGAACCTGCATGGCATCGTCGGCCGCAAGGCGGGCAGCGTCGACGGATTCAGCTATTCCGCGGCGGTGAAGGATGCCGGCTACACCTGGGACGAGCAGAAGCTCGACACCTATCTGAAGGATCCGAAGGCGGCGCTTCCCGGCAACAAGATGGCCTTCGCCGGGGTCAAGGACGACACCAAGCGTGCGGACCTGATCGCCTATCTGAAGAGCGAGTCCAAGTAACCGCGGATCTGGCTGAAACATCGTCCTGTCTATCGCCACAGCCCCGCCGATGCGGGGCTGTGGCCTTTTGCACGATTGTCAGGATCGGCGTGCCAGCAGCCCTTCCGCCAGGGCGCGGAATGCGTCGACCGCCTTGGCGAGGACGTCCTGCGGATCGGAGCTGGCAGCCACCCAAAGCGCGGCGTTCAATGCCGCCCCATTCAAGAGCCGGGCGGCCGCTTCGGGATCGATGGGCCTGATGACCCCCTGAGCGATCAGCCGTTCCACCGTTTGCCGGGTCATTTGAAGGCAGCCGTTCTGGCTCGGCCATTGCGAGGGATCGCCCAGGAAGGCCGGTCCGTCGAGCAGGACGATGCGCTGGACCTCGGGCTCCAGCGCCATCTCGATATAGGCCACACCTTCGGCCAGCAATCCGTCCCAGCCGTTCCCGGCCTTGGCGCCGATGGCGTGCGCACGCTGTGCCATCTCCGTGTCGAGCTGGTCGACCACCGCCTGGAGAAGCCCGCGCTTGTCGCCGAAATTGTGATAGAGGGCGCCCCGCGTCAGCCCGGCCTCCGCCGTCAGATCGTCCATCGATGCGGCGGCGAACCCCTGTTCGGTGAAGGCCTTGCGCGCGGACGCGATCAGCTTGGCGCGGGTTTCCTCCATCATCTCGGATCGCTTTTTGGCGGCCATGGGCCTTCTCCGGAAAATTCCGCATACGACACGTATGTGATTTGACATACGCGACGTATGTGTGTTGTGGTTCGCATACGCGGCGTATATCAACTTGCAGCCGCGCTGTGAAGCCCAATGCCGGATATCCCGGCAATCAAGGAGGACCACGACCATGGCCAAACGCGACGCGATCACTCCGGCAAACCGGCACGCGCTCTACGAAAAGCACCGCTATTCGGCGGCGATCCGCTCGGGCGATCTCCTGTTCGTATCGGGGCAGGTCGGCAGCCGCGCGGACGGGTCGCCGGAACCCGACTTCGAGCAGCAGGTGCGGCTGGCCTTCGACAATCTCGCCAATGTGCTGAAGACCGCCGGCTGCACCTTCGACGATGTCGTCGACGTCACCACGTTCCACACCGATCCGGCCAACCAGTTCGAGGCCATCATGACGGTGCGCGAGACGGTGATCGGCGATGCGCCCTATCCCAACTGGACCGCGGTCGGGGTGAACTGGCTGGCGGGATTCGATTTCGAGATCAAGGTCATCGCCCGTATCCCCGAGCGGGTCTAAGTCCTCGCGGCTTTTCACCCGCCGCTGTGGCCCCGCTCACAGCGGCGGGCTGACGGCCTGCGGCAGGATGGGGCCATGCCGCCCCTGCCCCTGTTCCGCGGAGGAAAGCCCCGATGCGCAGCCTTGCCGCCGTTACCCTTTGCCTTTCGGTTCTCGTCGCGATCACCGCCCTTGTCCGGCCGGCCGCCGCGTTCGAAGTGCAGTCCGGCGGCGTGCCGCTTTCCGCCGCGGCGGTTTCCCAATTGGCGAACCGGGTCGGCAACGCGCCGCCCAGTGCGGCCGGTCCCGTTGGCGCTTTCCCGCCCTGGATGGGGAACAGCCGAACGAACGGCCCGACCCTGGCGAGTGGGGCGATGGGCGGCGGATTGCCGCTGCCGGGGCGGGCCGGCGGTGTGGCAACTGCGGACCGGGCGGCGATGAACGAGCAACTGTTCGGGATCAAGCGCTGAAAAGGCCGCCTGCCTGTCCTGCTCGCGCCCTCCTCCCCCGTAATGGTGGGGATGCAGAGGACGATTGTCCGCCAATTCGGAAGGGTGTGGCGCAGGAGCGGGTTGTTTTTCAACGGGATGGGATTACCCAAGAATTCGGGGGAACCCTGCTTCGCGGTCGAAGACTAAGATCGATTGCATCGGACAAAGGGCAATGAAGAATACAGGGGGAAATCATGCTGCGGACTGCCGTGATCGCAGTCGGCGCCCTACTGCTTCTGCCGCTGTTTCTGGCTGGGCAGGGAATGGCCGACCGGGCGAAAGCGCCCGATGACGCGCGTGCCTACATCCTGTGGCCTCCCAACGGGACGGTCATCACCGGCGGAAAATTCTGGGTGCGCATGGGGCTCCAGAACATGGGGATCGCACCGGCCGGCATCAGCCATGCCGACACCGGGCACCATCACCTGCTGATCGACACCGAGCTGACGAACCCGGACGAGCCGATCCCCAACGACAAGCAGCACCTGCATTTCGGCGCCGGCCAGACCGAAGCGCGGCTGGAGCTCCCGCCCGGAACCCACACGCTTCAGATGGTCCTGGGCGACGCCGACCACATTCCGCACAACCCGCCGGTGATGTCCGAGAAGGTGACCATCACCGTCCGCTGACCGGAGCCGTTCGCTTCGTCCCTGCCAGGGAGGGCACCATGACATCGATTTCGTGCGCGCTTAGGACCGCTCGCCGCCTGCAACCGGCTCTGGGCGCGGTGTCTTGCGCGGTTCTGTGGGGCGTGCTGTCGCTTGCGCCGGTCACTGTGACGCCCGCGGCTGCGGCGGACGCATCCGCCCAACAGAAGGCCGACCAGAAAGCTGATCAGAACGACCCTGCCACCGCGCAGCGGACGCCCGGCCGAAAGGATGCATGGCTCTACATCGGCTGGCCCAACAACGGCCAGGTGGTGGGGACGCGCTTCAAGGTGTGGTTCGGGCTGCGCAATTTCGGCGTCGCGCCGGCCGGTGTGCGCAAGGACGGAACCGGGCACCATCATCTGCTGATCGACACCGACCTCAAGAACTTCAACGAGCCGATCCCCAGCGACAAGCAGCACCTTCATTTCGGCAAGGGCCAGACCGAAACGATCATGGAACTGCCGCCCGGTCGCCACACGCTGCAACTGGTCCTGGCCGATGCCGACCATGTGCCGCACGACCCGCCGATCATGTCGAAGAAGATCACCATCACGGTCCGCGCCGACCGCAGCCCGCAACTGTCGGCGCGGTGACCGGTCCTGAGCCGGCCTGACGGCGCAGGCAGCAAGCCGGACCACAAACCCATAGGAGACAGCGCCGATGAGCATGGTCCGGTTCCTTGGTTCCGCCGTGGTTTCCGTCGGCCTGACGCTGGCGCTCGGCGGCTGCTTCACCTCCGGCGAGATGGCCCGCGTGGTGCAGCAGCCGAAGACCCCGGCCGTCCGCACCATCAGCAGCTTCAGCGAGGCGCTGCGCTGCATGGACACGCTGCTGTGGACCCATGGCAAGCACGACATCTACATCACCGCCAACGGCCTGCCCGACGCCACCGGCCGGGTTGCCGGCGGCACGAAGGAGATGTTGATCACCGCCGTCTCGCGGATGTCGGAAACCTCCAACGCCTTCCGCTTCGTGGATTTCGAGCCGGCGCTGGACGACGTCAACGCGCTGTACTGGATGATCGGGGTGCAGCCCAACTTCCGGGCGCCCTCCTACTACATCCGCGGCGCCATCACCCAGCTGGACGACAATGTGGTCAGCGAGGCGGCGGGGGCCGGTCTGTCGCTGCCCAAGCTGGACATCGGCGTCTCGGCCGATCAGGTGGTGTCGATGGTCTCGGTCGACCTCAATGTCGGGGAACTGGTGACGCGCCAGATCATCCCCGGCATGTCGGCGTCCAACACGCTGGCGGTGGTGTCGTCGGGGCGCGGGGCCGACACCGGCGGGGTGATCGGCAAGGCCGGCCTGTCCTTCAACATCTCGCTGAACCGGTCGGAGGGGCTGCACCAGGGGGTGCGCACGCTGGTCGAACTCAGCACCATCGAGGTTCTGGGCAAGCTGACCCGCGTGCCCTACTGGCAATGCCTGGGCATCGACCAGACCAACCCCGCCTTCATGGCGGAGGCGCGCGGCTGGTTCGACGGCATGGCTCCGTCGGAGCGCGTGACCTTCACCCAGCGCGCGCTGTCGGCGCAGGGCTATTACGACGGGCCGGTCAACGGGCAGCTCGACCAGCGGACCGCCGAAGCGGTCGGCCGCTTCCAGGCGGACAGCGACCTGATCGCCACCGGCCGCATCGATTTCGACCTCTACCAGCGCCTGCTCGCCAAGCCGCCCGGCCAGGGCGGCGCACCGCCGGCCCGGCTGCAGAGCGTCAGCAATGCCGGGGGCGAAGGGTTGCCACGTGCCCAGCCGTCGCCGTCCCGGCTCGACCTGCTGCTGTCGTCGGACCGCGGGCCGGCACCGCGCTACCGCGCCGGCGAGGCGCTGGTGGTCCGGATGCAGCCGACGGCGGACGGCTTCGTCTATTGCTATTACCGCGATGCCGCCGGCACGGTGTCGCGCATCTTCCCCAACCGCTTCCAGCCCGACGCCTTCGTCGAGGCCGGCAGGCAGGTGGAAATCCCGCCCGGTGTGCAGAAGCCCTTCAACCTGCGCATGGACCGGGCCAATGCCGAGGAAACGGTCGCCTGCGTCCTGTCGCACGACGAGATCGGCGTGCGGATCCCCGAGGCGTTCAAGAGCGAGGATTTGCAGCCCATTCCCGGCGCTGCCCTGGATGACGTGATCAATGCCTTCGCGACCGCCAAGGGCAGCGATGCCCGCGCCAAGCGGCTGACGGTGAAGGTGCTGCCCGGCACGCTGGCGCAGGGGGAGTAACCTCGGGCGGATCGCCGGAATCGGGGGCCGACTGTTGGCCGGCTCACAGCGCGGGGCAGGGTGGTGGCGATAGAACCAGGGCAACGCCGTTCCTTCTCCTGCCCATGGAGCCTGACATGACCAAGTCCATCCTGTCCCACGCCCTGACTCATACCCTGGTCGCCACCCTGCCGATGCTGGCCGCCGCCTGGGCCGGTTCCGTATCCGCCCAGACGGTCGAAGGATCGGGTTCGTCGAAGGTGATGATGTTCGACCGGCCGCCCAGCGTGGAGGAACTGCGCGAGGTGGTGGCGCCGGAACCCAAAATCCGCACCCGCAGCATCGAGATCATCGGCGGTGCGGCCGGTGCCGCTGCCAAGCGGCCCCGGCCCATCGACGAGATCAACTACGGCACGGCGCCGATCCCGTCCGCAGCGCAGCCGGCTCCGCAGCCCGAAATGCAGCCCGTTGCCCAACCGGCGCCCCAACCCGCTCCGCAGGCCAGCCGCCCCGCCCACAAGCAGCGCCGGCAGGAGGTGCGCACGGAGGCCCCGGCTGCCCAGATGGCCACCGCCGAGCCGCCCGCCGCTCCCGTCGTCCAGGAGCAGGGCGCTGCACCGCAGGCCTTCGGCTTCCGCATCAACTTTGCGCTCAACTCCGCCGAAATCCCGGCCGAGTCCGCTTCCTACATCGACGCCGTCGGGGCGCTGATGAAAGAGGATCCGACCCTGGGCCTGACGGTGGAGGGCCACACCGACGCCAGCGGCAGCCTTTCCCACAACATGCTGCTGTCGCAGCGCCGCGCGGTGTCGGTCGGCGAGTATCTGGTCCGCGTCCATCGGATCGACCCCAAGCGCATCACGGTGGACGGCAAGGGCCCGACGGCGCCGATCGCCGCCAACCCCTATGACGGCCGCAACCGGCGCGTCGAATTCAAGCCGACCCATTGAGTGCGGCCCGAACGGAGGAGGATGCCATGAAACACGCTCTGCTCCTCGCGGCCTGCCTCGGTCTTGCCGCCCTATGGCTCGCCGGTGCGGCCGATGCCACGGTTGTCCGCAAGAAGGGGGGCGACACGTCGGGCGCCACCAGCGGCGGTGTTGCGGGCGGTGTCGACATCGCCCCGTCCGGCAAGCGGGTCCGTGTCCAATGCTGGCAGGACGGCCACAAGATCATCGACGAAGAGGATCTTGCCGTCGTCTCGCTCAGCATCGCCAGCCAGATGAATGGGCTGCGCTTCCGCCGCAACGGCGGGACGGACGGAGCGGTGTCGGTGGTGACGCAATCCCGCACCGCCTGCCTGCTCGCGCCCGATGACGGGGCCGCCACCGGCAAGGGCCGCAACCGCGACTGATCCTTTCAAATCCAGGAGGTAACGATCATGCCGAAGAGACGCTTTACCCCTTCGCTGGGTGCCGCCGCCGTCCTCGCCCTCGGCTTCGGCCAGGAGGCCGCGGCGGAGGCCGTGGTGGTGGCGTCGAGCGCGCCCGGCTATGTCCAGGGCCAGCTCGTCGCCGACGGGCAGGCGGTCAGGCTTCCCGACGGGGCGAATGCGACGCTGCTGTTTGCCAACGGGCGCCTGCTGCGGCTGCGCGGTCCCTATGACGGGGTTCCCGGCCAGACGGCGGACGGTGCCGTGTCGGCCCGTGCCGGTCCCGGCGACGACCGGTTCATGCAGAGCGACCTCGGCGCCGCGCGGGCGCTGGGAAACCCGCTGGATGCGGCGCTGGAGAAGGCGCTGGCCATCGACCCGTCGGCGTCCGGCACGCAATGCGTCAAGGCCGGCAGCCTACCCCTGCTGCGGCGTCCGGCGGAGCCGGGACTGGACCGGTTGACGGTGCAGGCCGGCGGGGAACGTGCGGCGGTCGAATGGATGAACGGCAGCCCGGCCCCCTGGCCGCGGAGCCTGCCGCTCGCGGATGGGACGGACATCGGCATGCTGAGGCCGGATGGCACCCCCATCGGCACCCTGCATGTCCGCATGGTGGAGGCCGCGGGCGGCGCGGCGCTGGCGGTCGGCCTGGCATCCGCCGGCTGCGCCGGGCAGATCGGGGCGGCGATGGCATCCCTGCGCGACGCGATGGTGCCGCTCGACCTCTTTCTCTCCGCCGATCCGGCCGGCAATGCCGCCTACCGGCCGGGCGAGGACATCCGCCTGCTGGTGCAGACCGACCGCGACGCCCATCTTTATTGCTATCTGCGCAACGCGCGCGGCCAGCTGATCCCAATCTTCCCGTCCGGTGCCACGATGAGTGCCCGTGTGATGGGCAATGTGCCGATCAGCCTGTCTGGCGACCGCATGCCGCTGCGCGCCGGGGATGCTCCCGCCGATCTGGAGGTGCGCTGCATCGCCACCAGCCGTAATCTGGACGGCGAGATTCCCGGCCGCGATGCTGCCTTCCGTCCCTTGGCCGAGGATGCCGCCGGACAGCTCGACCGCGCGGTGTCCCGCCTGCGCGAGACGGAGGTGGCCTCCGCCCAGCTGATCCTGAAGGTTCGGTGAGGAGCGGATGGACGGCCCGCCGGCGAACCCCAGGGAAGGGCCGGAACCTTCCGCCGTCGCGAAACCGGCGGTGCGCGACCCGCCGCCGGACCGTCGTGGATGGTCGCGCCGGTGGCTGCCGGTGGCCGTCATGCTGGCGAGTGCGGTGTTGGCGCTTGCCGCCACGCGGCTGGTGCCGCCGCTGCGCACCGCAGACGAGAGCTTGAGCGACCGGCTGATCGCCGCCGCCGCCCCGGCGCAGCCACAGCATGCGGCCATTGCGCTGGTGCTGTTCGGCGAGGACAGCTTCGCCGGCCTTGCCTGCCGGTCGCCGGTGGATCGCGGCATGCTGGCCGACATCGTCGGCGTGCTGGCGGCGGCCGGGGTCCGCGCCATCGGCATCGACGTGCTGTTCGACCAGCCGAGCCTTCCGGCCCTGGACGAGCGGCTGCGCCGCACCATGCTGGGGGCACCGGTTCCGGTGGTGGCGATCACCGCCCTGGAGCAGACGCCGCTGACCGAGCGGCAGCGCCGTTTCCTCGACGGCTTCACCGAAGGGATGCCGCGCGGCCATGCCAACTTGGCGAAGGACCGGCTGGATGCCGCGGTGCGCTGGCATGTCCCCTTCGGCGGCGACGGCACGCCGAGCCTGCCGGTTCAGCTTGCCCGCCTGGGCGGTGTGCCGGTTGTGCCGGGCGAGCCGTTCCGCATCGACTGGCATAGCCGGCCGGACGGCTCGACCGCCCCGTTCCCGATCTATCCCGCGGAGAGCGTCGCCGTTCTGCCGAAAAACTGGCTGGCCGGGCGGTTTGTGCTGGTAGGCACGGCGCTGGCCGGCATCGATCAGCACCGGACGCCGCTGTCGTTGGCCGGTGCGTCGACGCCGGGGGTGGAGATCGAGGCGCATGTGCTGGCTCAGCTTCTCGATGGGCGGCAGAACCCGCGCCTGCCGTTCGCGGGCGAAGCGGCGCTGGCGCTGCTGATGGCGGCAGCCGGGGTGGCGGTGGCGCTGGCCGGATTGCCCTTGTGGCTGGTGGCAGCAGCCGGGCTGCTTGTGCCGGCAGCCGCCTGGACCGGCGCCAATGTGCTGTTCGCGGCGGGTGGGCCGCTGGTGCCGCTGGTGGCACCGTCGCTGGCCTGGGGTGCGGGGCTCGCCGCCATGACCGTGCAGATGTCGCTGCGCGAACGGGCGGACCGGCGCGTGATGATGCAGCTGTTCGCCAACCATGTCTCCCAGCCGGTGGCGGAGGAGATCTGGCGCGAACGTGCGACCTTCATGACCGGCAACCGCCCGCGCCCGCAGCAATTGACCGCCACCGTGCTGTTTTCCGATATCGAGGGCTTCACCACCATCTGCGAGGCCCTGGAGCCGGAACCGCTGATCCGCTGGCTGGAGGGCTATCTGGATTCCATGGTCCAGATCGTCACCGCCAATGACGGGGTGGTTCTGCGCTTCGTCGGCGATGCGATTCTGGCGGTGTTCGGCGCGCCGGTCGCCCGCAGCGCGCAGGACGAGATCGATGCCGACGCCCGCCGTGCGGTCTGTTGCGCCTTGCAGATGGGCCGGGAACTGGTGGCGTTGAACCGGCGGTGGCAGGCGGAAGGGCTGCCGCCGGTTGGCATCCGGGTCGGCGTGCACACCGGGCCGCTCGTCGCCGGCAGCCTTGGCGGGTTGCGGCACAGCGAATACTCGCTTCTCGGCGACACCGCGAACACCGCCGCCCGGCTGGAGGCCTATGGCAAGCTGGTCGATGCCCGAACCTCGCGCCATTGCCGGGTCATCGTCGGCGATCCGACTTGGCAGGCGGTGCGGCAGGGGGAGCAACAGGGGGCGGGCGTCCGCTGCACGGCGCTGCCGGTGGGGGAGGTGGAGCTGAAGGGCAAGGTGAAGGCGGTGCGGATATGGCTGTTGATCGACGATGAAGACGCCGATAGCCGTCGGCGATAATCGTCAGCATTAATCCTCGATACAGGAAGTAATCACTTCGGCCTGCCACCCCCTCTTTTGCCGGGCTCAGGCTCAAGGGGCGGCTTGGAATGGGGTTGAGCCATGGTATGCTTCCTTCCATACATGGCGGGCTGCCGGCAATTTCCGAAATCGATTCGAACAGCCATCCGCTATGCGCCGCAAGCTTCGCCGGTGAGCCTACAGGTCGCATGCGACCGACCACGGACTGCGGCGCCTCTTTGCACGGGTACGGAGGCGGGGATGGTGAAACCGGTCGGACCCTGCCGGACGATGGTTGCGGTGCTGATCCTTCTGCTGGCGGCTGGGCTGTTGGCGCTCATGGGCCTCGGCGGGGGAGCGCTTGCGGCCGGTCCGGCCACCACCGGTCAGGCGCCGGCCGGGGCCGCGGCGGAAAGCCGGCTGGCGCTGGTGATCGGGGTCAGCAATTACCGCAATGCGCCGGAGCTGGTGAACCCGCGCAACGATGCGAAAGCCATCGGCGAGGCGTTGCGGGCGCTGAACTTCACGGTGGACGAGCAGTACGACCTGGACGCCCGCGGCTTCGCCACCGCCTTGCGCCAGTTCGGCCTGAAGGCTTCGCAGGCCGACGTGGCGGTGATCTTCTATGCCGGGCACGGCATCCAGGTGAACGGCGTCAACTATCTGCTGCCGGCCGACGCCCAGCTGGAACGCGAACGCGATCTGGTGTACGAGGCGATCCCGCTGAATTTGCCGATGGGCGAGCTGGCGGGCGCGCGCAAGCTCGGCATCCTCATCCTCGACGCCTGCCGTAACAATCCCTTCGTCGACCGCCTGACCCGCAGCGGGTCGAACCGCAACCAGGCCCATCCCGGTTTCGGCAGCGTCGACGACACGCCGAGCGACACGCTGGTGGCGATGGCGACCCGCGCCGACCAGCTGGCGGAGGATGGCACCGGCGACCACAGCCCGTTCAGCGCGGCGCTGCTCCAGCATCTCCAGACGCCGGGGCTGGAACTGAGCCTGTTCTTCCGCAATGTGCGCGATACGGTGAAGCAGGCCACCAACGGCCGGCAGGAGCCGTTCGTCTACGGGTCGCTCGGCGCAACCCCCTTCTACTTCAACCCGCGCCCGCCCAACCGGCCGCCGGTGCTGGGCGAGTTGCGGGCGCTGACCGTGCTGGATCGTGCGGGTGCGGAGCCGCTGGGGGCCGGCAAGCCGACCGATCCCGACGACGACCAGATGTATGCCCGCGTCACCGGGCTGCCGCGCGGCGGCACCGTCCGTGTCGGGGAGCGCAGCGTGCTGATCGGCGACTATCTGACGGTGGAGCAGCTGGCGGCCACCAGCTTCAAGCCCGACGGCAGTTTCCGCGGCGATGCCGGGACCTTCGAGTTCCTGGTGGCCGACGGGCGCGGCGGCATGACCACCGGTGCCATCCCCGTGACGATCAAGCCGAGCAACCAGCCCCCGGCGGTGGTGGCCGAGCGCAAGCTGCGCGTCGCCGGCAACCCAATGGGGATCGACGCGCCGTCCGACCCGGACGGCGACCCGCTGACCGTCACCGTCACCGCCGTGCCGGAGCGCGGCAGCGTCCACAATGGTGCGGCGGTGGTGAAGCCGGGCGACCGGCTGACCGTCCAGGCGCTGACCGGCCTGACCTTCGACCCGGAGGCCGCCGCCCCCGGTCCGGCCGGCACCCTGCGCTACAGCGTCGATGATGGGCGTGGCGGCACCGCCACGGCGAGCGTCAGCGTGGAGATCGCGGCACCCGGCACCGCCCCGGTGGCCGAGCTTGAGGACAGCCTGTGGAAGCGCATCCAGTCGAGCAAGGAGCCCAGCGACTATCAGGCCTTCCTGCAACTGTTCGGCAGCGGCAGCTACGCCCCGATGGCCCGCCGCCAGCTTGAGTCGCTGAAGATCGCTGGCCAACCGGCGGAGCCGCCGCCGAAAACGGAAACCAAGCCGGAAACGGCGATGGGACCGGGGCTGGAGCCGGCCGAACCCGGACGCTACACCGTCACGGCGGACGGAATCCTGCGGGCGACGCCGGCCAATGGCGGGGCGCGGGTCGGCCGGGTGGCGCGCGGGACCGCGGTGCAGGTGCTCGGCCGCGTGCCGGACGGTGGGTGGTACCGCATCGCGCTGGAGGACGGCACCCAGGGCTTCGTCGCCGCCGCGCTGTTGAAGCGTGAAGCGCCCCCGGCGCCGGCAGCGGCCCAGGCCGCCGCTCCCCCGCCGGCCGAGCCGCAGGTGGCGGCGACCGTGCCGCCGGCAGCACCGCAGTCCGCGGCGCCGACCGCCCCCTCAACGACGCCATCCGGGCCGACGAACGGCACGGCGCGCAATCATGGCTCGGGCAACAGCTTCCAGGATTGTCCGACCTGCCCGGTGCTGGTGCGGGTGCCGGCCGGCAATTTCATGATGGGGAACGACAAGGGCGACCCGTCGGAACGGCCGGTCCACCGCGTCACCATCGCCAAGCCCTTCGCGCTCGGCATGTATGAGGTGACGGTCGGCGAATGGCGCGCCTGCATCCAGGAGGGCGGCTGCACCGACATGCCGCGCATGACCAACCCGACCGATGGAACCCCCGTCCACAATCTGCATTGGCAGGATGCGCAGGCCTATGTGGCTTGGCTCAGCCGCAAGACCGGGCAGCGCTATCGCCTGCCGAGCGAGGCGGAATGGGAATTCGCCGCGCGGGCCGGCACCACCACGCCTTACTGGTGGGGGACGGAAGAGGGGAACCATGCCGACTGCGACGATTGCGGCGGTCCGCACGAGCATCTGACCCCGGCCGCCGCCGGCAGCTACAAGGCTAACCCGTTCGGCCTGCACGACATGAACGGCGGCGTGGCGGAATGGGTGGCCGACTGCTGGAACAAGAACTACCAGGGCGCCCCGGCCGATGGCAGCGCCTGGACGCAGGGGAACTGCCGCAAGCGGGTTCTGCGCGGCGGGTCCTGGCGCGACAAGCTGGAGGCCATCAATGGAACGATGCGCAACAGTTACGACATCGACGTGCGCTATCTCACCAACGGCTTCCGGGTGGCGCGGGAGGTGAATTAACGAAGGTCAGCGCTGGACCGTGACCGTTTTCTGTGTCGCCCGGTTTCCCGTGCCGACGGCGGTGTTGGTGGCGGTGTTCACATTGTTGAACTGGACGCCGCCATGGGCCAGCGCCGCGGGCAGATGCGGCAGCGGCCCGGCTGTGCTCATCAGCATGTCGAGCGTCGAAGGCCCGGCCGGCTTGACGGCTGGAGCGGGGGCCGGAACGGGGAGCGGGGCCGGTTCGGGTGCCGGTGCCGGGGCGGCGGTCTCCACCGGGCCGGCGCTGCCCGCCGCGGTGCCGTCGCCGAGCTGCTGCTGGCTGATGTTGCCGTCGCCGAAGGCGAAGTTCAGCGCGCTGTTGAAGTTGTTCACGATGAAGGGGGCATCGATGATGGTGAAGCTGGGGTCGACCGGCTGCACCGGCGGCTGACGGCTGGCGGCCAGCGGCTGCCCCTTGTTGAAGCCGGCGAGATAGCCGGCATCGCCGCGGATGCGGGTGATCGCCTGCTGGTTCACGGAGGACCGGCGCACGGACGGGTTGGTGACCATCGCGCCGGGAGGGGCGCCGCGGGGCGTCGGATTCACCGACACCGGCAGGCGCGGTGTCTGGGCGAAGGCCTGCGCCATCGCCGCACCGGGGATCGGACCGGGCGGAAAGGCGATGCCGCCGGTGACCTGGGCCGCGGCCGTCCCGGCGGTCAGCAGCAGGGCGGCGAAGGCAGGCAGAAAGACGGTGCGGGACGATTTCATCGCTGGCTCCCTCAGTGGCTGACGGCCGGGTGTGGGGAGCATGATGGGGCCACTCGGACCGGGGCGCTGTGGCGCGGCTCACAAGCGGCGCCGGATTGGCGTCTCAACCGCAGGAGTCGGCGATGTCGTCCAGGGCGCCGGTGTCGCGGATGACGATATAGCCGGCGTCCATCTCGATCACGCCGGCCCGTTGCCACTCGTTCAGCAGCTTGTTGACGCTCTCGCGCGAGACACCGACGAGGCAGCCCAGCTGCTGTTGCGACAGCTTGATGTCCAGCCGCAGCCCCTCCGGCTCCGGCTTGCCGAAGGCATCGCCCAGCCGCTTCAGGGCGCGGGCGAAGCGGGAGGGCGCCTCCAGGAAGAGGGTGTCCTCCAGATGCTCGCTGGTCTGGCGCAGCCGCTGGCACAGCACGCTGATGATGCGGAAGGCCAGATCCGGCCTTGCCGTCAGCACCGGCATCAGCTGCGACCGGTCCAGCACCAGGAGGTCGGTTTCCTCCAGGGCCACGGCGTCGGCGGTGCGTGGTTCGCCATCCAGCAGGGCAATCTCGCCGAACAGGCCGCCCTTGTTGATGATGCTCAGCACCAGTTCCTTGCCGTCCATGGAATGGCAGCAGATCTTCACCCGGCCGCGGATGACCGCCATCATGCTGTCGCCGGGATCGCCCTTCTGGAAGATCATGGCGCCGCGCGCGTGGTGGGACAACCGCGCGGCGGTCGCCAGGCGGTGCCTTTCCTCCCGCTCCAGATGCTTGAGCAGGAAATGTCCGGCAAGGACGAGATCCTTGTCGAAATTGATCCGTATCGCGGTCATGGCGGCCTCTTGGCTGAGCTTCGGCTGACGGCGCGGGTGTGATGATGCGGGGAATGGTACGCCGGCAACCGGCCCGACCCCCGCCGTCAAAGGCGGTACGCCGTCGTCGGCGCTTCTGCCCCGTTCGTGCACGGGTCGGATATGAAAAGGGCAACCGGCGTCTGCCGGCCGCCCTTCGATTGCGGGATGGTGCGGTGAGTCGTCCTCGGCGGAAAATCTCCGTCGGTGTCTCCGGCTTCGCTGCTCGGCGGGGATCAGTCGATGTCCGGATCGTCGTCATCCTCCAGGGTCAGGGAGTGGACCCGATGGTCGAAGGGGAACCCCCGGCGCTCGAGCAGGCTGTGCAGATCGGGAGTGACCGGGCGGGGAAGCCGCTGGATCTCCGTTTCGGGAACGGCTTCCGACTGCGGGTCGGACGGGGTGGCAGTACAGCGGGTCCGGCCGTTGTGCGTCGCGCAGCTCAGTGTTCCCGATCCGCGCATGCAGACGGTCTTGCCGTTGACCGTCTGGCAGGAGAGGGAGTCGGCCTGCACCGGGACCGAAACGGCCAGGACCAGCAGGACAGGTGCGGCGAGGGCTAGGAGTGTCGGAAACTTCGGCATCGGTGGCCTCCGGGATTGGAGGGAAAAGAGCGCTCAGCGGCGAAGGCCGGTCAGCGATTGGGCGGCGCTGTTGCCGATCCCGGCGGTGACGTTGGTGCCGACCCCGACATTGGTGCTGACCAGGGGGCCGCGGCCGCTGAAGTTCAGCCCGACCTGCACACCGCTGCCCTGGATGCCCAGCAGCCTCTGACCGGCGCTGTTGCCGATGCCGGCGGCAACGTTGGTGGCGGTGCCGACATTGGTGCTGACCAGCGGGCTGACGCCGCGGATGGGAGCGCCGCCTCCGCCCTGAAGGAAAACACCCTGCTGCTGTGCCGAGTTGCCGATGCCGGCGCCGACATTGGTGGCGTTGCCGACATTGGTGCTAACCAGTCCGGGTACCGCCATCATCGACGGCATGCCGGGGCCGGTCATGGGGCCGACGGGCTTGTTCTGCGCCAGGGCGGGGGTGGCGAGCAGCATGGCGGCGAGGGTGCCGAGAACACAGGTGCGGATCATGGCGGGCTGTCCTTCGGTTGGGGAGTGAGTGAGGTGGCGTCCTTGAGGAGAGCTTAAGTGAAGTGCCGGACCGGCTTCTGTGAGTTGCCCCACAATGGGCGGCGGATTTCCCGCTGGAGTGCGGAGCGGACCTCCTGGGCTGCCGGCGGGCAGAAAAATGCTCCGGCCGTTGCCGGCCGGAGCGAGGTCAGGGAGGAAGCCGGGAGGAGGGGGACGGTCAGCGCTGCCTCACCAGGGCGCTCTGTCCGGCGAAGTTGCCGACGCCGGCCGACAGGTTCTGCATGTTGCTGCGGTTGAAGGGGCCGACCAGCCCGCCCGAACGCTGAAGCACCGTGCCGCTCTGCAGGGCGGTGTTGCCGATGCCGGCCGCCGTGTTGCCGACGTTGGCGACGTTACCGCCGCTCAGCAGGCCGCCGCTCCGCTGCATCACCGTCGCCATCTGGCCGGCGTTGTTGCCGATGCCCGCCGCGGTGTTGCCGATGGTGGCCGCCGAGCCGCCGTTGAACAGGCCGCCGCTGCGCTGCTTCACGAAGGCTTCCTGGTTGGCCGTGTTGCCGATGCCGGCGGCGAGGTTGGACACGGTGGCGCTGTTCGGGCCGGCGAAGGGGCCCTTGGACTTCTGCATGACCAGCGCGCTCTGATTGGCGGTGTTGCCGACGCCGGCCGCGGTGTTGGAGATGTCGGAGATGTTCTGGGCCATCGCCGGGGCGGCGAACAGGGCGAGAGAAGCGAAGCCGGTCAGCAGGGCGGTGCGGATCATGGTCTGTCTCCTGTTTTCGGGGCCGCGGGGTGCGGCGTGTTGCCGATGGACAGACCCTACCCAAGCGCCGGATTCCCGGATGTGAGCCGCACCACAAACACCGGCCTTTTGTCGATCAGCGCTGTTTTGTGCCGGGATGCGCCTCCTGCCAGTGCGGATGGGTGACATAGGCGGTGAGGGCGCCCTGCGCGTGCGAGCGGATGGTGACGGATGACCCCTTGGGCATATAGACGATCTCGCCGGGACCGGCGGTGACCGTGCCGGCGTCGGAGGTGACGGAGACCCGGCCCTCCAGCACCACCATCACGTCGTCGACGGCAATCTGCTCGTCGATGCTCTGGTCGGGGGCGTAACGGCCGTAGCCGATGGTGACAGGCCCGCCATGGCGCTGGTCGACGGCGTTGCCGACGAACACGTCGGCCTGCTGGCCGGGCGTGCGGTCAAGCTGGATATCGGTGACGGCGAATTTGCGGACGGTCATGTGCATTTCCCTGGAATGGTGGGTGCGATCACCCTCAGCTAGTATCCAGGGCGCTCCGTCATAAGACGGCTGCGGTGCAACAGGGTGGTGGGTGGCATTCAGCAATGCGAAGGCGATTGAAGCCGGGGGAATATGCGGAGGTGCGGGCGTTCGTCGCGGTGGCGGAGGCGTGCAGCTTTCGCCGGGCGGCTGCCGAACTGGGGCTGACGCCGTCGACGCTGAGCCATGCGATCCGCGCCTTCGAGGATCGGCTGGGCCTGCGGTTGCTGAACCGCACCACGCGGGCCGTGACGGTGACGGAAGCCGGGGCCAAGCTGTTGCAGGACCTGCGTCCGGCGCTGGCGCTGCTGGACGAGGCCGTCGCCGCGGCCGGCATCCCGGAGGACGCGCCGGTCGGGACCGTGCGGCTTGCGGCACCCCGGCTGGCAATCCAGATGCTGGTGGGACCGGCGATCCGCCGGCTTGCACGCGAGTGTCCGCATGTGACGCTGGACCTGCGCACGGTCGAATGGCCGGGCGACCTGACCGACGGGTTCGATCTGGGCATCCAGTACGGCAACGAGGTGGCGCAGGACATGGTGGCGGTGGCGTTGACCAAGCCCTTCACCACCGCGGTCGTCGGCTCGCCCGGCTATTTCGCCGACCATCCGGCGCCGCTCCATCCCTCCGATCTGGTGCGTCACCGTTGCATCGGCTGCCTCAGCGGCCCTGGCGGAGCGCTCTACCGCTGGGCTTTCGAGCGCGACGGGGAGACGGTGGTGCTCGACGTCGACGGCACGCTGGTCACCGACGATGCCGACCTGATGCTGGATGCGGCAATCGGCGGCGTCGGCCTGTGGCACGGCATCGATCAGGTCGTGCAGCCGATGATCGACGACGGGCGGTTGCTGCGGGTGCTGGCCGACTGGTCGCCGAGCTTTCCCGGCTTCCACCTCTATTACGCGGCGGGCGCGCCGCTGTCTCCAGCCGTGCGCGCCGTCGTGGATGCGTTGCGGGGCAAGGGCTGAGCGGCGCCCTTGGCTTGAAGCGGTCCGCAAACGCCCTGGATTCACTCCGCCGCAGTCATCACCCGTGCTGCCGGCTGCGGCAGCTTGCCGGACCGGAAGACCAGGACGGAGAACAGCCCAAGCGAGCCGAGGAGGAGCAGCGCGCTGACCGCGGCAACCGGCTCGAACGCGGCATAGCCGAGATGCAGCGCCGCCACCGCGACCGTAAGGAAGGCGGTGCCGACACTCCAGACGACGATCTGGGTCATCGCAAGACGGCTAGTTTCCAATGCCGGATGCAGGCGGTAAAAGACGCCGAACAGGAACAGCGACACCCAGCCCAGAAGATTTAGGTGCGCATGGGCCGGCATCAGGGTGTGATCCTGCGATGCCGCCATTCCGATGCCCATGCTGAGACCGGCGATTGCGAACAGGCAAGCCACCTTGAAACTTGTGGATGAAGTTTTCATTGCCCTGGCTCCGATTTCCCGCCCTGAAAGGTTCGTGTTCGAACGATGTCAGAGCACGAATCGGGAGTCCATGAAAAATCCACTTATAACCATTCAGATATCGTGGGCGGTTATTTTAAAAAATCCCGGATATCGTCCGGGATACTACGATCCATCAAGTCATGGTTCGTCACAACAACTTGTATCATCGGGCCGGGTGGAAAGTAAGCCGATGCCGTGAAACGGGTGCCTGGCAGCACCGGACGATTGCCGGGGATTGGACATGCGGCGACTGCGGTTGGTCCCAATTGCGTGCCCAGCCTAGCGGCAGGCATGGTTCCCTCCGAACGCTGTGCGATACGGGGCGCCATGAAGCGGGTATGGGTCGCCACGACCCTCGGACTGATCATCCTGTTGAACGGCGTGCTCGGTGGCCTGCTCTCGGCGGAGCACAGCGCCAGCGTCCAGTCCATGGTCGACTTGGCCTCGCTCACCACGGCCCACAGTGCCGAGCATATGGACGAGGTGCTGGAGATCGCGGACCGCACCATTTCCGTGGTGTCGGAATTCATGCGGGTTTCCGAACGGATCGCGGACCTCGAAGAGTTCGACATCCATCGTCTTCTGGTCCATCAGCACCGGATCACACCGATCCTGCGAAGCCTTTTCGTCGTCAAACCGGACGGGCGCCTGGGCCACGATTCCCGGACGCCGCATCCCGTTGGCATCGATCTGCATGACCGCGACTATGTCCAGTATCATTTGAGCGGCGGGGCGGACATCCTGTTCATCGGAAAGCCGGTCGTCAGCCGGACCGACGGCCAGTGGATGGTGCCGGTCAGCCGCCGGGTCGAGGACCGGTTCGGCCGCCTTGTCGGAATCGTCTCCGCAGCGCTCGACCCGCAAGTCTTCTCCGCGATGCTGAAGGCTTTTCCGCTGCCGGAGGACATGCAGGCGGCAATCGTTTCACCGTCCGGTTTCGTGTTCGGATGCCTGCCCAGCATGGACTGCCTCGGCCGCTCGGCCAGCGACTGGCCGCTGTTCCTCCACCACGGGCAGGAACCGGGGACGACCACCAGCACGACGCGAGGCTCCATCCTGCCGGGTGTGGCCGGTCCCGGCGCCTATCAGGTCAGTCCCCGCTACGGCATCATTGCGGCGGCGAACATCGAAACCCGGGAGGCGATCAGTGGCTGGCTCGGCCGTCTGCCGGTCTTTTTCCTGCTGGACCTGGTTCTGAGCGGCGGTGGGGCGGTGCTGTCCGCCACTCTCTACCGTCAGGTCACCCGGCGGCGGCGGGCGCTGCTCCAACTGGCCGAAGCCAACGCCCGGCTGGAACAGCGTGTGGTGGAGCGCACGGCCGCCTTGCAGCGCAGCGAAGAGCGGCTGACCGCCTTCGTCTCCACCGCGCGCGATGCTATGCTGGTGGTGGACGGCTCCGGCACCATCCAGTTCCTGAACCCTGCCGCAACGACCCTGTTCGGCTATGCCGCCGAGAACCTCATCGGCCGGACCATCGACCTGCTGCTGCCGTGCCAATTGCGCGACCTGAAGGACCCCGGTCACTTCGCGCCCCAGGAAATGGGAAAGCAGGCTGGGGTCCGTGAACTGATGGCGCGCCATCGCAGCGGTGTGGAGTTTCCGGTCGAACTCACGCTCGGCGCGTCGCACAGCGAGGGAGAGGCGATCTATGTCGGCGTGCTGCGCGACATCCGCGAGCGCAAGGCACAGGAAGAAAGGCTGTGGGAACTGGCCAATCTGGATCCGCTGACCGGGCTACTGAACCGCCGTGCCTTCATGGGCCGCGGCGCCGCGTTGCTGGAGGAGGTCTGGCGGCAGGGCCGGCCGGTCAGCGTCCTGATGATCGACGCCGACCATTTCAAATCGATCAACGACGGCTTCGGGCATCAGGCCGGCGACGATGTGCTGCGCATGCTGGCCGACATTCTCCAGGCGACGGTGCGCGGCGGCGATCTGCTCGGACGGCTGGGCGGCGAGGAATTCGCCATGATCATTCCGGGCGCCGACGGTTCCGACGCCGACCGCATTGCCGAGCTGCTGCTGGCAGACGTCCGTCAGGCGCGGGTGGCCGCGCCGGGCCGTATGCTGGCCATCACCGTCAGCATCGGCATCAGCGTGATGCGGCGGCGCAGCACGCTGGACGACCTGCTGGCGGCGGCGGATCAGGCGCTGTATGCGGCCAAGACCGCTGGGCGGGACCGGCGGGCCATCGCCGCCTGAGGGCAATACGAGAGTGCCGCGCAGGGGGGCCGTCCTGGGAGGCAGCCTGAAAGTGCAGTCCGAAGCGACGGACGATGCGCATCCTGGTCATCCGGGTCTGAGCGCGGGCTTTGCGGGAACGCAGGTGGGGGGTGCGGGGTTACCTTCGGGCACCTCAACGAACGGACCCCAGATGACCCTTCAGCAGTTCATGTCCTTCGCGCTGGTGGGCATCGTGGTGGCGATGCTGATCTGGAACAGGTGGCGGTTCGACGTGGTTGCGGTGCTTGCCCTGCTGGCCGGCGTGTTCCTGGGACTGATCCCCGCGAAGGACGCCTTTTCCGGCTTTGCCGACGACATCGTCATCATCATCGCCTCCGCCCTGATCGTCAGCGCCGGGATCGCCCGGTCCGGGGTGATCGACGCGCTGGTGCGTCCGGTGGCCGCGAAGCTCAGCACGCCGACGCGGCAGATCGCCTTCCTGTGCGGATCGGTGGCCTTCATGTCGGCGCTGATGAAGAACATCGGCGCGCTCGCCATCTTCCTGCCGATCACCATGCAGCTGGCGCGGCGGCATCGGACGGGCGCACACCGGGTGCTGATGCCGATGGCCTTCGCCTCGCTGATGGGCGGGCTGATGACGCTGGTCGGCACCTCCCCCAACATCATCGTCTCTCGGGTGCGGACCGAGATCGTCGGCCAGCCATTTTCCATGTTCGATTACCTGCCGGTCGGGCTGGGCATCACGGTCGTCGGGCTGCTGTTCCTGATGGTCGGCTGGCGCCTGCTGCCCCAGGATCGCAGCGGCGCCCGCTCGGCGGAGGAGACCTTCGCGGTCGAGAATTACGCCAGCGAGATGAGGCTGCCGGCCGGGTCCTCCTTCGTCGGGCGCACCGTTCGCGACGTGGAAGCCCTGGCGGAGGGCGAGGCGCAGGTGATCGGCCTGATCCGCGAGCGCTTCCGTCGCTATGTGCCGGACAAGCACTGGCCCCTGATGGCCGACGACGTGCTGGTGCTGGAGGGCGACGCCCCCGCCCTGCAACGTCTCGTCCAGGGCGCATCGCTGGAGCCGCTGGGTATCCTGGAGGGGGCGGAGGGCGAACTGCTGGCGGTGGAGGCGGTGGTGACGCCGGACTCGCCGCTGGCCGGCAAATCGGACCGCTCCCTGGATTTGCGCCGGCGTTTCGGCGTCAGTCTGCTGGCGGTCAGCCGGACCGGCGAGCGGCTCGCCCGGCGCCTGCACCATGTGATGTTCAGGGAGGGCGACCTGCTGCTGTTGCAGGTGCCGGCGGAGCGCTATCCGGATGCGCTGGCCGATGCCAACCTGATCCCGCTGGCGGAGCGCAGGCTGCAACTCGGCCGGCGCCGGCCGGTCTGGGTGCCGGTCGGCATCCTGGTCGTCACGATGCTGGTCCTCGGCTTCCATCTGGCGCCGCTGGCGGTCACCTTCCTGGCCGCGGCGGCAGCGATGATCGTCACCGGCGTGCTGAGCGTCGAGGATGCCTACCACGCGGTGGAATGGCCGATCCTCATCCTGCTGGCCGCGCTGATCCCGGTCAGCGGCACGCTGGAGAGCACCGGGGCGACGCAGGTGATCTCCACGCTGCTGGCCGATGCCGCGCGCGGTCTGCCGGCGGTGGCCTGCGTGGCGCTGATCATGGCGGCGGCGATGGCGGTGACGCCATTCCTGAACAACGCCGCGACGGTGCTGGTGATGGCGCCCATCGGCGCGGGCGTGGCGCAGCAGCTGGGGCTCAGCCCCGACCCGTTCCTGATGGCGGTCGCGGTCGGCGCCGGCAGCGATTTCCTGACGCCCATCGGCCACCAGTGCAACACGTTGGTGATGGGGCCGGGCGGCTACCGGTTCGGCGACTATCCGCGGCTGGGCGTGCCGCTGTCGCTGATCATCCTGGCGCTGGGCACTTGGCTGATCGTGACGTTTTGGCCGCTGGGTGGCTGAGAAGAGCGGCTGAGAAGGGTGGGGAACAACGGGAAGCCCGGCTCCGTTGCCCAAGCCCGGCCCCAGGTCAAATGTCCGGATGGCCTGAACAACGAGGATCAAGACCGTGCTGGTTTCCGAGATCATGGCGAAGGCGCTGGAGTTCATTTCACCCGACGCCACCGTGCAGGACGCCGCGACGCTGATGGGGGAACTGGATGTCGGCGCCCTGCCGGTCGGATCGGCCGACGACCTCGTCGGCATCCTGACCGACCGCGACATCCTGTTCCGCGTGGTGGCGGAGGGCGGCGACAACACGCGGGTGCGGGTGCGCGATGTGATGTCGAGCGCACTGTTCAGCTGCCGCGACACCGACACGCTGGCCACCGCCATGGACATCATGGGCGCCTATCACGTGCGCCGCCTGCCGGTGCTGGACGAGGGCGGGTTGGTCGTCGGCTGGCTGACGCTGAGCGACATCTCGCGCCGCATGCTGCTGGATACCGACACCATCCGCGAGGCGCTGAGCGAACTCAGTGCCAGCGGGCAGGACGTGTGAGGGGAGGGCGAAAGTCCCCCGCCATTCCCTTTACAGCCGCAGCCCCATCTGGCGGTTCAGCCGGACCACCAGATCGGCGGGCAGGCCCAGGCGCTGGGCGAGATAGCGCAGGTAGGAGCGGTTGATCGGCGCGTTCTTGTCGACCGTCGCCAGGGATACGGCGTAGAAGCGTGCGGCCAGCCGCGGGGAGTCGATCCGGCGGACCAGCTCCTCCAGGCATTGCGGTTCGTCCACCAACTGCTCCAGCCGGCTCCGGGCCTCCTCGTCGAGGCTGCTGGTGCCGAGCCTGCTCCGGATCCGGCCACGTTCAATCGTATCCAGCTCGCCGTCGGCCTGGGCGGCGGCCGACATGGCAAGCACCAGCAGATGGGTTTCATCCGCGTCGGCGGTCCGGAAGTCGGTGGGCGCGCGGTCGAGCAGCTGGTGGCGGTTGCGTAGATGGGCGTCGAGGATCTGCCGACCCAGCATCGCATGCAGCGCCGGCTCGTGGCCCAGGCGGGACTTCGGCGGAGCGGGATCGGCCCCGAGGGCGGCATCCGGGGCAGGCGCCTTCGGTGCGCCGGCGAAAAGGCGCTTCAGCAGGCCGGGGGAGGCTTGGGTCATTCCACGGTTACTCCCCGGCCGTTTGCGGGCGGCGTTGCATGGCGGTGTCGATCTGGGTCAACAGGCGGGAGAAATCGACCGGCTTGGGGTGATAGTCGTCGCAGCCGGCCTGCAAGGTCTTCTCGCGGTCGCCGGACATGGCGTGGGCGGTCAGCGCGATGATCGGGATAGCGGAGGTCTCCTGCCCCGCCTTCAGCTCGCGGGCGGCGGTCCAGCCGTCGATGATGGGCAGGTTCATGTCGAGCAGGATGACGTCGGGTTGCTCGCTGCGCGCCATGTCCACCCCCTGCCGTCCGTCGAAGGCGAGAACGACGTCGAATCCGCGCCGCTTCAGCCGGCGCGACAGGAAGTCCCAGATTTCCTCATGATCCTCGACCAGCAGCAGCTTAGCCATCGGTGCCTCCTGTTCCGTTCGTCGCGCCGGCGTCCATGCTCCGGTCCTGGGGGCCCCGGTCGGGGGGAGCGGGCCGCAGGCGTGCGATCGCTTCCTTCAACTCCTCGATCACCCCATCCGCTCCGTCCTCTGCCATCGGGATGATGTCCTGCACCCGGCCGCGCAGTTCCTCCGTCTCATCGCGCCCGATTGGCTGGGCGACAACGACAATGACGGGGATGTCCCGCCAGTCCGGGTTGCGGTCCAGCGCCTTGAGGAAGGCGAAGCCGTCCAGCCCGGCCATGACGGGGTCGAGCAGGATGACCGTCGGCAGGGTGGTGGCGAGACGGCTGAACGCCTCCTCCTCCGTTTCGGCCTCGGCGATCTGCCAGCCGTCGCGGCCCAGTTCGGCGGCCAGGAGGGTGCGGGTCTCGTCCGCCTCCATCATCACCAGCGCCGTGCCGGGCGCCTGCCCGCTGAGGCCGCTCAGCACCCGCTGCAGGCGCTGCCAGTCCACCGGCTTGGTGAAATAGTCGGCGGCACCCAGCGACAGGGCCAGCCCCTTTTCCCGGCGCGACGAGACGATGATGACGGGAATATCGGCAAGGTCGGGTTCGGCCTTCAGCACCGACAGCACCGACCAACCGTCGGTCCGCGGCATCATCACGTCCAGCAGGATGGCGCGCGGGCGGATTTGCCGGGCAATCGACAGGCCGGTCTGCCCATCGGCGGCCAGAGCGACGCCGAACCCCTCGCGGTGCAGGAAACGGGCGAGCAGCTCGCGCATCGCCTGCTCGTCGTCGATGATCAGGATCGTCTCGCGGGCGGCCTGGGACGGCGTGACCTCCTCCACGCTCAACGGGTCGGCATCGGCCGCGCCGGCCAGACGGCCGTGCCGCAGGTCTGCGGGAAGGCGGAGCGTGAAGCTGGTGCCCTGGCCCGATGCCGTGTCGACCGAAATCTCGCCGCCCAGCATGTCGGCGAAGGCCTTGGTGATCGCCAGCCCGAGCCCGGTCCCGCCGAAGCGCCGGGTGGTGGAGCTGTCGGCCTGCATGAAGCGTTCGAACAGCCGGCGGACCTGTTCCGGCGTCATGCCGATCCCGGTGTCGGTGACGCGGAAGACGACCATGTCGGTGGGCACGGCCTCATCCGCGCCCTGCGGGCTGGGAGCCGCCCGCTCCACCGACAGGGTGATGGTGCCGTCCTCGGTGAATTTCGCGGCGTTGCTCAACAGGTTGAACAGGCACTGGCGCACCTTCACCACGTCGGTGTGCATGGTGCCGAGCCCATCCGCCACCTCCACGGCCAGCCGGTTGCCCTTTTTCGACACCAGCGCCTCCACCGTCGCGGCGACCTCGCGCGTCAGCTCGGCGATGTCGGCGTCCTCGCCGTGCACCTCCATCTTGCCGGCCTCGATCTTCGAGATGTCGAGGACGCCATTGATCAGGTTCAGCAGGTGGCGGGCATTCGCCTCGATCTTCTCCAGATCGGGCAGCATGCTGTCGACGCCGAGGTCTGCCAGCTCCTCCTCCAGCATCTCGGTGTAACCGATGACCGCGCTGAGCGGCGTGCGCAGTTCGTGGCTCATATTGGCGATGAACAGGCTCTTAGCCCGGTTGGCCTCCTCCGCGGTGAAGCGGGCGGCCTCCAGTTCCTCCTCCACCCGTTTGCGCACGCTGATGTCCTGCATGGCGCCGATCATCCGCAGCGGTTGGCCGATGGGGCTGCGCAGGACGAAGCCGCGGTCGAGGATGCTGGCATAGCTGCCGTCGGCGCGGCGGAAGCGGTATTCGTCGTTCCAGCGCGTGCCGCCGCCGTCGATCACCGCATGGATGCCGGTCACCACATGGTCCTGGTCGTCGGGGTGGATGTGGTCCATCCACCAGGACGCGGAGGTCTCCGACGCATCGGCGCCATAGCCGAAAAGGGTGCGCACCGCCTCGTTCCAATGGATGCGGTCGGACGACAGGTTCCAGTCCCAGATGGCGTCGTTGGTGGCCTGCGCCGCCAGCCGGTAGCGCTCCTCCGTCTCGCGCAACACCTCCTCGGCGCGGCGGCGGGTGGTGATGTCGGTGTGGACGCCGACCCACTCCTGAACGGCCCCGTTGGCGTCGAGCAGGGGCACGGCGCGGACAAGCATGTCGCGATAGACGCCGTCGGACCGGCGCAGGCGGTGTTCCGTCTTGTAGATTGTCCGCCCCGCCCGCGCCGCGCGCCAGGCTTCCGAGGTGTGGGGGCGGTCGTCGGGATGGATGGCCTCAACCCAGCCGATGCCCCTCAGCTTGTCGAAGGTCTGGCCGGTGAAGCTGCTCCAGCTCGGCTGCGGGGCCTCGAAGCGGCCGGCGCCGGAGGTGTACCAGACGATGGCGGCGGTCGCCTCCACCAGCGAGCGGAAGCGCTCCTCGCTGAGGCGCAACTTCTCCTCCGCCCGCTTGGCGTCGGTGGTGTCCCAGGTGACGCCGATCAGCGTCAGGCTGCGTTCCGGCGTGCTGTCGGTCACCACCCCCCGCGCTACCGCCCAGCGGACCTCGCCGGACGGCAGCAGGATACGGAATTCGGCGTCATACTCGCCGCGCTCCCGCCGGGCGGTGTCGATGATCCCGCCGATCCGAGGCTGGTCGTCGGGATGGACGCGGCCGGTCACGTCGGAGCCGTTTATCGGCTGGTCCGCGGTGAAGTCGAAGATTTCGCGCAGACGGGCGTCGGCCTCGATGCGATCCTCCTCCAAATTCCACGACCATGCGCCGATCCGCGCGGCGCGCAGCGCCAGTTGCAACCGGCGCTCCGCCTCCATGATCCGGGATTCGGCCTTGCGCTGCTCGGTCACGTCGGTGTTGGTGCCCAGCCAGCGCAGGATGCGCCCATCCGGGCCGCTCACCGGCACGGCGCGCGACAGGAACCAGCGGTACTGGCCATCCCTGCCGCGCAGGGGGAAGGTGTCCTCCCACGGCTCGCCGGTGCGGATGGCGCGGAAGAAGCCGTCGGAGGCGCGTTCGACATGGTCGGGGTGGTGGACACTCCGCCAGTTCCAGCCCTCCGTCTCTCCCGGCTTGGCACCGGTATAGTCGTACCAGCGCCGGTTGTACCAATAGATCGCACCGCTGGCATCGGCCATCCAGGTCAGCTGCGGGATCAGGTCGGCGAGGCCGCGGAACTGGGCCTCGTTCTCGCGCAGCAGGGCTTCGGTCCGGCGGCGCTCGGCGGCATCGGCGGCGCGGTCGATGGCGCCGCCCAGCAGGTTGGCGACCCCCTGGAGGAAGGCGGCGTCAGCGGCGTCGAAGCGGCCCTCCCGGCTGCTGTCGACCTCCAGCACGCCGAACGGCGCGCCCTCGCTGCGGATGATGACGTCGATGACGCGCTTCACCCCATGGTCGGCCAGCAGATCGGGGCAGCGGAAACGGGACTCGGCGCCGAGGTCGTTGGCGATGACCGGCTCGCCGGTTTTCAGCGCATAGCCGGCGGGGGAGGCGAGGTCTGCGCCGACCGACCGCTTGCCGACCACGCCGGGATGCCAGCCGACGCCGGCGCGGACCAGCAGGCGCTCGGTGCCATCCGCCTCCCTCACCCGTTCCAGCGCCTTGCAAAATTCGGCCTCCAGCGCTTCGGCGCAGAGGGATGTGGCCTGCTGCAACAGATCGGCGAGGTCGGTGCTTTTCAGGGCGGCCAAGCCGAAGCGGGCCAGCAGGTCGTGCTGTCTCTCCCTGCGGGTGAGGCTGGCGGCAAGCTGGCTGCTGGACGGGGTGTCGGTCTGGGGCGCTCGGTCGGGGGGCATGAACCATGTACGGACGGGGAGGGACGGCAATGGAAACAGCCGGCGGCACCATTCGTTCACGGCGGCGTGCTAGGTACCCCTGACAGGGACGGCGTGTTGCGGCTTCCGGTCAGGCGTGCAGAGGGCTATTTTCCTTCGACCTGCGGAGCGGCTGCTCCGGTCCCTGGTCAGGCAGCCGTTCCCGCCACTGTACGAACACGAGGCATGGATGTCGAACAGCCTGAAATTCTACATCGACGGCGCCTGGGTGGATCCGGCGAACGGGCCCGCGACCGGGACGGCGGGCGCCACGACGCTCGACGTGATCGATCCGGCGACGGAGGAGGCCTTCGCCACCATCGCGATGGGCACGGCGGAGGATGTCGACCGGGCGGTCGCCGCGGCCCGTGCCGCCTTCCCGGCCTTCGCCGCCACCTCGCGCGAGGAGCGGCTCGCCCTGATGCGGCGTCTGCTGGAATGCTACAAGGCGCGCTACGACGCCGTCGCGGACATCCTGTCGCGTGAGATGGGCGCGCCGAAGACGCTGGCCCATCGCTCGCAGGCCGCCATGGGAACCGCCCACCTCTCCCGGATGATCGAGACGCTGGAAGGCTTCGCGTTCGAGGAACTGCGCGGCTCCACCCTGATCAGCAAGGAGCCGATCGGCGTCGTCGGCATGATCACGCCGTGGAACTGGCCGATCAACCAGATCATGTGCAAGGTGGCGCCTGCGCTGGCCGCCGGCTGCACCATGGTGCTGAAGCCGAGCGAGATCGCCCCGCTCAACGCCATCCTCTTCGCCGAAGCCGTCCATGAGGCGGGCGTGCCGAAGGGCGTCTTCAACCTCGTCAATGGCGACGGCCCGACGGTGGGCGAGGCCATCGCCCGCCATCCGGGCGTCGACATGGTGTCCTTCACCGGATCGACGCGGGCCGGCATCCTCGTCGCCAAGGCGGCGGCCGACACGGTCAAGCGCGTGCACCAGGAACTCGGCGGCAAGTCCGCCAACATCATCCTGGACGATGCCGACCTGAACCGCGCCGTGAAGCTGGGCGTCGAGGGCTGCATGAACAACAGCGGCCAGTCGTGCAACGCGCCGACCCGGATGTTCGTGCCGGCCGCCCTGCACGGCCAAGCGGTGGAGATCGCCAGGACCACGGCCGAACGGCTGAAGGTCGGTGCGCCGTCCGCGGCCGACACCCGGCTCGGTCCGGTTGTCAGCCAGATCCAGTACGACAAGATCCAGCGCCTGATCGAGACCGGCATCGCCGAGGGCGCCGACCTCGTCACCGGCGGCCCCGGCCGTCCGGAGGGGTTGAACCGTGGCTATTATGTCCGGCCGACGGTCTTTGCCAACGTCACCGACGACATGACCATCGCGCGCGAGGAGATTTTCGGCCCGGTGCTGGCGATCCTCCCCTATGGCAGCGAGGAAGAGGCGATCCGCCGCGCCAACGACACGCCCTATGGCCTCGCCTCCTATGTGCAGTCGGGCTCGCTGGAGCGCGCCCGCAAGGTGGCGGCGCAGATGCGCAGCGGGAATGTCTATATCAATCATCCGGCCTGGGATGCCGGCGCGCCCTTCGGCGGTTACAAGCAGTCGGGCAACGGGCGGGAATATGCCGATTTCGGGCTGGAGGAGTTCCTGGAGATCAAGGGGACCGTCGGCTACGCGCCCTGAAATCCATCCGTGATGGAGCCGTGTGCTCCACCATTCCCGGTGAGACCGGCCGCCCATGGTTGGGTGGCCGGCCAGGGTGCGCTGACCTGTGTTCCTCAAAACGACCGGATCATGGAAACGAGCATTCTTTGAACGCTCCGGCCTCATCGTCGGCCGGAGGGACCGCGCATGTAATGGCGTTCGGGCCGGTAGGACGGACGGAACCAGGACGGGAAGCGGGCCCGGACCCGTGCGCGCAACGCGGCGAGCATGTCGTTCATCTCCTTGTCGTTTTCATCTCGTTCGGTTGCGTCACTTCAGGCCCAACGCCGTGCGCACGGCTGCGGCGCCATCCTTGCCGTCGCGGGTCGACACGCCGGCCAGCCAGGGGCCTATCAGGTCGGGATGCGCCTTCAGATAGGCGGCCGCAGCGTCCTTGGGCGCCTTCTTGTCGTCCGTGATGGCGGCCATGATCTCGTTCTCCATCCCGACGGTGAAGGCGAGCTGGCTGAACAGGCGGTGGGTATTCGTGCAGTCGGTGCCGTAGCCGCGCCGGGACAGGGTGTTGACCGTGGTGCTGCCATAGTTCGGGCCGAAATAGGCATCGCCGCCGCTGAGATAGGTCATGTCGATCCGGGTGTTCATCGGGTGCGGCTGCCAGCCGAGGAAGACCACCCAGTCCTTGCTGCGCGTTCGGCGCACCGCCTGGGCCAGCATGGCCTGCTCGCTCGATTCGACCAGGGTCCAGCCTTCCAGCCCGAAATCCTTCTTGTCGAGCATGCGCTGGATGTTCTGGTTGGCCGGCGCCCCCGGCTCGATGCCATAAATTTTCTTCTCGAACCGGTCGCCGAACTTGGCGAGGTCGGCGAAGCTGTGCACGCCGGCATCGGCCACCGCCTTCGGCACCGCCAGGGTGAATTTGGCGTTCTCCAGGTTCGGGCGCACGATCTCGACGGATTTCTCGGCGATCAGCTTGTCGAGGAAGGTGGATTGGGCCGGCATCCAGTTGCCGAGGAAGACGTCGATCTGCGCGGTCTTCAGCCCCTGGAAAATGATCGGCACGGCGACCGTCTCGACCTTCTGCTGGTAGCCCAGCGCGCTCAGCAGCGTGCCCGCCACCGCATTGGTTGCGGTGATGTCGGTCCAGCCGGGATCCGCCATCCTCACCGTCTGGCAACTGGCCGGTTCCGCCGCCACCGCCGAAGAGGGCAGCGAGCCGGCCACCATCCCGAACACGGCCATCACGCCGGCCAGCGCCGCACGCCCTGCCGTCAAACCGCCCATTGCAACCCCGGGTCCATGCATGCTGCTTTCCCTCCTGTCGGTTGACGGTCGAGGTCCGGCGCGCCGTCGCGCCGTCCTACTGCGCAGGGGCGCCGGGACGCGGGAAGCGCGCCATGGCTTCCAGATCGTCGAGATCCAGATGGTTGCGCATATAGCTGGTGCCTGCATCGGTGAAAGGCTGGAAATCCCAGGAGCGATGCTGCCCCTGCCGCAGCGCGTCGTCGACCAGAAGGCGCAGCTGCTGGCTGGCGATGACCTCCCCATGCAGGCGCGCCAGATCCCAGCGCTGCTCCACTTCGGCGCGGTAGCCTTGCAGGGCATTGGCCGCCTCCGAGCCGGCGGCAGGCCGCTCCGCCCGGTTGGTCAGCTCGTCCGGGTCGTCGGACAGGTCGTAGAGCTGGTCGGGATCGGCCGGCGAGTGGATGAATTTTTCGCTGCCGCGCCGGATCATCACGATCGGGGCCACGGCGCCTTCGCCCAGATATTCGCCGATCACCTCGTCGTGGCCGCCGCTGCGCTGAAGGTGCGGCAGCAGGCTGCGCCCGTCGATGGGCGTCCGCAGGCCCGGTGCCGCCCCGTCATGGGCGAAATCGACCAGGGTCGGCAGCAGATCCATCGACGAGACCGAGGCGGCGACCCGCCCGGCCTGGAACCAGCCCGGCGTCCGCACGATCAGCGGGATGCGGCAGGCGGACTCGAAGAAGCTCATCTTGTACCACAGGCCGCGTTCGCCCAGCATGTCGCCATGGTCGGACAGCAGGACGACGATGGTGTCCTCGGCCAGCCCGGTTTCCTCCAGCACGGTCATGAGCCGGCCGATCTGGTCGTCCACATAGGCGACTGACCCGTAATAAGCGCGGCGGGCATTGCGGATCTGCCGTTCGCTGAGGGGCATCTCGTCCATGGCACAGACGTGGCGCAACCGCCGCGAATGCGGGTCCATCTCGTCAGGCGCCAGGGTGACGCGTGGCAGCGGCACCTCCGCGTCGGTGTGGCGGTTCCAGTAGCGCTCAGTGATGGCGTAGGGGTCGTGCGGGTGGGTCAGCGACACCACGAAGCAGAAGGGGCGTTCCCGCCGGCCGCGGGCGATGTCGTACAGCTTGCGCTCCGAGGTGAAGACCACCTCCTCGTCGAAGTCGAGCTGGTTGGTGCGCAGGCAGGGACCGGCATCGCGCACCGAACTCATGTTGTGGTACCAGCTCGGCCGTTCATCGGGCCGGGTCCAGTCCGGCGTCCAGCCGAAATCGGCCGGATAGATGTCTGTGGTCAGCCGTTCCTCGAAGCCGTGAAGCTGGTCGGCCCCGCAGAAATGCATCTTGCCGGACAGGATCGTCCGGTAGCCCGCCAGCCGCAGATAATGGGCGAAGGTGGGGACGGTCGACGGGAGTTCGGCGGCGTTGTCGTAGGCGCCGATGGCCGAGGGCAGCCGTCCCGACAGGAAGACATAGCGCGAGGGCGCGCAGAGCGGGCTGTTGCAGTAGGCGCTGTCGAACACCACGCCGCCTTCCGCCAGCCGGTCGATGTTCGGTGTCCGCACCGTCGGGTTGCCGTAGGCGCCGAGTGCCTGCGGGATCATCTGGTCGGCCATGAGGATGAGGATGTTGGGACGCCGCGCCATATCCGCCTGCTTCATACCGTCTGTGGACAGATCGTTCGTGGAGGATAGAATTGACGAAGCGGGCAGGGAGCGTGAAGCCCCTGTCTGATCATGCTGGCATGAAGGGTGCTCATGGGAAAAGACCGCCTGCCGCCGCTGCGCACCCTGCTGTTCTTCGAGGCGGCCGGCCGGCTGCTCAGCTTCAGCGCCGCCGCCCGCGAGCTTGCCTGCACCCAGTCGGCCGTCAGCCATCAGATCGGCTGGCTGGAGGCCGATCTGGGGACCCCGCTGTTCCGCCGCCTGCATCGCGGGGTGGCGCTGACGCCGGACGGCGTACGGCTCTACGAGGCGACGCGCGATGCGCTCGATGGCATCGGCGACGCGGTGACCCGCATCCGTGACCGACGCCGGCCGGGCGTCCTGAACGTCGCCACCGATTTCGGCTTCGCCGCCGGCTGGCTGCTGCCGCGCCTCAGTGCCCTGCGCCAGCTTCTGCCCGAGCTGGACGTGCGGATCGTGACGATGCAGACCGCAATCGACCTGCGCCGGGAAGCGGCAGACATCGCCATCACCTTCGGGCACGGCCATTGGCCCGGCTGCGAAGCGGAACTGCTGTTCCCGGAACGGGTGCTGCCGGTCTGCAGCCCGGCCTTCCGGAGGAGCCGCGCTCCGCTTGCCGCCGAGGGCGCGGGTAACCCGGCCGACCTGTCGTCTCTGCCGCTCCTGCATCTGGAAAGCGTCGGGCCGGCCGCGTGGTTGTCCTGGGGCGACTGGTTCACCTTGTACGGTCTGCCGATGCCGGCCGGCGGCCAGGAGCTGACCTTCAACAACTATCCGCTGGTCTTGCAGGCCGCCCTGATGGGGCAGGGGGTGGCGCTGGGATGGAGCCCGCTGATCGACGACCTGATGCGGGACGGGCATCTGGTCTCACTGCTCGATCGGCCGATCCAGACGGAACGGGGCTATTTCCTCGTCGTTCCTATCCGGCGTGGGGCGGATGAGCGCCACGACCGCTTTCGCCGCTGGGTGGTCGAGGAAAGCCGGCGGGACGGAGCCGCATGATCGCGGGCGTCCGGCTGCACCCTGCCCGTCACAGCAGGCCGCCCTCGCGCAGCCGCCCGTCCAGCTCCTCGTTGTAGCGCTTCAGCGCGTGCTGCTCGGTGAGCAGCCCGATCACCCGCATCCGGTCGGTGCCGTCCACCACCGCCAGCACGTCGCTCTCTGCCGTGGCGAAGCTCTTCATCGCCTCGCGGATGTTGACGTTGGGCAGCAGCATTTCAGTTTTGAGGCGGATGAGATCGGCAAGCTCGACCGTCTCCGCTGTCTCGCGGTGGGCGTCCGACACGAAGACGATTCCGGCATAGCGGTCGGACTGATCGACGACGATCACCCTCTGCGTCGCCCCCAGCGGGAAGGCGCGGCGGAACTGGGCGAGTGTCTGGTTGTCGCGGACGGTGCGGACGTCCTTGCGCATCATGCGCCCGACCGTCAGGTCGCGGATCCAGCCGACGTCGGCGGCGCTGCGGATCGACTCGCCGCGCAGATGGAAGCGCCAGGTGGCGAAGGAATAGCCGAAGACCCGCCGGACGGTGATCGACGACACCACCGCGGCGGCCAGAACCGCGATGGTCAGGGGCAGGCTGCCGGTGACCTCCAGGGCGAGGAAGGCCATGGTCAGCGGCGCGCCGAGCACCGCGGTGGCCATGGCGCACATGCCGACGATGCCGATCACCACCGCCGGGATGGTCAGCCCGACCGCCAGCATCCAGCCGATGGCGACCAGCTTGCCCAGCATCGCCCCCAGGAACAGCGAGGCGAAGAACAGGCCGCCGCGGAAGCCGGACCCGATGGAGACCGCCGAGGCCAGCGCCTTCAGCCCGATCAGCGCCAGCAGGACCGGGGCGGTGTAATAGGCGTTGAAGCCGATATGCAACGCGCCGTGGCCCGACGACAGCACCGCCGGCGTGGCAAGCGCCAGCAGCCCGATGCAGCATCCGCCGACGACCGGTCGGGCCCAGGCCGGAACGCGGCTTCGGTTGAAGACCACCTCCACCAGCGCGACCGTCCGCATCATGGCGATGCCGAGCAGGGCGCATAGCACGCCCATCAGGCAGACCAGCGCGTAATCGGCCGCCCCGAGACTGCCGGCGAAGCCGACCTGTAACGACGGCTGCGGCAGGATCAGCCGCATGACGCCGACCCCGGTCATGGCGGCGACGCCGACCGGGGCCAGGGTGGAGATCGAGTAGCTGGCGATCACCAGCTCGAAGGCATAGAAGGCGCCGGTCAGCGGCGCGTCGAAGGCCGCCGCGATTGCCGCGGCGGTGCCGCAGCCGACCAGCGTACGCAGATCGCCGCGCCGGACATGGAAGATGCGGCCGAGCTTCGATGCCACCATCGCGCCGGCCTGGGCATAGCCGGCCTCCATGCCGACCGAGGCGCCGAAGCCGTTGGACAGCATGGTTTGCAGGACCAGCAGCAGGCTGCCGTGGATGGGGATGCGCCCGCCATGCAGCGCGTTGGCCTCCACCGGATCGATGATCGACAGGCGGGGAAGCCGGGCGAGCAGCCAGCCGAGCCCCGCCATCAGGCCGCCCCCGGCGACCGGGACCAGCGCCGCCCGCCAGGGATCGACGGCGGCGGCCCCGCTGACGTC
The DNA here is from genome assembly GCF_042604635.1 of Azospirillum sp. A26. Taxonomy (NCBI): domain Bacteria; kingdom Pseudomonadati; phylum Pseudomonadota; class Alphaproteobacteria; order Rhodospirillales; family Azospirillaceae; genus Azospirillum; species Azospirillum sp. A26. Next base: position 204,000 of record NZ_CP170474.1, on the reverse strand, counting down.
ATGGCCCTCCACCGCGAACAGGACGTGATGGAGCGACTGCACCGCCGTGACGATGGCGGCGACCAAGCAGGCGGCGACGATGCCGATGCCGGCCGCCAGCACCGCCAGCCAGATCTCGTCGCCGCGCACGAAGGCGCGCAGCCAGGCCGGGGCCCTGATGCCCGGATCCTGCTGTTCCGGACGGGACAGCCTGGCTTTCAGCAATTGGAACATGCGACGGCGCGCCGCCTCCGGCGGTGGGACAGTGTGACGGCCCAGCCGTCAGCCGAGCATCGCCTGGGCATACAGCCCGGCGATGTGCGCGGTGACCGGCCCCGGCTTGCCGTCGCCGATCTGCCGGCCGTCGATCCGCACCACCGGCGTGATGCCGCCCAGCGTGCCGGTGACGAAGGCTTCGTCCGCACCATACACTTCCGCCAGGGTGAAGTCGTGCTCGCGCACCGTGCGGCCGTCCTTGCGGTAGAGATCGATGGTCTTGGCGCGGGTGATGCCCTTGAAGTTGAAACGGCCGGTTGAGGTCCAGAGTTCGCCCTTGCGGACGATAAAGAAGTTGGTCGAGTTGCAGCTCGCCACGAAACCGTGGGGATCGAGCATCAACGCCTCGTCGGCGCCGGCATTGATAGCCTGGATCAGCGCCTGGATGAAGTTGAGCCGGCTGTGCGAGTTGAGGCGCAGGTCGAAGACGTCGGGGCCGCTGCACCGGATGGTCGAGGTGAACAGCGTCAGTCCCTTGGCCTTCGATTCCGGCTTCGGCGCTTTGTATTCGGCGATGATGACGATGGTCGCCTGACCAAGGGCGAAGCGCGGATCCTGGTTTGGCGTCTTCTTGCGGCCGCGGGTGACCATCAGGCGGATGTGTGCGCCATCGGTCATGCCGTTGCGGTCCAGCGTGGCCTGGATCGCCGCGACCAGTTCCTCGCGCGTCATGCCGATGTCGAGCTGGATGGCATTGGCGCCCTCATAGAGCCGGTCCATATGGTCGTCCAGCGCCAGGATGCGGCCCCTGACCAGCCGCAACCCCTCCCACACCCCGTCGCCCAGCACGAAACCGGCGTCGAAAACCGAGACTTTCGCCTCGTCGCGCCGGAAGAACGCGCCGTTCACATAGATCAGCACCTCGTCGTTGCGGCTGTCGTCGACATAGCCCTGCGAACTCGTCTGGCTGACCGTGCTGTTGGAAACCATCGTATGGACCCTTTCCCGGCGGCCACCAGCGTTGCGCCGCCTGTTTTTACGGATGCTCTCAGAAGGAAAACTCGGTGAAACGCTCCAGGAAGGCGCGCGTGCGCTCCTGTCTGGGGTGCTTCAGCACCTCGTCCGGCGTCCCGACCTCGTGGAAGACGCCGTCGGCGAGGAAGATCACCTTGGTGGCGAAATGGTAGGCGAAGCCAAGCTCGTGGGTGACCAGCAGCATGGTCCGCCCTTCCTCCGCCAGTTGCCGGATGACGCGCAGTACCTCGCCCACCAGCTCGGGGTCGAGCGAGGAGGTCGGTTCGTCGAACAGCAGGATCTCCGGCTCCATGGCGAGCGCGCGGGCGATGGCCACCCGCTGCTGCTGGCCGCCGGACAGCCGTCCGGGATAGACGTCGGTCTTGCCGCCCAGCCCGACCTTGTCCAACTCGCGCAGCGCCCGCTCGCGCGCTTCCGCCTTCTTCATCCGCTTGACGGTGACCAGCCCTTCCATGGCGTTCTCCAGAACGGTCATGTGCGGGAACAGGTTGAACTGCTGGAACACCATGCCGACGCGCTCGCGGACCCGGCACAGCTCGCTTTCGGGATAGCGCACCTCGTCGGGCTTGCCGGCGGATGCGCGGCCCAGCGGCGTGCCGTCGAGCGCGATCCGGCCGGCGGTCGGCATCTCCATGAAATTGAGGCAACGTAGGAAGGTGCTCTTCCCCGATCCGCTGCCGCCGATGATGGCGACGCGCTCGCCGGCGGCCACGGAGAAATCGATCCCCTGCAGCACATGCAGCGTACCGAACCATTTGTGGAGGCCGGATACCTGGAGGATCGGCGCCGGCAGAGTGGAATCTGGCATGGAGGGAGTCTCCGCTTGCATGACGGTCAGCCCTTGCCGGCCATGCGGCGTTCGAGGGTCATCGACAGGAAGGTGGCCGGATAGATCAGGACGAAATAGACGACCGCCACGGTCGTGAGGATTTCGAAGGGACGGTAGTAGGTCGAACTCAGCAACCGGCCCTGATACATCAGCTCATGGACCGACAGCACGGAGGCCAGCGACGACATCTTTGCCACCTCCACCGCGCGGTTGGTGAAGGCCGGCAGCATCAGCTTGAAGACCTGCGGCAGGACGATCCGGCGCAGCACGTCGGCATGCCGCATGCCCAGCGCCTTGGCCCCCTCCCACTGGCCGCGGGCGATGGACTGGATGCCGCCGCGGAAGATCTCCGCCCCATAGGCCGAGGTGTTCAGTGCCAGCGCGAGCAGCGCCGCGGTGAAGGGCGACAACTGCACCCCGATCAGGATGGGGAAGGCGTAATAAAACCAGATCAGCTGGATCAGCACCGGCGTGTCGCGGAACAGCTCGATGTAGACGAGGCTGCCGCCGCGCAGCAGCCGGCTGCGCGACAGCCGGGCGAGCGCCAGGACGAGCCCGGCGGCCAGCCCAATGGCGAGGCTGGGCAGCCAAAGCTCCAGCGTCACCACGAAGCCGCGCATCAGGATCGGGAAGGTCTCCACCACCAGGGCGAAGTCGAAGGCGTAGTCCATCTGCCGTTCTCCTCAGCGGTAGGCGGTCAGCCGCGCTTCGGCGACCCGGGCCAGCGCGCTGCACGAGACCAGCAGCACGAGATAAAGCAGGGCGACGGTGGTGTAGACCTCCAGCGGTCGGAAGGTTTCGCTGTTCACCATCATCGCCTGATAGAGCAGCTCCCCATAGGCAAGCGTGGAGGCGAGCGCCGTGGTCTTGATCAGCTCGAAGGAGCGTTCGACGAAGGGAGCGACCATGCGCGTCGCCGCCTGCGGCACCACGATGCGCCGCATCAGCTGCGTGTGGGTCATGCCCAGCGCCTTGGCTCCTTCCCACTGGCCACGCTCGATGGAACGGATGCCGCCGCGGAACACCTCGGCATAGAAGGCGCCGGACTGGGTGGACAGGGCGAGCACGGCAGCGACCAGCGGATCGAGGCTGATGTTCAGCACCACCGGCAGGGCGTAGAAGAACCAGAAGAAATGCACGATGGGCGGCGTGTTGCGGTAGAACTCGACGAAGACCGCCGCCGGCAGGCGCAGAGACCGGCGCGGCGACAGCCGCAGCAAAGCCAGGACCAGCCCGACGAGGACGCCGAAGACGATGGCGATGGCAGCGATCTTCACCGTGTTGAGCAGACCGTCGAGCAGCAGCGGCCATCGCGTCAGGACCGGCGAGAAATCCCATTGGTAGCTCATGCGGCGTCCTTGTGGATGTCCTTCCGAGGCGACAGACGATGCGCGTCTCTCAGCCGTCATTCCCGCGAAGGCGGGGATCCAGCTATTTCAGCCGCTTGGCTGGGGAGTTTCCTGGATCCCCGCCTTCGCGGGGATGACGGTGGAGAGAGCTCGTCCCGGATTTGGCGAGTAGGTCGCCGCTCAGTGCCAGGCTTCCTTGATCAGGCCGGGAATCTTCGAGGCATCGACGTTCTTCGACTTCAGATAGCCGGCGAACAACTGGTCGGGGACGCCGTCGGCATAGAGCGTCTTCAGCTGTCCATCCAGCCAGTCGCGGAAGGCCGGGTTCTCCTCCTTGCGCAGGCCGACGCTGGTGGCCACCGGCTCCACCGGTTCGGGCAGGATGACCTTGCCCAGGCGCAGGCGGGTCTGCTGGACGACGAGCGCCGGGTGGAACTGGACGGCGACGTCGATGCGCTTGGCGGCAAAGGCGGCGATGGTCTCGTCGTTGTTGGAGAAGCGGTTGATCGCCGCCTGCTTCACCATCGCGGTCACGTTCTTGTCCAGCGAGGTGCCGAGCGTCACGCCGATGCGCAGGCCCGGCTTGTCGATGTCCGCCCAGCTCTTGATGGTGGAATCGCCGGCGACCAGCGCGCCCATGGCATAGTAGAACAGCGGGGCATCGGGGAAGTCGATGGCCTTGCGCCGCTCCTCGGTCGGGTCGAGGACGAACATCAGGTCGATCTGGTCGGCCTGGAGCGCGCCCACCGCGTTGGCCCAGGTCGTCTCTACCGGAACCAGCGTGGCGCCGAGGCTGGCGGCCAGCCGCTGCCCCATCGCCACACCGACGCCGGTCCAGGTCTCGGTCATCGGATCCTTGAAGAACCAGGGCTCGGCCGAGGTCACGCCGATGCGCAGGCGCTTGCTCTCCTTGACCCTGTCGAGCGTGGAGGGCGAGGCGGCGAATGCCGGCAGAGCCAACAGTCCGACGGCGCCAGCGGCGGCAGCAGCAAGGCCGAGCAGGGTCCTGCGGCCGATATTTCCCTGGTCGATGGTCATCTCAAAGCCTCCTCTGTCTGTTCGTCGTCTTTTTGTCGGTTCGGTCAGCGGCAGCCCCGCAGGAACTCTTCGGTCTGCCGGCCGCCACGGGCCATGTGGTCGGTGATTTCGGACTTCAGCGCGTCGAAATCGTCGGAGAGCGCCATCTCCACATAGCGGTCATGACCGTCGCGGCGCGGACCGCGGATGCCGTGCGCCCGGTGGTGTGCCGCCCAGTAAAGCTGCAAGCGCCCGCGGATGCTGTCCCAGGTCCGGATCAGCAGCTTGTGCCCGGTCGCCTCATAGACGAAGCCGTGCAGTTGCAGCTCGGCGACGATGCTGGCGGCATCGTCCTCGGCGTCAATGCAGGCGGTGAGCGCGTCGAGCCGGGCGACGAGGCCCTGGCGGAAGGATTGGTCGCGCCGTGCCCAGATCTGCTCGAAGGCGAAGATCTCCAGAGTGACGCGCATCGAATAGATCTCGCGCACGTCATCGACCGACAGCCCGACGACATGGGTGCCGGTGTAGGGCACGGCGATCAGCAGCCCCTCGTCGATCAGCTGCCGCATGGCTTCGCGCAAAGGTCCGCGGCTGACCCCGAACTGGTCGGCGAGCGTGGTCTCGACAAGCTGCGCCCCGGGCTCGATGTCGCCGTTCAGGATCGCGGCCCGCAGCCCGTCCGCGATGTGGGCGCGGAAGGTCGCTTTCGGCACGCGCGCCAGGACCGATCCCGCAGCCTTGCCCTTCGCTCCGTCAGCCATGCGCCCTCGCCGTAGACAGTCGATTGTTGACAATGTGAGCTGTATTGACGGACCTGTCAACGGTCATTGCTTCGTAGCCGAAGGACCATGGTGCGGCGATCATGGTCCTTTGCACGGCATCGCCGCCGGTGGCGCATCAGTAGCCCAGCGCGCACCCGTCCTTCCGGTGGTCGGAGCCGCCCAGCAGGGTTCCGCGCTCCCAGTCGATGGCGATGGCCTGGGCGCCGCCGATGGCTCCGGTGGGCGCCGTCACGGTGAAGCCACGGCGGGCCAGTTCCGCCCCCGCCCTGCTGCGGATGGCCGTCTCCGCCTCCACAGTGAGGGTGCCGGGCAGGGGGAACAGGCGCGGCAGGTCGATGGCGCTCTGAACGTCCAGCCTATGGTCGAACAGCTTCGACAGGAAATGGGCGTGGCCCATCGCTTGGTAATGCCCGCCCATGACGCCGAAGGTCAGGCTGACGCGCCCGTTCTCGCTGACCATGCCGGGAATGATGGTGTGCATCGGCCGCTTGCGCGGCGCCACCATGTTAGGATGCCCGTCGACCAGTGAAAAGCTCTGGCCCCGGTTGTGGAACAGCACACCGGAGCGCGGCGCCATCAGCCCGCTGCCGTAGGGATGGAAGATCGAGCTGATGAAGCTGACCGCCGTGCGCTGCTTGTCGACCACGGCGATGTAGACGGTGTCCTTGTGCTCGACAGCGTCGAACACTCTGCCGACCGCCAGCGCGCGGGCGGTGTCGATGCGGGCGGCCAGTTCGTCGGCCAGCGCATCGGACAGCAGATACTCGACCATCGACGGTCCGGTCCGTGCCGGATCGGCCAGGAAGGCGTCGCGCGCCGCATAGGCGAGCCGCGTCGCCTCGATCTCCACATGCAGGCCGTCGGGGTCGAGCGGATCGCCGGCTGGCTGGAAGCGCTTCAGGATGTTCAGGATCATCAGGGCGATGATGCCCTGTCCGTTCGGCGGGCATTCATGGATTGTGCGGCCGCGATAGTCGGTCCGGATCGGCGTCACATACTCGCCCCGGGCTTCGGCGAAATCCTCCAGGCTGTGGAAGCCGCCCGCCGCCCGCAGGCACTCCACCATGTCCTCGGCGACGGCGCCACGGTAGAAGGCGTCCGGCCCCTCGCGCCCGATGGCCTCCAGCGTGTCGGCCAGCAGCGGCTGGGTCTGGACAGTGCCGGCGGCGGGGGCCTGTCCGTCCACCAGGAAGGTGGCGGTGGCGGCCGGGTTCCGGCGGAGTAGATCGGTCTGCTGCGCGAGGTCGTGCGACACCCGCGGCGTTACGGCGTAGCCTTCGCGCGCCATGGCGATGGCCGGGGCGAAGATCTCGCCCAGGGGCAGGCGGCCATGGTCGGCGACCAGCCGCGCCCAGGCATCCACCGCACCCGGCACCGTGACCGCGTGGGGGGAATGGCGGTCGATGGCAGTGACGCCCGCCGCCCGCAGGCACTCCAGCGTCATCGCCGCCGGGGTGCGGCCGGAGCCGTTGTAGGCGCGGATGTCGGTCCCGCCCTGCGGAGCAACCATGGCGAAGCAGTCGCCGCCGATCCCGGTCGATCCGGCTTCGACCACGCTCTGGACCGTGCAGGCCGCCACCGCGGCATCGATTGCCGTGCCGCCGGCCTTGAGGATTTCGACCGCCGTCAGGGTTGCCGCCGGGTGCGAGGTGGCGGCCATGCCGTTGCGCCCCATGGCGAGCGACCGGCCCGGTTCTTCGAAGTTGCGCATGGTCTCCGTCGACTCCCCGATGTTGGCTTTTTGCGGTGAAGGGCCGGATGCGCGGGCATCCTCCACCGTTCACCCCAATGGTATACCAAATCCCACCATGACGAAGAGATCTGAAGGAGCATCAGCGGCTGGCGATCTCCTCCCGCGTCAGGGTCATGAACAGATCGACCACCGGCGTCCTGGCCCGCTCGCTGTGGACGGCGATCTGGAACGGCGAGTGATAGGACAGCACCCGTGGCAGCAGGGGGCGCAGCCGTCCGGCCTGGACGAAGGGGGCGGCGTAATGGTCGGGCAGATAGCCGAGATAGCGGCCGGACAGGATCAGCCGGGCGGCGCCCTCCATGTCGCCGACGGTCGCATGCGGGGCGCTGATGGCGAAGATCTTGATGTCGCGCGCCCCCCAATAGCTGCGGGCGACCAGCCGGTGACGGCGCACCTCGTCCAGATCGACCATGCTGTCCGGCCGATCGAACAGCGGATGACCGGCCCCGCAATAGAACAGGTTGGTTTCCGTGTAGAGGTCGATGTAGGAGAGGCCGGGCACGATCCGCGGAAAGCTGGCGATGGCGAGGTGAAGCTCGCCGCCGACCACGTCGCGCAGCAGCTCATTGGGCGGCCGGGTTGAGATGGACAGGTTGACCTCGGGGGCGGCGTCGGCGAAGCGGGTGATCACGCGCTCCAGCGGGAAATTGGCGTCGGTCAGCGTGTTGTCCACCAGCCCGATGCTGAGGGTGCCGGTCAGGCGGTCGCGCAGTCCCCGCACGCGGGCGCCGAACCGGTCCAGCGTGTCGAACACCCGCCGCAGCTCGTCATAGACCGCCTGCCCCTCCTCCGTCAGCTTGAAGCCGGAGCGGCCGCGCCGGCACAGCCGCACCCCCAGCCGCCCTTCCAGTTCGGCGAAATGGGTGGAGATGGTGGAAAGCGATAGGTTCAGTTCGCCTTGCGCCGCAGTAAAGCCGCCGGCCTCGACCACTGTCATGAACAGGCGAAAGAGCCGCAGATCGGCGGTCTCGATGGTCATCCGGCTCATGCGATCGGCAACCCTCCGGCCTGGATGGGGTTCGGGCCGGACTTACTTCGGCTCCTGTCGAAGTAAGATACAAAAAATTCCGGATGTGTGGGACCGCAAAGTCGCCGTCTACTTCCGTCATGCATTTCCATCGGGGCTGACCAACGGCGAGAGGGAGACACGCTATGACGATCGGCGCGGGACTGGGCAGGGGATTGGGCCGGCGGGCGGTGCTGGCGGGGGCGGGCGTGGCGGCCGCAGCGGCGGCGGTGGGGTTTCCCTCCATCGTCCGGGCACAATCGAAGTCGCTGAAAGTCGGGGTCTATGGCGGCTATTTCAAGGACAGCTTCGACAAGCACATCTTCCCGGACTTCACCAAGGCGACCGGCATCGCGGTGGAGGCGGTGGCCGAACCGACGGGCGAGGCGTGGCTGATCCAGCTTGAGCAGGCCGCCCGTGCGAAGCAGGCTCCGGCCGACGTGTCGATGATGTCCCAGGTGGCGATGCTGAAGGGCATGGCCGCAGAGCTGTGGGCGCCGCTCGATCCCGCCAGGCTGCCGAACGCCGCCAAGGTCAAGCCGGCGCTGATGAACAGGTATCCCGACGGCCGGCTGTCCGGCATCGGCGCGGTGTCCTGGTACATCACCCTGGTGACCAACACCAAGAGCTACCCCCAGGCTCCGGAAAGCTGGGCGGCGCTGTGGGACCCGACCAACAAGGACAAGCTCGGCCTGCTGGCGCTGGTCTCCAACTCTTTCCTGCTGGACGTGACCGCCGCCACCTTCTTCGGCGGCCCCAAGCATCTCGACAGCGAACAGGGCCAGTTGGAGTGTTTCAAGAAGCTGGCCGAGCTGAAGAACAATGTGAAGCTTTGGTACCGCGACGAGGCTCAGTTCGAAGCGGCGCTGAAGTCCGGCGAGGTCCCGATGGGGCAATATTACCACGACGTCACCGGGCTTGCCGCCGCCGACGGCCATCCGGTGCGCTCCACCTTCCCCAAGGAGGGCGGCATCCTCGATTCCGGCAGCTGGGCGGTGTCCAAGGCCTCCAAGGCCGCCGATCTGGCCCATGTTTTTATCGATTACATGTGCCAGCCGCAAATCCAGGCGCTGCTGTCGCGCAGGGTCGGCACTTCGCCGACCATCGACCGGTCGGCCACCGACCTGACGGACAAGGAGTTCGCCGCGGTCTCCTCCGATCTGGCGCCTATCGTTCCGCGCTATGACCTCTATGTGTCGAAGGCCGACTGGCTGAACCAGAAATGGACGGAAATGATCGTGGGCTGACCCGCGAGCGCCCTTCTTCCCCTTGTGCGGGGGGAAGGGCTCCGTCCTTTCCGAACGATCCGAAGGCCCGCCCATGTCCGCCCTCGTTCTCGACGGTCTCACCAAGCGTTACGGCAGCTTCACCGCAGTGCATGGGGCGAGCCTGCGCATCCCGCACGGTCAGTTCGTCTGCCTGCTGGGGCCGTCCGGCTGCGGCAAGACCACGCTGTTGCGGATGATTGCCGGGCTGGAGGAACCCTCTGGCGGCCAGCTGCTGATCGACGAGCGCGACATCACCGCGACCCCCGCCCACAAGCGGGATTTCGGCATGGTGTTCCAGTCGCTGGCCCTGTTCCCCCATCTCAGCGCCGGGGAGAACATCGCCTATCCCCTGCGCATCCGCGGCATTCCCGCTGAGGAGCGCCGCCGCAAAGCGGATGACCTGCTGGAGCTGGTGCGCCTGCCCGGCATGGCCGACCGGCCGGTGTCGCGGCTGTCGGGCGGCCAGCGCCAGCGCATCGCTATCGCCCGCGCCCTGGCGCTGGAGCCGAAGCTGTTCCTGCTGGACGAACCGCTGTCGGCGCTCGACGCCAAGCTCCGCGAGGCGATGCAGATCGAACTGAAGCAGCTTCAACGCCGGTTGGGTATCACCACCATCGTCGTCACCCACGACCAGCGCGAGGCGATGACCATGGCCGATCTGGTGGTGGTGATGTCGGAAGGGCGGATCCGTCAGGCCGCCCCGCCGATGGAGGTCTACCGCCGGCCCGCCGACGCCTTCGTCGCCGACTTCATCGGCATGACCAACCTGTTGGAAGGCGAGGTGACGGTCCCCGGCCGTGCCAGCGTGCCGGGGGGCGAACTGGCCCTGGCCGGACTGCCGCCGCACGGCCGCGCCCTGCTGTCGGTCAGGCCGGAGGAGGTGCTGCTGCATCCGGCGACCGCGCCCAATGGAGCGAACCGGCTGGCCGGGACCCTGTCCTTCGTCCGCGATCTCGGTGCCAGCGTCGAGTTCCGCATCGATGTCGCCGGGCGGGAGATCGTGGCTCTGACCCGGCCGCAGGATCGCCCGGCGGTCGAACCGGGTGCTGCCGTCATCGTCGAGATTCCGGCCGAGGCCTGTGTCGTCCTGCCGCCGGAGGGGAGGGTGTCATGATCCGCCGCGCCCCCCGCAGCCTGGGCGAGCACGCGCCGATCCTGTTTCCGGCGCTGATTCTGGTCGTCTTCTTCGTCATTCCCTTCGGCCTGATGATCGCGGTCAGCGTCGCCCGCCGGATTCCCGGCGGCTTCTACGAGCCCGATCTGGTGCTGGCCAATTACGAACGGTTCCTCAGCGCCTTCTTCGGCGGGGTCCTGTCCTTCTCGCTGGAACTGGCGGCACTGGTAGCGGTGGTGGCCGTCGGCATCGGCTTTCCCTTCACCTACCGGCTGGCGCGGCTGCCGCGGGCGGCCCAGGTGCGCTGGCTGGTCTTCCTGCTGTCGATCCTGTCGCTGTCTGAGGTGATCATCGGCTTTGCGTGGTCGACCCTGCTGTCGCGCACCGCCGGCATCACCAACCTGCTGGTGGCGGTCGGGCTGATGGCGGAGCCGCAATCGCTGTCGCCCAGCTTCGGCGGGCTGCTGGCCGGCATGGTCTATCAGGCCTTCCCCTACACGGTGCTGGTGCTCTATCCGGCGCTGGCCCGGCTCGACCCAGCGCTGGTTGAGGCGTCGCGGACGCTGGGGGCCTCGCCGCTCAAGGCCTTCTTCACCGTGGTGGTGCCGGCCCAGCGCAACACCATCGTGGCGACGTTGATCATGGCCTTCGTCTTCGCGTTGGGCAGCTACCTGCTGCCGCAGCTTCTTGGCCGGCCGCAGCACTGGACCCTGTCGGTGCTGATCACCGATCAGGCGATCTACCAGTCCAACATGCCGTTCGCGGCGGCGATGGCGGTCTTCCTGGTGCTGGTCAGTCTGGCGCTGGTCGGGCTGTCCCTGCTGTTCGGACGCAAGGAGGAGGCGTGATGCTGCGCTGGCTCAACAGCCTGATGGCCGGCCTGATCGGCCTCGTCCTGGCGGCGCCGATCCTGGTGGTGGCGGGGGTGTCGCTGAACGCCAAACGCTCGCTCGACTTTCCGCCCAAGGGGCTGTCGCTGTCCTGGTACGCCGAGATCTTCACCGATCCCGGCTGGCGCGGGGCGCTGGTCGCCAGCCTCGTGGTGGCGGCGTCCTCGGCGGCGCTGGCGGTTGCCATCGCCTTTCCGCTGGCGTGGTTCATCTGGCGCTGGCGCGCGCCCTGGGCGCGGGCGTTCGAGGTGCTGGGAATGGCCCCCTTCATCCTGCCGCCGGTCATCACCGCGCTGGGATTCCTCAGCTTCTGGTCCACCTTCGGACAGTATGGCGAGCCGTGGACGGTGGTGGTCAGCCACGCCGTCTTCTTCGTCACCCTGCCGCTGGTCACGCTGTCGCTGGGCTTCGGCGCGGTGGACCGCAGCTTTGTCGAGGCCGCCTCGACCATGGGGGCCGACGACCGCACCGTGCTGCGGACGGTGGTGATGCCGCTGGTGCGGCCATACATGATTTCGGGCTTCGCCTTCGCCTTCGTGCTGTCGCTCAACGAATACATCGTCGCCTACATGGTCGCTGGCTTCACGCTGGAAACGCTGCCGATCAAGATCTTCAACGCTCTGCGCTACGGCTACACGCCGACCATGGCCGCCGTCACCGTGCTGTTCGTGCTGCTGACCGCGGCCGTCTTCGGGCTGATCGCCCGCTTCGGCGACCTGCCGCGCCTGCTTGGCGCCTGGATACGGCAGGACTGACCGGCTCGACCGACCTTCCGACAGGAGATTTTTCGAAATGATCGATCCGAACAAGCTCAACCGCCTGCGCGAGAAATACAGCGGCAGCGGCGGCGCCGACATCCACTCTCCCGAGTTCCAGCGTGTCGCCGCCCTGCAATTCTCCGCCGGGGGGCGGCGGACCCAGCCCTTCGCCGGGGTCTCCACCCTGCTCGACGCGCCATACCGTCCGGACGCGCCCGAACTGCCCGATTTCGGCGGGCTGGAGGTTGCGCTGATCGGCGTGCCGATGGACCTGGGGGTGACCAACCGCGCCGGCGCCCGCTTCGGTCCGCGGGCGGTGCGGACCATCGAGCGGATCGGTCCTTACGAATATGTGCTGAAAATGGTGCCGTCGGCGGCCTGCCGGATGGCCGATGTCGGCGATGTGCCGCTGTCCAGCCGCTTCAACCTGGAGGCCTGCCATCACGACATCGAGGGCTTTTACAACAGGGTGATGGATGCCGGGGTGATCCCGCTGTCGGTCGGTGGCGACCATTCGATCAGCCAGTCGATCCTGAAGGCGGTGGGACGGGACCGGCCGGTCGGCATGATCCATTTCGATGCCCATTGCGACACCGGCGGCCCCTACGAAGGGTCCAAGTTTCACCATGGCGGCCCCTTCCGCCAAGCGGTGCTGGACGGCGTTCTCGACCCGGAGCGCACGGTGCAGATCGGCATCCGCGGCAGCACCGAGTTCCTCTGGGAGTTCTCCTACGAGTCCGGCATGACGGTGATCCATGCCGAGGAGGTGGCGCAGCGCGGCATCCCTGCGGTGATCGAACAGGCCCGCCGGGTGGTCGGCGACGGGCCGGTCTATGTCTCGTTCGACGTGGACTGCCTCGACCCGGTGTTCGCGCCGGGCACCGGCACGCCGGAGGTCGGCGGGCTGAGCACGCGGGAGGCCATCGAGCTTCTGCGCGGGCTGGCCGGGCTGAATGTCATTGGTGGCGACGTGGTGGAGGTGGCACCGCAGTACGATGCCAACACCACCACGGCGCAGGCCGGTGCGCAGATGCTGTTCGAAATCCTGTGCCTCGCCGTCAAGGCACTGGAGCAGCGGCGGGTCTGAGGCCGGCAGTCGAAGGTGCGCGTGTAGCTGGCGAAGGCGGTTTCCGCCTTGGTCGCCTAACCCCGGAGGTCAGACCGCGGCGATGTGCCGCCGGCCGAGGGCCTGGACTTCGGCCGCATGAGGGCGGAGCATCTCCTTACCCGGTTGCGAACATTCGGGGATCGGTCGCCGCCGCGCCTTCACCGCGGGCGCCGCCCGACCGGGCATCCTTGCGGACTGTCGCCGCCGGGACGGGCCATGGCTTCCGCCGCCCGCTCGCGGCGCGGAGGAGAGCACATGTCTATGGACAAGGAAGTGGTCATCGCGGCGCTGCGTTACGCGGCGGAACTGCATGACGGCACCTATCGGCCCGACCGGGCGCGCACGCCCTTCGTCTCGCATCTGTCGGAAACGGCGGAACTCGTGGCGCAGGCCGGCGGCACGTCCGCCGAGATCGCTGCGGCCTGGCTGCACGACGCGGTGGAGGATGGGCTGACCAACGTCGCCGATCTGGCCCAACGATTCGGGCAGGAGGTCGCCGACCTCGTCGCCGCGGTCAGCGATGCACCGGAGGATGTCGGCAAGGCAATTGCCGAGCGCAAGGCGATCCAGGCGGCCCGCCTCGCCGCCGCGCCCGAAGGGGCCAAGCGCATCAAGCTTGCCGAGCAGATCTCCATCCTGCAGGCGCTGGCGGTCGAACGCCCGCTGTCCTGGAGCGTCGAGCGGGCCGACGCCTATGTCCAGGGCTCCCGCCTCGTGGCGGAAGCATGTGCCGCCGCCAGCCCGCTGCTGGCCCAACGCTACGCCGCGGCGCTGGCCGGGGCGACGCATTGAGCGCGGCGCGGTCAGAGGGCTGAAGACCGCCAGAGCCAGACCAGACCGGCGACCGCACCCGCCGCCAGGAGTATCAGCACCAGAATGATGGCGAAGGCGGTGCGCCGGTCCTTCGCCGCGCGCTGCTCGGCCTCGCGCCGCTTCTTCAGCAGAAATTGCTGTTCCGGGCTGAGGAAGCGGCCGGCGGCGGAATCCGGCGTGGGCACGTAGCGCACCCGGCCGCGGCCCTTGGACGCCATGCCCGCGGTTGCCGCGGTCCCCCTGATGGCCGTCGTCAAGCCACCCTGGGACGGCCGTCCGGTGTTGACCGGCTCCCCTGCCGACCCGCGAACCGCGGTCGCCTGCCGGCCTTTGCGCTTGCGCGGCAGTTTTCGCCGTCTGGTCGTCATGCCCCTCTCCCCGCTTTCAAATCCGTCTCCGCGGCCGGGAGCATAGCCGCCTGCCCGGTCCGGCGCAGCCAATCACAAGATGATCTCCGGAAAGTCACATAGCCCATGCGGATGGGGGCATGCCAACCGGAAATCCACTTGGCGGCCGATCCGGTCCTCTGCGGCGAACCGGCGCACACCCCAACGGTTTGTGGCACTGACGTGGATACTAGTATATCACATTGAGAGCCCGCCAGCGTTCCGGGTGGGCGTGACTGCAATCAATCGGGAGGGTCACCATGCTCAAGAAGACTGCGTTCAAATCCGGCCACATCCGCTCGCGCCGCACTCTGCTCGCTGCCGCCGCCGCCGGGCTGGCGATGCCCGCCGCCATCGCACCGCTGGGCGGCGCGTTTGCCGCCGATGACGACCAGCAGGCGGTGGCGAAGGCGGTGAACGGGCTTCGCGACGCCATGCTGGCGGGCGACGGTGCCACGCTGCGGGCGATGACGATGGACCAGCTGACCTACGGCCATTCGAACAGCAGGCTGGAGGACAAGGCCGCCTTCGTCGGCAGCCTCGACGGCAAGAACGCCTTCAAGGCGCTGGACCTCAGCGACCATGCGATCCAGGTGGTCGGCGACATCGCGGTCGCCCGCCACACCTTCGATTCGGTCAACAACCTGCCGGACGGCAAGACCAACACCGCCCACATCAAGGTGCTGCAGGTCTGGAAGAAGGTCGACGGAGCCTGGAAGCTGCTTGCCCGTCAGGCCTCTCCGCTTCCGGCCGCTTAGTAGGGCGCCCAAACGGGGGCTTCTGCCGCCTCCCACCCGCAAAGGTGGGGAGGCGGCAGTGCATCGGTCACCAGGCCGGCAGGATCGCGCCCTTGAACCGGGTCTCCAGGAAGTCGCGGACCTCCTTGGACTGGAAGGACTCGACCAGCGTCTTCAGGGCGGGACGGTCCTTGTCCTTCTCCCGCGCGGCGATGAAGTTGCCGTAGGGGTTGCCTTCGCGCGGCTCCTGGATCAGCGCGTCCTTCGACGGAGTCAGGCCGGAATTCACCGCATAGTCGGTGTTGATGATCGCGGCGTCGAAGTCCTCCAGGGCGCGCGGCAACTGCGCTGCCTCCAGTTCCACCAGCTTGAGCTTCTTCGGATTCTCGGCGATGTCGAGGATGCTCGGCGACAGGCCCTTGCCGGGCGCCAGCGTGATCAGGCCGTTGGCCGCCAGCAGGTTCAGCGCACGGCCGCCGTTGCTGGGGTCGTTCGGAATGCCGATGCTGGAGCCGGGCTTCAGGTCGCCGGCGGATTTGATCTTGCGAGAATAGAGCCCCATCGGTTCGACGATGGTGAAGCCGATGGGCACGATCTTATAGCCGCGGGCGGCGATCTGGGCCTCCAGATAGGGCTTGTGCTGGAAGGCGTTGGCATCGAGGTCGCCGGCATCCAGCGCCGCATTGGGGATGTTGTAGTCGGAGAAGGTGATCAGTTCGACGGTCAGACCCTTGCCTGCCGCCACCGTCTTCGCCACCTCGGCGATCTCCTCCTCCGCACCGCCCATGACGCCGAGCTTCACGGTCTCTGCCGCTGCTTCGGCGACCTGGGCGGCGAAGAGGGCCAGCGCAATGCCGCCGGCCAGTCCGGCCCGGCGCAGCCATGACGTTGTTTTGCCTTGCATGTCGACTCCTTCATTTCTGGCTCGGCGGCCCCCGGTCGTCGACGGGGTGCCGAGAGGCCGCCAGATAGCCCGACCGGCCGGCGCCTAGCGCATGCAATTTCCGACGATCTGGTAACACAGCGTGGGATCGCGCCTGTCGTTGTAGCGCACCGCGGTAACCCGGCCGCCACGCAGCTCGAAGGTCGCTTCGCAACTGTAGGTCCGGGACCACGTCGTCACGTCGGGCTGCCACAGCAGCGGCCCACGCGGGCCGAGCCAGGGGCTGGGCTCCCAATCCACGTCGCGGTCGACCAGGGTCTGCCGGCGTGTGTAGACCAGATACTCCGCATCGCCGTTGACGGCGGAGCGTTCCGGCACGCCGGCGCAGGACAGCAAGCCGCCCTTGCTCATCCCGACCATCGCCTCCGGCGCTCGCAGCGCCAGTTCGGCCTGCGGGTTGGCGCAGGAGGCTGACAGCAGGGTGGCGGCGGCAAGAAGGCCGCCGCGCCAAGCCAACATCATTCGCTGACGGCCGATGGTCATGTCCGATCCTCCGCGGCGATGCGCAACCGTTTGGGACGGTCTTTCACATAACGTGTCCCGCCCGATGCACAACAGCGCTCAGCCCAGAACGGTGTCGTACAGCAGCTTCAGATTCAGAACGACGATCAGGCCGGCGACGACCCAGGACAGCCCGGCGACCCAGCCGGGCACGACGAAGCGGCCCATCTTGCCGCGGTCGGTGACGAAGCGGACCAGCGGGATCACCGCGAAGGGAAGCTGCATCGACAGCACGACCTGGCTGAACACCAGCAACTGGGCCGTGCCGCTTTCGCCGTAGAGCGCCGTCACCACCACCACCGGGATGATGGCGAGGCCGCGGGTCAGCAGCCGGCGCATCCAGTGCGGCAGCCGCAGCCGCAGGAAGCCTTCCATCACGATCTGCCCGGCCAGCGTCGCCGTGACGGTGGAATTGAGGCCCGACGCCAGCAGCGCCACCGCGAACAGGGTCGACGCGATGCCCAGGCCGAGCAGGGGCGACAGCAGTTCGAATGCCTCGCCGATCTCCGCCACCTCGGTATGGCCGCTGCCGTGGAAGACGCTGGCCGCCAGGATCAGGATCGCCGCGTTGACGAACAGAGCCAGCATCAGCGCAATGGTGCTGTCGACGGTGGCCCAGGTGATGGCGTCGCGCCGCCCCTCGTCCGTGCGCGGATAGGCCCGCGTCTGCACGATGGAGGAATGAAGGTAAAGATTGTGCGGCATCACCGTCGCCCCCAGGATGCCGATGGCGACATAGAGCATGCCGGGGTTGGTCACCACCTGGGTCGTCGGGACGAAGCCATGCAGCACGGCGGCCACCGGCGGGGCTGCCGCGATGATCTGCACCAGAAAGCAGCCGGCGATGACCGTCAGCAGGGCCACCACGAAGGCCTCCAGATAGCGGAAGCCCCGCTGCATCAGCAGCAGCACCAGAAAGGCATCGAGCGCGGTGATCAGCGCGCCGCCGATCAGCGGGATGCCGAACAGCAGGTTCAGCGCGATGGCGGTGCCGATGACCTCGGCAAGGTCGCAGGCGATGATCGCCGCCTCGCACGCCACCCACAGCATCAAATTGACCGGGCGCGGGTAATGGTCACGGCAGGCCTGCGCCAGATCGCGCCCGGTGACGATGCCCAGCCGGGCCGACAGCGATTGCAGCAGGATCGCCATCAGGTTCGACAGCATGATGACCGACAGCAGCGTATAGCCGAACTGCGACCCGCCGGCGAGGTCGGTCGCCCAGTTGCCGGGGTCCATGTAGCCGACCGACACCATATAGCCCGGCCCGGCGAAGGCCAGCAGCCGGCGCAGCCACAGGCCGCCCTGCGGCACCGCGACGGAGGCATGGACCTCCGGCAGGCTCGGCCGGACTTCCCCGTCCGGGCTGGCATATCTCCAGGCCCGGTGCGGCGGCACGGCGGCTTCGGCTTCCGACATCGGCGTGACTCCCGGCCAGGATGCGAACTGGTATCAATCAAGTATGTACCGGGACAACGAGCATGCAAGATGCTATACTTTCAGCATCCGAACATTTTTCCGGGCGGGTGGGGCGTGACTGACAGCGATGCGGACCTTCCCGATGCCGAACTCCATGCCGAGGGCTTCCGCAAGACGCGGGAGGCCCAGCGGACCGCCTTGGCCGAGGATTACGTGGAGTTGATCGCCGACCTGATCGAAAGCGGGCAGGAGGCGCGGCAGGTCGATATCGCCGCAAGGCTGGGGGTGGCGCAGCCCACCGTCGCCCGCATGCTGGACCGGCTTGCGGCCGACGGGCTGGTCTATCGCAAGCCTTACCGGGCGGTGTTCCTGACCGATGCCGGCCGGCGGATCGCCGAGGAAAGCCGGGAGCGGCATCGGACGGTGGTGGCCTTCCTCCGCTCCCTCGGCGTCAGCGCCGACACGGCGCGCATCGATGCCGAGGGCATCGAGCACCATGTCAGCGCCGAGACGCTGGAGGCCTTCCGCCGCGCGCTGGCCCAGGGCGGCTGACGCTCTTCAGTCGGCGAGACCGTTGTCGATGGCGATGCGGATCAGGGCGCGGGCGCTGTCGGCACCCAGCTTGTCCTTGATCTGGGTGCACGTATTGGCCACCGTCTTCTGGCTGATCCCCAGCCGTTCCGCGATGGCCGCCGCGGTCATCCCACGTCCGACCAGGGCCAGGATTTCCCGCTCCCGCTGGGTCAAGGCGGCCAGCGGATCGGACGGCGGCGACAGGCTCATCAATGCCAGATCGCGGGCGAGCCCGCTGTCCAGATGGATGCGTCCGGCCAGCACCGTGCCGATGGCGGAGGCTAGGCTGTCCGGCGCATCGTTCTTGGTGACATAGCCGCGGGCGCCGGCCTTCAGCGCGCGGGCAGCGATGGCCGGATCCTCATGCATGCTGAAAATCAGGACGGGCACCGCTGGGTTTTCCTCGCGGATGGTGCGCAGCACGGCCATGCCGCCGCCGTCGCCCGGAATATTGAGGTCGAGGACGACGACGTCCGGCCGTTCGGACCGCCACAGATCGAGCGCGCTGCCGACATCCTCCGCCTCCACCACGCGGCCGAGCGCCGCTTCGGCCAGCAGGCGCTGGCAGCCGGCCCGGACGATGGGATGGTCGTCGACCAGAAGAATGGTGTGGGTCACGCCATGCGCTCCAATGCTGCCGGCGTAGATGGCGGCAGGGCAGGCCGGGGCAGGTGGGCCGACACACGGGTGCCGCCGCCGGCCGCGGTTCCGACCGACAGGCTGCCGCCCAGAGTGTGCACCCGTTCCGCCATGCCGGAAATCCCGAAGCCGCTCCTTGCCGGTTCGTCGCCATCCGGCAGGCCGGGTCCGTCATCGGCGACGACGATCTCCACCGCCTCGGGATCGACCCGGAGGGTGACGGCGACCGCCGACGGTTTGGCATGGCGAAAGGCGTTGAGCAACGATTCCTGCACCAGCCGGTAGACGGTCAGCCGCAGCACGTCGTCGCAGCCATCCAGCTCCGCCACCGCTGCGGCCGGCTCGATGGCGAGGGTCAGCGCGACGTCGGGCTGGCGCCGCATCCAATCGCCGGCCAATTCGGCCAGCGCCTCGCTCAGCGGCAACTGGTCCAGCAGGGCGGGGCGCAGGCGGGTCAGGAGGCGGCGGCTCAGCCGGTGGACCTCCGCCGCGGTATCCAGGATCTTGCCGGCGCGCTCGGCCGCTTCATTGGTGGTGTCCCCATCGGCTCCACCCTCCCGCAGGCGCAGGATGCGGCCGGCATCCACCTTGATCGCGAAGAGGGCGGCGCCGAGTTCGTCATGGATTTCCCGGGCGACCTCCCGCCTTTCGGCATCCTGCGCCGCGACGATGCGCTGGCCGGCCCGCCGGTTCTCCGCCTCCGCCGCTGCCAGCCCATGGGCCAGCGCGGCGATTCCGGTCCCCAGCCGGTCGAGTTCGGGAACGCCGCGGCCATCGAAGGAAAAAGCGTAATTGCCGGCGCGCAGCCTTTCCACCCCGGCTTCCAGCCGCGCCAGCGGGACCAGGGCGCGTCCGACCGCCAGATAGGCGGCTCCCATCAGCAGCAGCCCGACCGTCAGCGTTGCGGCGGCGAGATCGGTCATGTCCTCCCAGACCTCGGCGATCTCGTCCCAGGGTTCGGCAACGATGCGCAGCTTGCCGGCCGCCAACTGCCGTTCCTGCAAATCCACGCCGATCAGCGCGGCAAACCAGTCCGGTGCGCGCCGGTCCGCCGGTTCCGGCCTCGGCAGGCCGTCGGCCCCGATGAAGCGCAGGTGTCGCAGCCCCAGCCCGTTCAGCATGGCGATGCCGCCGGGGAGATCGCCGCGCTCCGCTACCGCGAGGCTCAGCGCGCCGCCCAGTTCGAGGGCGGAGGCCATTTCCGCGCGGACGGCATCGCGGGCATTGGCGACCATCACCGCCCCGCCGGCGGTTGCCATCAGCAGAAGGAAAAGCCCGATCAAGGCCAGGATGCGCATCCTCAGCGACACCGGCGTCCACTCCGAAATACGACCATCGACGGAATGCTAACCCATCCATCGGTTCGGTCGCCATCCGCCCTTCGCACAATCGAGCCGCAGTGCGGATGCCGATCCTGGCCGTGTACGGCATCGAACGGGAAAAAATCCCGGCCGATCCGGGATGTCGTCATGGGATCTGGTCAAGAAATTCTTCCCCGGATTGTCGAATGGAACCATGGCTCCGTCCGGGAGACTATTGGAGCCGGCAAGACATGGTGCTGTGCGCCGGGCGGGATGCACAGGCCGGCCTGAAAAGGGTCCTGCCATTCAGAAAGCAACGGCTTTCTGGCGCGACATCGTCACGCTCGGCTCGATCCCGCCACCGGGGGCGGCAAAGCCTCCCGCCGTCCGCAGGAACGGGATCGAGCCGGCGTGACGCCATCGCCGGCACGGCCTTGCAGGCCGTGTTCGCAACTGCCGCTTCGCGGCCAATCATCGGGGGAAACGCATGACACTTTCGTCCTACAGCACGAGTGCGGCCGTCACCGGCGGTAAGCCATGCCGCCGCTTCCGCGGGACCTGTCTGGCCGGGATCGCGGCCGTGGCCGCCGCGCTGTTCCTGGCCGCGGCGCCTGCCGGTCCGGCGCTGGCCTCCGAGGTCACTTGGGATGCCATCGCCAACGATGCGAAGAATCCCGGCGACGTGCTGATGTACGGGATGGGGGTGGAAGGCAAGCGTTTCAGCACCCTGAAGCAGATCGACACCGAAAGCGTGTCGCGTCTGGTCCCCGCCTGGTCCTTCTCCTTTGGCGACGAGAAGCAGCGCGGGCAGGAAACCCAGGCGCTGGTCCATGACGGGGTGATCTACGTCACCGGCTCCTACTCGCGGATGTTCGCGCTGGACGCCAAGACCGGCAAGCGGCTGTGGAGCTATTCCCACCGGCTGCCCGACGACATCCGGCCCTGCTGCGACGTGGTCAACCGCGGTGCCGCGATCTATGGCGACAAGGTCTTCTTCGGCACGCTCGACGCCTCCGTCGTCGCGCTGAACAAGGACACCGGCAAGGTCGTCTGGAAGAAGAAGTTCGCCGATCACAAGGTCGGCTATACCATGACCGGCGCGCCGACCATCGTGAAGGACCAGAAGACCGGCAAGGTTCTGCTGATCCACGGGTCGTCGGGCGACGAGTTCGGCGTGGTCGGGCGGCTGTTCGCCCGCGATCCCGACACCGGCGACGAGATCTGGATGCGTCCGCTGGTCGAGGGCCATATGGGCCGGCTGAACGGCAAGGACAGCACGCCGACCGGCAGCGACAAGGCCCCCTCCTGGCCGCGCGACAAGGACGGCAATCTGGTGGAGGCGTGGAACCACGGCGGCGGCGCGCCCTGGCAGAGCGCCACCTTCGACGTGGAGACCAACACCATCGTCATCGGCACCGGCAACCCGGCGCCCTGGAACGGCTGGGCGCGCTGGCCGGGAGACAGCCTCTACACCTCCGGTCAGGCCTATGTCGACCCGACCACCGGCGAGCTGAAGGGCTTCTACCAGCACACGCCGAACGACACCTGGGACTTCTCCGGCAACAACGAGCTGGTGCTGTTCGACTACACCGACGCGTCGGGCAAGACGGTGAAGGCGACGGCGCATGCCGACCGCAACGGCTTCTTCTACGTCACCGACCGGACCAAGCTGGCGACGGCCGGCGGCGAGGCGAACAAGCCCAACAGCGTGCTGGCGGCCTATCCCTTCGTCGACGGCATCACCTGGGCCAAGGGCATCGACCTGAAGACCGGCCGTCCGATCGAGAATGAGGGCCAGCGCCCGCCGCTGCCGGCCGAAGGCGAGAAGCGCGGCAAGCCGGTCGAGGTGTCGCCGCCGTTCCTGGGCGGCAAGAACTGGAACCCGATGTCCTACAGCGAGGATACCAAGCTGTTCTACATCGCCGCCAACCATTGGAAGGAGGATTACTGGACCGAACATGTCGGCTATAACCCCGGCTCGGCCTATCTCGGCATGGGGTTCCGCATCCACAAGATGTTCGACGACCATGTCGGCAGCCTGCGGGCGCTGGATCCGAAGACCGGCAAGATCGTCTGGGAGCATAAGGAGGAACTGCCGTTGTGGGCCGGCACGCTGGCGACCGCCGGCAATCTGGTCTTCACCGGCACCGGCGACGGCTTCGTCAAGGCCTTCGACGCCAAGAGCGGCCAGGAGCTGTGGCACTTCCAGACCGGGTCGGGAATCGTCTCCTCCCCGATCACCTGGGAGCAGGACGGGGTGCAGTATGTCGGCATCACCACCGGCTATGGCGGCGCGGTGCCGCTGTGGGGCGGCGACTTGGCCGATCTGACCACCCGCGTGACCCAGGGCGGTTCCTTCTGGGTGTTCAAGCTGGCCGACGTGAAGGTCTCCAGCAGCAAGTGATCGGCTCCGCAAAACCGGAGCATGGAGCGCCGGGGCGGTTGCCGCCCCGGTCCTTTTCATCGGAGGCATCATCATGACGTCGCACAGCAAGGCCGTGCTGCCGAGAAAACTCTGCCGGATCCTGGCTCTGAACGCGCTGGCCGTCTGTCTTGCGGCCCCGGTCCCTGCCGCCTTGGCGGCGGAGATGGAGACGGCGGCGATTCCAGCGGCCGTCGAGGAGGCCGGACAGCCGGTCGGCGGCGGCGAGGAGGAGCGGGCCAGCGTCGTCAATGGATGCACGCTCGGGCCGCGCATCGTCTGCCCCAACCTGGATCTGCGGCATCGCAATCTGCGCGGGCTGTCGCTGGCCGGGGCCGATTTGCATGGGGCCAACCTGATGCGGGCCGATCTGCGCAAGGCGGACCTGCGCGGCGCCGACCTGACCGGCGCCATTCTGGACGGCGCCGACCTGCGCACCGCCTTTCTCCAGGGCGCGCGCCTGTCCGGTGCGCGGTTGCGCGGCGCCAATCTGGAGTTCGCCCGCGCCACCGGCGCCGACTTCACCAATAGCGACCTGACCGCCGCCAATCTGGAGGCGATCCGCGCCGACAAGATCAATCTTGCCGGCGCCAGCCTGGAGGGGGCCAACCTTCAGGAAGCGAAGATGGCCCTGTCCAACCTGTCCGGCGCCAACATGGACGGGGCCAAGCTGCGCTTCGCCATCTTCCAGGACGCGCTGATGACCGACTGCCGGTCCTGCCCGACCGGCTGGTGACGGTGTGGCGGGACCGTCAGCAGCGCTTGCCGCGTTTCGGTCCCGCCGCCTCGCAGCCGCAGCAACCGCCGGAGCAACCGCCCGCCTGCGAGGGAACCGGTCGCCCGGCCAGCCGGCGCAGGCGGTTGCGCAAGGGGGCGGGCAGCAGCATGGTCCAGGCCACCCAGGTGAAGGCGGCAGCGACAATCAGGCCGACAAGGATGGTTTCGGAAAGGCTTCCCATCATGGCTCACCCTCCCAGCAGGGCGCTGGACAGGTGGAAGGTGACGAAGGCGGCGCCATAGGCGAGCGCCGTCATGTAGACGATCATCACCAGCATCCAGAACCAGCTGTTGGTTTCCCGCTTCACCACCGACAGGGTGGAGACGCATTGCGGGGCGAATACGAACCACGCCAGCAGCGACAGCGCCGTCGGCAGGCTCCAGTCCGCCGCCAGCACGCCGGCCAGCGAGCCGGAGAGCGCATCGCCCGTCTCGCTCAGTGCATAGACGGTGCCGAGCGCCGCCACCGCCACCTCGCGCGCCGCCATGCCTGGGACCAGGGCGATGGCGATCTGCCAGGTGAAGCCGATGGGGGCGAGAAGCGGGGCCAGCGCATGGCCGAGCATCCCGGCGAAGCTGTAGTCGATGGCCGGTCCGGTCGCGCCGTCGGGCGCCGCCGGGAAGCTGCCGAGGAACCACAGCAGGATCATGATGGAGAAGATCACCGTGCCGGCGCGGGCCAGGAAGATGCGTGCCCGCTCCAGAAGCCCCAGCAGGATGTCGCGCGGGCTGGGCAGCCGGTAGGATGGCAGCTCCATCAGCAGCGGTTCGCGGGCTCCTTTGAAGATCGTGCGTTTCAGCACGAAGGCGGCCGCCAGCGCCGACAGGATGCCGGCGGCGTAGAGGGTGAACATCACCAGCCCCTGCAAGCCGATCATGCCGCCGGCCACGGTCCGGTCGGGGATGAAGGCGGCGATGATCAGCGTATAGACCGGCAGCCGGGCCGAGCAGGTCATCAGCGGGGCGATCATGATGGTGGCCAGCCGGTCGGCGCGGTTCTCGATGGTGCGGGCCGCCATGATGCCGGGGACGGCGCAGGCGAAGCTGGACAGCAGCGGGATGAAGGCCCGGCCATGCAGCCCGACCCCGCCCATCAGCCGGTCGAGCAGGAAGGCTGCCCGCGCCATGTAGCCGGTGGATTCCAGCATCAGGATGAAGAAGAACAGCACCAGGATCTGCGGCAGGAAGATCACCACGCTGCCCACACCGGCGATGATGCCGTCGGTCAGCAGGCTTTTCAGCAGGCCGTCGGGCAGGGCCGCTCCGGCGCCGGCCTGAATCCAGCCCAGCCCCTTGTCGATCATGTCCATCGGCACGGCCGCCCAGGCGAACACCGCCTGGAACATCAGGAACAGCACCAGGAACAGGAAGGGCAGGCCGATTGCCGGATGCAGCAGGGCAGCGTCGATGCGACGGGTGGCAAGCGACGGCCTGCCGGCATCGCGCAATGCGGCGGCCAGGATGGTTTCGACCTCCTGATGATAGGCGCGCAGGTCGAAGGCGGAGGGTTCGCTCCAGCCGCAGGAGGAGGTGCCGGGGGAGTGAGTCAGCGTGGCGGTCATCGCGATCATGCTGCGGTCGATCTGGTCGATCAGACCGGCCACGCCGGTGCGCTTGATCGCCACTGTCGGCACCACCGGCACGCCCAGTGCCGCCGACAGGGCCGCCGCATCGACGCGGCAGCCCCGCGCCTCCGCCACGTCCATCATATTGAGGGCGAGGATGATCGGCCGGCCGAGCTTCTTCAACTCGAGCACCAGCCGCAGATGCAGGCGCAGGTTGGTGGCGTCTGCGACGCAGACCATCACGTCCGGTGGGGCTTCATGCTGGAAGCGGCCCAGCACGACGTCGCGCGTCACCTCCTCGTCGGGGGAGCGGGCGCGCAGGCTGTAGGTTCCGGGCAGGTCGACGAGTTGCACGCGGGTGCCGGCCGGGCTGAGGAACTCGCCGATCTTGCGCTCGACCGTCACGCCGGGATAGTTCGCCACCTTCTGGCGGGCGCCGGTCAGCGCGTTGAACAGGGCGGTCTTGCCGCAATTGGGATTGCCGACCAGGGCGATGCGCGGCGGGGCGCCCATGAGGGCGGGGGTGGATAGAACGGTATCGGACATCGCGGAAACCTTCCCGCAGGAAGAGGAGGTGACGGCTCAGCCGAGCGTCACCAGGACGGCGTACGCCTCCGCCCGGCGCAGGGCCAGGGTGTGGTCGTTGATGCGCACGGCAAGCGGATCGGCGCCGGGGAATCCCTCATGCAGGATTTCCACGCGGGCGCCTTCGATCAGGCCCATCTCGATCATGCGGCGTTCCAGTTCGCCGGGCGGCAGCGGGGTTGCGACGGCGGAGTCGTCCAGACCGGTCACAACCGCGCGCTGGCCCTTGCGCAACGCGCCGAGACGGCAGCAATTGCTGCCGTCGGGGGGATCGGAGCTGGTGCCGGGTGCCGGACCGGGAGTCTGACGGGTGGCGGCGGAAGGAGAGGCGGCGTGGGCGGGACCGGGTAGCGGCGGACTCATGGTGAGACACCTGTGGGCTGCACGCCGGAAAGGACGTGCGCATCGGCGGCAAGAACCGCAGACCCGACAATGGTGCGAATCATTTGCATTTGCGATGTGGCGAAGCGCCGCGGAGCGGTCCCGTCCTTCCGGCACGGGATCGAAAGGACTGAGACGCGCCTGCCATGGACGGCAATTTTTTTCGATTTTCTCGAAAAAAGCGAAGGAGCGAGGTGCATCTTTGCGATCTCACTCTCATTTTGTGTGAAAGTCAGGAAGCGATTCCAATTCGAAATAGCAAAGCTCAACCTTTGCTGCGCTGCAACCAACGTGTGTATTCCATTCTTCGGCGTCGCGGATTGCTCTGTATCGGCTGTCGGTGCCGCCAAAGAACATTGAAATTCATTTAAAAATCATATCAGGAATATGTATTAAGAGAAATGCCGCCGCATTTGTCTGAATATTCCCAGTATCCGTGTTGCCAACAAATAGCATACCCAGGTATGGCGTTCAGAATCCAGAACTTTAATTTCCGAAGCAATTTCGATTTACCAATTCTTTGGAGTTAGGATTTAGCCTCCGAAACACTTCTGCGCAGCGGCTGTGTGTCTGGAGCTAACAATGCAATCGAAATCAGTCACACGTCCGCACGTGATTCTGCCTGTTCTGGCGATGATTGGGATAACACTGTTTTCTTGTCTGATTTATGCAAAATTTTATGGAAATGCCGCTTCGGATTCCGACTTTTCTGCTATGCGGATTTCGCTCGATTCCGCACGCAACCATATGGCGATCCTGGCGGCCGTAATTCCGGCGGTCCTGTGGTCAGCCGGCCTGCTGCCGTCTTTTCGACGCTTGGCCGGCGCCACGCCGTTGCGGGGGGTGGCGGTGGTGGCAGCGGCCATGCTTGCCTTCTGTGCCATGACTTTGCCGCGGCTTGCGGGTCTGCTGCCGGCCGAGGCGGTGCGTGGCTTCTTCTATGACGCTGCCGTGCTGCTGGTCGTCTGCCTTCTTCTGCTGTTCGAAGGACTGCTCCTGCTCGCCACCCGCCCGGGCCGCGGGGATGCGGAACCGGCATCGGCGGCGGTGGGCCGCATGCGTGCCGCCCTGTTCCTGTTCATGCTGGCGGAGGAACTGTCGCGGTCCTTCCTGCCGCTCTATGCCCGTGAACTCTACAGCCCGGTTCCCGGCCTGTCCGAGACCGTGATGATGGGGTTGCCAATCGGGCTGTTCATGGCTTTGGTCGCCGTCTTCACGCCCTTCGCCGGCCATTGGGCTGACCGGTTCGGCAGCCGCCGCACGCTGCTGCTCGGCACCCTGCCAGCAGTGGCGGGATTCATCGGAACGGCGACGGCCGCATCGATGGCGGAACTGCTGCTGTGGCGCGGGGCCTGCGCGCTCGGCTATGCGGTGATGTTCATCGGCGCGCAGGGCTTCGTCGCCCGCCACACCCCGGCGGATCGGCGCGCGCGCGGCATGGCGCAATTTGTCGCCGCGGTGATCGTCGCCGGCCTGTGCGGCGCGCCGCTGGGCGGCATCCTCGCCGATCAGTTCGGTTACCGCGCCACCTTCGCGGTTTCGGCGCTGCTGGCGCTGGCCGCCGCGGCGGCGGTGACGCTTCTTCCGGCCGACCGGACGGAGCGGGTGCAACGACGTCCCTTCCGCCTGGGCGACGCGACCGCACTGCTTGCCAACCCGCGATTCCTGGCGTTGCTGCTGTTCTCGTCGGTGCCGACCAAGCTGATGCTGACCGGATACCTCTTCTATCTCGTCCCGGTGTCGCTACATGCGGCGGGTGAGACGCCGGCCGGGATCGGCCGTCTGATGATGACCTATGGGCTGATCATCGTCCTGCTTGGCCCATGGGTGTCGAAGGTCGCCGACCGCACCGGCCGTCACGCCCTGTTCGCCGGGCTGGGCGGGCTGATCGGCGGGGCCGGCACGCTCGCGATCCTTCAGGAACAGGGCGTCGCCGGGATCCTGATCGGCATCGCCGCTCTCGGCGTCGCCCATGCCCTCAACAACGCCACCCAACTGGCGCTGGTCCCGGAGGTTTGCCGCGCGGACTGTGCCCGCATGGGCGAGTCCAGCGTCTTCGCGGTCTACCGCCTGCTGGAACGCGGCGGTTCGGTGATCGGTCCGTTGCTGGCCGCGGCGCTTGCCGACCGTTTCGGGATGCAGGCTGCGCTGGTGGCTCTCGGTGCGCTCGGCATGCTGTGCGGCACGGCCTTCTGCGTCGTCTTCCTGCTGGTTCCGTCCGCCTCGCCGGCAGCGGGAGAGGCCGTCCGATGAACTCCTTCGCCCGCCAGACCCGTACGGCATCCGTCGATGCCGCAAACCCCGACAGCCTTATGTCCATCGCCCCCACACCCATCGATCACGGAGGCTTCGACGCCCATGCCTGACCAGATGCTCGTGGAGCCTGTTCTGACGATGCCCTGCCCCTCCTTTGCCGGGGAAACCCTTCCTGCCCATGGCCGCCACGACGGCGCGATGGAGACCCTGCGCGTCACCCTGGAGGCGCTCGGGATCGGAACCGTCGAGGAGATGACCTGGAAGAACTATGAAACCATCATGCGGGTGGTCGAGCCGCTGATCGGTGCCGGCCATCGCCTGCGTCATTTCGACTATACCCACAGCGCGGCGCTGCAGCTCGGCACGGTGGAGCGGCTGCGCACCGACTACACCATCCGCCTCGCCTACACGGAATGGGGCAGCCCGCAGAATCCGGCGCTGATATGCCTGGGGGGCATCGCCAATTCGGCCCGGCGCTTCGACTATGTCGCCCGCGCCCTGTCGCACCGCTACCATGTGCTGTGCCTCGATTGGGCCGGGCGCGGCCGCAGCGGCTGGCTGGCCGACCAGTCGGACTACAGCTTCGACGGAACCGTCGCCCAGGTGCTGGCCCTGATCCGCCACAAGCAGTTGGGCCTAGTTACCCTGCTGGGCTCCTCGCTCGGCGGCAGCGTGGCGATGCGGGTGGCGGCGGAGGCTCCGGAGCTGGTGGAGCGCCTCATCCTGAACGACATCGGCCCCTTCATCCCGACCGAACGGCGGCGCCGCCGTGCCGAGTCCGTCGCCCGCCACTATGTCTTCCGCCATCCGGCCCAGCTGTTCCACCGCACCGGAGCGGCCCAGAAGAACGACGGACCGGTGGACGACACCGTTCTCCTGCACAACAGTTTCCACCAGACCCGCTGGTCGGAGGAGAATGGCGGCCGGGTCTACCGCCACGACATCCGGGCGCTGCAATGCTACCGCGACGGCGCCATCCAGGACCACGACCAGTGGGACGACTGGCAGCGCATCGACTGCCCGGTGCTGCTGGTGCACGGCATGATGAGCGACGCCTTGCAGGAGGCGACCATCGCCCGGATGATGGGCAAGCCGGAGTTGAGCGTCCTGCATGTGCCGGATGTCGGCCATACCCCGACGTTGAGCGATCCTCTGCACATCGACGCCCTGGCCCGCTGGATGTCGGCCCCCCATACCCTGCCGGCGGAAAGCACCATCGGCTGGACCGCGGGCGCTGCCCGCATCCTGTTCCGGTGAGGGGCCGGCGATGACGGACGGCTTCCACTTCGTGCGCCACGGCGAGACGGACGACAACCTCCGGGGCGTGCGCTGCGGCGGTGACCGGGACATTCCCTTGACCGAACGCGGGGTCGAGCAGGCCCGGCAAGCGGCGGAGCGGCTCCGCCGGTCCGGCCGGATCTGCGGTCTGGTGATCGCCGGTCCGCTGGACCGCACCGCCGTGACCGGCGCCGTGTTCGCCGAGACGCTGGGCGTTCCGCTTCTCCGGCGGGACTGGTTGCGCGAGCGCAGCCTGGGGGACTGGAACGGTCTGCCGATCGAGCTGACCCGCCCCTGGTTCGCCGCCGGAGAGACGCCGCCGGGAGGGGAGAGCGAAGGCGCTTTCGCCGCCCGTGTCCTGGATGGGGTCGACGAACTGGCGAACGGACCGGCCGGACTGCTGGAGCACCGGCCGTTGCTGGTCGGCAGCAAGGGCGTGGCCCGCATTCTGCTGCACCGGCTCGCCGGGCGGCCGGGTGTGGAGCTGGGAAATTGCGAGGTCGTGGCCTTTACCCGCCTGTCCGCCCCGCCGGGCGGGCCGGGATGGTGGCGGTGCGACCCGCTGGCAGTTCCATTGGCAACTCCACTGGAAGCCCCGCTGGAGGCGAAAGCCGGGGCCTGTTGCCCGGCCTGACCGTGGAGCCGGTCTGTCGAACAATCGAAAATCGATGCGTGGATGCCGCGCGATGCCGCGTGGATCAGGAGTAAGGAGAAGGGCGATGAAGCTCAAGATTGGTACGCGGCTCATGCTGCTGGTGTTCGGCGTGGCGCTGCTCAGCACGCTCGCCGGGGCCACCGTCCACCTGACGGGAACGCGCACGAACCTGATCGAGCAGCGCAAGGCCAAGGTCAAGGAGATGGTCGATGCGGCCGCGTCCGTCATCGCGCTCTATGGCGAGCAGGAGAAGTCCGGCAAGCTGCCGCGCGCGGAGGCGCAGGAGCGTGCCCGCGATGCCGTGCGCGCCATGCGCTATGGCAACGGCGAGTATTTCTTCGTCTACGACTATGCCGGTGTCAGCCTGGTCCATGGCCTGCGCCCGCAGGTCGAGGGCAAGAACCTGCTGAACCTGAAGGACCCCGACGGCGTCCCCTTCAACGTGCAGATGACCGAGGCGGCCAAGGCCGGCGGCGGCTTCGTCGCCTTCCGCCACAAGCGCAGCGACGACGCCGATCCGACCCCGAAGATCGCCTATGCCGCCGGCTACCAGCCCTGGCAGTGGATGGTCGGCACCGGCGTCTACACCGACGACGTCGATGCGGAATTCCGCGCCCGCATCTGGCGCGAGCTTGAGGTCTCGCTGCTGCTGCTGGCGATCAGCGTCGGCATCGGCATCTGGGTGTCGCGTGGGATGTCGCGTCCGTTGCTGGCGATCCGCGACGTGCTGGGCCGCATCGGCGGCGGCGACCTGACGGCTGCCGTGCCCCATGCCGACCGGCCCGACGAGATCGGCGACATGGCCCGCGCCGTCGCCGGCCTTGCCACCACATTGCAGGGTGCCCGCGACGAGAGCCAGCGCGCCGACTTGGAGCGTGCCGCTCGCGACCTTCAGCGCGAGCGCCTGTCCGTCCGTGCCGCCGAGTTCGCCCGCGCGATGGACGAGGTCGTGGCGACGCTCAGCACCACCACCGTCGCCCTGCACGAGCGCACCGCCGCCCTGACCAACGACGCCGCCAGCACGACCGACGAGGCGCATGCCGCCGCCGGAGCCGCGCAGGGTGCCTCCGACAGCGTCGAATCCGCCGCCCAGGCCAGCGAGGAACTGCGTGGCTCCATCGCCGCGATCAGCCGTCAGGTGGAAAGCGCCGCCCAGACCGCGTCCCGCGCGGTGACGGAGACCTCCAACACCACCGGGATCGTCACCGGCCTCGCGTCGGCCGCCGAGCAGATCGGCGCGGTGGTGGAACTGATCAACTCGATCGCCGGCCAGACCAACCTGCTGGCGCTCAACGCCACCATCGAGGCGGCCCGCGCCGGCGAGGCCGGCAAGGGCTTCGCCGTGGTGGCGAGCGAGGTGAAGAGCCTCGCCACCCAGACGGCGAAGGCCACCGAGGACATCCAGTCGCAGGTCGGCGCGATCCGGGCGGCGACCGCGAACGCTATCGGCGCCATCGAAAGCATCGCCAGCCTGATCACCAACCTCAGTGCGCTGAACGGCGAGGTGGCGTCGGCCGTGCAGCAGCAGGAGGCGGCGACCCACCAGATCTTCGCTAACGCCCGCGCCGCCGCCGACAATTCCCGCCGTGTCACCAGCAGCGTCGGTTCGCTGTCGTCCACCATGACCACCACCAGCGAGCGGATGCGCCTCGTCTCCACCAGCGTGGAGAGCGTTTCGGAGCAGTCCGAGCGGCTGAAGGACGAAGTCCGGCGCTTCGTGGCGGAGGTCAACGCCGCCTGACCGGATGGTCTGATCGGCTGAAGCGGGGCGGATTTCCGGCGGTCCAAGCTGCCGGGATCCGCCCCTTGCTTTTTCGGCCGCAACTTGGCGCTTGCCCCGCCGCGGGGCCGGCAACCAAATAGGGGCCATCGAACCGGAAGGCAGACGATGACGGAAACACACACGGATCCCTTCGCCGCGGCGGCGTCCTTCACTGCCGACGTCTATGGCACCGGATTGCGGCCGGTCCAGGCGGAGCGGCTGGCGGAGGCGGCGCGGCGTCTGCTGCAAGCGGCGGGAAGCGAGGAAGCGGAAGCGGCGGTCGTCGCCGACCACCTGGTCGAGGCCAATCTGCGCGGGCACGACAGCCACGGTGTCGGTATGCTGGCGATGTACATGCCGGCGATTGCCGCCGGGCTGCTGCGTCCCAACCGGCATGCCACCGTGATCGGCCGGTCCGGCCCCTTCCTGGCGGTCGGCGGTGACAGCGGCTATGGGCAGGTGATCGCGCGCGAGGCAACGGAGCTTGCCATCGAACAGGCGCGGCAGGACGGGTTGGCCGTGCTGTCCCTGCGCGACAGCCACCATATCGGCCGCGTCGGTTCCTATGGCGAGCAGTGCAGCGGTGCCGGGATGGTCATGCTCGCCTTCGTCAACGTCGTCACCCGCCCGGCGGTGGCGCCGCATGACGGCACCCGGCCGCGGCTGGGCACCAACCCGATCTGCATCGCGGTTCCGGCCACGCAGGCGACGCCGGCCTTGATCCTGGATTTCGCCACCAGCGCCGTCGCCGTCGGCAAATGCCGCGTCGCCATGGGCAAGGGGCAGGAGATGGCGCCGGGCCTGCTGCTCGACCCGCAGGGCGACCCCACGCGCGATCCCGGCGTGATGTTCCAGGACCCGTCGGGCGCCCTGCTGCCGCTGGGTGGGCACAAGGGATTTGGGCTGGCGCTGATGTGCGATGTGCTGGCGGGGGCGCTGGCCTCGGCGATGCCGGGGACGCCGTCCCACCAGGATTCCGGCCGGGTGATGAACAACATGTTCGCCATCGTCTTCGACCCGGCGCGCGGCGGCAACGCGCAATGGGCCGCCGATCTCGACGATCTGGTGGCCTATGTCCGCGACACGCCCACGGTGCCCGGGGCCGACGCCATCCAGATGCCGGGCGAGCCGGAAACCCGCACCCGCCGGCAGCGTCTGGCCGACGGCATCCCGCTGGACGGCGCCACGCTGGCGATGCTGGACAGTCTGGGGCGGGAGCGCGGGCTGGCGCTTGGTGACTTGCTGGCCTGACGGCCGGCTGTCAGGCTAGCAGCGTCAAGGTCGCGTCGTCCGGCTGGCCGTCGCAGAACCGGTCGAGTGCCTTGCGGTAGAGGTCTCCCCCCTCTGCCGCCGCCTGGGCGAACAGGGTCATGGAAGAGCGGAACTTCAGGTCGTCGGGTGACCCGAATATCTCATGAAGCGTCCGCCCCTGCACGGCCAGCACGGTTTCGGTTGCCTGTGCCAGCCGGCGGCCCAGCACGGGGTGCGCCAGATAGGCCCGCGCCTCGTCCAGGCCGGCGATGCCGTAGAATTGGGCGGTGGGCGAGCGGCCGAGGTCGCGCAGCTGTGGGAAGATGAACCACATCCAATGGCTGCGCTTACGGCCGTCGCTCAGTTCCGCCAGCACGGTCGCGTAGACCGGGTCCTGAGCCTTGACGAAGCGCTGGAGATCGAAAGGATCGCTGTCCGGCATGGCGCCGCTCCTCGTTCCTGGGGTCATGCCGAGACATCGGTCGCAGACCGGCGCTTCGCAACGGTTGTTTGTCAGGGTATCGGGGTCGGCCGCTCTGAGCGCGGCACCCTGGCCGTTGCCGGGCGATCAGCCTCCGTCGATCTCCACCCGCATGCGGACAAGGTCGCGGTTCCAGGTGATCTTGCATTTGTCGAGGTTCAGCCGCGTCATGTAGACGTAGGCGGTCTTGCCGACATCCTCGAAATTGCGGCTCTGGCTGTTCGGGTCGAGCAGGGCAGGATAGTCGAAGGCCGCCGCATCGCCGCAGCCGTAGCGGAACAGTAGGGGCGTGGCCCACAGAAGCTCCGGTTTCGACCAGCCGACCAGATCGGGGGAGGTGGTCGTCCAGATGCCGGTGCGGTCGTCGCGGGTCATCGCCACGGTGGCGATGAACAGACCGCTGACGCGGTGGCGGATGATGCTGCGCACGGTGCCCTGCAACACATTGGGAGCGACCGGAGCGCAGACATGGTTCTCCGGCGCGTCGGCGCTCTGGCCGTCACGCACGAAGCGGACGGAATAGGAGTGGCCGTCCCAGCCGCGCCAGCTCTGCGGATCGGCGAGGTTGTCGGTGCGCATCAGGCAGGCGCCGCGCTGTTGCGCGCCGAACCGCTCGGCCCACAGGAAAGCGTACCAGTGGTCGCCGTTGCGGACGATGTTGCTGGGCGCGAAATAGCCTGTGCGCTGGCCGACGTCGCCGCTGTAGGGATAGGGCAGCGTCGCGACTGTGTGGTTGGGCGGGGCGGCGCTCAGCCGGAAGCTGGCCCCGCCGTCGCTGGAAACCGCCGCGGTGATGCTGTTGCGCCAACAGCGCATGTACTCGCCGGACGGGCAGAGCGCCCGCCGCTTCTGGGCATGGAACTCGTTGCTGACCAGGGCGAAGACCGTGCTGCCGTCCGGCGTATAGAAGGACGAGATCCAGCTGCGGTCGTCATGCAGGCGCGGATCGTCCTGCCCGTGGCCCTGGAAGATCACCGCGCAGTTGGGCCGCATGGCATCCAGCGACGGGCCGGTCAGCGCCCGTGCGGTGGAATGGGAAGCGATCAGGTGCACCGTGCCGCCGGCATCCCGGAAGGCGCGCGCCGGGGTGTCCGGCGCGTCGCTTTCGGCACAGGCATCGCGTTGCCAGGAGGTGACCGTTTCCGGTTCCCCCGTCTTCCTGATGGTCAGTGCGTGGGCCTGTGCGGCGACCATGCCCAGCGTGAGCGCCAGCGCTGCGGTCCGGTGGAGCATGGCGACCTTCACCGTCACTTGCCGTTGGCGATGGACTTCAGGAACGGTGCCGGCTGAAGCCGGTTGGCAACCAGGAAGTCCAGGTAGCGGGCAGCCGACTCGGCGCGGTGGCGGTCGTAGGCGTCCGGGTCGAAATTGATCAGCGATTTCAGTCGGCTGCGGGTCAGCGGCATCGTCAGGTCGGCGGCGTCGGCATAGGGCACGCCGGTGTTCTCGCAAAGCTCGCGCGTGCGGGAATCGATGGTGACCGTCAGGCCCATCCGTTCCGCCTGGATCGCCAGGGCGACGCCGTGATAGCGGCAGCCGATGGTCAGATCCTGCTGGCGCAGAGTGTCCATCCAGGCCGGCACGTCATAGTAGGAGTGCATGTAGTTCCGGCACCAGGCCTTGAACTCCTCGAAGGAGTAATGCGGCACGGTGTGACGGTGGATTTCCTTCAGCGCATGCGGGTCGATGCTGTCGAACAGCCCGCGCGAGGCCCGGATCATCTCGCCCATCGACTGGACGATGTACTGGCCGGGGGCGATGGGGTCCATCATCAGGGCGATCAGCTGGTGCTCGATTTCCCGCGTCTTCACCCAGGCCTGATGGCCGCCGGCCACGGTGATCGAGCGCGGCAGGTCGAGCGCCGACCAGTTCGCATGGATCTTCCGGCCCAGGCCCGGCGCCTGGTTGAGGAAATGCGAGGGACAGCCGCCGGGCAGCGAGCCGGCGATGCCCAGCTTGTCCAACTGCGCCGTGGTGTAGGCGCCCCGGGTGTAGATGTTGGGCGAAGTCGCGGAGGACGGGTTGGAGGCCGCGATCACCTGCGCCCAGCGCAGCGTGCCGGGGCTGAGTTCGATGTCGTGCTCATAGCTGTTCGCCTGGGCACCGAGACCGATGGCGACGACGGGAAGCCCTGATTTCTCCAGATTCTCCGCCATCTGGCCGTAGTCGGTGTGGCGGCCCAGCTGGTTGGCGCAGGGGATGACGATGATGTCGGCGTTGTTCCGCAGCGTCTCCGCCGACGAACCCCAGCTGAAATGCTTCACCGGGTTGGTGATGTGGCTGCAGATCGAATGCACGAAGGCGAGGTTGCCGTTGTTGTGCCCGATCCCGTTGTACAGGTCGTCGAAGGGAGCGTTCGAATAGAGGCCGAGATTCGGCGTCTTCCACAGCACCGCGACACGCAGAGGCTGGGACGGCGCATGGCCGGAAATCCGTTCAGACGTCTGGCCGGACGTATGCGGCCGGTCGACAGGGGTGTCGATCACGATGTCTTCAAGCATGTCGGCTCTAGCCTCGGGTCGGTGGATGCTGGAAACAGGCCGACGGTAAGCGCAGAAGAGGTAAGACTGCAAGTGACAACCTAAAAATAACACGGCATGATCATTGGAAGACAGTGTTTAGACTTTCTAATAAAATCTCATCTTGGGGTTTGTTTTGCATAATTTGACCGATGATCGATTGATCATCTTATGAAGGTCCATCGAAATTCGAAAGATCATCGATTTTGCGGTAGGGGGGTTGAAAGCGGCGGTGGCTTGTCCCATTTCCGAGAACGTTCCGCCAAGACAGACGCGGAAACCAAGCTTCAGTTGGGGTGCCAGGAAATTCGCCTGGGCGCCCCTTTTATGCGTTGTGAAAATCACTATATAGAGTCTGTTGCGCCGCTGATGGCGCCGGCTCCGACAGAATGGCTTTTGCCCCGATGATCTTTAAACTTCCCCCGGTTCGGTCGCGCTGATCGCGTGGCCCTGCCGCTCCTCTCCGGCTCTCGTGGCGTGCCGGCTGCTGCGACTTCCTTCCCCGGTCGCGGCGCTGCCCGCGGGGCTGGAGAGGACCCCTTCTCTGACTATTCCAGCACCGAGACCCGGTGCACGCCGTCCGGCAGCGTCGAATGCCGGTAACGCAACGAACCAAAAATCGACCTTTCAACAGGACCGACCCGAACAACGCCGGGGCTTTGCCCGTGGCGCCGCTCCCGTCGGATGGGAGAAAAAGAGACACCATGCAGCGAAACGCTGAAACCCGCACGATCCAAACCACCCCCACCGCCCAAACCCGTCCTGCCGAACCCCGCTCCGCCGAGCCGATGCAGCTCTATTTGCAGGATGCCCGCAAATATCAGTATCTGACGCCTGAACAGGAACATGATTTGGCGGTCCGCTGGCACGACCACCAGGAACCGGCGGCCCTCGACAAGCTGGTCGGCAGCCATCTGCGGCTCGTCGTCAAGATGGCGCGCGGCTATCTCGGCTATGGCCTGCCGCTGGCCGATCTGGTGGCGGAGGGCAATGTCGGCGTCATGCAGGCGGCGCAGAAGTTCGATCCCGGCAAGGGGTTCCGCTTCGCCACCTATGCCTCGTGGTGGGTGCGTGCCGCTATCCAGGAATATGTCCTGCACAACTGGTCGCTGGTGAAGATCGGCACCACCGCCGGGCAGAAGAAGCTGTTCTTCAGCCTGCGCCGTCTGAAGGCACGGATGCAGGAGCTGGAGAGTGGCGACCTGTCGCCGGAAGCGGTGGAGAGCATCGCCACCGAACTGAACGTGTCGAAGGCTGAGGTGGTGGAGATGAACCGCCGCCTGGGCAACGACCGCTCGCTGAATGTCGGTTTGTCGGAGGATGGCGATGCCGAGTGGCAGGACCTGCTGGCCGACGACCGTCCGGACCAGGAGACGACGCTTGCCGATTCCGAGGAGCGCCGCCGGCGCCAGCAGTTCCTGAAGCTCGGGCTGGGCGTGCTGGATGACCGCGAGCGCAAGATCCTGATCGCCCGCCGCCTGCGCGACGAGCCACTGACGCTGGAGGAACTGAGCCAGACCTTCCACGTCTCGCGCGAGCGCGTGCGCCAGCTGGAGGTGCGTGCCTTCGAGAAGCTCCAGAAGGCGGTGATCGCCACCGCCAGGACGGAGAAGGTGACGATGGAAAAGAACCGCCTTCTGATCGATGCCTGAGCGGGGTGGGGACTCCCCGCTTTGGCCAGTCGGCGGCTTCCATCGGCGGCTTTACGTGTCCAGGCAACCGCCCTTCGGCGCGACGGTGATGCGGATCAGTTCCGACCCGCCGCCGCCGAAGACATTGCCGCCGGTGTAGGTCAGGCAGCCTTCATTGCGGTAGATCACCTGAAGCCGCTGGGCGTCGTTGCCGAAATAGAACGGAATCCAGCGCTTGCCAGTCTCGTGCCGGATCATGTTGTCCGGTGCGCCGATCAGGGTGGAGACCTCCTCCATCGTCATGCCGATCTGCAATTTTGCGAAACGGCTGCCGGGGGCGGGGGTGCCGATAACCTCGCCCTAATAGCGGCCGTCGCGTGACTTCACCATTCGTCCTCCCGGCGTCGACGGTGCGGCCGAAGCGGTGGCGCCTGTCCCGTCGCCGGTCGCCGCACCCTGCTGCTGCCCGGCACAGCCGACCAGCAAAGCCGCCACCGACAATGGCGCCCAAGTCGTTTTACCCAGCATGTCTTTCCTCACCGAATCTGTTCTGGTTGTTGCCCTGTAGGGCCAATTATGAGTGCGATAACCCCATGAAGTGAACCGCGCCGGGTTTCCCGGAAGCCCCCATCCTCCGAGAGAGTGGGGTCAACATGACGAAACCTGCATCACCCAGATACGCGCCTGAAGTCCGCGAACGCGCGGTTCCGATGGTATTCGAACACGAAGGCGAACATTCGTCGCAGTGGGCGGCGATCAGTTCGATCGCGGCGAAGATCGGCTGCACTCCGGAAACGCTGCGGGGTTTGGTCCGGCAGGCCGAGCGTGACCAGGGCAAGCGGCCGGGGCCGACAACGGACGAGCAGGAGCGGATCAAGGCGCTGGAGTGTGAGAGCCGGAAACTGCGCCAGGCGAACGAGATCCTACGCAAGGCGTCAGCGTATTTCGCCCAGGCGGAGCTCGACCGCCCGTTCCGGAAATGATCGCCTTCATCGACGCGCACCGCGCCGCCCACGGGGTCGAGCCGATCTGCAGGGTTCTGCCGATTGCCCCGTCGACCTACCACGCCCACGCCGCTCGAACGGCTGATCCGGCCAAGGCGCCGGCCCGCTCGCGAAGCGACGCGGAGCTGAGTTTGGCTATCCGACGGGTCTGGAATGAAAACTTCCAGGTCTATGGGGTGAGGAAAGTGTGGCGGCAGTTGGGGCGGGAAGGCCTCGACGTGGCCCGCTGCACGGTGGCCCGGCTGATGTGCCAGATGGGCCTGAAGGGAGCGATGCGCGGCAAGGCGGTGCGCACCACAAGCAGTGACAAGGCGGCGCCCTGTCCGCAGAACCGGGTGAACCGCAAATTCCAGGCGCCCCGCCCGAATGCCTTGTGGGTGGCGGATTTCACGTATGTGGCCACGTGGCAGAGCTTCGTCTACGTGGCCTTCGTCATCGATACCCCTTTGCCCGTCGCATCGTCGGCTGGCGGGTGTCGCGCACAGCACACGCCAGCTTCGTCCTCGACGCCCTGGAACAGGCGCTCCACGACCGTCGGCCCGCCAAGGCCAGCAGCCTCATCCACCACTCCGAGCCCGAAGGGCCAGCGCAGCTACCGTGGGTCGCAATACCTTGCCATTCTCTACACCGATCGCCTCACCGGGGCCGGCGTCGAGCCCTCCGTGGGCAGCGTCGGCGACAGCTACGACAACGCTTTGGCCGAGACCGTCAACGGCCTCTACAAGACCGAGGTAATCCGCCGCCGGGGACCATGGCGCACCCTGGAGGCCGTCGAGTTCGCCACTCTCGAATGGGGCGACTGGTTCAACCACCGGCGCTTGCTCGAACCCATCGGCAACATTCCTTCTGCCGAAGCCGAAGCGCGCTACTATGCTAAAGTCGAGGACGTCGCCAGGGCAGCGTGACTCAACACAAATGGCCTCCGGGAAACCCGGCGCGGTTCAGTCGCAGCCACAGGATGTCGCTGTTCAGGTTACGGACGGTGCGAGCCTTGCTCAGACGGCCGCGTCCAGCGAACGGGAGAAAGCTGTTAAAAATATAGAATTAAAAAATCTAGGAATTATCTTGCAAAAATCAAAGGTGATGAGAGAATGAATCCGTTATTGTTCCGCAGAAAACAAATAGTTGGAAACTAAATTTTCAATCCAAAACTTTTGAAAAGATTCCATAGCATTCCGTTAATCTATTTTATTAGGCTATAAGACCGGATAATGTTGGGTTTTATTGGAGTTGGCGCCGGTTTCGGCGGCTTGGGGCTGGGGTGAAGATGAACAGGCCCGGGACCTGAAAATGGCAGTCAAGCCATTGACTGCAACCACCCAAACGGGAAGTATAGCGTCCTCGCGTGAGATCGACAAAGGACAGGCCTGTGCGCAACATTCTGGCGGTCGCCGCCATTCTCTTTCTCGCCGCCTGCCAGACCCGGCCGATCGCGACGACCCAGGAGCACGCTGTGCCCCCTGGGGCGCAAGCCCTGCCGCTCAACGCCATCGAACTCGCCATCGTCGAGGCCGGCGCCCGGCGCGGCTGGCATTTCCAGCACCTTGCGGATGGACAGGTCCGCGCCACCTACACCAAGTGGCCGTGGGTGGCCGAGGCCGATGTTCTGTTCTCGAACCGGAGCTACCGCATCCAATACGTCAGCGCAAAAAATATGGAGCGCGGCAACGACGGGGTGGAGCGGGCTTACAACCGCTGGGTGGGCAATCTCGAGCGCGACATTGCGGCCAGGCTGGACCAGATCGCCGCTCGCCGCTGACTTCAGTCGCTTGACGTTGCTCCTGCAACAGGGGTAGGTGGTCGGTCTCCGACCGGCAAGCCTCATGGAGAAGGCATGAGCATCCGGGCCTGCGCCATCATTCCCAGCCACAACCACCACACGGCACTCGGCGGAATCGTCGCGGCGTTGCGGAGGCGCGGGCTGGAGGTCATCCTGATCGATGACGGCAGCGGTGAGCCTGCCCGCACCACCATTGCGGCGCTGCACGCCCCCGCGGACGGGGTCGAGGTGCTGCGGTTGGAAGTGAACCGGGGCAAGGGCGGCGCCGTCATGGCCGGCCTCCGGCGCGCTCATGAACGCGGTTTCACCCACGCGGTGCAGGTGGACGCCGACGGGCAGCATGACCTTGGCGCCGTTGCCGACCTCCTGGCCACCGCGACGGCGCATCCCGATGCGCTGGTCAGCGGCCAGCCGGTCTATGACCACTCCGTCCCCCGCTCGCGATTGATCGCGCGCTGGGCCACCCATGTGTGGATTTGGGTGGAGACGCTGTCGCTACGGGTGAAGGACAGCATGTGCGGCTTCCGCGTCTACCCGCTGGCCCCCACCATGGCGGTGCTGGACAGCGAGCGGATCGGCACCCGCATGGACTTCGACCCGGAAATCGTCGTCCGCCTGTTCTGGCGCGGCGTTCCGCCGATCCACATCCCCGTGCGGGTCGTCTATCCGGAGGGAAACACCTCCAACTTCAACCTCCTGCGGGATAATGTGCTGCTGACGCGCATGCACACGCGCCTTGTGCTGACCATGCTCCTGCGCCTGCCGTCGGTGCTGCGCAACCGTCCGCCGAAAACAGGAGCCGACGCGCACTGGTCGGCGGTGGGAGAGCGGGGCGCTTGGTGGGGCATGAGGCTGGTGACGCTGGTCTACCGGCTGCTCGGCCGGCCGGGCTGCATCGCGCTGCTGTGGCCGGTGGTCGGCTACTTCTACGCGACCAACGCCGCGGGGCGGCGGCATTCTCTGGATTTCCTGGTGCAGGCCAACGCGGCGAAAGGCCTGCCCGCCCCTTCCTGGTGGGAGGGGCTGCGTCACCACATGAGCTTCGCCGTCAAGGCGCTCGACACCTTCATCGCGTGGGCCGCCCCGGAGCGTACTGGCCCCATCGCCGTCGACGGGGCGGAGGCGCTGAGCCGTCTCGCCGCCGAGGGGCGGGGGGCGCTGCTGATCGTCTCGCACCTGGGCAACGCGGAGTTGTCGCGCGCCCGCCTGGGGACCCAGTTCGAGAAGGACATCAACGTGCTGCTGCACACGCGGCATGCCGTTCGCTACAACCGGATGATCCGCTCCGTCCGCCCCGACGCCGCGGACCACACCATACAGGTCACCGAGATCGGCCCGCAGACCGCCATCGATCTCAAGGAGCGGGTGGAGCGTGGCGAGTGGATCGCCATCGCCGGGGACCGCACTCCGGTGGAGTTCAACGGCCGGGTCAGCCGGGTTCCGTTCCTCGGCCGGGACGCCGCCTTCTCGCAGGGACCCTACGTGTTGGCGGCGCTGATGGGCTGCCCGGTCTATCTCCTGTTCTGTCTGCGCGAGGGGCAGGGCCACCGCGTCACCTTCGAGCCCTTCGCCGAACGCATCGAATTGCCGCGGCGGGGCAAGGACGACGCGCTTGCCGCGCTCGCCGCACGCTATGCTGCAAGGCTGGAACACCATTGCTTGCGAGATCCACTGCAATGGTACAACTTCTTCGACTTCTGGGCCGACCCGAAGGCCGGACCTCGGTGAAACCAAGTCACGGAATTTTACAGCCTGAGATGGCATCGCGTGGGGTGAGGCGTATAGAATGTTGGGCTCCCGTCCTCCATTGCCCGGCTTTCCTCGAATGACGCATCGCTCCTCGTCCGGTCAGTCCTCGGCATGGCCGATGCCGACATTCGGCTGTTGGCCGGCCGGGGAGTACGACCATCACGCGGTGGTGGTCGGCGCCGGGATCGGCGGTTTGTCGGCCGCGGCGACGCTGGCGGCGCGCGGGCTGAAGGTGCTGGTGGTGGAAGCGCACGACCGGCCGGGAGGCTACTGCTCGTCCTGGCTGCGCAAGGTCCGCGGCCGGGACGGATCCGTCGGGCGCTACGTCTTCGACGCCGGGGTGCAGGATTTCAGCGGGCTGGGACCGCGTGGTCCGCTGCGGCGGCTGCTGGATGGCCTGGGCGTGGCGCACCGCATGGATTGGCGCCGGGTCCGCCACCGCTATGTGCAGGACGGGCTGTGCCTGGATGTACCGGACCAGCTGGCGGACTTGGTGCCGCGCCTCCAATCGGTGTTCCCGCAAGAGGCTCCGGGAATCGCCGCCTTCTTCGCGGAGATGGAGCGCGTCTACGCCGATCTCTACGCCGATGTGGACGAGACCGGCGGCGTGCCGATGCCGCCCGCCACGCTGGAGGCCATGCGGTCCTGGACCGCCCGCCGGCCCGATGCCTGGCGTTGGATGCACCGCCCCTACGCCGAGATGCTGGGCACCTATCTGCGCGACCCGCGGCTGAAGGCTCTGCTGACCACCATCAGCGAGTACGTCACCGATCGCCCCGAACTGCTGCCGGTGCGTGAGATGGCCCCCCTGTTCGGCTACTATCTGGAAGGCGGCTGGTACCCGGCCGGCGGTTCGCAGCGGTTGG
Source organism: Azospirillum sp. A26 (assembly GCF_042604635.1). Classification (NCBI taxonomy): domain Bacteria; kingdom Pseudomonadati; phylum Pseudomonadota; class Alphaproteobacteria; order Rhodospirillales; family Azospirillaceae; genus Azospirillum; species Azospirillum sp. A26. The sequence continues at coordinate 160,622 of NZ_CP170474.1, read as the reverse complement.
CGGAACTGCTGTGCGCGGTGGTGCGGGAGCGGGGCGGCGCTGTCCATCTGCGCACCCGCGCCGAACGCATCCTGACCGAGGGCGGTCGGGCCGCCGGCATCGTCACCGCCGATGGAACGGTGCACCGGGCGCCGTTGGTGTTGGCCAATTGCGACGTGGTCGGCACGTTGACGCGGCTGGTGGACCCGGCACTGCTGCCCAGGCGCTACGCCCAGCGTGTGAGAGGTCTGAAGCGCGGCCCCACTGCGGTGCTGGTCAGCCTCGCTGTGGAAGGCGTTCCGAACCTGCCGGCCCGCGTGTTCGTCGGGGCGGACGGCCTGCATTTCGGAATCGGCAACCCGAGCGCGGTCGATCCGTCCCTGGCCCCGGAGGGCCACGCCGCCGTCACCATGCTCTGCCTGCGGCCCGAACCGGAGGCCGCCGAGTGGTTCGCCGCCGACAAGGCCGCTAACCGCCAGCGCAAGGAAGCCTTCGCCGACCGTCTGGTCACCGCGGCGGAGAGCATGCTTCCCGGGCTGCGGGGCCGCATCCTCTACCGTCAGACGGCCAGCCCGACGACCTTCACCCGCTACGCGCTCGCCGACAATGGCGCCATCTACGGCGCCGCCCGCGGGCAATGGTGCCCGCCGAACAAGACGCCGCTGCCGGGGCTGATGCTGGTCGGCGCCGGCTGCCAAAGCGGTCCCGGCGTCGAGGCGGTGGTGATCTCCGGCATGAGCGCGGCGAACCTGGCAACGGGGTTCCCGGCGGAGGCTGCGGAATAGACGCCTGTCTACCCGCGCCGGAACACCAGCGATGTGTTGATGCCGCCGAAGGCGAAGTTGTTGGACATAAGGAACTCGGTGTCGATCCGCCGGGCCTCGCCCATGATGTAGTCCAACTCGGCGCAGCGTTCGTCCACATTGTCCAGGTTGGCGGTCGGGGCGAACCAACCATCGCGCATCATCTCGATGCCCAGCCACGCTTCCAGAGCGCCGCAGGCGCCCAACGAATGGCCGAAATAGCTCTTCAAGGAATGGATGGGTGCGCGCGGGCCGAAGACGGCGTGGGTCGCCGCGGTTTCGGCAATGTCACCCCACTCGGTGGCCGTGCCGTGGCCGTTGACGAAGCCGATGTCGTCCGCCGACAACCCGGCGTCCTGCAGCGCCATGCGCAGGGCGATCTCCATGGTCCCGGCCTGCGGCTGGGTGACGTGGTTGCCATCGGAGTTGCAGGCGAAGCCGACGATCTCCGCGTGGATGTTGGCGCCGCGGGCGATGGCGTGCTCGCGCTCCTCCAGAATCAGGGTGGTGGCGCCTTCGCCGATCACCAGCCCGTCGCGGTCGCGGTCGTAAGGGCGGGGGCTGGTGTGCGGGCGGTCGTTGCGGGTGGAGGTGGCGAACAGCGTGTCGAAGACCGCCGACTCGGTCACGTCCAGTTCTTCGGCGCCGCCCGCGATCATGGCGTCGGCCTTGCCCCACTTGATCGCCTCGTAGGCATAGCCGATGGCTTGGCTACCGGAGGTGCAGGCGCTGCTGGTCGGGATGATGCGGCCGGTGACGCCGTAGAACAATCCGATGTTCACCGCCGCCGTGTGGCTCATCATCTGGATGTAGCTGGTGGCGTTGAGCGTCCTCGACGCGCCCTGGGTCATCAACTCGGCGAAGGCGATCACCGGGGCGGGGCTGCCGAACGATGATCCATAGGCGATGCCCACGCGCCCGCCGCGGACGAACGGGTCGTTCAGCAGCGCCGCGTCGTTCAGCGCCTTCTCGGTGGCGTAGACGGCCATCTTGGAGACCGGCCCCATGGTCCGCGTCTTCTTGCGCGGGTAGCGGTTTTCCACCGAGAAACCGGTCACAGGGGCGGCGAGGCGCGTGTTGATCCCGTGGAAGCGGTCCCACTCCCCCATGGTGCGGACGGCGCTCTCGCCCTTCGCCATGCGGGCGCGGATGGTCGGCCAGTCCTCGCCCAGCGCGCTCACCCCACCCATGCCGGTGATGACAACCCTGCGCATCACACCATACCCCCGTTCACCGCGATCACCTGCCGCGTCACGTACGCCGCCCCGTCGGAGCACAGGAAGGACACCACCGACGCGACTTCCTCCGGCCGTCCGGCTCGGCGCATGGGAACCAGCTTCAAGGCTTCGTCCATGGGCAGCCCGTCGGTCATCTGCGTTTCGATGATGCCGGGCGCCACGCAGTTCACCGTGATGTTCCGCTTCGCCAGCTCGATCGCCAGCGCCTTGGTGGCGCCGATGATGCCGGCCTTCGCGGCGCTGTAATTGACCTGTCCGCGGTTGCCGATCAGCCCCGACACCGACGACAGCGTCACGATCCGCCCGCCCCTGCGGGCCGAGACCATCGGCATCACCAGTGGCTTCAGCACGTTGTAGAAGCCGTCGAGGTTGGTGTTGAGGACCGAATCCCAATCGTCGTCTGCCATGGCCGGGAAGGCGGCGTCGCGGGCGATGCCCGCGTTCAGGACGGCGCCCCAATAGGGGCCGTGCGCCTCCATGTCGGCTTCCAGCGCGGCGCGGGCGGCGGCGCGGTCGGCGATGTCGAAGCCGAGCAGCCGGCCCTCGCCGCCGGTCTTGCGGATGTCGGCCAGCGTCGCCTCGCCGCCGGCCGCGTCGCGGCCGTAATGCACCACCACCGCAAAACCGTCGGCGGCCAGCCGTTCGGCGACCGCACGGCCGATGCCCTTGCTGGCTCCGGTGACCAGAATCGTCTTCTTCATCGTTCGACCTGAACTCCCTGGCTGGCGAGCAGCGCGGCCGTGTCCTCGGGCTGGTAGACGGTGAGCTGGGCCTTCGCCAGTTCCTCCCCAGTGCCCGCGCGCGTCACCACACAATCGAAAGACCCGATGTTCTCGTCCCGGAAGACCGGTGCCACCGACACCTCCAACCGCTCGCCGATGGCGAACCAGGGAACGGAGGCGCGGAAGTCGCGCGTGCCCAGCAGCAGGCCGAGACGGACGTCGCCGCCGGCTTCCCTGGCCTCAGCTCCGACCTGGGCGCCGCAGGTCTGCGCCATCCACTCCACGGCGACATGGGCCGGGGCGCCCCGCCCCGTCACCACGAAGGGCGCCCCCTCCCGCACGGTCAGCGCCGATACGAAGCGGTCGTCCACCCGTCCGACCGCTTCGTCCAGCAAAATCATTGGGCGGGCGTGTGGCAGCAGATCCTCGATGGGCCACGGATACGCGCTCATCGCCATTCCCCCCGGCCCAGCACCAGGGCCACGTTGCTGCCGCCGAACGCGAAGGAGTTGCTGAGCATTGCCGCCGGCCCGGCAGGAAGCGCAGCGCCGGGGCCGATCAGGTTCAGCGGCGGGATCTCCGGGTCGGGCGCGCCGTCCCACAGGTGTGGTGGCAGCAGGCCGTCGGGGTTGTGGGCCGGATTCAGAGTCAGCCACAGGAACGCCGCCTCGCACGCCCCGGCGGCGCCCAGCGTGTGGCCGGTCATCGCCTTGGTCGAACTGCACGGCGTCGCGTCGCCGAACAGCGCGTGCACCGCCTTGCCCTCCATGGAATCGTTCAGCGCCGTCGCGGTGCCGTGCAGGTTGACGTAAGCGATGTCCTGCGGCGCCAGCCCGGCGTCGCCCAGCGCCGCCCGCATTGCGGCGAAGGCGCCGCGGCCTTCCGGGTCGGGGGCGCTGACGTGGTGCGCATCGGAGCTTTCACCCACCCCGAGAAGCCGCACCGGGGCATCTTCCGCGGTCAACAGGAAGACCGCCGCCGCCTCGCCGATGTTGATGCCGTCGCGATTGGCGCTGAAGGGATTGCACAGGCCCGCCGACACCGCCTCCAGCGCGCTGAAGCCGCCCAGGGTCGTGCCGCACAGCGTGTCGGCACCGCCGACGAGGGCGGCGTCGCACAGGCCCGAGCGGATCAGCCGCCGGGCGGACGCGAACACCTTGCCGCTGGAGGAGCAGGCCGTCGCCACCGTGTAGGCCGGCCCCGGCAGGTCGAGCGCGCGCGCCGCGAACTCCGCCGGCCCGCCGGTGGCAAGCTGGTCGTAATGGAACGGCCCCGTCCAGGCGCCGTCGCGGCGCATCGCCGCGAAGCCGGCCTCCGCCTCGGCCATGCCCGAGGTGCTGGTGCCGATGATCACGGCGATCCGGTGCCGGCCGTGGCGCGCGGCCGCCGTTTCGACGGCGTCGCGGATCTGCTCCAGGGCCAGCAGCAGCAGGCGGTTGTTGCGGCAGTCGTAGGTCTCCAGCCCCGCCGGCACCGGCGGCAGCGGCGCGTCCACCGAACCGACATGCACTGCGCGGCCGGGCACGAAGCCGGAGCGCGGGCGCAGACCGTCGCGGGTGCCGGCGAACAAGGCATCGGCGACCGCGTCAGCCCTGGTGCCGATGGGGGTGGCGAGGCCCAGGGCGGCAAGCCCGAGCGGGGGGCTCATTGCGCCGCCGCCGTGGATGCCGCCGTGGACTGCACCTCGATCTCGTAGCCCCAGGCGAGGTTGGCGTAGCGCAACGTGCCAGTCCACGGCGCGCCGTCGGCCCAGCTGCGTTCGGCGTGCAGCACCTCCTTGCCGCCGATGCGCACGCTGCGACGGTGCGGGTCGGCGCTCAGCGTGCCGCCCGCGGGGGCGATCGCCTGCTGCACGACCGCTTCGGGCCAGTACAGCACGACGATGTCGGCCAGCATGCTGCCCGGCCGCAGGGCCGGGGGCAGCCAGGGGGCGGTCTCCACCTCCAACCCGGCAGCGCTCCAGGTGACGGTCATGGCGCGACGGCCCAGGCTGTCCACGCCGACCAGCAGAAAGCGCTCCGGCGTGACGCTGATCCGGCCCTCGAAAACGAAGGTCTGCCCGTCGCGGCTGGCGGTGATGAGCTGTGCCGCCTCGACGCTCTGTCCGAGATCGGACGGGCGCGGCAGGGCCAGCGGCTCGCCGGGGGCGAGCAGCGGCGTGCTTGGGTCTGTCGGGCCGCTGCCGGGCACGGAGGTGCACGCTCCGAGCAGGAACAGGAGCGCGACCCAACCCTTATGCGTGGTCATGACGTGAGGTGATTTCCCAGAAATGGATTCGACGTAGAGCATACACCAATCAGAGTAGCCGCGCACTGGTTGTGGCTTCATTGTGGCGCGCGCCGCGCGCGGCCAGCGGTGCGAAAAGAAAGGCAATGGAGATTCCGACCAGCATGGTCATGCCGAAGCTGTGCACCGCCGGAACGGCGCTGAAGGCCAGAAGCCCGAAGGACAGCAAGGTCGTCAGGGTCGCCAGCCACACCGCCAGCATGGTCACCGGCTGCTGCTCCACGCCGCTCTCCGCGCAGAAGACGGCGTAGTCCACGCCGATGGAGAGGATCAGCACCAGCGCCATGGCATGGAAGAAGGTGAAGTCCTGGCCCATCAGCCCCACCGCCGCCGGCGCCAGGATGAGTGCCGCTCCGGGTGGCAGCAGTGTCCACAGCCCCCCTCGCCAGCCGTAGCGCCACATCAGCACGGGCAGCATCAGCAGCCCCGCCAGCCCGCTCAGCAGCAGCGCCCGGTGCCGGTACTTGGCGAGCAGCGCTGAGAAGTCCGCCGTTGGATCGACCAGCCGGACGCCGGCCGTGCCGGCCACCGCCGCCCGCACGGCGTTCGGATCGCGCAGCCCCTGCAAGGCCACCACATGCAATCCCGGCCCGAGCACAAGCTCGCGCAGAAACGGCACACTGTCCGTTGCAAGCGCATCTCCTAACGTCAGCACCTCCTCCGGCACCTTGCCGTTCGGCTCGGCTGGCGGCAGGCCGAGGCTGGCGCGCTGCGCCGCCAGCAGTGGGGCGTCGAGCGCCGTGGCGACCAGCGCGCGGTTTTCCCGCTGCGTCCGGGCGGACGGCACGAAGGCGGCCGGCATCTGGTAGCCGGCGATGCTTCCCTTCGCCTTCAGCCCGGCCAGCGTGGCGGCGAGATCCTCCTGTCGCCGCAGCGCCGCCTCGTCGTCCGCCGCCTGCACCAGCAGGAACTGTGCGGCGGTGGTGGCGCCGATCAGCCGTTGGATCTCGTCCTGCTCGTGCCTCAGCTCCGCCGAGACCGCCTGCAACCGTCGGACGTCGTCGTCGGCGGACAGCCGCGCGAGCCCGACCGCACCGGCCAGCACGCAGCCCAGCACAAGAACGAGGCGCACGCCACGCCAGCGCCGCGCCTCCCAGAAGCTCCACAGGCCCGCCGCCGCGCGCAGCATCAAGGCGCCGTGCGTCAGCCGTCGCGCCCGGTCGAGCGAGGGCAGCCACAGCACCACCGTCAGGAAGGCGGCTACCAGCCCGATGATTGAGAAGGCGGCGATCTGCCGGAGCCCCGGAAAGGGCGCCAGCATCAGCGCCGCGTAGCCGATCAACGTGGTAACCAGCCCCAACGCGATGCCCGGCAGCACGTGGCGCAGCCGGTCGCGCGGGCTTCCCGACAAGGGGTCGAACAGGCTGGCGCTGTAATGCAGGCTGTAGTCCACCGCCACGCCGATCAGGCTGGACCCGAACAGCAGCGCCGCCACATGCAACTCGCCGAACAGCAGCAGGCTGCCGCTCAGCCCGACCGTCATCCCGACGCCCAGGGCCAGCAGATTGTGCAGAAGCGGACCCGGCCGGCGGAAGGCCAGCCCCACCAGCAGTATGGTGCCAACCAGCGACAGCGTGCCGAGTGTGGACGCCTCGGTGATCGCGGTCTTGGAGCCGGCATGCGCGAAGAACACGGCGCCCAGCCGCTTCACCGTGACGCCCGGTATGTCCCGAACGGCGGCGTCGAAGGCGCCGATCAGCCGGTCTTGCAGGTCCAGCTCGAACGGCTCCCCGGCGAGCACGGCGCTGACCAGCACCCAGGTCGTGCCGTTCTCGGTGACGCTGAGCATGCCCTCGTCGGGGGCGAGGCGCGACAGCGGGAAGGGCAGGTTGGTGAGGAAGGACGGCAGCAGCAGGAACGGGTCGTTGCGCAGCAGCCCGGCATCGACGAGTCCGGCGAAGCCGAACGCCTGGGACAGCGCGCGGGTGGCGACCTCCTCCCCCTTGCCGGTTGCCAGGAGTGCCCGGTCGCCATCGCTGAGCAGGCTTTGGCGATGGGGGAAGTAGAGAGCCCCCAGCCGCTTCAGCCGGTCGACGTCGATGCCCTCGCCGATCCGCTCCACCTGTCCAGTCGCCAGAAGGGCGTCGCCAAGCGTCGTCGCCGCCTTGCGGGCGGTTTCGCGGTCGGCGTGCCCGACCAGCGCCAGCACCCGGCGACCCAGCGCCTTGGTCACCGCGTCGTTGGCGCGCTGCAGGACGGGGTCCTGCTCCTCGCGCGGCAGCAGGGCCAGCAGGTCGGTGCGGAAGCCCAGCCCGTCATGGAGGCGGAGCACGAGATAGCCGCTGGCCAGCAGAACGAGCGTGAGCCAGAGCAGCGCCCCCAGCCGTCTCACGGACGGCCCGCCGAGGCCAGCAGCGCGGCCTCGTCCGCCGTCGGCGGCTCCGCCTTCAAGAACTGGTCGCGGAAGGTCAGGCGGTCGCGGTCGCCATCGGGCTTGACGATCTCCACCTCGTCCACGAAGCGCCCGCCGCGCACGTCGATGGCGCGGATCGGCATGGTCGGATCGGCGGCCCGGCGCGGCGTCAGGTGGAGGGTCCAGGCGTCGGCGGTGCCCCCACGCTCCACCGCGAACATGTCCTCCAGCGCCTTCCAGTCGCCGGTCAGTGCGCCGCCCAGCATGGTGTAGAGCTTCGACATGAAGGGCAGGCGCGCAGCGGGCAGGCGCATGGTCTCGTTGCCCTTCACCTCCTGCACGAGACCGGCGGGGCTCATGACGGTGGTGACGGCGAAGGGGGTTTCGGTGCGCCAGATCAGCCCGCGGCCGGGCGCCAGGGCGAAGCGGCCCTCGCTCTTCAGCGGGGCCTGGAAGCCCTTGAGGAAACGCTCCTGCACGAAGGCGCCGCGCAGCACCTGCCCTTCGCTCAATGTTTCGGTGGCCAGCGCCGGGAAAGCGGTCAGCAGCGCCAGCAGGAAAACGACGACGCGCATCATAGCAGAGCCCTCACCTTGTCCGTGAATACCGCGGGGCATTCGAAGCACAGCTCCCCCCCGTCCTCCTTCACCGCAAGCTGCACGGTGCGTGCCTTGGTCAGCAATTCGCCGCTCGGCTCGTCGTGGATGCGGTAGTCGATGCGGATGCGGTTCTCATACTCGACCAGCGTGGCGGTGATCCGGATCGACTGGCCGAAGCGGATCGGCCGCACGTACTTCACATGGAGGTCGACGATGGGGAACACGTATCCCGACGACGCCATCTCCGGATAGTTGTAGCCGATGCGGTCAAGCAGTGCGCAACGCGCCTGTTCCAGATACCGGGCGTAGTTGCCGTGCCAGACCACCTGCATGGGGTCCAGGTCGTAGAACTGCGCGCGGGTGCTGACCTCTGCCGAAATCATGGGATGGTCCCCTCCACGCCGATGGAGCCGGAGGACAGCGTCTCGTCCCCGCAGCGGTACTCGAAGGACAGGCGCCCCCGTGCTGGGGCATGGCGCAACGCCAGCGTCACCGGCGTGTCCGGAACGGTGACGCGCCGGAACTTCACCTGGAGCGACTGCGCCGCCTCGATCCCGAGGCCGAGATGGGTGTTGGCGAACATCACCGCCCAATCGATCTGCGCCACGCCCGGCACGATCGGCATGCCGGGGAAATGACCATCGAGCTGCGCGAGGTCGCGGGGAATGAAGAGGTCCAACTCCACCCCGTCGGCGAGTGGCCGGACGGCGCGGATATCCGGGGCGGTCGGCCGGGAAGCCGCGGTCTCAAGCAGGGCGCTCTCCTCGAACAGGGCGGCGATGTCGGCATACCGGCGCTTGCCCAGTGCACCGTCCGGCAAACGGCTCACGAAGCGCCAGCGGCGGGGCAGGCCGGCAGGCTCCTGGACGGCGGACAACTCCCGCCGCAGCAGGCGGCCGAAGCGGAAGGCGCCGAGTTCCGCCAGGCACGCCGCGCCTTTGGCGCTCGGCACCACGACGGCGCAGAGCTGCTCCAGCGTCAGGACGGCGGCGTCGGCCACCAGCGGGGACCGGCGCAACTGCGCCTCCACCTCGGGCAGGCTGACGCGCTTGCCCTCGACCTTCGCGATCCGGTCGGCGCGGCCAAGGACGCGGAAGCCGCCGTCCTCGACCAATTCCACGAGGTCCGAGCCGACATGCTCCCGGCCCTCGACATGCGCCGCGCCGACCCGCAGGCGACCGTCCGGGGTGCGTCCGGCGACGACGCCGGGCAGCGGCAGCCAGGACGGGTCACCGGTCTCGCGGCGGCGGTGGGCGATGGCTCCGGTTTCGGTGCTGCCGAAGATCTCGGTGATCGGCGTGCCGAAGAGGGCAGCCGCCTCGCGCGCCGCTGGCTCCGGAAGAGGGGCTCCTGCCGACAGCACCAGCGCCGGACGCCGCGATGGCGGCAGCGGCGCGATGCCCGCCAGCCGGGTCAGGTGCGCCGGGCTGGTGACCAGCACGGACCCCGCATCGAGCGCGGCCAGTGCCGTTTCCCACAGCTCGTGCATGGCGCTGGCGAAGGGGCGTCCGGTGACCAGCGGCCACAGCAGGCGGAAGTTCAGACCGTAGACGTGCTGGTGGGAGACCGTGGCATGCACGCGAGCGCTTGGCCCGGCGAGCCGTCCGAGCACGGTTTCGGTCGCCAGCGCTTCGACCTCCAGCATGCCGAGGGTGCGGACCACCCGCTTCGGCTCGCCGGTCGAGCCGGAGGTGAAGAAGGTCAACGGCGTCTCGGGGTCGAGCGGGGCCAACGCCATCTCCTCGCCACCCGGCCCCAGGTTGCCGTCGAGGTCGCCGCCGACCGGCACGGCGCCGTCCGCGGTCAGGGCGGCCAGCGTTCCCGGCTGGGCGTTGGGCGGTATCGTCACCTCGGCGCCGGCATGCAGCAGCGCCAACAATCCCACCGCCCCCCAGTAACTGTCCGCCGCGACCAGAAGCCCGCGCCTGCAGCCCTTCAGCCGCGCCGCGTTGCCGGCCACGTCGGCGCGGAAGCGGGCGAAGGCGACGCCGTCGGCAACCGGCGCGTCGTCCGGCCGCCCCACAGCGAGCAGACGGGAAAGCGGGATGGCGGTCATGCCCTGGCGTGCCTCCGACGCATGGAGCGGCGGACCAGGATTTCGCCGCCGAACAACAGGCCCATGACGATGTAGGCGACGAGCCCGGTCCACAGCGTCCACGCCTCGTCGCTGCCCCACAGGGCCAGCGCCCCGGCGATGGCAGCGTTGATCACCAGCCAGACGGTCCACACCACGGTGACGGTGCGGCAGTATGCCTGTCCCGCCGGCGGCAGGTCGGGTTCATAGAGACGGGCGAAGCGCTCGACGAGGCTGGGTGGGCGCAGCAGCGAGGCGCCGAACACCGCTGCGGTGCCGAGGCTGAGCGCGACCGGATAGGCCTTGGCCGCCAGCGCGCCATCGAGCGCGGCAAGCACGCCGACCATGACCGCCGCCGCCGCCAGCGGCAGGCGCCAGACCCGCGCCGTGGGCGAGGAGCACATGGCGATGCGCGCGCCGATCAGCGCCAGGGCCACAGCCACGAAGGCCAGCGGCGGCAGCAAAGCCCGCCCGCCATAGACCAGCACGGGATAGAGGGCTCCAGCGACGACCAGGGCCGCGACGCCGAACGGGGGCAGCCTATTCCTGGAGGAGGGCATGCACGCGGTCGAGAACATCGCCGACCGTGCGGACGCTCTTGAACTCCTCGGGCTTGAACTTGCGGCCGGTCAGTTCCTGCAACTTGACCACGAGATCGACCGCGTCGATGCTGTCGAGGTCGAGATCCTCGAACAGCCGCGCCTCGCGGGAAATCTTCTCGGGAGGCACCTCGAACATGTCTTCGAGATAGCTCTGAAGGCGCGCATAAATCTCGTCTTGCGTCAGCATGGCCTCTTACCCTGCACGCTGGGATTGAATGAAGCGGGCGAGAGCGCGCACGTTGGCGAAGTGATGCTTCACGTCGTCGGTCACGGATTCGATCTTGATGCCGTAAGCCTTGCGCAGCGTGACGCCCAATTCCAGTGCGTCGATGGAATCGAGGCCAAGCCCGTCGTTGAAGAGCGGTTCCTCGCTGTCAATCTCTTCTGGGGCAATGTCTTCCAGCTTGAGCGCGTCAACAATCAAGGTCTTCAACTCACGTTCAAGCTTTTCCATCGGCGATCCGTTCCGCAAAATAATCCTCAAGGCTGCGCACCAACTTTCTGGCCGCCAGCGAGCGGTACTGATAGCCGAGCAACCCCGTAACGTCCAGACGATCCCCTACCATGACGCGAAAAATCGGTCGGCGCGGCGGGATCTTCCACCATTTTTCGCCCTTTATGAGCGTGGGTGGATCGCAGATTATGGTGACCGGTTGCACCTCGGCTTCCAGCAGGGTCGCCAGATTGGCGAAGCCACGGCGGAAGCGGACCGGCTCGCCGGGGACGGTGCGGGTGCCTTCGGGGAAGATGATGATGCCGTCTCCGGCCTCCAGCGCGGCCCGGCAGGCATCGAGCAGCGCCTCGGGGTCGAGGTCGTTGCGGATGTAGCCGGCGCCGCGCACCATGCCGCCCAGCCAGCGGCTCTCCCACAATTCCTTCTTGACGATGCATTGGGCCCGCGGCATCAGCGCCATCAGGATCACCACGTCGAGCAGCGAGGGATGGTTCGCCACCACCAGCTTGCCGCGTCCGTCGCGCAGCCGCTCGGCGCCCTCGACCTTCAGGTCGACGACGCGCAGCACAAGCAGCATGCGGATGTAGAAGCGGAAGATAAGGTGGACGAGGTGTTGGCAGCGCTGGCGCCGCACCGCGCCCGCCGGGCTGGTCAACGCCACCAGCGGAAAGACGGTGGGTGCCAGGATCGCGCCGCCACCGAACAGGAAGGCGAAGGCGAAGCCGGTGGCCGCGCGTCGCCACAGCTTGTCCAGACAGCTAGTCAGCACGGCGCCACACCCAGTCGAGCCGCGCCCCGTGCGAGGTTGCCCGGGATGCTCCGGACAGCAGGAAGCGCAGGAAATCGAGTGCCGTGGACGCCGCAGGCGCCCCTCCGGTCGCCGGCGCGCACCGCAGCGCAAGCCCTTCGCCCTCTCCATCCGAGGGGCCGAGCGCCAGGGCGACTGCCAGGGGCAGGGCTTCGTCGGCTGCGGTGCGGAACGGCGCGTACTCGTCAGCCATCGGCGCGTCGGCGTAGAGCAGCAGAACCGGCTCCGAGGGAGTCTCGGCGACGCTGGCGGCGGCCTCCAGAAGTCCGAAGGCGAAGCTGTCGGGACCGGCGGCCAGCGCCGTGTGGCCGCGGCGGTTGCCGGTGTGGATGGACAGCAAGCCGGCCAGGCCGTGATGCACGGACAGGCTGAACTCGGCCGGCGACGGCAACTCGCCCTGCCGCAACGAATCGATGATGCCGACGGTCCGCGCCAGTTCCCCGTGGCCGGAGGCGAGGACGTAGCGGGCCGTGTGCGCCGCGTCGCCGCAGGCCAGCGCGGCGGCGATCAGTTTCTGCCCGATGGGCGAGGCGCGACGGCGCAGCATCATGGGGAGCGCCGGCGGCGAGGCATCGTCGGGCATGGCGGGCGCGCCCGCCCAGTCCCGCCACGCGGCCCGGGTGCCGCGGTCCGGTGCCCAGGCACACCAGCCGTGGATGGCGATATGCAGAGTTTCAGTCATGGTGCGGGCCGGACTCAGTGTTTGGCTTGGCGCAGGCGCCGTTCGATCTCGTCTTGCAGCGCGCGCACCAGCTTATTGTAAGCGTGATGAACGGTTTCACCACGCTCCCGCAGGTTGGTCGTGGACACATGATCGATGGTGTAACTTTCATGCGAATACCGGATTTCGACGACCGCCTCGTGGTCCTTCCACGCCTTCGTCGCCAGAATCTCACCGGGCGCCTTCCACTCCGCGGACCAGCCGCGGTCGGCTGCCGCCTCCATGATCGTCCGCTGGAGCGCCGCGGCGGACAGGTCGCGCGACGCCGCCGGGATGGGCTGGTCGGTTACCCTGTAGATGGGTTGCCGACGGCTGCAGCCGCCGAGCACGGCGACCGTCGTGAGAATTAGGGAAAGCGCGCGGATACCGGTCTTCCAAGTCATGTCCTGCCGTTTCCGGACGCCATTGGGGCGAATCGAGACCCTATCATGACAGGGCCACGTTGTGGATAGAGGGGTGCGTCAATTTTGCGGTGCGGTGGCCGGCGTGGGCAGGCGGTTGCCGATCTTGCCGTCGATGGCCGGCTTGGGAGGGCGTGGGGCGGCCATTGGGAGTGTGGGGCATCCGCGGTTCGGTCTGGTCATCAGGGCCGGGCATGCCTGGGCGCGCGCGTCGGCACCGCTTGGCAGGGGGCGCTGCGTGTCAGACACCCAGGAGGCCACGTCCTGCGTCACCCGGTCACCGTCCAGCGTGCGCATCAGCAGGTGCCGCCCTTTCGGATAGAGCGCGATGCGCGTGTCCGGCGGCAGAGACCCGGCCAATGCCGCAACCCCGTCCCGCGGCACATGCACATCGAGGTCGCCCAGCATCAGCAGCACCGGAACGCCCACCTTGCGCGCCTCGAAACGGGCGTCATGCATCAGGTCCACGATGCCGGCCAGCGTCTGGAAGCGTGTCCGATGGATGATCAGAGGGTCCTCGCGCATGCGCCGCAGAACCAGCGGATCGTCGGTGGAGGAGGTGGCCACCCGAAGCGGCGGCACCGTCATGTCGGGCACCAGCGAACTGAGGATCATGGCCGCATCCAGCGTCACCGCCGCCCGGAAGCCGGTGCCCCAGACCGCCGGAGCGGACAGCACGATGCCGGACAGCAGTCCCCGCTCAGCCCGTGCCGCCGCCAGAACGACGACCGCGCCGCCCATGCTCTCGCCCAGCAGATAGACGGGCACGCCGGGATGGCGTTCGCGCGCCAGCCTGGACAGCGCGACGACATCGTCGGCCATGCGTTCTCCGCCGTACCAATGACCGCGCTCCATGGCCTTTCCGAAGCCGCGCTGGTCGATGGCATAGGTGGCGATGCCCGCCTGGGCCCACAGCCGCGCCGGCCGGTCGAACGCGAGGCCGTAATCGTTCATGCCGTGGACGGCGACGATCACCGCACGCAACGCGCTCTCCGCCTGCCACATATGAAGCGGTAGCGGTGTGCCGTCATTGGCGACCATTGAGTCGTCCATCAGCACCGGAATGGTGGTCGCGGCTGGCGTTGGGGGTGGCGGATCGGCGGTGCAGGCGCCGGTCAGTACCGTCGCTGCAAAGGCCGCCGCCAGCAACAACCGACGCCGCATCGCTCGCTCCTCGTCTTCCGTATCCGCCCAGGCATTGCTGCTGCCGCCAAGCACATGACGGCCGTCCTACTTGGCGCCCAATTTGACCACGGTTCCCTTGAGCGCCACGCCGGCCATGATGTTGCCGGCACCGCACATGTATTCCGTGTTGCTGTTCGTCTCCGTGTTCTTGTAGTTGCTTTTGATGTTGATCACCGCATTACCGCCCTGTTTGCGGGCACGCTCCTGCAGCTCCAGAACGGCGCTGAGGAAGACCCACTCGCAAGCCTCCTGATCGGATTTATTAAATGCGTTAGTCTTTTTATTTGTGGTCCATTCGCCGAGAACCGCAACCGAATTAGGGTGTTTCTGGTTGCCAAAATAGAGCTTCACGCCCTTGTCCAACTTCTCCTGAGCTGCGGCTGTGTTGAGGGCGGCCTCTACGGGAAACATTAAGCGCGCGTCCCGGGCCGAAGCCGGAGAAACGGCCGAGACAATGACGGGTACGATTGTGGAAATCAGCGCTACGGTAGCGGTTTTGTTCACGATCCCTCTCGGAAAAAGAGTGTTGCGCAGAAGTTGCTATTTTAAGCGGAGACGCTGGCTGCGCAACCGCTTTCAGAATTTTTCGGTTTGCAACCGAACCCGCCTTGGGCCGCCTGCCGCGGGGCCTACGACGAAATTGCGCATTCAAATCAAGTGGCGCTATTTCAGTCGGACGAATTTCTTGACGAATACACCAGGAGCGAGGGCCTTACTAGTCCATTAGGACTATGAAGGTCCTGTGATCGGCGCAAAGCGGACGGTCTCATCTTCCGGGTAGGGGTAGGAATTGAGCGATCAGATTGCCACTGGAGGCAAAGTCAATTCTCGGTGACTTCGCGACCCCGCAACCAAAAACACATTACGGGCCGGTTCGAAAGAGCCGGGGCGTTCGTGCGTCTGGGCTCTGTGCCCCACAGCGAACCCATGGCGCTTGTCAGAAGGGCGGGAAGCCGGCCGCCGCCGTCAAACCGCGGTTCGGCGGACCACGAGTTCGGGCAGGACGAGATCGACCTCGCGGTTCGGCGGGCTCCCCTTGCCGATGCCCTCGATCATCGCCATCAGCCGGCCGACCTGGCTGTCGAGATTGGGGCGCAGGCTGCTCAGGCCGAAGGCCGGCCAGGAGGCCATGGGGATGTCGTCGAAGCCGAGGATCGCCACATCGTCCGGCACCCGCAAACGGAAGGTGGCGGCAGCCTGGAGGGCGCCCAGCGCGATGATGTCGTTGAAGCAGAACAGCGCGTCGGGGCGGTCCGAGCGGGCGAACAGCCGCGTTGCCGCGTTGTAGCCGCCTTCGAAGCTGTTGTCCTCGGACTCCTCCTCCATGAAGGGCAGGCCGGCATCCTCCAGCGCGGCGGCAAGCCCGGCCCGGCGCCGCCGGTTGGCGTCGGTCTGCGCCGTCTTGGTGACGTAGGCGATGCGGCGCCGGCCGGACTGCACCAGGAAACGCCCCCCCATCAGCCCGCCGAGCCGGTTGTCGCAGGCCACCCCGCCGAGCCCCTCGATCTGCCGGCCGAACTGGAACACCGGGGTGTCGAGCGCGCGGAGCTGGCCGACGACATGGTCCGACACGGTTCCGCCCATCACCACGATGGCATCCACCTGATAATCGAGCGCATGCATGGTCGAGCTGGTCAGATCGTGCTGCCGCGTCTCCGGGATGACCAGGGCGCGCCTGTCGGCCTCCGCGATGGCCACCAGCAGCTTCTTCAGCACCAGATCGGTGTATGGATTCTCCAGTTCGGCCAGCAGCAGGGCGACGAGGCCGGTGTTCTGGCCGGTCAGCGAGCGGGCGATGACGTTGGGGCGGTATCCCAGCGCTTCCGAGGCCGCCACGATGCGCTTGCGCGTCTCCTCGGACACCAGCCCATCGCCGAAACAGCGGGAAACCGCCGAGCGTGAAACGCCCGCCATATCGGCCACCTGCTGGGCGGTCACCCGCGATTTCATTGACGACACTGGGGTCCTGTCCCTTGCCCGCATCCGGATCGTTGCCAGGGGATACTGAGGGCGAACCCGGATGATCGCAAGCGCTATGCGCCGCCCGGAATTTTCACTGAATGCGGCACTAAACTGCACGCGCGTGCAGTTCTAAAAACCTTCGCGGCGAGGCGGTCGGTATGGGGTTTTGGTTCTTATGCGGGGGCCGTTTGATCAGTCACGCTGGAGCGACGGCGCCAATATCGCCATTTTCCGCCGCTTCCTGGTCGATGCACCGCCCTCCAATCTTCGGCATGATTCCGGAAGAGCGCACCTGTCTGGGGATTGACAGTTGTTCGTGTCTCAAATAGCGTGATGAACGAATGAACGCGCGTGCATAAGCAATTCAAAACGGCGGGCCATGCCGACATCGCCGAAAGAAGCCGTCCGTTTCCTTGAAGGGAGGAACTCCATGCATTGCAAGACACGACGCCCGGCCACGGCCGCCGGCCGGAAGCGCCTGCGCTCGATGGTACTGGCAGTAACCGCGGCGGCGGGAGTCGCCGTCCTGACCGGACCGTCGCCGGCCGCCGCGTCGGAGGTGGTCGTCTACTGCTCGGTCAACGAGGACTGGTGCCGCGAGGTGGTGACCTCCTTCGAGCGCAAGACCGGCATCAAGGCGCTGATGACCCGCAAGAGCGCGGGCGAGGTCTATGCACAGCTTCGGGCCGAGAAATCCAATCCGAAGGCCGACATCTGGTTCGGCGGCTCGGGCGATCCCCATTTGCAGGCGGCGGAAGAGGGGCTGACGGAACCGTACAAGTCACCGGAACTCGACGGGCTGTATGGCTGGGCGATCCGCCAGGCGGAAATCTCCGGCTACCGGACGGTTGGCATCTACATGGGCGCGCTCGGCTTCGGCTATAACAAGGAGTTGCTGGCCAAGCGCAAGATCGCGGCCCCCGCCTGCTGGTCCGATCTGGTCAAGCCCGATTTCCGGGACGAAATCCAGATCGCCGATCCCAATTCGTCCGGCACCGCCTACACCATGCTGGCGACGATGGTGCAGTTGATGGGCGAGGACGCGGCCTTCGATTACCTGAAGAAGCTGCACCGCAACGTCAACCAGTACACCAAATCCGGCGCCGCGCCGGCGAAGTCGGCGGCGCAGGGCGAAACCATGCTGGGCATCGCCTTCCAGCACGACCTGCTGGTGGAGGCGATTGCCGGCGCCCCGGTCGCCATCGTCGCCCCCTGCGAGGGCACAGGCTACGAGATCGGCTCGATGAGCCTCGTCAAGGGGGCGCGCAACCCCGACACCGCCAAGATCTTCTACGATTGGGCGCTGACGCCCGAGGTGCAGGCGCTGGGCGCCAAGGCCAGGAATTTCCAGATTCCCAGCAACAGCGGCGCCCGGATCCCGCCGGAATCGCCGCGTGTCGACCGGATGAAGCTGATTTCCTACGACTTCGCGCGCTACGGCTCGAGCGCGGAACGCACCCGCCTGCTCGCCAAGTGGGATCACGAGGTCAAGTCCCTATCCAGATAGGTCCCGCGATCATGAAACGACATCTCGGTTTCTGGCTGGCCGCGGGCTGGGCGGCGGTGCTTGTCCTGCCCTGGCACATTGGCGGCGTCTGGCCGGTCTTTTGGCCGGGCGGTCCGCAGAACGGCCCCTCCGCCGGTCACGGCGTGCCGGCGTTGATCCAGGGGCTGCTGGGGCGGCCGTGGTTGCTGGCCTCGGTCCTGCCGCTGCTGGCGGCGCTGGCCGGCTTGCGGACGACGGGCGGGGCAAAGGGCGGAGCGGACGGACGGGCGCGGTCGGCATGGCTGACCGCCGCCGGGGCCGGCGGGCTCGGCTGGCTGCTGGTGGAAAGCATCGCCGTCACCCAGCCGGGCCTGGGGCTGGGCGCCGCCGTCTATGCGGTGGTCTGCCTCGTGCTGGGCGCCCATGGGCTGGCGCTGCGCGGCTGGTGCAAGGGCGACGTCTTCATCGTCGCCTCCATCGGGCTGGTGCTGGGCTCGATCCTGGTGTTCGTCGGCTTCCCGGTGGTCACCATCCTGCTGTCGGCGGTCCAGGACAACGATGGCCGGCTGACGGTGGTGGGCCTGTTCGACAAGCTGACCGACAGCGGCATCTGGGGCCTCGGCTGCGTGCTGGGCACCGGCAGTACCTGCGGGGTGGCCTGGAACACGCTGGCCCTGGCGGGCGTGGTCGGGGTGCTGACCACCGGTACCGGGCTGGCCTTCGCGCTGATCGCGGTGCGCACCGGCTTCCGCTTCAAGGCAGCCTTGCGGCTGGCCTCGATCCTGCCGGTGATCACGCCGCCCTTCGTCATCGGGCTTGCCATCATCCTGCTGTTCGGCCGCGCCGGCGTGGTGACCGATCTGCTGTCCACCCTGTTCGACATTCCGCGGTCGCGCTGGATTTACGGCATGCCGGGGGTGGCGATGGCGCAGATCCTCGCCTTCACGCCGATTTCCTTCCTGGTGCTGGTCGGCGTGCTGCAAGGGGTGAGCCCGACGCTGGAGGAGGCGTCGCAGACCCTGCGCGCCACCCCCTGGATCACCTTCCGCACGGTGACGCTGCCGCTGATCCGTCCCGGCCTCGCCAACGCCTTCTTGATCTCCTTCATCGAAAGCCTGGCGGACTTCGGCAACCCGCTGGTGCTCGGCGGCAATTTCGACGTGCTGTCGACCAAGATCTTCTATGCGGTGGTCGGTGCCGCCCATGACCAGGGGCGGGCCGCCGTGCTGGCGATCATCCTGTTGTCCTTCACCCTGTCGGCCTTCCTGGCGCAGCGACGGTGGCTCGGCCGCCGGTCCTACGCCACCGTGGCCGGCAAGGGCGATGCCGGCCTGCCCAGCCCGCTGCCGTCCGGGGTGCGGATCGCCGCATCGGCCGTCGCGGCGCTGTGGACGGGGCTGACCGTGCTGGTCTACGGCACCATCCTGGTCGGCGGCTTCCTGAAGAGCCTGGGGCGCGACAACACGCTGACGCTGATCCATTACCAGACCGCCTTCGGCATCGAAACCGGGCCGAACGGCTGGTGGTTCAGCGGATCCGCCTGGGATTCGCTGTTCACGACGCTGGGCGTGTCGCTGGTCGCCATGCCGCTGACGGCGGCGCTCGGGCTGCTGACCGCCTATCTGCTGGTGCGCCAGTCCTTCCTCGGCCGCGGGGCGTTCGAGTTCCTGACGATGCTGAGCTTCGCCATCCCCGGCACGGTGATCGGCGTCAGCTACATCCTCGCCTTCAACACGCCGCCGCTGGAACTGACGGGGACCGGGCTGATCCTGATCATCGCCTTCGTCTTCCGCAACATGCCCGTCGGCATCCGCGCCGGCATCGCCACGCTGAGCCAGATCGACAAGAGCCTGGACGAGGCGTCGCTGACGCTGGGGGCGCGGTCCTTCACCACGCTGCGCCGGGTGATCCTGCCGCTGCTGCGACCGGCCATCGTCACTGCCATGGTCTACAGCTTCGTCCGCGCCATCACCAGCGTCAGCGCGGTCATCTTCCTGGTGACCGCCAAATACAACCTCGCCACCGCCTACATCGTCGGCCGGGCCGAGGTCGGCGAATACGGCCTCGCCATCGCCTATTCCTCCGCCCTCATCGCGATCATGGTTGTGGCGCTGCTGGCGATCCAGCTGCTGGTCGGCGAACGCCGCCTGGGCCGCCGCACCGCCGCCTTGCCCGTCAGCACTTCAGCCTCGAAGGTCAACGCATGACCCATATCCGGACCCCGTCCTCCGGGACGACGACCCTTGAGCCGGTGCCGGCGGTTGCCAGCGCCCGGCCGGCGGTGGAGTTCCGCTCCGTCGTCAAGCGCTATGGCGCCTTCACCGCCGTGCACGAGCTGAATTTCTCCATCGAGGCCGGAACCCTGGTCACGCTGCTCGGCCCGTCTGGATGTGGCAAGACCACCACCCTGCGCATGATTGCCGGGCTGGAGCAGGCGTCGTCCGGCTCCATCCTGATCGGCGGAGAGAACGTCACCGCCCGCTCCGCGGCGGAACGCGACGTCAGCATGGTGTTCCAGAGCTACGCCCTGTTTCCGCACATGACCATCCTCGACAATGTGGCCTATGGGCTGACGGTCGGCGGAATGGCCAAGCGCGCGGCGCTGGAGGCGGCGCGCGACAAGCTGGCCCTGGTCGGTCTCGCCGGGCTGGAGGGCCGCCTGCCCAGCGAGTTGTCGGGCGGCCAGCAGCAGCGCGTTGCCGTGGCCCGCGCCATCGTGCTGGAGCCGCGCGTCCTGCTTTTCGACGAGCCGCTGTCGAACCTGGACGCCAAGATGCGCCGGCAGGTGCGGGAGGACATCCGGCAACTCCAGCAGACGCTGAAGCTGACCGTGGTCTACGTCACGCACGACCAGGAGGAGGCGCTGGCGGTGTCCGACCGCATCATCGTGATGGCCGGCGGGAAGATCGCCCAGGACGGCACGCCGCGCGACCTCTACCAGCGGCCGGCCAGCCGGTTCATCGCCGATTTCATCGGCGACGCCAACATCGTTCCGGCTCTGCTGGAGGGACGGGACGGTGCGCTGGGCCGGGTGAGAGTGGGGATGGCGACACTGACATTGCCGCACCGCGATCTGGCCGACGGGCCGGTCGAGCTGGCGGTGCGCCCCAACGCGATCCGCCTCACACCAGGTCATGACGCGGGCCACGATGCGAACGCCGATGCGGCAGGCGGCCTGCCGGGCCGGGTGCATTTCGCGGCCTATCTCGGCGACCACATGGAATATGAGGTCGCTGTGGCGCTGGGTGGACGCGAGGTCATGCTGTTCGCGCGCACGCCGGACGTCGATGCGCCGCTGTCGGTCGGCGATGCCGTCAGCGTCGGCTTCGTGCCGCGCGGCGTCACCATCGTTCCGCCCTGATCTTTCCGCACCGATCCCTTTTCCCCCCGATCCCTTTTATCCAAGACATCCCGGGCCGGCGCTGCCGGCTGCCGGCGGAGCTTTCCTGTCATGACCGATTTCGACGACCGCCTGCGTTTCGCCATCGACCTCGCCACCGAGGCGGGAGCCCTGGCGCGGTCCATGCGCCAAGGGCTGGGCGCGGTTGAGACCAAGAGCAGCATCGATTTCTGCACCGCGGCCGACCTTGCGGTGGAAGCGCTGGTGCGCCGGCGCCTCGACGAGGCTTTCGGCGACCCGGTGATCGGCGAGGAGGCCGGCGGCGTCCCGGCCGAACTGGTCTGGGTGGTCGACCCCATCGACGGAACGACCAACTACATCCACGGCATGGCCAACTGGTGCATCTCGCTGGCCCTGGTCCATCGGGGTGCTGTCGAGATCGGCGTGATCTACGCCCCCGACCTCGACCAGCTCTTCGTCGCCCGCCGCGGCCAGGGAGCGACCCTGAACGGCCGTCCGCTGCGCACCAGCGGCCTGCGCCATGGCGGCGGGGCGGTGGTCGAGGTCGGCTGGTCGGCGCGGCGCCCGCTGGCGCTCAGCCTCGACCTGATCGCCCAGATGATCGCCGGCGACATCGAATTCCGCCGCTGCGGATCGGGCGCGATGGGGCTCGCCAATGTCGCGGCCGGCATCAGCGACGGCTATGTCGAACTGCACATCAATGCCTGGGACGCGCTGGCCGGCCTGCTGCTGGTGCGCGAGGCGGGCGGCTGGACCAACGACTTCCTTGCCGGGGACGGGCTGCGGCTGGGCAACGTCATCGTCGCCTGCACCGCCGAACTGACCGGACGATTGCTAGCGCTGGGACCGCTGCGGGGCGTCGCCTGACGCGCCACGGGACTTCGAACATCGAAAAAACGGGTGGAGGAAACAATGAAGCGAGCCAGGGTCCGGACATCCGCCCTGCTGGGTGCCGCCCTCGTCGTGGGTGGGCTGATGTCGGCACCGACGCCGGCAAGGGCCGCGGAGACCCGTGAGACCGTCGAGAAGGCGTTGATCTTCAGCCGTCACGGCGTTCGGCCTCCGACCGAAACCCACAAAATCGTTCCGCTCTCCACCAAGGACTGGCCGTCCTGGCCGGTGCCGGACGGGCATCTGACGCCGCATGGCCGCGAAGGAGCGGTGCTGATGGGCCAGTTCTACCGGTCGCGCTTCGTCGGAAACGGGTTGCTGCCGGCCGGCGGTTGCCCCACGGATGGCGACGTCTTCGCCTGGGCCAACACCGACCAGCGCACCCGCGAGACCGGCAACGGCATTCTGGAGGGGTTGTTTCCCGGTTGCGGCCTGAAGGCGGCGTCGAAGCCGCCGCAGGGCGGACGCGACGTGCTGTTCGCACCGATTGCGCAGGGACTGTCGCCGCTCGACCCCGCCAGCGCCAGGGCCGGCGTGCTGGAGGCGATGGGCGGCAGCATCGACGCCTACAAGGCCAGGCTGGCGCCGCTGTTCGCAAGGCTCGATACCGTGCTGCCGGGGCCGCGTCCGGAGACCTGCCGGAAGGCGGGGCTGGCCGAGGGCTGTCACCTGATCGACCTGCCCTGGGCCATCGACCAGGGGAAGGACAAGGGGCGCAACATCGGGCTGGACGGCCCGCTCGATCTCGCCTCCACCATCGCCGAGACCTTCCGGCTGGAATATATGGAGGGCATGGCCGCCGATCAGGTCGGCTGGGGCAGGGTAGGGGCGGACGAGGTCCGCGACCTGATGGCCCTGCGCATGGCGAAGTACGACGTGATCGAACATGTGCCCTACATCGCCCGCCGAGGCGCCTCCTTCCTGTTGCAGCAGATCGTCGCGGCGATGAACGACGGCGCCGGTTCGCAAAGCTCCGGAGCGGAGAGTGCCGGTCCCCCGCCGGCCAAGCTGACCCTGCTGGTGGGGCATGACACCAACATCGGCCATATGCGCGCGGTCATGCAGGTGGGCTGGGCGCTGGAAGGATCGCAGCCGAACGATTCCTCGCCGACCGGAGCGTTGTTGTTCGAGCGTCTGAAGGACGGCGCCAGCGGCAAGCGTTATGTCCGGCTGTCCTTCGCCGCCCCCACGGCCGATCAGGTCCGTGGCCTGACGCCACTGACCGGCGATGCCGGGCCGAAGGTGGCGGCGCTGGAGCTTCCCGGCTGCACCGACAAGCTCGGACCCGGAACCTGCGAACTGTCGCAGTTCACCGCGCTGGTCAGCCAGCGGCTGGACCCGACCGCGGTGGGGAAGCCGGACTACACCCAGTGACGGCGATGGCCGGGCCGGTTACGCCGGGTCTCCGGCCATCGCCGGTCCGCTCTGCCGGCGGACCAGCCGGTGGGGAAGCAGCACCTCCCCGACGCTGTTTCCCGCCCGCAGATCGCGCAGGCTGGCAACGACGGCGTCGCCGAACCGCTGGTAGGGGATCTTGACCGAGCTGAGCCAGGGGGCGATCCAGTCGTTGAGGTCGTTGTCGTCGATGCCGACCGGGCGGCAGTCGTCCGGGATGCGCACGCCCTGCTCGCCGGCGGCGCGGAACAGGCCGTAGGCCATCAGGTCGCTGGGGCAGAGGATGCCGTCGGGCCAGCCGCCCTCGGCGGTCAGCCGTTTCGCGGCGGCGTAGCCGCAATCGAGATGGTTGCCGCCCGGCCCGTCACAGCGGCGGACCGTCAGGCCGGGCCGCCGCTCCTCCAGCCGGTCGAGAAATCCCTCCACCCGTTCCTGGATGGTCGAGGACAGGTCCGACGGATGGATGACCGCCGGGGCGCGCACACCGCAGGCCAGCAGATGGTCGGCGGCGTCGGCGCCCGCCTGCCTGTTGTCGATCCCGATGAAGGGACCGCCGCCATAGGGATTGCGCCGGTTCACGAAGACGATCGGCTCGCGCCGGTCCAGCGATGCCTCCAGTTCCGGGCTCGCGACCGCGCTCACCACGATGAATCCCTCGGCGAAGCGTGAGCGCATCGCGCGCAGATACTCGTCCTGCAGGTCGGGACGGTCGTGGGTGTCGCACAGGATCATCACATAGCCGGCGGCGCGCAGGGCCGCCTCCGTCGATGCGGCGATGGCGGCCATGGCCGGGTTGTCGAGATTGGGCGCCAGCATGGCGACCAGACGGCTGTCGCCCCCGCGCAGACTGCGGCCGACGGGGTTCGGGCGATAGCCGCGCTCCGCGATCAGACGCTGCACCTTCGCCACCGTCGCGGCGGAAGCCCGGCCCAGATCGCCGTTGGCGATGCGTGAGACGGTGGAGACGGACACCCCCGCTTCGGCCGCGATGTCGGCCAGGGACGTCTGTCCGGATGTCTGTCCGGAGGCCTGTCCCGGTTCCCGTCGCCGATCGTTCATGGCCCCCTCCATTTGTGTATCGAACATTGCCGTTGACAGTTTAGGCAAACGTTTGCCATGTTCAAGGAAGAAGAGCAGCGCCGGTAAATTCCGGCCTGCGCCGAGCTGCCGGTTTTGGCAGGAAACAGGTCCGGACAGGGACCGACCGAGGGTCCGCAAGCGACCCCACAGGAGGAAACGCAATGAAGAAGGCAGCATGGATGGCCGGCTGTGCGCTGGCGTTGTCGATCCTCGGGGCCGCTGGCGCCCAGGCCGAAACCACGCTCCGCATCATGTGGTATTCGGACGGCAACGAGGGCGAGGTCATGAACGACCTGCTCCGCCGGTTCGAGGAGAAGAACAAGGACGTCAAGGTCGTCCTCGACCAGGTGCCCTTCAAGGCGATCAACGAGACGCTGCCGGTGCAGCTGGCCTCCGGCCAGGGTCCGGATCTGGCCCGCATCACCGACATGGGCGGGCTGGCCCCCTATCTGCTGGACGTCCGCGCCCATGTGAAGGACGCCGCCTATTGGGAGCAGAATTACGGGCCGTTCCTGCAGTGGATGCGGGTGCCCGGCAACACCACCGCGATTCCCGGCTACATGACGCAGCTGACGGTGACCGGCCCCTTCGTCAACAAGACGCTGTTCGAACAGGCGGGCGTCGCCATGCCGGGCGCCAACGCGACCTGGGAGGATTGGGCCAAGGCCGCGAAGGCGGTCGCCGACAAGGTGCAGGCGCCGTTCCCGGTCGCCTTCGACCGCTCCGGCCACCGCTTCTTCGGCCTCGCCGTCTCGCAAGGGGCGCAGATGGCCGAGACCGGCGGCGAGCTGAAGCCGGTCGATGACGGGTTCAAGCGCGCCGCCAAGCTGGTCGTCGACTGGCACAAGTCCGGCGTGATGTCGAAGGAGCTGTGGGGTGCGGTGTCCGGCACCGCCTATCGCGGCGCCAACGAGGAATTCAAGAACGCCCAGGTCGTCTTCTATGAATCGGGCTCCTGGCAGACCGCGCAGTTCGACAAGACCATCGGCGACGCCTTCGACTGGATCGCGGTGCCGACGCCCTGCGGCCCGGCCAACTGCTCCGGCATGCCCGGCGGTGCCGCACTCGTCGCGCTGAAGACCAGCAGCCATCCGGCCGAGGTCGGGCGCCTGCTCGACTATCTCGCCAGCGAGGAGGTTGCCAGCGAATTCTATGCGCGCACGCTGTTCGTGCCCGGCCATATCGGCCTCGCCAAGAAGGGCATCGCCTACAAATCGGCCTCGCCGCAGGCCGCTGCCGCGCTGAAGGTGTTCGGCGATGCGGTCGGCAAGCTCGATCCGGTGGCCTACCGCATCCAGGGCGACCCCAGCAGCCGCATTGTCTTCAACGCCGCCATCAGCCGTCTCGGACAGGTGGTGGTCGGCGAAACGAGCCTGGACGACGCCTATCAGCGGATCTCCGCCGACGTCGCCCAGCAGATCGCCGAGCGCAAGAAGAAGCAGTAACTCTCGGAATTTTCCCCAACCCCCAGCATTCGCATTTGGAATCCGGAGTCCTGGTGAAGGGGCTTTCGTCATCCCGCGCAGGCGGGGAACCAGGAAACTCCCGTCCGAACCGGCTGAGATGGCTGGATTCCCGCCTTCGCGGGAATGACGGGCTTCGTTGCACAGGATCGTGATTGCCACATGCGATTGCCCTGCACCCAAACCCTGGGCGGTGGAACATGACCGATACCATGAGATCGCACGGTGCCCCCGCGCGCGGTCCGTCCGCCGCCGCGGCTGCCGTCACCACGGGCAGCGCCAACGCCCTGATGCGGCTGACCGACCCGCCGATGCGGGCGGTGCAGCGCCTGATCGGCGCGGCGCGCATGCCCTATGTCTTCCTGCTACCGAACCTCCTCTTCTTCGGGCTGTTCGTCTTCCTGCCCATCGGGATCAACATCGTCTTCTCGGTGACGGGCGGGACGGGGCTGTTTCCGTCGGAGCGGCCCTATGTCGGGGCGGAGCATTACGCCCGCCTGCTCGACTGCGGCTCCTATCTGGAGGCCGGGAGCTGCCGGGAGGATCTGTTCTGGCGCGGTGTGGGGAACACGCTGACCTTCACCGTCTTCCAGATGGTGGCGATGGTGCTGTTCTCGCTGATCACCGCCCTGGTGCTGAACCGCCCCATCCGTGGCCGCGGCTTCTTCCGGGCGGTCTATTTCTTCCCCGTCCTGCTGTCGCCGGTCGTCGTCGCCCTGATCTGGAAATGGATTTTGCAGCGTGACGGCCTGCTCAACGCCGTGCTGACCACGGCGGGCGGCGAGAAGATCCTGTTCTTCGTCGATCCCGGCTGGGCGATGTTCTGGGCGGTCTTCGTCTCGGTGTGGGCCCATATGGGCTTCTACACGCTGATCCTGCTGGCCGGCCTCCAGGCCATCCCGCGCGACGTCTACGAGGCCGCCGAGATGGACGGCACCCGCCCCTGGCGCGTCTTCCACCGCATCACGCTGCCGCTGCTCTGGCCCAACCTGCTGGTCGTGCTGGTGCTGGTGCTGATCCGCTCGGTGCAGGTGTTCGACGAGGTGTTCGTGCTGACCGGCGGCGGTCCCGGCACGGCGACGATGATGGTCGTCCAGTACATCTACACCACCGCCTTCGCGAACCAGGTGCAGAACTTCGGTCTGGCCGGCGCGGCGTCGGTCCTGCTGGGCGCCGTGCTGTTCGTCCTGACCCTGATCCAGCTTTTCCTGACCCGGCGGAGGGCATCATGACCGGAAAACTTCGCCGCCTGCTCCTGGCGCGGCGTGGTGGCGCCTCCTGGCATTGGACCGACGTCGCCAGCTATGCCTATCTGGCGCTGGGCGTGCTGCTGATGTTCGGCCCGGTGCTCTGGCTGACGCTGTCGTCCTTCAAGACGCCGGCGGCCCTGCTGGAATTCCCGCCCTCGCTGCTGCCGATGGCGCAGAGCGAGGTGTCGGTTCCGGGCTATCCGCAGCCGCTGCCGCTGTTCCAGGTGACGATGGAGGACGGTTCGGTCCGCGAGCTGGCGCAGGTCCGCCGCGTGGGCATCGTCGCCCAGATGGTCGATCCGGCGGCGCCCGGCCAGACCATCCGGGTTCCGGCCGACCGCCGGACGCCGGTGCGCCACATGGCGCTGGCGGTCGAGAACTACACCGACCCGCTGACCCAGTTCGATTTCCTGCGCTTCCTGCGCAATTCGCTGGTGGTGACGGTGGTGGCGACCATCATCACGCTGATCATCAACTCGATGGCCGCCTACGCGCTCTCCGTCTACGAGTTCCGCGGCAAGTCGGTGGCGATGCTGGGGGTGATCGGCACGCTGATGATCCCCATCACCATCATCCTGGCGCCGGTCTATCTGGTGGTCACCAAGCTGGGCTTCGTCGACTCGCTGTGGGCGGTGATCCTGCCGGGCGCCGCCACCCCGACCGGCGTCTTCCTGCTGCGCCAGTACATGCTGACCATCCCGCGCGACCTGATCGAGGCGGCGCGGATGGACAAGGCGTCGGAATGGCGCATCTACGCCCGCATCGTCATGCCGCTGTCGATGCCGGCGCTGGCGGTCCTGGCGATCTTCTCGGTCATGTGGCGCTGGAACGAGTTCCTGTGGCCGCTGGCCGTCCTGACCAAGACCGAAGTCCACACGCTGCCCATCGCGCTCAACGCCTTCCAGGGCGAGTTGCAGACGCAGTGGCATTATCTGCTCGCCATGACCGTGGTGACCCTGCTGCCGGTGGCGCTCGTCTTCGCCTTCCTGCAGCGCTTCATCACCAGCGGCATCGCGAATACCGGCATGAAATGAGGGGGATGACATAAATGGCCGGACTGGAGCTTCGCGGCATCCGCAAGGACTATGGCAGCACCGCCGTCCTGAAGGGGATCGACCTCAGCATCGCCGACGGCGAGTTCGTGGTCTTCGTCGGCCCGTCGGGCTGCGGGAAATCGACGCTTCTGCGCGTCATCGCCGGGCTGGAGACGGTCACGGCGGGCGACATCCGCATCGACGGGGCGGAGGTGACGCGGACCGCCGCGTCGGACCGCGGGCTGGCGATGGTGTTCCAGTCCTACGCGCTCTATCCGCACATGACCGTCCACCAGAACATGAGCTTCGCGCTCGAAAACATGGGGATCGCCAAGGCGGAGATCGCGGCACGGGTGGACCGCGCCGCCCGCATGCTGCGGCTGACCGACTATCTCCAGCGCAGGCCCGCCGCCCTGTCGGGTGGCCAGCGCCAGCGCGTCGCCATCGGCCGCGCCATCGTGCGCGATCCCAAGATCTTCCTGTTCGACGAGCCGCTGTCCAACCTGGATGCCGAGCTGCGGGTGGCGACGCGCAAGGAGCTGGCCGCGCTCCATGCCGAGATCGGCGGGACGATGATCTACGTCACCCACGATCAGGTCGAGGCGATGACGCTGGCCGACCGCATCGTCGTGCTGAACGGCGGGCGGATCGAGCAGATCGGCACGCCGCTGGAGCTTTACAACCGCCCGGCCAACCTGTTCGTCGCCGGCTTCATCGGCTCGCCGCGGATGAACCTGCTGCCGACGGAGCTGGTGCGGGGCGAGGCGGCCGGCGGTGTGACGGGCCGGGCGGCGACGCTGGGCATCCGGCCGGAGCATGTCGAGCCCTGTGCCGAGGCCGAGGCCGACCTGACCGTGCGGATCGACCTCGTCGAGCAGCTCGGTGGCGAGACCTTCCTGTACGCCACCGGTCCCAACGACATCCCGCTGACCATCCGCTGCGACGGCCAGAGCCGCCTGGCCCGCGGCGACCTGCTGCCGGTGCGGCTGCGCCGCGACCATCTCCACCGTTTCGACGCCGCGGGCCTCACCTGCCGTCCCGAACCCCTTCTCGCCCGGAGTCCTTCATGAAGGCCCTGACCCGAGCCCGTTACCGCGGGCGCGACGGCATCTATGCCGTGTTCGAACTCGACCATGGCGTCGATCTACGCATCGGTTTCGTCGAGGACGATGTCGGCCGCATCTTGATGCGGCGCGACGGGACCTATCGCCTCGACCGCGGCTGGTCGGTGGCGCCCGGCAGGGCCGATCCGTCCTATGAGGGCCGGGGCCGCGACGATCTGAGCGGCTTCGCCTGTCCGTCGGCCGACGTTGAGGAAGGCGAGGGCACGGTCACGCTGCGGGGGGCGACGCTGCGCGCCGTCGTGACGCTGGAGCCCTTCGGCGTCGCTTGGTACCGGGCGGAGGAGGAGGTGCCCTTCCTGCAGGACCGCCGCACCCAGGCCTATTTTGTGTCGCGCAAGACCCATGCCTTCTCGCATTTCGTTGAGCGCGGCGGGGACGAGCGGCATTACGGGGTGGGCGACAAGGCCGGCCCGCTGGACCGCACCGGTCGCCGCTTCCGCGTCGATGCGGTCGATCCCTGCGGCTTCGACGCCGAACTGAGCGACCCGCTCTACAAGATGATCCCCTTCCTGCTGGTCGCCGGACCGACGGGAGCGCACGGGGTCTATTACGACAATCTCGCCACCGCCGAGATCGACGTCGGCGCCACCATCGACAATTACCACGGGCTGTTCCGCTCCTACCGCGCCGACGACGGCGACCTCGACGCCTATGTCTTTGCCGGTCCCGGCGTTCCGGACGTGGTGCGCGCCTTCTCGCGCCTGACCGGCGGCCATGCCTTCGGGCCGAAATGGACGCTGGGCTTCGCCACCACCTCGATGGCCATCGCCGATGCCGCCGATGCCGACGCCCGCATCGCCGACTTCGTCGACCGCTGCGCCGAGCATGCGATCCCCTGCGACAGTTTCCATTTCGGCTCCGGCTACACCATGATCGGCGGCCGGCGCTATGCCTTCCACTGGAACCACGACAAGTTCCCCGATCCGGCGGCGACGCTGGGCAAGCTGAACGCCGCCGGGCTGCACCCGGTCGCCAACCTGAAGCCCTGCCTGCTCGACGACCATCCCCGCTTGTCGGAGGTGACCGGGGTTGGCGGGCTGGTGACCGACGGCGAGACCGGCAAGCCGGCGGTGGCGCAATTCTGGGACGGGCTCGGCTACCATCTCGACTTCACCAACGCGAAGGCCCGCGACTGGTGGCGCAACGGGATCGAGACGGCGCTGCTGACCCCCGGCATGGTGTCGGTGTGGAACGACAACAACGAGTACGAGATCTGGGACGAGGACGCCATGGCGGCCGGCGACGGCCGTCCCTTCGCCCAGACGCTGGCGCGGCCGGCGCAGGCGCTGCTGATGACCAAGCTGGCCTACGACACGCAGGCCGCCTGGGCGCCGGACAAGCGGCCCTACACCATCACCCGCGGCGGCCCGGCCGGCCTGTGGCGCTACGGCCAGACCTGGTCGGGCGACAACGCCACTGCCTGGAAGACGCTGCGCTTCAACCTGACCCAGGGGCTCAACATGAGCCTGTCCGGCATGTTCGACATCGGGCATGACGTCGGCGGCTTCCATGGGCCGAGCCCTGGGCCGGAGCTGCTCTGCCGCTTCGTCGAGTTCTGTTCCTTCTGGCCGCGCTTCGTGATGAACAGCTGGAACAGCGACGGCATCACCACGCTGCCCTGGATGCATCCGGAGGTCATCGACCCGATCCGCGAGGCGATCCGCCTGCGCTATCGTCTGATGCCTTATCTCTACACCCGGATGTGGCGGGCGGCGGAGGCGGACGAGCCGGTGGTGCGCCCGCTGTTCTACGATTTCCCCGACGATCCCGGCGCCGCGACGACCGAGGATGCCTTCATGCTCGGCCCCGACCTGCTGGTGGCGCCGGTGCTGGAGCCGGGGGCGGACAGCCGGTCGGTCCGGCTGCCGGAGAATCCCGGCGGCTGGTATCTCTTCCATGACGGCACGCACCATGCGGGCGGAGCCGTTGCGACGGTGGCGGCCCCGCTCGGCCAGGTGCCGCTGTTCGTGCGGGCTGGCGCCCTGCTGCCGCTGGCTGCCGCCGGACTGCGCGTCGATCCGGCGACGGACACCGAGCGCGAACTGGTCGCTTATGGCGATGTGGAGGGCGCCACGGCGCTGCTCTATGACGACAACGGCGACACCACCGGCTGGCGCGACGGCGCCGGGCTGGTGACCCGCCTCACCGCGGTGCGCGACGGGGATGCCGTTGTGGTTTCCGCCAAGGCGACCGGCCGCTACCAGCCGGCATGGCGCAGCCTGCGCCTGCGCAGCGTGGGCGGACCGCAACTGCGGCCCGGCACGGTCGAGGGGGCTGCGCTGACGCTGGAGGCCTGAGCCTCCGCTCCGCCGGGGCGATGCCTTATTGCCGGTTGCGGTATTCCACCGGCACCCAGCGGTAAGCGTCGCCGTCGCGCCGCAGCCGGCCGAGGCCCGGGAAGCTGAGATGGGCGGCGGCGGTCAACTGGCCGCTGTCGGCCTCCTCGGCGAAGCGGTCGCGGCGCTGGGCGCGGGCGGCATCCTGGTCGATGTCGAAGGCAACGGTGGCGTCCGGATGCCGGAACTGCACCGGCCCGACATGGATGATGTCGCCCCAGAACTCGATGGTCTCGCCCCGGCTCGTCACCCGGTAGAAGGCATGTCCGGGGGTGTGGCCGGGGGTGGGGATCGCCGTGACTCCCGCCAGGATTTCCGACTTTTCGGTGAAGGGCTTCACCTTGCCGGCCTTGAGGTAGGGGCCGACCGTGGCGACCGCCTCGTCATGGAGGCGGGGCTGCAATCCCTTGGCGATGTTGTCGCGGTTGAGGAAGAAGTCGATATCGGGCTGACCGACATGGACGGTGGCGTTCGCGAACACCATCCGCCCGTCCAGCGCCAGCCCGCCGGAATGATCGGTGTGGATGTGGGTGAGAAGGATGTCGGTCACCTGATCGGGCCGATAGCCGGCGGCGGCGAGGCTCAGCGGAAGCCTGCCGCCATAGGGTCCGAACAGCTGGCCGGCGCCGGTATCGACCAGCAGCACGCGTGAGCCGGTGTCGATCAGGAAAGCGTTGATGGAGGTTTCCAGCGGGTCGCGCTCGAACCGCTCGGCCAGCAGCGCGTCGATCCGGTCCGGTGGCAGTCCCTTCACCAGCGGCTTGATGCCGAGCGGCAGGGTGCCGTCGCTGAGTGCGGTAATGCGCAGGTCGCCGACGGTGAAGCGGTAGAGTCCGGCTTCGGACGGTTGGGCCGCCGGTTGGGGAATGGCCTGGGTGACATTTTGGGCGGAGGCCTTTTCGGCGGCATGGCCCGTCGGGATGGCTGCGAACAGCAGGCCGGCGGCCAGCAGGAGCGTGTGCGGTTTCATTCTGCCTGTCCTTGGGAACGGTCCGGATGTCGGGGGCCGCGGCGGTGGAGGTTTTCCGCCGCGGCGCATGCCCACCAGTTAGCACCGGGCGGCGGGCTTGATTACCCGTCAAGCGCGGGCAACATTGTGCCGGAAACCGATCCAATCGCCGGGTGGCGGATGCAGGACCTGAACGACACCATCGCCTTCGTCAAAGTCGTGGAGGAGGGCAGTTTCACCAAGGCCGCCCGGCGGCTGCGGCTGCCCAAGACAACGCTGAGCCGCAAGGTGCGCGATCTCGAACAGCGGCTCGGCATCCAGCTTCTGCACCGCACCACCCGCCGCATCGGGCTGACGGAGGCGGGGACGGTGTATTTCGACCGCTGCCGCCGGATCGCCGAAGAGCTGGAGCAGGCGGAAAGCGCCGTTGCCCAGCTTCGCGACGCGCCGCGCGGCTGGCTGCGGATCACCACCCCGCCATCCTTCGGAATGAAGGTCATCGCACCGCTGCTGCCCGACTTCCGCAGCCGCTATCCCGATGTCCGCATCGATCTGGTGCTGAGCCACGAGAACCTCGATCTGGTGGCGCGGGACATCGATCTGGCGATCAGGATGGGAACCTTGCAGGACTCCAGCATGGCGGCGCGCAAGCTGGGAGTCCTCCACCGCCATGTCTACGCCGCACCGTCCTATTGTGCCGTTCATGGGCTGCCGGGCCATCCCGACGCGCTGATCCGCCATCTGACGCTGGCGAACATGACCGCCCGCCGTCCCTCGGGCTTCGCCTGGCGGCTGTTCCGCACCGACGGGGGCCAGCCGGGGGAGGTGGATGCGGTCATCGACCCGGTGATGTCGGCCGACGATCCGGAGATGCTGGTCCCGACGCTGCTGGCCGGCGGCGGGCTGGTGCTCGCCACCGACTTCGCCATGCGATCCTACCGGTCGGCCGGTCAGGTGCAGCGGGTGCTCGATGGCTGGAAAGGATCGCACGTCGATCTGCACGCGGTTTTCCCCGGCGGACGGATTCAGCCGCCGAAGGTGCGGTCCTTTCTGGATTTCCTGACGACACGCATCGATCTCGGGGACAGTGCTGACCGGGAGGTTGCGGTCAAACGGTAAGCGGCGTGTTTGTCGTTCCGTAGTGCGCAACAGTATTCTTCAATTTGGCATATTTATCACAGATAGGAGAACGGTTAGCGTCCTTGCATTGACCGGCACGGCATTTCGTTCGCGTCCGGCCCGATCCCAACCTCTCCCCCGGATCAAAGGACGCGGGTCATGAGCCGATCCATCTCCCTCTGCGCCGCCGCTGGCGACACGCTGTCGACCTTGTCCTGCAAGCTGCAAAGCGCCGGCTGCTCCATCGTCCGTGGGGTGCTGGACCTGCTGATGCTGCCCTCGGGCTACCAGCGTCTTCTCGGTTGGCTGGCCAGCCATCTGCTGTCGATTGCCGGACAGCTCGGCAACAACGCGTCGGACCTGATTCCTGCTGATCTGATGGCTTCCGCTGCCTTTCCGGCCATCATCGCCTGTGCGGTGCTCGTGGCGCTGGCACCCCGTATGCCGACATCGGTGAGAACCTTCTGAGGGTATTCGTTCCAGTCGAGCATCGCTTGGACGGGACTCAGGGCGCATATCCAGCCAACATGATGTCTGGAATCGTCGGATCTTTGACATTCCAGACAAGCCGGCCGCCGCATAGTCTGGTTCCAGCCGCGGGCCATCGGGCCTGCCGGCTGCGGAACGGGACTAAGGTCGAGCCGGAGAAGAACATGCTCACCATCGGGTTCGTGGTGTTCGACGATTTCCAGGTGATGGGAATGGCTGCGCTGTCGGCGTTCGAGATGGCTAATCTCGTGCTCGGCCGTCCTGCCTACCGGGTCCATGTCCTGTCGGAGCAGGGTGGACCGGTGCGCAACTCGCTGGGCTTCGCCATCGACACCGTCGCGTTCGGCGAGGATTTCTTCGACACGACCGTCACCATCGGATCGCTGCGGGTCAAGCCGAGCACGCCGGGGCTGCTGGCCTATCTGCGAGACGCCGCCGTCGCCTCGCGCCGGGTCGCCGGCATCTGCACCGGCGCCTATGTGCTGGCGGAGGCCGGGCTGCTTGACGGCCGCCACGCCACCACCCATTGGAGCCACGCCCGCAACCTCCAGCGGCTCTATCCCGCTGTGAAGGTGGAGGAGGACCGCATCTTCAGCGTCGACGGCAATGTCTGGACCTCCGCCGGGATGAGCGCCGGCATCGACCTCGCCATGGCGCTGGTCGAGGATGATTTCGGAGCGGAGGTCGCCAAGGCGGTGGCGCGCAAGCTGGTGGTCTATCTGCGCCGGCCGGGCGGCCAGTCGCAATTCTCCGCCCTCCTGGATCTGGAACCGCGCTCCGACCGCGTCCGGCGGGCGCTGGTCCATGCCAAGGAGAATCTGAGGAACGAGCTGTCGGTGGAGGAACTGGCGGAGGCGGCCAATCTTAGCCCGCGCCAGTTCAGCCGGTTGTTCCGCCAGGAAACCGGCCAGACCCCGGCCAAGGCGGTCGAGCATCTGCGGTTGGAGGCGGCGCGCGTGATGATGGAGGAAGGGCGCCATCCGATGGATGTCATCGCCCGCGAGACCGGATTCGCCGACCGCGAGCGCATGCGCCGCGCCTTCCTGCGTGCCTACGGCCAGCCACCGCAAATGGTCCGCCGCGCCGTCGAAGCCGGCCGCGCTTCGGCACTGGAGTAGGCGGCGGTCGTGGCTTCGATCTCTGTCGGGGCCATTAATAGCTAGATATGGCTCCGCCGGCACTGCGGGTGCGACAGCTTTTCACATCATCCAGCACAGAGCTTCTCCGGGGGATATTTCCATTCCCCGAACGCCTTCACTTGCCCATTTTCAAACAAGGACGGACATCAGGCCATGCAACTCACCGGAAACACCATCTTCATCACGGGCTCGACCTCCGGCATCGGCCGCGGTCTGGCCGAGGCGTTCCACAAGCTGGGCAACCAGGTCATCATCGCCGGCCGGCGCAAGGCCCTGCTGGACGAGGTGACCGCCGCCAACCCCGGCATGACGGGCATCGAACTGGACATCGCCGACCCGGTCAGCATCCAGGCCGCGGCCGAGCGGCTGGTTGCCGAGAATCC
This sequence comes from Azospirillum sp. A26, assembly GCF_042604635.1. Classification (NCBI taxonomy): domain Bacteria; kingdom Pseudomonadati; phylum Pseudomonadota; class Alphaproteobacteria; order Rhodospirillales; family Azospirillaceae; genus Azospirillum; species Azospirillum sp. A26. The sequence continues at coordinate 124,936 of NZ_CP170474.1, read as the reverse complement.
GACGCTGAACGTCCTGATCAACAACGCCGGCATCATGCCGTTCGACGATGCCTCCGGCGCCATCGACGATGCGCAGGCGCAGTCGATCATCGCCACCAACCTGCTCGGGCCCATCCGCATGACCTCGGCGCTGATCGAGCATCTGAAGGCGCAGCCGCGCTCGGTGATCGTCAACAACACGTCCGTGCTCGCCTACACGCCGCTGGCCAGCACCGCGGTCTATTCCGCCACCAAGGCGGCGCTGCACAGCTACACGCTGTCCCAGCGCTTCATGCTGCGCAACAGCAGCGTCACCGTGCAGGAAATCGCGCCGCCCTGGGTCAACACCGACCTGATCAAGAAGGGCGACGATCCGCGTGCCATGCCGCTGGACGCCTTCATCGAACAGACGATGGCGGCCCTGGACACCGACGCCGAGGAGGCCATCGTCGAGAGCGCCCGCCAAATGCGCGACAATGCCGGCCCGAACGAGCATGCGCTGGTCATGGGCTTCAACAGCTACATCGCCGAGAACCCCATTCCGGTCTGATTGGCCCCGTCCGATCGGGCACAGATCGGAACAGGCCGCCCAGCCCGGCAACCGCCCGGCAACGACGGCCGGCACGTCGTCGGTGTAGGTGTTCATCTCGTTGCCGGTCGCCGTCTGGGTCGAGCGGCCATGGGGTGCGGCCGGAACGGTGGCGTTCCGGCCGCGTCCGTCACAGCGCCGCCAGCACCTCGTCGAGCGTGCTTAGGAACAGGCTGGCGTCGTCGGCCGAGAAGACCAGCGGCGGGCGGATCTTCAGGATGTGCCCTTCCTGGCCGGTGGCGCTGATCAGCACCCGGCGGCGGCGCATGTCGTTGACCACGCGGGCGGTTTCCTCCGGTGCCGGGGTCTTCGCCTTGCGGTCGCGCACCATCTCCACGCCGATGAACAGGCCGCTGCCGCGCACGTCGCCGATCAGGTCATGCTTGGCGGCGAGCGCGCGGATGCCGTCGATCATCTGGGTGCCGACGGTCAGGGCGTTCTCCTGCAGGTGCTCCGTCTTGATGACGCGCAGCACCGCGTGCGCCACGGCGCAGGACACCGGGTTGCCGCCGAAGGTGTTGAAATAGCGCTGGCTGCGGCCGAACGCCTCGATCACCTCCGGACGGAAGATGGCGCCGGCCACCGGATGGCCGTTGCCCATCGGCTTGCCGACCGTCACGATGTCGGGCACCAGCCCGTGGCGCGCGAAGCCCCACATGTGGGTGCCGAGCCGGCCGAAGCCGGGCTGCACCTCGTCGGCGACGAAGATGCCGCCGGCCTTGCGCATGACCTCGACCGCCGGGGCCAGGAAGCCGGCCGGATCGGTGAAGACGCCGCTGCTGGAGAAGATGGTGTCGACCAGCAGCGCCGCCGGGGCGATGCCCTTCTCGCGCAGGTCGGCGATGGCCTCCTCGACGGACCGGGCGAAGGCGGCGCCGACCTCCGAAGCCGGAATGCGGTAGCTGTCGGGCGACGGCACGACGCGGACATGGTCGCCCAGCTTCACCGCGGCGCCCAGCGAGGGCGACATCTCCGCCAGCGCCGAGGTGACGCCGTGATAGGCGTTGTGGGCGATGACGACGCCGGTGCCGCCGGTGTGGACGCGGGCGACGCGCAGCGCCAGATCGTTCGCCTCGCTGCCGGTGCAGGTCAGCATCAGGTGCGACAGGTCCGCCGGGAATTCCGCCAGGAAGGCTTCGGCGAAATCGAGGATGCCGTCGGTGAGGTAGCGCGTGTGGGTGTTCAGCACCGCCGCCTGCTTCGCCATCGCCTCCACCACCTCGGGCCGCGAATGGCCGACCGAGGCGACGTTGTTGTAGGCGTCGAGATAGCGGTTGCCGTCGGCGTCATAGAGGGAGGAGCCCTCGCCGCGCACGACATGGATCGGATCGGCGTAGAACAGGCGGTAGGCCGGGCCGAGCAGCTTTTCGCGGCGGGCGATCAGGGCGCGCTCGCGCTCCGGCAGGGAACCGGCGGCGTCGGGGGCGTAGGCGTTGATCATGGTCATGGCGGGTCACACTTCCTGGCAGGCGAGGTGGAGCAGAGTGCGTGCGGTGGCGGCCTCGTCGCCGGTCAGCTTTTCCAGCCCGGCAAAGGCACGTTCGGCATTCCGCAGGATGTAGGCGGCGTTCTCGGGATATTCGGCCGCCCGCCAGCCGGTGATCGAGATGGTCAGGGCAAGGCGCGCCGCGATCAGGTCGGGCAGCAAATCCGTCTCATCCGCCGTCAGCGGCAGCACGGCGTTGTAGGCGCGGGTCATCTCGACGATGGAGCCAAAGGGCGTCTCGCCGCTGGTGACGTGGTAGGCGAGGGCCGTCGCCAGATCGTTGATCAGCGGCGCCTTCAGCGCGTCGCCGAAATCGATGATGCCGGTGACCGCCTGATGCCCGACCGGATCGACCACCGCATTGTGCGGGTTGAGGTCGTTGTGGATCACCTGATGGCGCAGGGCGGGCAGGCGCGGGGCAACCCGGTCGGCGAAACGGGCGATGAAGCGCTCCACCATCCGGCGGCGCGGGCCGTCGGCCAGATAATGCAGCTTGTCGGCGACGCTGGCGGTGCGCGTGATGTCCCACAGCAGGTCGCGCTGCGAGCCCGGATGCTCGTAGTCGGCCAGCGCGAGGTCGAGCCGGGCCAGCGTCGTTCCCAGCGCCCGCATCAGTTCCGGTGAGGCCGGTGCCGCATGGAGCGGCGTGCCGTCGAGATAGGTCAGCAGACGCAGGATCATCGGATGGCCGTCGATCAGGACCGTCGTCTGCGCCTCGCCCTCCCGGCTCGGCACGACGCGCGGCACCGGCAGGGCCGGGTCGCGGGATGCCACATGCTGCATGGCGCCGGTCTGGAAGGCGGTGACCGGCTGCGGTTCGGCCGGGTTGGTGAACTTCAGCACATAGCCCTGCCCATCGGGCGTGGTGATGTGGAAGTTGCGGTCGCGCTCGCTGCTCAGTTCACGGACGCCGCCGGTCAGCCCGAAATGCCGCAGCATCATGGCGCCGGCCTCGTCCCCGGAGATCGGCGGCGCGACGGTGGTCAGTACATCACGCTGTGTCATGGCCGCACTCTCCTCGTCATTCGAAACGTCAATGTTTGATGCATCATCGTCATGCAAGACCCGGCTTCGGGCACCGGTGAAAGGGGTCAGGAAGCCAGGGTTACCGGTTGGATCTCGAGATGTTCAGCGTCGATCCGCTCCAGGATCGGGCCGCTGGCCAGCTGGATGTCGTCCTGGATGGCGCGGGCGGCGGCCGGGCCGTCATGGCGGCGGATGGCGTCCATCAGCGGGTAGTGATGGTCGATCATCGTGCGGCCGGCTCCGCCATAGACGTCGGCGATCAGCGGTCCCATCTGGAGCCAGAGCCGCCGCAGGATGTCGCCCAGCACCGGCATGTCGGCGATTTCGGCCAGCCTGAAGTGGAAGATCTGGTTGAGTTCGGTCGCCAGCGCGGTGTTGCCGGCGGCCATCGCCTCCTCGTTGTGCGTCAGCAGGGCTTCCAGCTGCTCGATCTGGGCCGGTGTGGCCCGCTCGGCGGCGCGGGCGGCGGCCAGCCCCTCCAGATTGACGCGGATGTCCCGGATTTCCAGATAGGCGGCGCGGGTCAGCATCGGGACGCGGATGTCGCGCGGCGAACGCAGCACCAGCGCCTGGTCCTGCACCAGCCGCAGGATGGCGTCGCGCACCGGGGTGACGCTGGTCCCCAGCCGTTCGGCCAGATCGCGGATCTTGAGCCGGTCGTTCGGCTTGAACACGCCCCGCATCAGCGCCTCGCACAATTTCTGGTAAATCGTGCTGCCGAGATTGTCGTGTTCAAGAAGGCTGAGGTCGAACCCGCTCATCGTCTGCCCGTCACCCGGCCATCTTGCTTCGGTGTATGATGCATCATATTGACCCGGTCACGGATGAAGGTCAAGCTGTCCCTGCCATGCACGCCCGTGCCCGGCCGTCTTTTCGATTCTTTTGTGCAGGAGTGCTCCCGCAATGCCGCCACCTCCGCCGTCCACCTCGCCCGTTGCCGTGCTTGGCTGCGGGTTGATCGGCGAAAGCTGGTCGGCCCTGTTCCTTGCCCACGGGCTGGACGTGGTCGCCTGGGACCCCGACAGTGCCGTGCTGGCCGCCTTGCCGCAGCGCGTGGAGCGGCTGCTCGGCCAGTTGCAGGCGCTGGGGACCGGCACCGCCCGACCCGGCCGGCTGTCCGTTGCGCAGTCGGTTGCGGCGGCCGTCGGCGATGCCGGCTGGATTCAGGAGAACGCGCCGGAAAAGACCGCGGTCAAGCACAGCCTCTATGCCGAGGTGGAGGCGGCGGCAAGGCCGGATGCGGTGATCGCCAGCAGCACCTCCTCGCTGACCTGGAGCGATCTGGCGGCGGGCGTGGTGCGGCGCGAGCGCCTCATCACCGCCCACCCCTTCAATCCGCCGCACCTGATGCCGCTGGTCGAGCTGTTCGCCGCCGACCCGCAGGTTCTGGCGCGAGCCGAGGCTTTCTATCGCGGCCTCGGCCGCGAGACGGTGGCGCTGAAGAAGGATGCGGTCGGCCACATCGCCAACCGGCTGGCGTCCGCCTTGTGGCGCGAGGCGGTCAACATCGTGGCGGAGGGCATTGCCGATGTCGCCGACGTCGATGCGGCGCTGGTCCATGGTCCGGGACTGCGCTGGTCGGTGATCGGCGCCCACATGGCCTATCATCTGGGCGGCGGCCCCGGCGGCATCGCCCATTACCTCGACCATCTCGGACCGAGCCAGGAACGGCGCTGGGCAACGCTCGGCAGCCCGAGCCTGACGCCGGAGGTTCGCCGACTGCTGGTCGATGGAATCGCAGACGAAGCCGCCGGCCGCTCCATCGCCGCGCTGGAGGCCGAACGGGACCGCGGGCTGATGCTGGCCTTGGCCGCCCGACAGACCACAAAGCAGGGAGAGGATGCATGACCGCCGAAACGGGTGCCGCCATGCCGGGGCCGCGCATCGCGCTCATTCACGCGCTTGAGGAATCGGTGGCACCGGCACGGGCCGCCTTCCGCGCGCATTGGCCGGAAGCGCGGATTTTTGACCTGCTCGACACCTCGCTGGCCGTCGATCTGGCGGAGGCCGGCCGGCTCGACGAGGGGATGATGGGGCGGTTCCGGACGCTGGCCGATTATGCCGCCGGCACGGTGGGCGCGGGCGGGCGCACGGCGGGCATCCTGTTCACCTGTTCGGCCTTTGCCCCGGCCATCGACGCGGTCAAGCAGCGCCTGACGATCCCGGTGCTGCGGCCGAACGAGTCCGCTTTCGAGGCGGCGATGGCGGTCGGCGACCGGATCGGCATCGTCGTCAGCTTCGGCCCGTCCGCCTTGTCCCTGCGCACCGAGCTGCTGGCGATGGCCGCCGCTGCCGGCCGCCGGATCGAGGTCACCGTCGCGGTTGCCGACGGCGCGCTGGCGGCGCTCAAGAGCGGTGACGGCGAGGGGCATGACGAGCGTGTCGCGGGGACCGCGGAGCAGTTGCGCGGCTGCGATGTCGTCATTCTCGGCCAGTTCTCGATGGCGCGGGCGCAGCCGAGGCTTCAGCCCCTGCTGTCGGTCCCGGTGCTGACCACGCCCGCGGCGGCGGTGGAGGCATTGCGCCGCCTGACGCAGCCGGCCGGCGGCATCCTGTAACCGGTACGGTCTTAGCGCAGACCGATGGCACGGTCGCGGGCGCTGAGGATGTGGGTGCCGATGGCATCCTTGGCCCGCTCCGGGTCGCGGGCCTGGATGGCATGGATGATGGCGAGATGCTCGCGCATCGTCGGCACCAGCACGGCGGTGTTCAGCTTGGTCTTCGACTGCTTGATCAACCGGATCTTGATCTGGTTGACCCGGTAGGCGTCGGAAATGATGGCGTTGCCCAGCGCGTCGATGATCGTCAGGTGCAGCGCCCAGTCGATGTCCTGCGCCTCCTGCAACAGGGCGGGCTGGATGCCGCCGCCCGCGCCGGTGTCGGCTTCCGCTTCGGCGCAGGCGGCGACGATGCGCTCGTGATCGTCCAGCAGCGCGCGGATTGTCGCCTCCGGCGCCTCACGGGCGAAGACCGCCACCGCTTCCCGTTCCAGGAACAAGCGGAACTGGAAGGCGTCGCGGATGAGGTTGAGGTCGACATGGGCGACCTGCATCCCCCGCTGCGGCACGGTCTTCACCAGCCCCTCGGCTTCCAGCCGCGGGATCAGTTCGCGGATCGCCCCCAGCGGCAGTTCGGTCAGCTCGACCAACTCGCGCTGCGAGATGAACTGCCCGGGGCGGATCTCGTCCGCCAGCAGCCGTTGCGTGAAGCTTTCGTAAGCCCGGCTGCGCAGGTTGACCGTGTCCCGGTCTCGCTTGGCCCGGTCGCTGTTGGCGGAGGTCGTCATCCGTGTGCTGTCCCTTCAGGCGGCCCTATCCGCGAACACCCGGTCGAAGAGATGGCCGAGAGTCGCAGTGTCCGCCACCGACATAGGCAGCAAAGGCGCCCTCACCGTCAACCATGCGCTGTCGCCGGTGGCGTGCGACACCAGCGCCTTCACCGCCGGGGTGACCGGGTAGCGCAGCACGGCGTCCACCAGCTCGACCAGGGCCGCATCGTCGCGACCCTGATGGACCACCGTCCGCAGCCGTCCCGGCACCAGATTGGCCATGCCGGAAATGGCGCCCTGGCCGCCGTCGCGCACGGCCTGGGCCAGCACCCGCTCGTCGCCGATCAGCACGGCGAGATCGTCGCGGTGGGCGGCGAGAAGCTGCTGGCTATAGCCCCAGTCGCCGGCCGAATCCTTGACTCCGGTGATCGCCTGGGGGAAGGCGGCCTTCAGCCGGCCGATCAGCGCGATCGACAGCGGAACCGCGGTGACCGACGGGATGTGGTACAGGATGATGTCGCGCGCCCGGTCACCCAGCTTGGCGATGAAGCTGGAGAACCACGCGAACAGCCCGTCGTCCGACACGCCCTTGAAGTAGAAGGGCGGGGCGACCAGCAGCGCCCGCGCGTCGGCATCGAGCAGCTGGTTGGCCTGGGCCAGCGCGTCGTGCAGCGACGCGGCGATGACGCCGCCGACCACATGGCTGCGGAAATCGATGCCGGCGCCCTTCAGCGCGCCGATCATCTGCTCGCGCGCCACATGGCCGAGCAGCGGACCCTCTCCCGTGGTGCCGAACAGGGTGACCGAGTCGCAGCCGCTGGCGAGGCACCAGGCGACATGCCGGGTCAGGCGGGCCAGATCCACGCTGCCGTCCTCATGGTAGGGCGTGGTCAGCGCGCAGGACAGGCCGAAGCGGCCAGTGGATTGATTCACTTTGCATTTCTCCCATGGGCGGCTGAACGGCAGGCCGAACGGCCACCGCGTTACGACTAACATGTTACTAGGATGTTTTTCGTTTGCAAGGGGGCTGCGCTGGATTTATACGTTGACCAAGCAATCAAATCGGTGGCGGCGCGGATCCGTGTCGCTCACAGTGTTCGCCGGTCAGGACAAGGCCGGGCATAAAGGCCCGGGCGATAACGGGGAGGAGTGCATGTCGATGTCGAACGGAATGTCTTTGTCGCGCCGCCGGCTTCTGGCGTCGGGCGCCGCGGCCGGTGCGCTGGGTTTGAGCGGTGCTCTCGGTCTTCCGGGGCTTCCCGCCTTCGCCCAGACCAGCGGGGTCGGTTCCAGCGGGGTCAACTGGCGCAAATATGCCGGCACCAAGATCGAGGTGAACCTGATCAAGAGCCCGCGCGGCGACACCCTGACCAAGTACCAGAAGGAATTCGAGGAGCTGACCGGCATCACCGTGGTGTCGGAACAGACCCCGGAGCAGCAGCAGCGCCAGAAGGCGGTGATCGAGCTGACCTCCGGCCGGCCGAGCTTCGACGTCGTGCACATCAGCTACCATGTCCAGAAGCGCCAGTTCGAGAAAGGCAAGTGGCTGGCCGACCTGACGCCCTTCATCAAGGACCCGGCGCTGACCGACGCCGGCTTGCTCGACGATTTCTCCGAAGCCGGGGTGACCTTCGCCCGCAATCCCGAAGGCGGGATCGGCGCCTTGCCCTTCTCGGTCGATTACTGGATCGTCTATTGGAACAAGGACCTGTTCGCGAAGAAGAACCTGTCCTTCCCCAAGACCTTCGACGAGATGGTGGCCGCCGCCGCCGCGCTGACCGACCCGTCGAGCCAGACCTACGGCTTCGTCGCCCGCGGCATGAAGAACGCCAACACCCCGGTGTGGACGAGCCTGCTGCTCGGTTACGACCAGTACAGCGTCGATGCCAACCGCAACCTGCTGACCGACACGCCGGAAGCCATCGAGGCGGCCAAGCTCTACCAGACGCTGATGACCAAGTCGGCGCCGCCGGGCGTCACCGGCTTCAACTGGGCGGAATGCCAGTCGGCCTTCCTCCAGGGTCGTGTCGGCATGTGGTTCGACGGCGTCGGCTTCGCCCCGCCGCTCGAGGATCCGGAGAAGTCGCGCGTCGTCGGCAAGGTCGGCTACGGCCTGATGCCGAAGGGACCGAAGGCGCATGCCGCGGCCACCACCGGCGACGGCATCGGCGTCACCGCGGCGTCGAAGAACAAGGAGGCCGCCTATCTCTACTGCCAGTGGGCGACCGGCAAGCTGATGGGCGCCCGCCTGTTGCAGGCCGGGGCCGGCGTGCCGTTCCGCAACTCGGTCCTGGCGGACGCCGAGGTGCGCAAGGGCGTCAAGATGCCGGCGGCCTGGGTCGATGCCGTGGTCGAATCGGCGAAGATCAGCCGCCTCGCCCTGCCGGTGATCATCCCGGTCACCGAGTTCCGCGACGTCCTGGGCGGGGCGCTGACCAACATGATTTCCGGCAGCGATCCGGCGGCCGAGCTGAAGCGCGCCACCGCCGACTTCAAGCCGATCCTCGAACGCAGCGAGAAGACGTGAGCATCCTGACCTCGTCTGACCGCGTGGTCGGCGCCGCTTCCGTCGGCAGGACGAAGCGGCTCCGGCCCTCCTACTGGCCCTTCGTGGTGCCGGCGCTGATCGTCGTCATCGGGGTCATCGTCTTTCCCTGGGTCTTCACCCTGTGGATGAGCGCCATGGAATGGCGCATCGGCGAGGAGCAGCGTTTCGTCGGTTTGCAGAACTATGCCCGGCTGTTCACCGACGTGCGCTTCCTCGAGGCGATGGTCCACACGCTGGTCTATACCGCGCTGTCGGTCCTGGCCCCGCTGGTGCTCGGCACCGCGGCGGCGCTGGCCTTCAACACCAAGCTGCCGGCGAGAGGCCTGCTGCGCGGCATCTTCGTCATGCCGATGATGGCGACCCCGGTCGCCATCGCGCTGGTGTGGACGATGATGTTCCACCCGCAGCTCGGCGTGCTGAACTACCTGCTGTCGCAGATCGGCATCGGGCCGCTGCAATGGGTCTACCACCCCAGCACGGTGATCCTGTCGCTGGTGCTGGTGGAGACCTGGCAGTGGACGCCGCTGGTGATGCTGATCGTGCTGGGCGGGCTGGCGTCGCTGCCGACCGAGCCGTACGAGAGCGCGCAGATCGACGGCGCCACCGCCTGGCAGCGCTTCCGCTACCTGACCCTGCCGATGATCAAGCCCTTCCTGATGGTCGCGGTCATCATCCGCAGCATCGACGCGCTGAAGAGCTTCGACATCCTCTACACCATCACCCAGGGCGGACCGGGCACGGCGTCGGAGACGATCAACCTGTATCTCTACAGCGTCGCCTTCACCTATTACGACATCGGCTACGGCTCGGCCATCGCGGTGGTGTTCTTCGTGCTGATCATCCTGCTGTCGCTGATCCTGCTGTACCTGCGCCAGCGCAGCGCCTGGAATACGGGAGACGGGCAATGAGCCGGCCGCTGAGGAAGCTTCTGGACAAGGCCGGAATGGCCGTCTGCGTCCTGCTGCTGGTGTCGCCGGCGCTGCTGTTCTTCCTCTGGATGCTGTCGCTGTCGCTGAAGTTCGAGATCGACAATGGCGCCTATCCGCCGATCCTGATCCCGGACCGCTTCGCCTGGAAGAACTACACGACGATCTTCGAGGGCAACAGCTTCCTGCTCTATTTCTGGAACAGCCTGATCGTCACCGGCGCCGCCACCCTGTTCGCGCTGGTGGTGGGCGTGCCGGCCGGCTACGGCATCGCCCGGATGCGGGCGCACAAGTCGGCGGTGGTCATCATGATCGCCCGCATGACGCCCGGCCTGTCCTTCCTGATCCCGCTGTTCCTGCTGTTCCAGTGGCTGGGGCTGCTCGGCACGCTGTGGCCGCAGATCATCATCCATCTGGTCGTCACCGTGCCCATCGTGATCTGGATCATGATCGGCTATTTCGAGACGACGCCGATGGAGCTGGAGGAGGCGGCGATGGTCGACGGCGCGACGCGCTGGCAGATCTTCGCCAAGGTGGCGCTGCCGATCGCCAAGCCCGGCATCGTCGTCGCCTTCATCCTGTCGGTGATCTTCTCCTGGAACAACTTCGTCTTCGGCATCGTGCTGGCCAGCCGCGAGACGCGGACCCTGCCGGTCGCCGTCTACAACATGCTGTCCTTCGAACAGGTGAGCTGGGGGCCGCTGGCCGCCGCAGCCCTGGTGGTGACGCTGCCGGTGCTGATCCTGACCGTGGCCGCCCAGCGCCAGATCGTGGCGGGCCTGACCGCCGGCGCCGTCAAGGGCGGCTGATCCATCCCAAGAAAGAGACGACCCCATGGCCTCCGTCAGCATCAGGAACGTCCGCAAATCCTACGGCGCGGTCGAGATCATCAAGGGCGTGTCCATCGACATCCAGGACGGCGAGTTCGTCATCCTGGTCGGCCCGTCGGGCTGCGGCAAATCCACCCTGCTGCGCATGATCGCCGGGCTGGAGGAGATCAGCGGCGGCACCGTCGCCATCGACGACCGCGTCGTCAACGACGTGCCGCCGAAGGACCGCGACATCGCGATGGTGTTCCAGAACTACGCGCTCTACCCGCACATGACCATCGCCGACAACATGAGCTTCGCGCTGCGGCTGAAGAACACCGCCAAGAGCGAGATCACGGCCAAGGTGGAGCGGGCGGCCGGCATCCTCGGCCTCGGCCCGCTGCTGGGCCGCTTCCCGCGCCAGCTCTCCGGCGGCCAGCGCCAGCGCGTGGCGATGGGGCGCGCCATCGTCCGCGACCCCAAGGTCTTCCTGTTCGACGAGCCGCTGTCCAACCTCGACGCCAAGCTGCGCGTGCAGATGCGCACCGAGATCAAGGAGATGCACCAGCGGCTGAAGACCACCACCGTCTACGTCACCCACGACCAGATCGAAGCCATGACCATGGCCGACAAGATCGTGGTGATGCATGACGGCATCATCGAGCAGATCGGCGCACCGCTCGACCTCTACGACAATCCGGCCAACATGTTCGTCGCCGGCTTCATCGGCTCGCCGGCGATGAACTTCATCCCCGGCAGCATCGGTGGCGACGGCTTCACCACCGAGGGCGGCGACCGCCTGCCGCTGGGCGGGCGCGTGCCGGCGGCCTCCGACGGACGGCCCGCCGTGTATGGCGTGCGTCCGGAGCATTTCCGCCTTGCCGACGAAGGGATGGCCGCCGAGGTGGTGGTGGTCGAGCCGACCGGCTCGGAAACCCAGATGGTCCTTCGCCCACTCGGTAGCAAAGTGGGCCAAGTGGGGGCAGGCCGCGAGGACCGCAAGCGCGAACTGACCTGGGTGCTGCGCGAGCGGACCGGCGCCAAGCCCGGCGAGGTGGTGCGGATCGCGCCCGATCCGGCGCTGGCCCATCTGTTCAACCCCGACACCGGGCTGCGCCTGTGATGACGCTGCCAACGAGAAGCTTGGGCCGCACCGGCATCGCCGTCTCGGAGATCGGCTTCGGCGCCGCGCCGCTGGGCGACCTGTACGGCCATCTCGACGAGGCCACCGCCGTCGGCGCCGCGGTCGCCGCGCTGTCGGCCGGCGTCACGCTGCTCGACACCTCGCCGCTCTACGGCCATGGCTTGGCGGAGGCGCGTTGCGGTGCCGCCCTGCGTCGGGCCGGGCGCGACGGTGTCGTGCTGTGCACCAAGGTCGGGCGCTGGATGGACCCGGCGCGGGGGCGAGGGGACGGCTCGGGCTATGCCGGCGGCTTTCCGCATCGGGCGGTCATCGACTATTCCTATGACGGCACGCTGCGGTCGGTGGAACAGTCGCTGCTGCGGCTGGGCACCGACCGCATCGACGTGCTGCTGATCCATGACGTCGATGTCTGGACCCATGGCGCCGACCGCATCGAGGCCCGCTTCGCCGAGGCGATGGACGGCGCCTATCGCGCGCTCGACCGGCTGCGCGCCGACGGCACGGTCAAGGCCATCGGCGTCGGCGTCAACGAGGCGGAGATGTGCGTCCGTTTCGCCAAGGCCGGCGATTTCGACGCCATGCTGCTGGCCGGGCGCTATTCGCTGCTGGAGCAGCCGGCGTTGGAAGAGTTTCTGCCGCTGGCCCAGGCCAAGGGCATCGGCGTGATGCTGGGCGGCGTCTTCAATTCCGGCATCCTCGCCAGCGGTGCCGTTCCCGGCGCCAAGTACAATTACGGCCCGGCGCCGGCCCATGTGCTGGAGCGGGTGGGGCGGATCGAGGCGGTCTGCAACGCCCATGGCGTGCCGCTCGCCACCGCGGCGCTGCATTTTGCCCTGGGGCATCCGGCGGTGTCGTCGGTGGTGCTGGGAGCGGTGACGGCCGGGGAGGTGAACCGCAACCTCGCCGCCATGGCGGCGGTTGTGCCGGCTGCGCTGTGGTCCGATCTGAAGGGCGAAGGGCTGCTGGCGGCGGACGTGCCGGTGCCGGCCTGAACCAACAAGGATAAGAGCCATGCTGAAAGGACTCGACCCGCTTCTGTCCCCCGACCTGCTGTGGGTGCTGGCCGCCATGGGGCATGGCGACGATCTGGCGCTGGTCGACGCCAACCATCCGGCGGAGACCATCGCCCGCGCCACAACCTCGGGCCGGCTGATCGTGCTGCCGGGGGTGACGATGGCGCGCGCCGCCCGCGGCATCCTCAGCGTCTTTCCGCTCGACGGCTTCGTGCCCGACCCGGTGCGCCGGATGGAGGTGGTGGGCGACCCCGCCGCACTTCCCGCCGTCCAGGGCGAGGTGCAGGCGGAGATCGACCGCGCCGAGGGCCGCCCGTTGCCCTTGCAGGGGATCGAGCGGTTCGCCTTCTACGACGCCGCCCGCCGCGCCTTCGCCGTCGTGCAGGTCGGCGATCCGCGGCCCTATGGCTGTTTCCTGCTGCGCAAGGGCGTCATCGCCGGCGACGTGCCGTAACCCGACCCAATTTCAAGATTCGGACTCCGACATGATCCAGTTCCCCGTGGATGTGACCCGCACCCTTCCCAACGACGGCTATGCCGGCACCCTGGCCGGGCGGGTCTGGCGGCCGGGCATCGGCCCGTCGGTGGTGGCCGTGCGCGCCGATGGCGTGTACGACGTGACCGCGACCTTCCCGACCATGAGCGAACTGGCCGCCCGGCCCGATCCGGCGGCGGACCTCGCCGCGGCGGCGGGGGAGCGCATCGGCGCGCTGGCCGACATTCTCGCCAACACGCCGCCGGACGGTCGAGACGCGACCGCTCCCTGGCTGCTGGCGCCGACCGACTTGCAAGTGTTGAAGGCGGCCGGCGTCACCTTCGCGGTGTCGATGCTGGAACGGGTGATCGAGGAACGCGCCCGCGGCAACCCCGACGCCGCCGAGGCGATCCGCGCCGAGGTGCAGCGGCTGGTCGGCGACGATCTGGCGGCGCTGAAGCCCGGCTCCGAGGCGGCGATGAGCCTTAAGGAGGTGCTGATCGCCCAGGGCGCCTGGAGCCAGTATCTGGAGGTCGGCATCGGCCCGGACGCCGAGGTCTTCACCAAGGCCCCCGTGCTGTCGTCGGTCGGCACGCTGATGGACGCCGGGCTGCACCCGAAATCGACCTGGAACAACCCGGAGCCGGAGGTGGTGCTGATCGTCGCCCCCGATGGCCGCATCACCGGGGCGACGCTGGGCAACGATGTGAACCTGCGCGATTTCGAAGGCCGGTCGGCCCTGCTGCTGTCGAAGGCGAAGGACAACAACGCGTCCTGCGCCATTGGTCCCTTCATCCGCTTCTTCGACAGGACCTTCACGCTGGACGACGTCCGGAGCACCGATGTCGCCCTGACGGTCGAGGGGCCGGAGGGCTTCCAGCTGGCCGGCCTGTCCTCCATCTCGCGGATCAGCCGCGATCCGGAGGATCTCGTCGCCCAGACCGTCGGCCCGGTCCATCAGTATCCCGACGGCTTCGCCCTGTTCCTCGGCACCATGTTCGCGCCGACCCAGGACCGCGACAACCCCGGCGGCGGCTTCACCCACAAGGAGGGCGACATCGTCACCATCGCCGCGCCCAAGCTGGGCGCGCTGGTCAACCGCATGCGGCCGAGCGACGCTTGCGAGCCCTGGAGCGTCGGCATCGCCGAACTGATGCGCTCGCTGGTCCGGCGGGGGGCGCTGAGGGGGTGAGCGCCCCCCCCCCTGCTTCGGCGTCGTCACATGACGGCGCCGATCTGCCAGGGCACGAACTCGTTGTCGCCGATGCCGTTCTCCTCGCTGCGGGTGCGGTGGCCCGACGCGGTATCGAGCATCAGGCGGAACAGGGCGGCACCCGCCTTCGCCACGCTGGTGCCGCCGTCCAGCACCGCGCCGCCGTTGAAGTCCATGTCGTCGCCCATGCGGGCATAGAGCGTGCTGTTGGTGGCGATCTTCAGCGACGGCGTCGGCTTGCAGCCGTAGGTCGAGCCGCGGCCGGTGGTGAAGGCGATCAGGTTGGCGCCGCCCGCCACTTGTCCGGTCGCCGACACCGGGTCGTAGCCGGGCGTGTCCATGAAGACGAGGCCGTGGTCGGTCACCGGCTCGGCATAATCGACCACCGCGTTCAGGCGGGTGCCGCCGCCCTTGGCGACCGCGCCCAGCGACTTCTCCAGGATGGTGGTGATGCCGCCGGCCTTGTTGCCGGGCGACGGGTTGTTGTTCATGTCGCCCTTGTGCAGGCTGGTGTAGTCCTCCCACCAGCGGATGCGGTCCATCAGCTTGTCGGCAACGGCCGGGGAGGCGGCGCGGGCGGTGAGCAGATGCTCGGCGCCATAGATTTCCGGCGTTTCGGACAGGATGGCGGTGCCGCCATGGGCGACCAGCAGGTCGACCGCGGCGCCCAGCACCGGGTTGGCGGTGATGCCGGAATAGCCGTCCGAGCCGCCGCATTGCAGCCCGACCGTCAGGTGGCTCGCCGGCACCGGCTCGCGCCGGACGTCGTTGGCGATGGGCAGCATGGCGCGGACCAGGGCGACGCCGCGCTCGATGGTCTCGCGGGTGCCGCCTTCCTCCTGGATGGTCAGGGTGGCGATCAGCCCGTCCGGACGCGGCGCCAGCGTCTGGGCCAAGGGTGCGATCTGGTTCATCTCGCAGCCCAGCCCGATCAGCAGGAGCCCGGCGAAATTGGCATGGTCGGCATAGCCGCGCAGGGTGCGGCGCAGGATCGCCATGCCCTCGCCCGTGCCGTTCATGCCACAGCCGCTGCCATGGACGATGGCGACCACCCCGTCGACATTCGGGTAATCGGCCAGCGCGTTGCCGTTGAAGGCGTCGGCGATGCGTTTGCAGACGGTGGCGGAGCAGTTCACGCTGGCGATGACGCCGATGTAGTTGCGGGTGGCGATTTGCCCGGACGGACGGCGGATGCCGAGGAAGGTCGCCTCCTCCGCGCCGCGGTCGGCCTCGACGATGCGGGTGGAGCCGTGGTCCAGCCGGGCTTCGCCCATGCCGAGATTGTGGACGTGGACATGCTGGCCGGGTTCGATCGGCTGGGTCGCGGTGCCGATCACCTGTCCGTACTTGACCACCGGCTCGCCCGGCGCCACGGCGCGGATGGCGATCTTGTGACCGCTGGGGATGGTGGCGGCGGCGGTGCCGACGAAGCCGCCGACGGAGACGGGGCTGCCCGCCGGGATCTCACGGGTGGCGACCGCGACGCTGTCCGACGGGTTCAGCAGGAGAAGTTCGGGAACGGAAGACGGCATCGGTCATGGTCCTTGAGGATGGAATGGGACGGCGGACGTGGGATCAGCCCAGCCGGTAGAAGGTTGCGGCATTGCCGCCGAACACCGCGTCATGCGCCGCTGCGGGGACCAGCCGGCGGCACATCTCCAGCCAGCCGGGATAGTCGCCGGCCAGCCGCAGGACCGGCCAGTCGCTGCCCCAGAGCAGCCGTTCGGTGCCGAACAGGGCGATCAGGCGCTCGACATAGGGGCGGATGTCGTCGATCCCGGTGCGCT
Source organism: Azospirillum sp. A26 (assembly GCF_042604635.1). NCBI lineage: Bacteria > Pseudomonadati > Pseudomonadota > Alphaproteobacteria > Rhodospirillales > Azospirillaceae > Azospirillum > Azospirillum sp. A26. The sequence goes on along the minus strand of NZ_CP170474.1, from coordinate 108,673 downwards.
CGCCCGCTTCGGTCAGCAGGCCGGACAGCTTGCACCGGACATTGGGCAGGCCTCCGAGGGCGGCCATGTCCTCCGCCCAACCCGGAGTGCCGCCGCCGGCGATGTCCGGCTTGGCGGCATGATCGATGACGATGGGCAGCGACGGATGCCGACGGGCGAAGCGCAGCAGCGACGGCAGGTGAGGCGGCAGGACCAGCGCGTCGAAGCTCAGCCCCCAGTCGGCCATCGCGGCGGCGGCCGGATCGATAGCCGGATCGTCCAGCCAGTCGGCGGCTTCGGCCTGCACCATCGGCCGCAGCCCTTTCAGCTTGGGGTGGGATGCCAGCGCCTGAACCCGCTGCGGGGCGTCCGGCGCCTTCAGGTCGGTCCAGCCGACCACGCCGCGGATGAAGCTGTGCTTTGCTGCGAGGTCGAGCATGAAGGCGGTGTCCGCCTCGCTGGACAAGGTCTGCACCAGGACGGTGCCGTCGATGCCGCTCTCCAGCAGCAGAGGCAGCAGGTCGGGCGGCAGGAAATCGCGGTGGATGGGACCAAGCTCCGGCGGCGGCCATTCGCCCCGGCGGGCGGCCATGAGCCAGAAATGCTGGTGGGCGTCGATGCGCATGGGGTCAGGCCTCCGCCGGTATTGGTGCCGCCTCGTCCAGCAGGCCGCGTGACTTCAACGTCTGCCAGAAGGCTTCGGGGATCGGCGCCTGCGCCCAGGCGAGGTTGGTCGCCAGCTGGCCGGCGTTGCGCACCCCGGTGACGCAGGAGGCCACCGCCGGATGGGCGAGCGGGAATTGCAAGGCGGCGGCGGGAAGCTCGACAGCGAACTCGCGGCAGGTTGCGGCGAGCGCCTCCACCCGCGCGACGGTTTCCGGCGGGGCGTCGGCGTAGTTGAACTTGCCGTTGCCGGCGAGGATGCCGGAATTGAACACACCGGCAGCGACGATCCGCGTGCCGGCGGCAAGGCAGCGTTCCAGGAAGGGCGACAGGCTGGTCTGTTCCAGCAGGGTGTAGCGGCCGGCCAGCATGGTGCAGTCGAGATCGACCTCGTCCATCGCGTCCAGCGCCACCTCCCATTCGTTGACGCCGAGGCCGATGGCCGACACCGCACCGTCGCGCCGCAACTCCTCCAGCGCGCGGAAGCCGCCGCCGCGGGTCAGCGCGTCCCAGTGATGGGCATGGGCCTCGCCATGGGTGACCCGGCCGATGTCGTGGACATAGAGGATGTCGATGCGGGCGAGGCCGAGGCGCTGAAGCGAATCCTCCACCGAGCGCAGGATGCCGTCGCGCGAGTAATCATAGACCGGGTGGAAGGGCAGGGGATCGGCCCAGCCGCCGGCATCGACGCCCGATGTCCGTGCGCCGCCGGCATTCGGGCGGATCAGCCGGCCGACCTTGGTCGACAGCACGAACCCGTCGCGCGGCCGGTCGCACAGCGCCGCACCCAGCCGCCGCTCCGACCGGCCATAGCCGTAATAGGGGGCGGTGTCGAAATAGCGGATGCCGGCCTCCCAGGCCGCGGCGACGAGGCGGTCGGCCTCAGCCGGATCGGTCGGTCGGTAGAGCCCGCCCAGCTGCGCGCAGCCCAGACCGATCACCGGGAGCGACAGGCCGGAGCGTGGCAGGGGGCGGCGGTCGGCCAAGGGGTCGGTGAGGTTCATGCGGGACGCCTCAACTGCGGAAACTGGATTGCGAAGAAAATGGCGTGCGCGGCTAGGGACCGGGCGCCGCGCACGCCCAAGGCCAGGAGAAGGGGCCAGGAAAAAGGGCTGGGGAGAAAAAGCTGTGCAACCGCTCAGTACAGAACGTTCTGCGCCTCCGGCGTCGCCAGATTGGCCTTGGTCACCAGCACAACGCCGGTATCCAGCGCCTTTTCGACCTTCTCGCGCTTGGTCAGCTTGACCGCCGTCTGCACCCCCAGATAGCCCATCTGGTAGGAGCCCTGGACGGCGATGGCCTCCAGCGTGCCGTCCTTGACGAAGCCCTGGAGGTCCTGGTTGCCGTCGAAGCCAACCGCGGCGATGTGGCCGGCCTTGCCGCTCTGGGCCAGCGCGCGGCCCATGCCGATGGCGGTCGGCTCGTTGGCGCCGAAGATGCCCTTCAGGTCGGGGTTGGCGGCCAGCACGTCGGTGGTCTGGTTCAACGCGGTCGCCATCTGCGACTGGGAATAGAAGGGGCCGACGATCTCCAGCTTGGAATGGTCCTTGATGTATTTGGTGAAGCCGCCGACCCGGCCGATCTCCGATCCCGCACCGGCGACATAGGACATGACGGCGATCTTGCCGCTGGTGCCGACCTTGTCGATCAGCGCCTTGGCGCACAGTTCGCCGGCCTTGACGTTGTCGGTGGACAGCATGGCCTGGTAATACTGCTTGCCGGCGTCCGACACGGGGGAGTCGATCAGCACCACCGGGATCTTGGCCTCCCACGCCTTCTTCAGCACCGGGACCAGCGCGTCGGGGTCGGAGGGAGCCAGCACGATGCCGGCGACCTTCCGGTTCACCGCATTCTCCACCATGTTGACCTGATCGGCGATGGCCGATTCCGCCGCCGGACCCTGGAAGGTCATGGTGTAGCCGTCCGCCTCCTTCTGGGCGGTGGCGGCACCCTTCTGCACATTCTGCCAGAAGGTGGAGTTCACCGTCTTCACCACCACAGCAATCTCCTTGTCGGCGGCAAGGGCACTGCCGGCGGCGAGAGCGATGGCGGACGCCAGACAGGCCGAAACGAAGCGCTTCATGGTTTCACTCCCTGTTGGTTTATTGGGGTTGATTTGTTTGCTGGTCGAGAACGCCGGTCAGCGCCGGTTGCGGATCTGGTCGATCCAGACGGTCAGCAGGATGACCAGACCGATGATGATCTGCTGGGTGAAGGCCGACACGCCGTTCATGTTCAGCCCGTTGCGCAGGATGCCGATCACGAAGGCGCCGATGGCGGTACCGGAGATCGTCCCCACCCCGCCGATCAGCGAGGTTCCGCCGATAACCGCGCTGGCGATGGCATCCAGCTCGTACATCACGCCTTCGTTCGGCTGGGCGGTGACGAGGCGGGACATCAGCACGCAGCCGGTCAGCCCGGCCAGCGTGCCGGACAGGACGTAGGTGAACAGGGTGACGCCGGCGACATTGACGCCGGACAGGCGGGCGGCCTCCGCATTCGATCCGACGGCATAGATATGGCGGCCCAGCGTGGTGCGGCTCAGCATGATCGCCACGGCGATGGCGATGACCACCATCAGCACCACCGGATAGGGGATGCCGGGGAAGACCACATCGGGAAAGCCGTCCTCGCCGATGCGGACGATGCGGAACATGGCGCCGTTGCCAAGCTCGCCGAAGGACTCGCCCAGCCCCGACACGGCGCGCGCCCCGGTGATCTGCAGGGCGACGCCGCGCGCCACCATCATCATGCCCAGCGTGGCGATGAAGGGTGGCAGCTTCAGCCGCGTTACGCACAGCCCGTTCAGCAGGCCGCAGAAGGCGCCGACCAAGATGCCCAGCCCCATGCCGAGCGGCACCGGCGCGCCCGCCTTGACCGCCAGCGCCGCCACCACGCCGGACAGCGCCAGGACGGAGCCGACCGACAGGTCGATGCCGCCGGTGATGATGACGCAGGTCGCGGCGATGCCGAGATAGGCGATGGAGGTCACCTGCAAGGCGATGGTCATGCCGTTGCCGACGCTGAGGAAGGCGTCGCTGGTCGCGGAGAAGACGGCGACCAGCACCAGCAGCCCGGCCAGCGCCGCGAACTTCTGGATCAGGTCCTTGCGCCGGTCGTTCATCACGCGACTGCTTATGGCGCTATTCATCGCCGGGGGAGCGTCGCTCACCGGCTGACGCGGCGTGGCGGCAGCGGACGGCGCGGCGTCGAGGGTCTTGGTGGTGGGATTGCTCATGGCGTTCCGGCTCCCGGCGCCGCCGGGCGGCCATGGCCCGAGGCGAAATGCATGATCTCTTCCTGGCTGGTCGCGCGCGTGTTGAGAACGGCGGTGATCCGGCCTTCGTGGAAGACGGCGACGCGGTCGGTCAGGCCGAGGATCTCCGGCAGTTCGGAGCTGATCAGCACCACGCCGATCCCCTCGGCGGCCAGCCGGTCGAGAAGCTGGTAGATGGCGAACTTGGCGCCGACGTCGATGCCGCGCGTCGGCTCGTCGAAGAACAGGATGCGCGACTGGCGGAACAGCCACTTGGCGATGACGATCTTCTGCTGGTTGCCGCCCGACAGCAGGCGCGCCACCTGATGCGGCGACGGCGTGCGGATCGACAGCATCTGGATGTAGCGCCACGCCGCCTGCTCCTCCGCCTTGCGGTCGATGAATCCCAGCGCGTTGGACACCGCCGCCATGTTGGCGAGCGTCAAATTCTGGGTGACCGACATCTTGACCGCCAGCCCGTGGCTCTTGCGGTCCTCCGACAGATAGGCGATGCCGTGGGCGATGGCGTCGCGCGGGGTCTTCACCGCGATCTCGCCGTCGCCGAGCCGGATGGTTCCGGCATCCAGCGGGTCGGCGCCGAAGATCGCGCGGGCCACCTCGGTGCGGCCGGCACCCATCAGGCCGGCAAAGCCCAGGATCTCGCCGCGTCTGAGGTCGAAGCCGACATCGTGGAAGACGCCGCGGCGGGTCAGGCCGCGCACCTCCATCAACACGTCTTCGGTGGGAATGGAGGTGCGCTCCGGGAATTTGTCGTCCAGCGAGCGACCGACCATCAGTGCGACGATCTCGTCGACGCAGGTGTTGGCGAAGGCGCGGGTGTCGACGAAGCGGCCGTCGCGCAGCACCGTCACCCGGTCGACGATCAGCGCCATCTCGTCCAGCCGGTGGGAGATGTAGACGATCCCGACCCTCTGCTCCTTCAATTCCCGGATCACCTGGAACAGCAGGGCGGTTTCGGACTCGGTGAGGGACGAGGTCGGCTCGTCCATGATGACGATCTCGGCGTTCAACGATAGCGCCTTGGCGATCTCCACCATCTGGCATTGGGCGACCGACAGCGATTTCACCGGCGCGTCGGGGCGGATGTCGACGCCGAGACGGTCGAGGCAGACCTGGGCCTGCCGGCGCAGCGCCGCGCGGTCGATAAACCAGCCGCGTTTTGGCTCCCGCGCCAGGAAGATGTTCTCGGCCACGCTCAGATGCGGGACGAGGTTCAGCTCCTGGTGGATGATGGCGATGCCGGCCCGTTCGGCGTCGAGCGAGGAGGCGAAGCGCCGCAGCTCGCCCTTGTAGGCGATGCTGCCCTCGTCGGGCTGGTACTGGCCGCTGATGATCTTCATCAGGGTCGATTTGCCGGCCCCGTTCTCGCCGCACAGCGCATGGACCTCGCCGCGCCGCAGGTCGAAGCCGACGCCGTCCAGCGCCAGCACGCCGGGGAACCGTTTGGTGATGCTGTCCAGCCGCAGCAGCTCGGTCCCCGCCACTGCTGCGGGGAGCCGGCCGGGGGCCGTGTCGAGCGACGCTTGCTGCATGGCACCTCCCCATCCGGTGCGCTCCCTCGTTGCGGGGCGCGCCGTCTGGCTGCTTTGTCGAGCAAACCGCTGCTTATCCCGGCCGTGCCGTTGTTCCGGGCATGACCGGGGAAGGCGTTACTCCGCCGCGTACACCTGCTGGCGCTGGCGGCCGAGACCCTGGATTTCCAGCTCGATCCGGTCGCCGGGCTTCAGATAGGTCGGCGGCTTCAGCCCCAGACCGACGCCCGGCGGCGTGCCGGTGGAGATTACGTCGCCCGGATGCAGGCTCATGAACTGCGACAGGTAGGAGACGACGTGGGCGACGCCATAGACCATCGTCCGGGTCGAGCCGTTCTGGTAACGGTGGCCGTTGACCTCCAGCCACATGTCGAGCGCCTGCGGGTCGGGAACCTCGTCCTTGGTCACCAGCCAGGGGCCGATGGGTCCGAAGGTGTCGCAGCTCTTGCCCTTGGTCCACTGGCCCTGGCGTTCGATCTGGAATTCGCGTTCCGACAGGTCGTTGACGACGCAATAGCCGGCGACATGGTCCAGTGCCTCGGCCTCCGACACATATTTCGCCGTCTTGCCGATGACGACGCCGAGTTCGACCTCCCAGTCGGTCTTGGTCGAACCGCGCGGAATCTCGACAGGGTCGTCCGGACCCTGGATGGTGGAGGTCGCCTTCATGAAGATCACCGGCTCCGAGGGGACGGTCGCCCCGGTTTCCGCCGCATGGTCGGAATAGTTGAGGCCGATGCAGACGAACTTGCCGGTGCCGGCCACGCAAGGACCCAGCCGGGTCGAGGCGTCGACCAGCGGCAGGCTGTCCACCGGCAAGGCCGCGATCTCCGCAAGCCCCTCCGGCAGCAGCCAGCGGCCGGCGATGTCGTCGACATGGGCGGACAGGTCGCGGATACGGCCCTGGGCATCCAGCAATCCCGGCTTCTCGGCCCCCCGCGGGCCATGGCGCAGAAGCTTCATCGAGCGTTTCCCCCAGATTACGTGTTCAGGAGTTTCTTTTCGTTTTAACGGCCCGGCCAATGAGGCCGGCTGCCGGTCAGATTTTTGGCGGTCAGGTGTTCGTCCAGCCGCCGTCGATGGCGATGGCCTGTCCGGTCATGAAGGAGGAGTCGTCTGACGCGAGGTAGACAGCGAGCTTCGCCACCTCCTCCGCCGTGCCCAGCCGGCCCATCGGCTGGCGGGCGATGAAGGCGGCGCGCGCGGTGTCGTAGTCGCCCAGCGCCCGCATGCGGTCGTGCAGCGATGGGCTGTCCACCGTGCCCGGACAGATGGCGTTGACGCGGATGCCGCGGGTGACGTAGTCGGCGGCGACCGATTTGGTCAGGCCGATCACCGCGGCCTTGGTGGTGCCGTAGATGAAGCGGTTCGGCGCCCCGATGATCGACGAGGCGACCGACGACATATTGACGATGGAGCCGCCGCCGGCCTCCAGCATTCCCGGCAGGAAGGCGCGGATCATCCGGTACATCGACCGGACATTCAGCGTGACCGCGAAGTCGAAGGCGTCTTCGTCGCACTCCAGCACCGTGCCGGCATGAACGAAGCCGGCGCAGTTGAACAGGACCGACGGAGCCGGCACCTCCGCTGCGAAGGCGCGGATCGCCGCCGGATCGCAGACGTCCAGGCGGCGGGTGACGATGCCGGGAATGCCCGACAGCTCCGCCAGCAGCCCGTCATTGATGTCCGTCGCCACCACGCTGGCGCCCTCCTCCGCGAAGGCGAGTGCTGCGGCACGGCCCATTCCCTGTGCCGCAGCGGTGACGATGGCGGTCTTGCCCTGCAATCTGGCGGTCATGGCGGTGTGCTCTCCCCAGGCGTTGTTCCCTAGGCGCGATGTCGGGCGCGGTTGAGGCGCCACCGGATGCATCGCTGTTTCCACAATCCGCGATTCGGATCGTGTGTTTTATATACACATCGTCATTGCGCCTGTAAATCGATCCGTCAGTCCAACGAAAAGATTTCCGATATACGCCGACTGGCTTCGTCCAGCGCAGTCAGAATCTCCTCCGGTTCCTTCGGAACCTGCCGGGTGCGCAGATAGGGACAGGTCAGGGCCGCGACGGCGCCGCCCTCCCGCCGGTCGATCACTGGACAGGACAGATCGACCACCGCTTCGGTGATGCCGCTGGGGCGGGCGACATGGCCGGCGGCACGGATGGCATCCAGGTTGCGGTCCAGCGCATCCAGGTCGATCCATGGATCCTCCCGCCGCAATTCCTCATACAGGCCGTGACGGCGGCGAGCACCGATGAAGGCCATCAGGCAATGGCCTGACCCGGTCAGCACCATCGGCTGTCGATAGCCGATGCGGACGGTGAAGCCGATGTGGCTTGTGCTTTCCACCCGCGCCACCACGGCGATCTGCGTGCCCGACATCACGGCGAGATGACAGGAATAGCCGGTCTTCTCGGCGAAGGCGTTCATGAAGGGCAGGGCGATTTCGATCAGCGAGCGGTTGACCGGCCGGTTCATTCCCAGGCGGAACAGCCTGTCGGTGACGCGGAAGCGGTCGTCGCCCTCCAGCCGCTCGATGTAGCCGCGCTGAGCCAGGACCGAGACCATGCGGAAGATCTCGCCCTTGGTCCGTCCCACGCCGTCGCCGATCTGCTGCAACGACTGGGGATCGCGGCACTCGGACAGGAATTCCAGGATGTCCAACCCCTTTTCCAACGCCGGGGCGGAGTATCGCCGCTCGCGGTCCGGTGTGTCCGGCAGATCGGCGGACAATTCGGGTGGGTCGGCGTCGGTTCCGGTCATGGTGGCGTTCCCTCTTTTGCCGGTGCGGTTTCGTTTTACCTATGATTCTCCCGCTTCACCGGAAAAACAATGGCGGACTTGCGCGTCACCGCCGCTCTCTCTCAAAGCAACGGGAGCCTCGGCGAACCGAGGCTCCCGCTCTGCACAATCTGTGCACCCCTTTCCCTTATTTGGCGGTGATGTCGGACACCTTGACCGGTGCCGGCTGTGCTGCCGAAGGTTTCCCCAGATCCTGGCGCAGATCGCTGGGCTTCAGCGGTTCACCCTTGCGCCAGGAGATGCGGTAGTAGAGGCTCGCGACCTCTGGGTAGGTTTCGAAATTGTCGAGGTTCGCGCGGGCCTTCGTCTGGTTGCGCTGGGCGCACACCACGTCCCCCCGCTCCGTGCACAGTTCGGCACGCAGCGACGGCACCAGGGCGCTGGTCGGGTCCCAATATTCGGCATCGTCGAGCGCCGTGATCGCCTGATCGTAGCGGCCCGTTGCCATGAAGGCGCCGGCCCGCAGTAGATCCCCGGCGGCCAGGATCGTGTAGGCGCGCTGATAGCGGGCGGAGTCCATCGCCGGCTTCAGATAGGGTTCGACCGACTTCTCGTCGTCCTTCACCAGCATGACGAAGGCGCGGTTCAGGCGGGGGAACAGCAGGGCCGGATCGGTCTGGTCGGCTTCCTCGAACAGGCGGGCGGCCTCGTCGGGCTTCTGCTTGTGAAGGGCGACGATGCCCGCCATGTTCAGGATGCTGGCCCGTTCCCTGTAATAGGTCTTGGAGGCGTAGGTCTTCAGCTCGCGCGCGATCAGCTCGTCGACCTCGGTGTAGTCGTGCTGGCGGTCGGCGTTCTGGAGCGCGTAGACCACCGACACATAGGGGGCGAGATGCTCCATCACCTCCTGTGCGGCGCGGCCCATCATGTCGGGCAGCGGCTCTCCGTCCTTGCGCTTGACGATCACCGGGAAGGGCGGCTCGTCCGGGTCGCGCACCATGGCGACGAGCTGGAGCTTGCCCTCCTTGTCGTCCTTGGCGAAGCTGCCGTTCACCGTCGCCGTCTTCATGCCGAAGGTGTGCTGGACGGCGGCGGTCATATCCTCCAGCTTCAGCGTCTTGGCCAGGACCGCCCCCATGGTCTTCGCCTTGGTCGAGCGCACGCTCGGGCTGCCGAAATAGGACTTGGTGTCGCCGATCTCCTGCATCTTGGCGATGAACATGTCCTCCATCACGTCGCCCCGGGCGGTTCCCTTGGACAACTCGTCGGGCATGTACAGGCTGACGGCGACGCTGTCGGCATGCAGGACGGCATCGGTCGAGATGATGCCGAAGGCGGCCATGAAGGCGACCGCGAGCGAAATGGGATCCATGGTGTCACCTCTCTTTGGCGTTATCGTTGAAATTGTCCGGCGGGGCCGGTTGCCCGGTGGTTTCAGCCCGTGTTGGCGACCGGGCCGATGCCTGGGCCATGCCGCCCGACAGGGGCGGGAAACAGATGCCGCATCTGACGCAGGGTGTCGGCGACCCGCTCCTCGTCCTCGTCGGAGCGGCTGGCAGAGCCGGCGACGAGGTTGCGGGCCACGCGCTCCATCGCGCCGGCACCGGTGCCAGACTCCATCGTGCCGGCACCGGCGCCGAACAAGGATTGCAGGGCGTCGGGGCCGAACTCGCACAGCAGGACCGCCGTGCGGCAGCGCACGGTGCTGCCGTGGGCTTCGCCGCGCAGGATGGCGGGATCGAACAGGTCGCCGGGGCGTAGCGTCGCCGGCAGCGGATCGCGGACCGACCTGCGCCCGGCATCCGCCGACAGCAGCCCCTCCAGCACGAGATAAAGCGAGGTCCCGGCCTCTCCCGCCTGGATCGCCACCTGACCGGCCGGCAGTTCCCGCATCGCCGCGTGGGAGGCCAGCAGGCGCAGCGGCGCATCCCCCACCCCGCGGAAGAGGGCGGTGGCGCGCAGCAGGGCGGTCAAGGCGGCCGTGTCGGGGCCGGCGCTCCCGGTCTGCCGGAACGCGCCGTCCGCAGCGGATGGGCCCTCCGTCAGGACGGTCGCGGTCTCCAGCCCGGCGAAGGCGAGATGGGTCAGCACCGTCTGAAGGATCGTCGGCGATGCGTTGCCCAGATGACGCCATTCCGCCTTGTAGAAGATGGCGTATTCGACGCCCTCCAGCCGGATCGCCTTGACCTCGACCCAGGGGACCGGCGTGTCGGGGCCGGCAAGTCCGGTCATCGCCTCCAGCGCCGCCGCCTGAAGGATGCGGGTGGCGCGGGCGAGTGGCACGCGGGCATCGAGCGTCAGGGTCACGAAGCGGAAGCTGTTGGCCTCCGGTTGGCTGAAGTTGGTGATGGTGAAGGCGCTGAACTTGCTGTTGGGGAAGATCACCAGATCGCCCATGAAGTCGCGCACGCGGGTGGTACGCCAGCTGATCTCCAGCACCTGACCGCTGATCTTGCTGTCGCCCGACCGGTGGATCTGGATGTATTCGCCGATGCGGATCGCACGGTCGATGTTGAGCGCGATGCCGGCGAACACGTCCTGCAGCAGCTCGCGCAGGGCCATGCCGAGTACGAGGCCGGCCACGCCGGACGCCGCCCACAGCACCGTCAGATCCTGTTCGAACACGATGCCGGCGCAGGCGGACACGGCGATGCCGAAGATCACCAGACCGGACATCTGGCTCAGCAGCTTCGGCACCGGCGACCCGGTGGCCGACGCGACGATGCCGTCGAAGATCACATACTGGACGATCCGCTGCACCAGCACGGCCAGCGACAGGAAGGCGGCAACGCCGAGCACGTATTTCAGCACGCGGCGCGTGCTGTCCATCGCGGCCAGCCCGAAGCCCTGGAAGCTGTCGCCCCCGAGATAGAAGCCGAACAGCACCACCAGCGTGATGACGAACGGCGCGGTCAGTTTGCCGGCCGCGCGGCGCAACCCTTCCTTCATGGCGTTCCCGTTGCCTCCTCTCCGGTGCGGCTGTGGTCAGGCGGTGCGGATGCGGGCGGTTTCCGCCTTCAGGCGCTGCGCCATGTCGGTCAGCGCGGCCATGGTGGCGGAGATCTCCTCCGCCGCGCCGGCCGTCGCCTGCCCGGTCATGGAAAGCTGCTCGACCCGGTCCTTCAGCAGGCTGGCCATGGCGTTCTGCTCGTCGATGGCGGCGGCGATGGACTGGGCGGTGGAGCCGCTGTCGCGCGACGCTTCGACGATGCGTCCGATCGCGTCCGCCGCCTCGCCTGCAGCCTGCACGCCGGTTTCCACGCCCGCCGACGCTTCGCGCACCAGCGTGCCGATGTCGCGGGTGGCGGCGGTGACATCCTCGGCCAGCGACGAGATCTTGGCGGCGATCAGGCCGAAGCCGCGGCCGCTCTCCCCCGCCCGGACCGCTTCCAGCCCGGCGTTGAGCGCCAGCACATAGGTCTTGTCGGCGATCCCGGCGATGAGCGCGCTGATCCGCTCGATGCCCGCCGTCCGTTCGGCGATGCCGTCGACCGCCCGGCTCAGAGAGATCAGCGTCCGCTGTCCGTCCTCGGCAAGGTCGGCCGTGCCGCGCGCCAGGGCGCTGCCGCGTTCGGCGTTGCGGGCGATCTCGCCGATGGCGGCGGCGGTCTGCTCGATGGCGCCCGACACGTCGGTCAGCGTCATCATCTGGCCGGCCGCCTGGCGCGACACGTCGATGGCCGCCGCCGCCGTCTCCGTCGCCGACGTGGCGACCTGCTCGGTGGAGCCGTTCACCGCGCGCAGCACGGCGGCGAGCTGCTCGACCGCGCGGTTCAGGTTGTTCTTGATGGCCGCGAAGTCGCCCTGGTGCGCACCGTCGATTGTCCGGGTCACGTCGCCCTGGGCCAGCGCCCCGGCGAAGCCCGAGATCTCGTCGAGCAGCAGGGCCAGCGCGTCGATGCTGCGGTTGACGTTGCCCTTCAGCGCCCGCAGGTCACCGTCATAGGAACCGGTCATGCGGCCGCGGATGTCGCCGGAGGACAGCCGCGCCATCACCGACGCCACCTCGAACAGCGGGGTGGTCAGAACCTCCACCAGTTCGTTGGCGCCGCGCACCAGGACGGCGAACTCGCCGGCATGGCGTTCCGGCTCCACCCGCACGGACAGGGCGCCGCCGCGGGCGGCCTCGATCAGGTCGCGAAGGTCACCCGCCACCGCCTTCAGCGTCGCGGCGATGCCTGCGGTGGCGCGCAGCATATGGCCGATCTCGTCCCGGCGGCCGTCGTCGATGACGGTGACGGTCAGGTCGCCACGCGCCATGCGGTCGATCACATCGCGGGCCTGACCGAGCGGCACGGTGATCGAGCGGATGATCGCCACCCCGAGCGCCACCCCGACCAGCACCGCACCGATCAGCAGCCCGATGGTCCGGCGGACCGTGAGGTCGTACAGGGCGTCGTTCTCTTGGTAAACCGACTTGGCGACCGTCAGCTGCAACTCGATCAGTGCCGACATCGCGTCGGAGACCGGCTCGATTGCCGGATACAGCTCGTCGATGACGAAGCGGTCGAGCCGTTCGGAACGGCCGGTGGCGAGGATCCCGCGCAGCCGGTCGGCCGCGCGGTCGGCATCGGCCATCAGCGGTTCGGCTTTCGCCACCAGCGCCTTTTCCTCGTCAACCAGATAGGTTGCCAGATAGCCACGCCATTTTTCGCGGATTCCAGACCGGGCGGCGTCGATGGCGGCGAGCGCTGTTTCGGTGGGCACATTCCCGTTCCGGGCCTTGTGCGCCATATCGACGATGTTGACCGCATAGAGGTCGGCGATCACCTTCAGATCGCGCAGCGGTACCACCCGGTCATTGTAAACCGTGTCGAGCGCGTCGTTTCCCATCTTCATGCCATGCAGGGCGATGAGGCCGATGATGGCGGTGAAGCCATTGAGGACGACCACCAAGACCGCCAGCTTCTTGCCGATTTTCAGGTTCTTGAACATTGCGCCAGGGCCTCCTGCAGGGTCCGCTCACCAATTCGAAAGCCAGCCGGCGAATGACGCCCGCATGGCCGTCCGCACGACATCTCCGGGGTCCGCCCGCCACGGGCGGCGGAAGGCGTCGGGCCGCACCAGACATTCCAGGACCGGCGTGCCGTCCGACGGTTTTCCGGTCGCCGCCGGACGGACCGCGCCGGCGAGCACGGCCATCGCGTGGGGCAGCGGCGGCGGCGCATGCCAGCCGAAGCCGCCATCCGCCGCTTCGATCCGTCCCGTCAGCAGGGCAATGGGACGCCGGCCGTCGCGCGTCAGAACCACGCAGCCGGCCGGCTCGGCCGTGCCCCCGAACGCCGCGTCGATGTCGAAGACAGGGATCGATCCGGAGCGGCGCGACCGGTGGAAGTCGCCGGGGCAGGGTATCCCCCGCACCTCCCGCACCATGGCGGCCGGTGCGGTCAGGATCACGGGGCCTGCCGCCATCGCGACATGGGTATGGCCCGACGAAGGCGCGGGCAGGGGCCGGACGGCCGTGCAGACCGCCTCGCGCGCTGCCAACCGCTCTATCGGCAGGAACCCGTCGGCTCCCGGCTGAACCACCTGGATCGGGCGGTTGCCCGCATCGTCCCGCCACCACAGGGAGGTTTCGCCATCGGCATCGACGGTGACCAGATTCCGGCGCGGCAGGCTGTGCAGGCCGAACAGTGCGGCGACCGTCAGGGCGATGGTCCCGTCGGGCGTGCGCAGGCGCAAGGCCCAGCTGTCATCCTCCGGCGACCCGCCCCCGATCCAGAAGGCAAGGGAGTGGGCCGGCAGCAGGTCGCCGTCCAGCATCACCACCTGACGGGGCGCGGTGCCGTGCGCGGTCAGAAGGCCGTCCGGACGGCCGACGGCGTCGACCAGCGTAGCGGGGATGGCGACACGGTGCCCGCCCCCGGCGACCAACAGCACGTCCAGCTCTTCGCTCGTCCGGTCCATGTAATCCGGTGCCGGCTGCGGCCCGCAGGGGGCGAGCCCGCCGAGCAGATCGTCCGGATCGATGGAGAGGGCCGGGCCGGGGGACGGCTCCGCCATGCTCCCGTCGGCGGTCTTCACCTCCTCGACCCGCAGCGACAGCGGCCCTGCCGCGTGGTCCAGTTGCAGGCTCCATCGCCCGGCACCCGGTCGCCCGCCGTTCCGGCCCCCCAGGTCGATCTGCGCGGCGGCCACGCCGTGGCTGAAGACCACGCCTTCGTAGCCGGGCGGAGCGAACGGCACCGGTGCGGCGGGGACCGCCAGATCGACGGCCGCCACCTGGCTTGCCGGCACTGCGAAGTGCTGTCCGGCGACGAGAACGGTCACCGTTGCCGTCCGGGCGGCTGGCCGCAGCGCCGTCGGGCCGGCAATCGGGAGCGGGGCGGTCATCGTCGTCTCCACCGTTCCGTCAGGCGGCCGAGGCGACGGCATAGCCGTTGACGCCGACGTATCCGGCGAAGGTCGCCAGACACAGCAACAGGTTAGCGATGCGGGCGAAGCGCGGCGCACGCTTGTGCGTCAGCTGCATCAGGACGACGGCGAGCGCCGCCAGCAGGATGGAGGCGAAGGTCGTGCTGACGATCACATCGGCAAGCGTGAAGGTGGAGGCGGGCGGCAGATAGCCGTCCAGCGCGTATTTGTTGCCGACCGCGGCGAAAACCGCTGCGGCGCACAGGCCGATCCGCGATCCCGCCATCGACTCGAAATCGAGGAAGAAGGTGAGCAGGGCCAGCAGGAATGCGACGCCGAAGCCGACGAACAGGCTGCACAGCAGGCGGATGCCCTGGCGCTTCACCGTGATGGTCGCGACGATTCGCGAATAGACGCTGTCCTCCGACAAGGTGGGGTCGCCGTAGGAGGTGTTGTAGGTCACGTCCTGGGCCGAGAGGTCGAAGCTCTCGATGGTCCAGCCCGGCACGGTCGCGGCGGGATCGATGCGGCTGTTCTTGCTGTCGGCGACGAAGCGGATGCGGCCGGTGTCGGATTGGCCATCCTCGACCATGATCACCAGCTTCTGCCGGTCGAACGGGAAGCGGGTGATTTCCCAATCCTCCGCCAGCACGGCGCCATGCTTTTCCTGATGCCAGCGGATTCCTTTGCTGGTGTCGAGCGAGGCGAATTTCACGCTGTCCGACTTGGCGTTCGCGACTTCGACCGTCGCATGCGGGTCGTATTCGGGACTGTCGTGCAGGTACCAAAGCCAGAACGACGCGTAGTAGGACCGCTTCGACATGTCGAAATCGAGCAGCTGGGTCAGGTACATGCCCACTTTCACCTCCGTCGGCCCGTCCGGCCGTGCCGGTGCGGCGGAAGGCGGCGTCGCGCCGGCGGCGGCCGGCGGCGGGGCGCTGGTTCCGGCGGGAGGTGCTTCCGTCGCCGCCCAGGACGGCAAGGCGAACTGGGCAAGGGCGACGATCAGCAGCGCGGTCAGAATCGCACCGGCCAGCCCGTTCCGCCGGCCGCGTGCCTCACCGCTTCTGCGGTCGCGGCATCGATCGTTCCGCCCCGATGCCATGATTGTTGGCTCTGTCACAGCGCGTCCTCTCCCTCAGGGCATCTTTTTTCAGCGTACGGAGAAATTTTTGAATGAGATCGCCGATAACAAATTGCGAGATGAAAGAGGTAATCTCCAGAAGAGGCGGAAATTGTGTGGGGTATTTGTTTGTCTGCACAAAAACTGCTTAAGTGATTAAACGATTGATTGGGAAATTTTATTTATAAAAGAAAGGCTCGGTCAATTCGTAAAACCCCTATCAGGCTTCCAATTTTCAGTTTCGTAGCTATGTTGCAGACACAGGTGCAAACGCAAAAATCAATAAAAACAGAGACTTACGATAACGGCAGCGCTCCGCGCGTACCTCCTACATATTGATTCAAATCGGATGCGTCTTCCGGTAGAGTGTCGGCCTCGGGGGAGGTCGGCCGTGGGCAACGAGCGCTTCTACAAAATCTGCCAGGACTTTGACCTCAGCATCCACACCGATGCTGACGAGTTGACCGCTCGTTTCACAGACGAGGCGCAGGCACGAACCTTCTTCGAAACCCTGGTCTGGCCGGACGGTCCGTTCTGCCCGCATTGCAAATCCGTCAAGGTCTACCGCTTCAACTCGGTCAAAACGACCCGTAGCGGAGAAGCCCGCGCCCCGCGTGTCGGGCTGTTCGAGTGTGGAAACTGCGCCGCCCAGTTCACCGTCAAGACCTTCACGCCGCTTCACGGGACAAAACTCCCCCTTCTCAAGTGGATAAAGGCGCTGTTCTACCTGCTCAGCAGCAGCAAGGGCGTCTCGTCCGTCGTTCTGGCCCGGCATCTCGGCGTGACTCAGCCGACGGCCTGGAAAATGGCACACGCTGTTCGAGAACTTCTCGATTACCGGCACGAAAGCGAACCTGTTCTCGACGGCGAGGTCGAGATCGACACGAAACGAATCGGCGGCGAGCCGCGCAAAGACGGACACACTAAATACGTGTGGAACCCGCGCGGCAAGGGGTCGGACAAGTCGATCGTAGTCATTATGAACGCCCGGGAGGGGCGGGTTCGAACCGGCGTTGTCACCGGGGAGTCCGCCGCGGAGTTGGCCCCGGTCATCAAGGCGGTTGTGAAGCCTGAAGCGCACCTGATGACCGACGGAGACAAGGCCCTCGCGGTCGTCGGTCGGGACTTCGGCGGACACTCCAGCGTCAATCACGGAGCGGAAGAATACGCCCGTGTCGAGCGGAAGGACGGCAAGCGACCGCGCAAACGGCGGCGCAATGCTGAGTTGCGGGACGACGAACGGAACGTTCACGTCAATCACGCCGAGGGCTTCGCGGGGCTTCTCGAACGAAGCCGTTTTGGCGTCTACCATAGGTTTAGCCGCGTTCACCTGAGCCGCTATCTCGACGAAGCCGCCTGGCTGTGGAGTTCGGCTTCGTCGAGAACGATGACGACGACCGATGGACACTCGCAGGGCGAAGTGCAGGCGGAGCCGTTCGTCCTTCAGTTGATGACACTGATGCCCCGGGCACTCGGCCGACAAATCCGCTGGTCAGCAAAAGGCGGTCTGTTCTGGCCGCCACCGTTGCAGGACGGGGATCTTCCGGCGCCGTCGCGGGTCCTAATGCTGGAGCGGGCGAAGGAGAAAAACAGCGAAGAACACGGCCTGCCGCGGAAATACCGCGAAGCCCCAAAAGGAACACGTGGAACTCGCCCGCTTCCCGGCCCAGTGCGCCTACGCGCGACGTCTCCATCGCTACGACCGCTGCGTCCAGCCCCGCCGCCGCCAGACTACACCGACGAAGAGATCGACGGACTCTACTGACGACGCCGTGTCGGGGGGGCTTCCACCGACCAGTCGACTGTCGCATCTGGAGACTACTCTGCTCGCCTAAAAGCTGTGTCCTGCGCCGATGCGGGGAGCCAAACGCCGACGATTGGCCACAGGTTTCCTACCATATCTAGGCTACGCCTCTAAACAGTTTGACTGCTGACCTGTGTCTGCAACATAGCTACGTTCAGTTTTAAATTATTCATAAAACTCAATTTCAAAATTGAGTCTTTTAAAGAATTGAAGAATTGCCTGTTATCAAAATAGCTCTGTGGCTATTCGGCGATGGCAGCAGCGGATGTCGAATATAATTGTGTAATATCTTAAGTAAATTTTTTGTCTGGTGGAAAGGTCTTTCAGAATCTGATCGACCTTGCAGCTTTGAAAGCCGGAGCAACTTGTCCGGAAGGAGGCGAAAGAGCGGTAGGGCGGTTGCTCTTCGACGCGCGCAGCCGCTTATCGGGCGGCGACCGCGTACCCCCGCTGCACGGAAAGTCCCTTGCGTGGGCCTGGGCGGTCGTCTTCCGGGAAGGCCATTTCGGGCGACGAACGCCCCCGGCCCGGTGGAGTCCGATCGAGCGACGGGGGAGCGGAAACCGGCCCCTTGGCGGGCGGTGTCTCGATCGGCTGGGCGCAGCGTTCCCGCCGCTGCTTCAAATAGGCCGTGCGGGTGGCATCGTAGTCCGGCAGGCGGATGTTCCTCGCCTCGATGTCGAATTGCCGGGTCGCCGTGATATCCGCCACCGCCTCGACCGATTCGGCGATGACGATGGTCTGCAAGCTGGCGCCGGTGCCGGCCGCCACCCCGGCGAAGGTCCAAAGCACGGCGTTCATCAGGACGACGTCGGCGATTGCGTCACGACCCGTGCGCGGACCGATGAAGGGCAGGACCACATAGCCCATCTCGCCCACGCCGGAACGGCACAGGCTGAGGCCGAGGTCGGTGTGGGTCGGGGTGAATCCCCATTGGCTCGCGGTGTCGTAATAGCCGAGAACGCCCACCGTGCTGTTGATGCCGAAGCGCTCCACCGACCGCCATGCGTTGCCGAACTCGCCGATCATCGTGCTGGTGACGGCGGTCAGCGGCTCGTTCACCAGATTGGTGACGATGTTCTGCACGCTTCCGGCCGCCGGATCCGGCGGTGCGGCCGGCGCCCCGCCCCGCATCCAGCCGCCCACCGTGTCGATGCCGTCGTAAAGATGCCGGTTGAAATCGAAGACGGCGCGGCTGTAGCTGTCGACCCAGCCACCTTGTTCAGCAGCATCCTTTGCGGTGGCGGCTGGGGCTGCCACTGCCGCCGTGGCTGGCGCGGCGGCGCCCTGGGGCGATGCTGCCGTCGGCGGGCTGGCGCAGGCGGCCGAAGCGGTCCAGAGCGACGCGGCGATCACCGAGCCGAGTAGGTGAGACACGAGAAGGTCGCAACTCATCCAGCCATACCTTGCCAGCCATATTTTGTCAGTTGGCCTTGACGGCGGGAGCGTGAAGCCGCCGCCCGTGCATAGACCCCGCATGGACCCCGATGCAGCCCTGTCAGGATTTCGGAGACATCCGGCCAGCCGCCGTCACCACCATCTCGGCGATGCGGTCGACCGCCTGGTTCGCCGCGATCCGTGCCCGTGCATCCTCCATCCAGGCGCGGGCCGGAGACGTGGAGCCGAGGTCTATGGCGCTCAGCTGCGCCATGGCGGCCGGCAGATTGCCTTCGGCCAGCAGCGCCTGCGCCTGCTCGGCAATCGTCACCGGCCGGATCGCTTCAGGTTCGACCGCGACCGGTGTCCAGCCCGTGACGTTGGACAGCCATTTGATCGGTGTCGGCCGGGGGTCGGTGCGCCCCGCAGCCTCGGTGACCGCCGTGAAATCCTGCCGGAGCTGGCTTTCCACCGGAATGCCGTTTGCGGCGTAAGCCTCCACCGCGGCCAGCAGCGGTTCCAACTCCTCCATCTTGCCGCCGAGGGCACGGACGGCCTTCAGCTCTGCATCGAAGGGAACCGGACGGCGCAAAGTCGCGCGCAGTTGCAGGAGCACCACCATCCGGAGTCTGGCATCGGCATTGGCAAGCACCGCATTGGCCGACAGGCCCTGTTCGGTCGTCCTGACCAGTGTCGCCGACAGATCGCTGACCTTGCGGTCCAACTCCGCGACGGAGCGGGCGAGACGGCCGGTTTCGACCTCCTGCCGCGCCTGCCATTCCAGTCCGGCCGGCTGAAGCCGGAGAAGCCGGTAGAGCGGCGGCGACCAGTAGGGGGCGGACACGGTGGCGACCAGCGCCGCGATGGACAGGATCAGCGGCAGCGACATGTTTCGCCCGTCCGAAGCCGGCGCCTTCAAAGGCGGTAGGTCGGGCGGGGGCGACGGCGGAAGCGCTTGGCCGGCGGATTGCCAGGGTTCCGGTTGGCTTCCCGCGGTCCTGGCATCCTGCGCCGCGGCCCGCTGTTCGATGTCCGCATCCGTGATCATGATCCGCTTCCCCGTTTCACGGCGTCCATTCACCGCAATGTTACCCCAAAAGAGTTCCCGCGCTATCGGGAAATATCCGAAGGGGAGGTGTGTCAGAGTGTCAGAATTGAAATGACGGCGTGGACCAGCAGGGTCAGAGTCACCCCGACAATGATCGAACGCGCAATCGCTGCGTTTATTTCAAGAACCGATTCTTTCTTTCCACAGCCGATAACAATCGCTGCTCCGCCGGCAAGCAGTGAACTGAGCGCCACCTTCAAAAGTACCCAGACCATGCTGAAGGAAGGATGCACGCCGTCGGGCAGCAGCTTGCGGAAGAAATGGCTGCGCCACAGCTCGAAGCTCTGCATCGGGAACTGGATGTGCCAGGTCTGCATCGACGCCCAGCTCGCCATTCCCAGCGAGATGACCAGCAAGATCAGCGATCCCACCACCATGTTGATGAGGATGGCCGAAAAGATGTAGCCGCGCGCGGTGATGCGCAGGTTCTGCATGGCGCTGAACTGCGACGACAGGACCCGGTTTCCGATGTCGGCGGCGATGATGGCGTTGTTGCGCGCCACGAACAGGATGCTGCTGATCAGCGGAACCGCCACGGTGCCCTGGACCAGACCCAGCCCGACCAGCGTCTCGTCGTGCAGAAGGGATTTCAGGTAGCCGCCGAAGGAGTTGTAGTGGAAGCCGAACCACATCGACACGAAGCCCATGATCAGGGCGCCGGCTCCCATATAGATCAGCATCAGCGGCGAGACGCACAGCTCCCAGAAATATTCGGCGAGATAGCGCAGGAACCAGTGGAAGCGGGAGCGGTGGCCGACCTCCCGCCGCCAGTCCCGGCCCTTGCCGGCGCCCCGCAGAATTCCGGTTTCAGTCAAGCCGGCTTCGGCCAAGCCGGTTTCTGCAAGCCCGGCCGTCCGCCCGCCGGGAAGGACGCTTTCGTCCAGGGCCAGCAGGGCCGCCTCGATGGCTTCGGCGTCGCGCGGCACCTCGACCAGCCGGTGGTTGCGCGTATCGAACAGCAGCACGCGGTCGGCCACCGGAAGCAGATCCTTGACGTGGTGGGCGACCACCAGTGCCGGCTTGTTCATCGACCGGCACAGGTCGCGGATCAGCTCGCCCAGCCGCCGCGCCATCGCGACGTCCAGACCCGAGTTCGGTTCGTCGAACAGCAGGACCGGCCGGTCGGCCAGCAGGGTGCGGGCGATGGCGAGACGCTGGCGCTGCCCGCCGCTGCAGGAGCTGACGGTCTGGGCCGGGTCGATGCCGTCCAGCAGGGCGGTGGCGCCGTCGATCAGCACGGCATCCGGCGGGTGCGCCGCATGGTCGGCGGCGATCCGCAGATTCTCGACGGCGCTCAGATCGTTGAACAGCGCATGGTCCTGGAAGACGATGCCGCCGACCGGACTGCGCTCCGTCGCCAGATCCATCGGCTGTCCGCCGCAATGCAGGCGTCCGGACACCCGCCACTCCCCGGGGCCGTTCTCCAGAAGACCGCCGAGCAGCTTGACGATGGTGGATTTGCCGGACCCGCTCGGCCCGACCAGCAGCACCACCTCCGCGGGGTCGATGGCGAAGCTGGTGTGGCGCAGCAGCGGCTGGCCGTTCGGCCGGTCGATGGTCAAGCCATCGATGACGAGGGCATGGGAGGTCTGGGTCATTGCGGCACGGCATGCAGGAGGATGCGGGGCGAGTAGCGGTCGAGCGTGAGGATGTCCTCGCGCTGGCGGGCGCTCATCAGGACGATCAGCGGACCGCCGCGGCCGGTCAGGAAGCCTTGGAAGGTGTGGGCGGCCAGCGCGTTGAGATCGGCGCCGGCCTGGATGCCGAACAGCAGGTCGGGAGCGAGCCGGGCCAGATCGCCGGCCGGGCCGGAAACCGGCTTCAGATAGGCGCCCAGCCGCGGATCGTTCACCATCCGGCCGGCGACGTCGCGCAGGCGCTGCTGATGGGCCAGTGCATCGACGACATTTCCGGCGAAGGTCTTCAGGAAGGCCTTCGCCTGCCAGCTGTCGGCAAGCTGCCGTGCCGCGCGGTTGACCAGCCCGGCCTCCCGCGCTTCGCGCAGGATGGCGTCGATGGCCTGATCGACGGGGCCGAGATCCCAGGACTGGCTGCGGAACGGATCGAGCGCCATGCCGACATTGGCGCCGATCAGGTTCCACACCAGCGGCTCGACCTGCTTCATCGCGATGGCCTTCAGGTCGCGGCCGACGGTGTCGTGCAGCATCGGTTCGGCGCTGCGCAGGAGCTCCTCGTAGGTGGCGCGGGTCGACGGCGCCCGCCAGGCCTCCTCGATCGCCATCCGGCCGATCTCCTGCAAGGCGTCGCGGTACTCTCCGGTGAATTCCGGCGATTCGAAAATGCCGTCCATGGCGGTGCGCAGCCCGCGCCCCACCTCCTCGATGCCGTTCCACAGCCGGACCCGCTCCTCGTCGGTGGCGAGTAGCCAGAGGACGCGGAACTCGGTGTTGAACATCAGGGCCTCGCTGCCGTGGATCAGCCGCGGGTCGGACGGATCGAACAGCGTGATGTCGACCCGCCCGTCCGGCCGCAGCAGGCCGGTGCCGCTGCGCATGGTCGCGTGGTCGGGCTGCATCAGGAAGACCGGCACCGGAATGGGCGCCGCGGCGGATGCTCCCGGCGTTCCGTCCATCGGGGCGGCAAGCTGATAGCTGACGGTGGCGGCGGCATGGCGGGTCGGCAGCGTCGTCCAGCCGGCCGACAGGAAGAGGGCGCCGAGAGCCAGGCTTGCGGCGATGGCGGCGGGCTTGCCGAAAAGGGCGTTCACGGGCGTCATGTCAGCCGATCCATCGCGATGCGTCATTCCGGCACAGGGAGCGGGATGGGAAAACGGTGCGGCAATTGCGGGATCTTCCCGACATTGACCGGGCAAGGGGGGCGGCGTACGGTTTCCGGACAGGAAAAACCGAAAATTTGTGCAGAGCCGCCGCCATGATGACGACAGCGGGTTTCATCGTCCGGATCATCTTCGCGGTCCTGCTGGTCTTCGGCATCTACAACCCGTCCGGCTATTCTTATTACGACTGGCTCGTCGGCGATCAGGGGCACTGGACGGTCAAGCTGTTCGGCGCGTCGGTGCTGGCCTTCCTGCTTTTCATCCATGCGCAGGCCACATGGCGTTCGATGAAGCTGATCGGCATTCTGCTGGTGCTTTCGGTCGTGTCGTCGTTCGGCTGGGTCCTGTGGGATTTCGGCGTGATCGATCTGGCCGATCCCACCACCCGTTCGCTTGGCCTGCTGAGCACCGTCGCCATCGTGCTGGGGGCCGGGCAATCCTGGTCGCTCGTGCGCTATCGCCTGAGCGGTCAGGTCGATTCCCAGAACCTGATCGCCTGACCGGCCGGATGACGCCATGAAGAGCTTCGGCTATCTGATCCGCACCGTAACCTGCTTCCTCCTGCTGTTCGCCACCTGGAACCCGACCGGCTATTCCTATGCCGCCTGGCTCGGAACCGAGGACGGCAGCCGCCTGTCGGTGAAGATCGCCGTCGGCCTGCTGCTGCTTGCCCTCTATGCCGCCTATCTGCGGATCGCCTGGGTCGCGCTGCGCCTGCCGGGGATTCTCACCGCCGTGACGATCCTCTACAGCGGCTACCTGTCGCTGCGGCACCTCGGCGTCGTCGATGCAGACGCGCCGTTGTGGAGCAGCTATCTGGCGCTGGTGCTGGCGGGGCTGGTGCTGGCATCCGGTGTGTGCTGGTCGCATTTCAAACGCCGAATTTCCGGCCAGTCGCACGTCCTGACCCCTCCGCCCTGACCCGTTTCCGCCGGCTGCTGCCGGTCTCGCCGCTGACCGGCGCGCCCAGCGGCAGCATGGATTTGGGCGCGCGGAAATGGCGCTGCTTCTGGAACAGGCCCAGCGTGTTGTAGCGGTACTCCTGCATGACCAGCACCGCGACCCCCAGGGCCCAGAAATTCAGGCGGTTGAGCAGCCAGAGGCCGAGAAGCATGGCGTAGAGCGTCGCGACCGACGCCAGCGCCGCCAGCGTCAGATCCATCGCCAGGGTGAGCAGGGCGACGCGCCAGTAGGTCCGGTAGAACCCCCAGGCCCCCCGTCCGGCCAGCAAGGCAAAGGCGAAGCCGACGACCAGGGTCAGGTTGAGGCGGTCGTCCCGCTCGGCCAGCCACGCCGCCAGCCGGTCCGGAGCCTCGGCCAGCGTGTCGAGGACCAGGGCCTCGAACGCCGGAGGATCGAGATCCCAGGGGCCGCCGACGCCGAACAGCAGATCGGCATTCAGGCCCCCGCCCGGAAGCGGCGTGGTCAGGATGAAGCAGATGCCGATCAGGAACCCGCACAGTTCGACGATGCCGGCGCGACCGGCGCCGTACGCCTGCCAATGCCGCGCGGTGTCGAACAGCGCCCGGTAGACGATCAGCGGTGCCGCGATCAGAAGTGTCCCGATGAGGATGACGGTTCCCGACGCGAACAGCTCTAGGATATCCATGGGCGTCGCTCCCCGTCGCGGGCCTCGGCCTTGCTGGTGTCAGGGCAGGTGTCAGGTTTCGATCTTGCGATACCAGCGCTTGGTCGGGATCAGCCCGGCCCGCTTCGGCTGCCATCCGTTGTCGGTCATGATGCGCTTGATGTGGCGCCGCGCCTCTTCCTCGCTGATGCTGTCGTTGGAGAAATCGCGCAGGATCGAGGCAGTCTGGTTGAACTGCGTCTTGCCGATCTTTCCCTTCTTCCCGGCGTGCTTGTCCAGCACCTGCCGGATCCGACGGTCGGTTTCGCTTTCGAAAACCAGATCGTAATCGTCGGCAACACAACGCATCACACCGCGCGCTTCCTCCAGCGTCAGGCCGCAACGGACGACCCCGTCCTCCAGGATGCGCCGCTCGGTGTCGCGCTCGATATACTTGCTTGAAATCCCATTCAGCTTGACCAGATCGGCGAATTTACGGCGGCAATCCTCGACTGCTTCTGTCATTTGAAATCCAACCCATTGCGTTGCCAAGTCTACATCGCATCCTGCGAACGAATAGAGCGTCCGCCTGTCCCCACGGTCTCGTCCGGCCTTTTCCGCCATGCGCAGAGAGCGTATCGGGCGGCAATTTTTGCGTACCTCTTCAGGAAAGCGCGTGCAACATAGTCTCACCGTCTAACTCTTTCCACAATAGACACGCTATATCCATCGGGAACACTCCTACTGGTTTCAGCCGCGCCTTGATTGGAACAGGGTTGGTTTTATGTTATCCCTGCCAATAACAAATTACCGAATCGGTGAAATGTTTAGATTCCAGACTTTTTGATTTGTTTCAAAGAAAGGTTTCGGTGTTCATTAAGACTCTATCACTTAAAGGTGAGCATGCGGAGATAATCGGAGATTTCCCGGAATTGACCGCGCGCACCATGCGTAAGGCTTGATCCTCGCCGGGCCGTCGGGCCTACTGGACCTGCGCAATTCGCCGTTTTCCGTCGCCTGCCCGCCGCCTGCCCACCGAAGTGGAGTCCTGGGGTTGTCCTACCGATGCGCTTGATCGCCATTCTCCTGTTTTTGGCGGCATTGCTGGCCGGAGGATTGGCGGTGCCATCGCTGACGTCGCCATCTGCGATTCGGGAAACTGCCGGCACGGTCCGCATCGCCTATGCCGGAAACCTGTCGGAAGGCGGCCAGGACATCGTAAAAGCGCTGGGGCTTCTGGCGGACGACGTCAACGCCGCCGGCGGAATCGACGGGTTGCAGCTTCAGTTCGTGCCGTTCGACGATCATGGCGTTTCCCCCAGCGCCCGCAAGGCCGCGGCGGAGATCGTGGAGGACGACAGCATCCTGGCGGTGATCGGCCACGACAGCTCCGCCACCTCCCTTGCGGCCGCCCCGATCTATGCTGCCGCCGGCATTCCTGCTTTGTCACCGATGGCAAGCGAGACCAGCCTGACGCGGAACAATGCCTGGTATTTCCGCATCGGACATTCGGACGAGCGGGAAGCCGCCTTCATGGCCGATTACGTCCGGCTCGGACTGCTTGCCGATTCGGTGGCGCTGCTGCGCACGCCGCAGACGGTCACGGAGCGGCTCGCGGGTCCCCTGCGTGACGTCATGCCGCAGCGTGGTGTCGGGTTGCGGCTGGATGCGGCGATCAATCCGGCGGCGAGCGGCTTCGCCCGCGACATCGCCGATTTCGTCGGCACTCTGCGCGGGCTGCCTGCCGAGACCGTCGTCGTCCTGCTGGCGACGGAGGAACCGGCGGTCATGCTGATCCAGGCGCTGCGCGACGCGGGTGTGACCAATCGCATTCTCGGCCCCAACTGGCTGGGAACGCCCTCCTTCGGCAAGCAGCTGTCGCGGCTGCCGCGCGAATCGTCCCATCCCGGCCTCTACACGGGCAAGCTCTTCGTCATCAGTTCCTTCCTGCCGGACATCGCCAACCAGCAGGCGAACCGCCTGCTCGCGGCTTACGATGCGCGGTTCGGGCCGCTCGGCAACTGGGCGGCGCTCTACGCCTACGATGCCGGGCAGCTTCTGATCGCCGCCGTGCGGCGGGCGGGGCTGGCGGCCAGCTGGAGCACGCGCGCGTCGGCGCGGCGCATGGTGCGCGACCAGCTCGCCGCCATCCGCTCGGTGCTGCATGCCGTGCCCGGCGTCACCGGACCGCTGTATTTCGGCGAGGACGGAACGCCGGAACGGGCGCTCGGCATCGGCCAGTTCACCGCCGGCGCCGGACCGGAGGACGGGCTGACCACCGCGCTGACCCAGCTGCGCTATGCGGCCGATGCGGACGGAAACGGTAGCCGCGGCGCGATGAGGCCGCTGTCGGTGGTCCATGTCGGCATGTCGGTCAGCCGCATCTCCGACATCGATCCCGTCAACCGTTCGGCGCGGATCGAGTTCGACCTGTGGTTCCGCTACCGCAACGTTCCCGACAGCCCGCCGCCGGAAGCGGTCACCGACATCCAGTTCCTCGACACCGTGGAGCCGGTGATGCTGGGCCCCCCCGTCGAACAGGCGCACAATGGCGACGAGGATTACCGGCTCTACCACGTCACCGGCCGCTTCCTGATGGATGCGTGGCAGGATGCCCGCGCGCCGCTGGGCGGACATCGGGTCGGCCTGCGGTTCCGCAGCCGCGACCTCAATCATGAGCGGATGATCTTCGCCGCCGACGAAGGCGACGGCTCCGCCCACCGCGACCTCGCGCGCGTGCTCGCCGGGCGCAAGGTGGCCGGGGCGGGCTGGGCGGTGACGGACGCGGTTCTCACCGCCGACATTCCTGCGGCGGTGCCCGGCGCCCAGATCCGACCTGAAGAGCGGCGCGCCGGGCGCGACGCCCCGACGGTCCGCTTCGAATTGTCGATCGAGCCGCAGGACCGCGGGTTGCGCCGGCAGATCGGCGGGCTACCCGCTCTCATCGGGGTGTGGGGCGCTTGTCTGCTGCTGCTGGCCCTGCGCGGGGCCGAGGCATGGCAGTCGGACCGCCGCTTTCCCCGCCTGTTCCTGTTGGTCGAGTCGGCGGCAACCGGGGTTGGCCTGCTTGCCGCCGAGTCGGCGCTGATCGACGGCTTCGCGCGGATCGATGCCGAACGGGCGATGGCCGCCACTGTCACCGTGTTCGACGTGGCCTGGTGGCTGGTCCCGGCCCTGTTCATCAATCTGGCCCTGCACCGCTTCGCCTGGGATCCGCTGGAGGCGTCCAGCGAGCGGGCGATCCCGCAGGTGGTCAAGAGCACGGTGTCGCTGCTGATCCTGATCCTGGCGGTCTTCGGCGTGATCGCGCAGGTCTTCCAGAAGGACCTGACCAGCCTGCTCGCCACCTCCGGCGTGCTGGCGATGATCATCGGCCTGTCGCTGCAAAGCAACCTGTCCAACATCTTCTCCGGCATGGTGCTGAACCTCGAACGGCCGTTCCGCCGCGGCGACTGGATCAAGGTGGGGGATGCGCCCATCGGTCAGGTGATCGACATCTCCTGGCGCTCGACCAAGATCCAGACCTTCAACAACACGGTGGTCAGCATTCCGAATGCGGTCGCGGCGGGGACGCGGATCGAGAACTGTTCGCACCCCAACAACCGCTTCATCGCCCAGATGCTGCTGCATGTGACGCTGGGCCACGATCCCGACCGGATCGTCAATCTGCTGACCGACGCGCTGCGGCTGGTGAAGAGCGTCGATGGGCGCAAGCATCTCGGCCTGGTCTGGGTGAAGTTCAACGGCATCGACGAATTCGGGATGCGCTTCCTGGTTTCGTTCGACCTGACCGACCGCTCCCTCCTGCAATCGCAGGAGCATGCCGTGCTGATCAGCATCCATTCCGTTTTCCGCCATGCCGGGGTGACGCTGGCGCAGCGCCACGCCAACATCCGGCTGGTGGAGGGGGGGACCGACGCGGCCGACGCCCATCCGGACGCGGCGTCGCTGATCGCCGCCGCTCCCCTGTTCCAGCCGCTGGACACGGCAGCCCGCGAACGGCTGGCTGCCGGCGCCCGGCCGCAGCGGGTCGCCATCGGCACGCCGCTGTACCGCCAGGGCGATGCCGGCCGGTCGCTGTTCCTGGTTGCGGAGGGCATCGTGGCGCTCAGCACCACCGGCCTGGACGGCACGGAGATCGAGCTGTCCCGCCTTGGACCGGGCGCGTTGTTCGGGGAAGGCGCCCTGCTGGACGGGGCCGCGAGGACGAGTTCGGCGCGCACCCTCGGGCCGGCGCTGCTGTACGAGATCGACGAGACAGTGCTGGCACAGGCGCTGGACGGCCAACCGTCGCTGCGCGACCTGCTGGGCCGCATCGCATCCACCCGCTCGGCGGACGGGCACAACAGCCGCCCGGACGAGGACGACCGTCAGCGCGGGCAGGGGTCCGGCATGCTCGCCCGGCTGCGCGACGCCTTCGGCTTCAGCGACGTCAACGCATGACGATGTGACGGCTTGTGTTATCCGGACCGCTTCCGCGCCCTGATGCGGTCGACGAGACTGCCGGGAACCGGGGGAGCGAAGCGGACGTGGCCGGCCGCGGCACCTTGCGGCCAGCCGATCCATCCCCGCGCCATCAGGTCCATCTGACGCTGCACATCCATCAGTGCCACCATCTCCCCGCCGCCGGGAATCGCGCGGTCGCCCGGCGTGATGCGGAACAGGGTATGGCGCAGGTGGCCGTCGAACTTGGGAGCGGCCCAGACCATGGCGAAGCCGCAGGCCAGCATGCTGCGCAGGCTGGGCGGATTGTCGGCGCGCACGGTGACGAAGCCGTAATCATGAGGGGACTCGGGAAACAGCCGCCAGTCGACGGCTGCGACCATCCGCTGCTGCAACCGCTGTCCGCGGAAGGCGGGATCGACAATCACCGCCGTCCAGTGGACCACCGCGTCCAGCTCCCTATCCACGAGCCCGAAGGGAAGACCCATCGACTCGGGCTGCCGGCCGGGAAACAGCAGGGAGAAGAAGCCGACCAGCCGGTCGCCGGCCAACGCCCCCACCGTCAAGCCGCGGGGGCCGAGCATCTCGGCGATCTGGCCGCCGCTGACCGGATACATGCGGTCGCCGATTGCCGCGTCCTGCAATGCGGCGATGGCCGGCGCCCAGCTGCCGTCGAGAATCGCCAGGCGCAGCGGACTGCCCTCCGTTCGTGCCTGTGCCGCCATCTCCCTCATGCCGTTTTGGCCACGAACGGGCGCCGGCGCAGGGCCAGGACGGACAATCCCAGATGCAGCAGCAGTGCCGCCGCCAGACCGAGGCCGATCAGAGTCGCGCCCGCCCCGCCGGCGACCGCGGCGGCGCTGAACAGCATCGGGCCGATGACCTGACCGATCTTCCGGGCGTTCAGATGATAGGATTGCGGAACCGCAAGCCCATGCGTGCCCACGACAGGCAGCCGCTCGAGATAGCGCTGCTGCGCGGTCAGGCCGAAACTGTCGCTGAGGCCGAGAAGCAGGATCGCCAGGAACGCCCCGACCAGACTTCCGGTCAGCGCGAAGGTCGTCAGCCCCGCCGCCATGATGAGGCCGGAGGCGAGGACCGGCAGGCCGGGTGCCACGTTGCTCGACCGCATCAGGCGCGACAGCAGCGGCCCGAGATAGACGATGCACAGACCATAGAGCAGGAAGGCCTGCCCGACCGTCGAGGCCGGTTGTCCCAACCCGCTGGCGAACAGAGGGAAATAATAGATCAGGAACATGCTGCAGGCGGAGGTCGGAACCGACACCAGCAGCAAAAAGGCGAGGAAGGAGCCGTCGCTCCACACCCGCCGCGCGGGTGCCGTCTCGCCGTCCGGCTTCGCGACGGTGGGGGCGTCGGCCGGGATGGCGGCCGCTCCCGCCGGTTCGGGCGTCAGAAGCAGCAACTGCGCGATGCCCAGCGTCAGCACGATGGCGGCGATCAGGAAAACCGCGTGGGGGCCGATTGCGTCCGCCAGCAGGCTGCCGACGACCGCGCCGCAATTGACGCCGACATACATGCCGGAAAACAGGTCGGAATAGGCTCCCGTCGCCGGATCGATCCGGCGGATGCGGTCGATCAGGCGGTACAGTCCCATCAGCGCCGTCATCGTTCCGGCCCCTACCAGACCGCGCGCCACAATGAACAGGACCGGATCGCCGGTCACCCCGGAGATCAGGGCGCCCAGCACGGCGACTGCCAGACCGGCGGCGGTCATCGTCCGCCAGGGCAGCCGCGCGCTGATCCGTCCCGCCAGCAGGATCGCCAGCGCGCCGCACAGCATCTCCACCGACACCGGAATCGCCGCCGCCTGGGGCGGAGCCAGTGCGAACAGGCCGCGGTCGAAGGTCTGCATGATGACGGGAACGAAGGAGGCCGACAGGAACATGCCGAAATAGAGCATGAAGGTGAGGAAGCGGAGGCCGGCCAGGGACCGGCCGGTCGCCGCGGCGGCATCGGCGCCCGCCACCACCTCTGTCTCGGTTCCCGTCTCCGCCGGCAGCCGAATCCGCCGGCTGACGAAGGCATGCAGTTCATAGATGAACATCAGCGAGATGATCAGGATCGTCACGTTGTTGGCGATGACCTCCAGCATGTTGCGCTGGATGAAGTCGCTGTCGATGACGATGCGCAGGGTCGGCGTCAGGAAGTCCGCGTCGGTCGCCAGCGCCCGTCCCGTCACCAGATCCCCCTTGGCCGCCGGTTGGCCGAAGCCGAGCGAGCCCGACAGATCCGCCCCCTCGGGGACAGCCAGCGACATGCCCTTGAAGTGGGGAACGATGGCGACGATCTCGCGGAAGTAATCGTCGATGCCGGAGAAGGAACGGTAGGTCGCCCCGCGCCCGATGACGGAGCCGACGTCCGTCGCCACGATGTTCTCGACGATCCCGGTGGTGTTCTCCACCGTGCGCAGATAGGCGTCGCTGAAGGCGCCGTAGCCGGTCACGCCGACCGCGATCTGCACCAGCGCCGCCACCACGAGCGCCGCGCGCCCGGAGCGCGGCCGTCCGAGCCCGCCGCGCCCGCGTTCCGGCAGCAGGGCAAGGCCGCCCAGCAGGAGGATCGCGACCCCACCCAGCGCACCGACGAGGATCAGCGTGTGGCGTTCGAATGCGCGGACGTAGTCGTCGATCACCAAATCGCTGGCCGCGATCATCAGGGTGCCGATCCAGCGCCCATCGCTGGGATCGCGGATCGCCAGATACAGTTCGTACGACCGGTTGTCGGTATCATGATAGTTGAAGGAGGTATTGCGCTTGAATTCCTCAGCGGTCCGGCGCTGTTCATAGCCGGAAAGCCGGTCGCCGACGCGATCCTTGAAGCCGTAGGTGCCGATGGCGTAAGCGATCTGTCCGTTCGGCAGTGCCACGGCGACACCGTCCGCCTGCGGCAGATAGGTCCTCAACTGATTGAGCGCCCGCTCCATTCCGAAGAAATTGTCGATGGTCTTGCCGTGCTTCACCGCATATTCGATGCTGGTGACCACCTTCCGGCCGGCGACCCCGAAGGTGGAGAACAGCGCGTCGCCGCAATCCCGCCGGAAGGTGCCGAGATTGATGCCGGCGCTGAAGACCAGCGCCGCCACGATCAGCAGCACGGATGGCAGGAAGGTCGCCAGGAAACGGCCGGTCTTGCGTTGCACGGGGCGGGTCCTCTCGGCTGATGGCGGGCCGCTCAAGGCATGGCGCCGAGGCTGGTGTAGATGTTGTCGGCGGCCAGCAGCGCCGACATCGCCGGGCGGTAGCCCATCCGGTTCGCAACCGCCAGATTCCAGGCGATTGTCGGCGTGTCGAAATAGATCTGGCGCATCTCCGCCAACCTCTCGCCATTGGCCAGCCGGGCGATCACCGAGGCGCCGAACTGGCCGATTCCGTCGAAATCGCTGCGGGCGACGCTCATCAGGGCGCCCTGCGCCACCTCCTCCGGCCCAAGCTGCGAGAAGGTCGGGATGCCGCGCTCCTGGAAGATGCGAACCAGGGGCGGGAAGCGCTCCAGGCTCCAGCGGCCGAAGGTGATGTACATGGCGTCGACCTGCCGGGAGAGGTCGCCCCAGGCCGCGGCAAGGTCGGCGTAATAGCGGTCCTGATCGTCGGACCCGACGGGGGCCTGGACATGGCGCGCCACCAGTTCGAACCCCAGCTGTCCCGCCATCGCCTCGATGTCGGCGATGGAGGCGATGGCACGTCCGGCCGGGCTGTTCTCGTAGGCGATCCCCAGCCGGCGGAAGCCGAAGGTCTCGTGGAAGATGCGGATCTGGCGGTGATAGCGCTGGGGATCGACATGGGCCCAGACATGGTTGCGGCCGGACTGCTCCGCGGCGCCCACGATGCCGGCGGCAACCGCATTGGTCGTGGAGAACACCAGCGTCGGGACGGTGTGGCGGTCCAACGCCAGCTTCCGCCCGGCGATGGTGCCCATGACGATCATCAGGTCGATGTCGCCGCCGCCTTCCAGCCGCTGGAGGATCGGTTCCGCCGACGCCTGGTCCAGCCCGCCGTACCAGCCGTCGGCGACGAAGCGGATGCGCGGCCCGAGGTCGCGTGCCGACAGCCAGCGCCACAGCGCCTCGCTGTCGCTCTGGCCGGCGTCATAGGGCATCCGTGCCGCTCCGTTCAGCCAGGACAGGGCGTCCAGCCCCTTCACGATGCTGGCCAGCGTGCCGGCATAATTGCCGTAGGGCATCGTTTCGGCATAGCCGATGCGCCAGTGCCGCCCGTCGGTCAGCTTCGGCAGCAATGCATTGTCGGTCGCCCGGCCTGCGTGCGCGCCACCGGGAAGAAGGGCGCTCATGAGCGCTGTGCCGGCGCCGGCGATCGCTTGGCGCCGGTTCGGCATTCGTCCGCATCGGCTCATTCCACGCCCCCCACCTGTCCGGCCGAATGCCCGGAGAGCCGGCGCGCCACGCGCGGCCCCAGCATCAGGATGGCCGACGGGCGGATGCCGTTGGCCTTGCCGATGTCTTCCACCGTGATCGTCTCGATGCCCTGGGCGCCGACGAACACCGCCTCGTCGCCCAGCGCGGCGTCCGGGATGTCGGTGACGTCCGCCAGGACCTTGCCCATGAAGGCTTCGCCGATCAGCGGAGCCCGCCGGCCGCGGATCAGCACGGCGCTGTCGCGGAAGCGCAGCAGATAGGGCAGGTCGGCATAGCCCACCGGAATCATCGCGGCCCGCCCTCCCGTCCTACCCCTGGCCGGCCCCTCGCTCCGTTGCCTTGCGGCCGGGCCGTATCCGATGTCGTCCCCCGGCTCCAGCCGGCAGAGATGCGCTATGCGCGAAATCAGTTCCATCACCGGCCGGAACGGAAAGGGCGCGCCGCCTGCCTCGACCATGCGGATGCCGTAAAGCACGGCACCCAGCCGAACCATGTTGAACCGGGCGTCGGGGGCGTTGAACAGGCCGGGGCTGGTGACGGCATGGACAAGCGGCGGCCTCGGCAGATCAGCCGGCAGCCGGTCGATCAGGGTGTGGAAGCCCGCGACCTCGCGTCCGATCTGGACGGGGTCGTCCCGGTAGGGACCGATCATGTGGGTGAACAGCCCTTCCACCCGCAGATTGGCGAGGTTGCGCACCGCGCGCAGGAGCGAGACAATGGCGTTCCCGTCCCCGTCTGCGCCCAGCCCGGCGCAGTTGGACCTTGCTCTGACATGGATGTCCGCCGGGCGTCCGGCCCGGTGGGCAGCGGCTTGCAGTGCTTCGGCGGCTTGGACATCGCTGATGGTTGCCGTCAGGCCGAACCCGATCATAGGGGACGCGTCGCCGGGGCAAAGCGGGTTCATAACCAGGATCGGCGATGCGATCCCCGCCTGACGCAGCTCGATTCCCTCATCCGGGCTGTCGACGGCGAAACCGTCGATGCCTGCATGTTCGAGCGCCCGGGACACCGCCAAGGCGCCATGACCATAGGCATTGGCCTTGACCACGCCCAGAATGCGGGCGCCATCGTCCAGCATCGACCTGGCCATCGCGAGATTGGATGTCAGCCGGTCGATATGAAGGACGGCATGGCAGCCTGCGACATCAACGGTCATAACGACCGGCCCGTACCGCTGTTTTCGGTTGCTTGCATCGTCTCCGCTCTGGAAATCCGACCGGAACCCGCGGGCCCCGG
Organism: Azospirillum sp. A26; assembly: GCF_042604635.1. Classification (NCBI taxonomy): domain Bacteria; kingdom Pseudomonadati; phylum Pseudomonadota; class Alphaproteobacteria; order Rhodospirillales; family Azospirillaceae; genus Azospirillum; species Azospirillum sp. A26. The sequence goes on along the minus strand of NZ_CP170474.1, from coordinate 74,281 downwards.
ACCAGTCGCAATCAATCGGCCGTCATCAATGGGCAGCCGCCGGGATGACGGCGGCGTCGGCCGGACCATGGGCTCCGGCCGGGTCGGGCCCGTGTCCCGTTCCGTGGTCGGCGCCATGGCCTCCCCCATGCCCACCGGCATGGCCGCCCCCGAAGATCGAGGCGATCGGGCTGGAATGCCCGCCGCCGTGATCCCCGCCATGGTCGTTGCTGACGCCGAGCAGGCCGTAGATCACCAGCAGAAGGACGCTGGTGCTGTGGCCGCCGCCGTGGCCGTCATCGTGACTTTCGCCATGGCCCTTCCCCTTGTCGCGGTGCGCCGGCGCATGCTTGACCGCGGCATGGGCCGGCACCGCATGGCGGACGTGACGACCGCCATGTGCGCTGCCGCCGTCATGCCCACCTGCCGCAACAGCCGGCGCCGCCGCGATCAGGATGGCCATCGCCGCGAGGCCCCCGGCGACGGTCATGGAGTGTGCGCGCCGTCTCATGCTTCGGCCCTCCTCCGTCATGTCGTCAGTTCATGCTTGCGGTGGCCGGTACGTTCTGGACGGTGCCGATCAGGTTCTCGGTGTAGACGACTTCCTTCGGCGCAAGCCTCAGCGCCCTGGCGGTCATCCGCTCCGCCTCCTCGCGGCGCCCCTGGGCGCTAAGCACCTCGGCCCAGCTCGAATAGACGTCGGAGAAGTTGGTATCGGCCCGGCTCGCCTCGTCGAACCTGGCATAGGCCTCGTCGACCCGGCCGGTCAGGGCCAGGGTGAAGCCCCATTCGCTCAGCGCCGCCGCCTTCACCGCCGGGCTCTGCGCCACGTTGGGGTGCTGCACCACCGCGGTGAAGTTCTTCTCCGCCAGATCGTATTCGCCGAGCCGGGCATTGACGACGCCCAGGTTCAGGCGCGGAGACAGGAAATTCGGGTCGAGATGCACCGCCTCCTCGAACTGGTGGATGGCGCCGTGGCGATCGTTCTGCTGGTACAGAACCATGCCCCACAGATTGTGCAGCCAGGGGGCGTAGCGCGAATCGTGCCCTTCCAGTTCCCGGCGCAGGATTTCCAGGGTCGGGGTAAAATCGCGCGACAGCCGGTCGCGCTTGAACTGGTAGGCGGCCAGAATGTAGGGGTTCACCACGCGCATCGCCTCATAGGCGGCGCCGTGGATCAGGCCCTTCATGTCGTCGACCGAGCCGTTGCGCGAGATCCGCGTCTTGTTGTGGTGGCTGTCGTAGCTGCGCAGGATGAATTCGACCTGCTGGTCGTGGCGCACGATTTCCCCGGAGAAGGTGAAGGGGATCATGTGCGCCGATTCCTGCACCACGCGGATCAGCGGGGTGACGCCGAGATATTCGCCCAGCACCGAGGTGGCGCTCTGGTCGGCATGCAGTTCGACCTGACGGGCTTCGGCCTTGGTGAAGGCCTGCCGCTCGATCTCCTGCATCTCGTCGGCCAGCTTGGTGATCACCACCGCCGGTGTCAGGCCGCTCTCCTGGGAGATCGAATCGGGCACGTCGACATAGTCGAAATGGATGGTCTGGGTGTCGGTGAACACGGCGAAGCCGAAGGCCATCGCCAGTGTCACCAGCGGAATGGTGAGAAGGCCGAAATCCATGTGTTTCCCCCTGTCGCTCTGCTTTCGCTGTGCCGTCTGTCTGCCGTCAGGCTGCCGTGGACGCCGTGGCGGCGGTCACGAGGCGGCTTTCCCGGCGAAGGACAGGAAGCGGCTGGGATGGACGTCGCGCACGTTGTAGACCCAGCCCTTGATCTGCTGGCTGACCAGCGATTTGGTGGAGAAGTGGTAGATCGGGATGACCGGGTCGTCGTCGATCATCGCCTTCTCGGCTTGGCCGAGCAGGGCGGAGCGCTGGGCCGCGTCCTCGCTGGCCGCCGCCTTGGCGAGCAGGTCGTCATACTTGCGGCTGCGGTATCCGGGATCGTTGCGCGGCGGCAGCGCGGTGGACAGCATCAGGTTGAGGAAGACGGTGGGGTCGGCGTAGTCGCCGATCCAGGCGGCGCGGACGATCTGGAAATCGCGCCGCGCGCGGCGCTTCAGGTAATCGGTGCGTTCGACGCTGACCGGCTTGACCTGGATGCCCTTGCCGAAAGCGTCCTGCCACATGGAAATGACGGCGTCGGCGATGACGCGGTTGTTTTCCGACTGGTTGTAGAGGATCTCGACCGCCAGCGGCTGCATCGGGCTGAAGCCGGCGGCCGAGAACAGGCGGCGCGCCTCGCGCAGGCGGTTGTCCATCGGCTCGGCGATGAAGTCGGCGGTCTGGCGGCGGTAGTTGGGGACGATGGGCGGCACCAGCCCATAGGCCGGCGTCTCGCCCGCTCGCGTCACCTTGTCGACGATGTTCTCGCGGTTGACCGCCAGCGACAGGGCGCGGCGCAGGTCGCGGTTGCTCTTGAACGGCTCGACCGTGAGGTTGAAGGCATAATAGTAGGTCGCCAGGAAGGGCCTGTTCCAGAACACCTTCGGTTCGGTCAGCGAAATCCACTTCACCCGGTCCTGCGGCACCTCGTAGGTGAGGTGGAGGGTGCCTGCCTTGAAGTGGTCGACCTCCTCGGCGGAATCGTCGATGGGGAAGAAGTTGACCTTGTCGATCGAGACGCCGCTGCGGCCGTGGAAATTGGCGTTCCTGCCCAGGCCGATCTGCTGGCGGGCCCGCCATTCCTCAAGCACATAGGCGCCGTTGCTGACCATCTTGCCGGGATCGGTCCAGCGCTCGCGCTGCGACTCGACGGTGCCGCGATGCACGGGCAGGGCGCTGTTGTCGGCGGCGATCAGGTCGAGGAAATAGGGGGTGGCCGCCTCCAGCGCGATGGTCACGGTGCGCGGGTTCGGCGCTGCGACGCCCAGCGTGTCGGCCGGCTTGGTGCCGTCGATGACGGCGGCGGCCCCCTTGATGACGCGCATGTTGGCGGAGGGCTGGATGCCGTCCTTGGGCGTCAGGGCGCGGCGCAGGCTGTAGACGAAATCCTCGGCCGTCACCGCATCGCCGTTGGACCAGCGGGCATCGGCGCGGAGCTGGAAGCTGTAGAGCTTGCCGTCCTCCGACACCTGCCAGCTTTCGGCGACGCCCGGCAGGATGCGGCCGTCGGGGCCATACACCACCAGCCCCTCGAACAGGTCGCGCAGGATGTTCGATTCGATGCGTCCGTCCGTGCGGTGCGGGTCCAGCGTCGACGGCTCGCCACCGTTGCCGCGGTTCAGCACCGTTGCCGCCTGCGCCGCCGTGCCGGCGAAAAGCGCAAGCCCGGCGGCAACCATCACCGCCGATACCTTTTTCTTTAGCTCTGTCACCGGTGGCCTCGCAATCTGGCGGTGGACTCGGGAAATGATCGGTGTCCGGCCCATCGGTCCGGGGCCGCAGCCGGCCGAGCGGCCGGACGCGCATCCCGGCAGTGGGCCGACGTCCTTATTGGGTGCCGGCGGCGCTCCAGCTGCGGATCCTGGTTTCCAGGACGGCGGCGGTCCGCTCCGCGGCGAGCCGGGCGCGGGCGTCGGCCAGCCAGGGGGCCGCCACCGGTGCGGCAACGCCGTCGAGCGACGCCATGATGTCGATGGCTGCCGCGAGTTCGCCGGCTTCGAGCCGGGCCGCCGTGGCCGCCAGCAGCGCCGGAGTCCTGGTTTCAGCCGGCGGTGGAGCTGCCTGTTGCGGAGCCGCCTGTTGTGAAGCCGACGGATCGGCAGCCTGCGGCGGCGAATCGGAGGCCGATGCCAGGATGACCGTCGAGAGGCCTGTCATCCAGCCCCAGACGGTTTCGCGCAGCCCGCCTGCACCGTCCTGCACCTCCGCGTGGAGAGCGGACGGCACGAGCAGCCCGAAGGACGCATAGAGCTGGGTCCGGGTCGGCACGCCCTTGGCCGCGTAGCCCGACACCGAATCGAGCGTCTTCGAGAGTTCGGGATCCGCCGCGGCGGAGAGGCGCATCAGAGCGAGGTCGTCGGCGAAGGGATCGGACGTGCCGAGCGACTCCTTCAGCAGGCGTGCCGCGATCACCGATACCGCCCGGCCGGTGACGGACTGCTGGTCGATGCGCTTGCCGGTCGCCGCGACCGCCTGTTCCAGCGCCGTCAGCTTCTCCGGCATCGCCGTCACCCCCGCGACGGTCCGCTCCAGCGCATCGAGCTTCAGCTGGGTGCGGCTCGGAGACAGGAAGGACGAGCGCAGGTCGTCGGAATAGAGAACGGTGCCGCACACCGCCGCCGCCGCCAGCAGGATTGTCAGGACGACCGGACCGTTGCTGCGGCTGGGCTGCACGATGGCGGGTGCGGTCTGGAGTCCGGGCGTGGCCGTTTCGGACGCCTGCCGGTCAGTGCCGGATCGGCTGCCGGTTTCTTCGGTGGATTGGACGTCTTGCATACGGTCACGCTCCGCTCGGGTTTGGCATGGCTGCTACGGTCCGCAAGTCACTGTCGACGACCGGTTTCCAAGCCGGCGACAGGGCGGCGCCGACGGTGCCGGATGGCATCGTCTTCCTGCGGCGTCGGCATGTGAAAAGGCGGTTCCTGATTCGAGTGTCCAGTAGTCCGCATATCTCATATCGGACAGGCTACCTCAATCAGGGTAAACGGAAAAGCGTCCACAGGAAATTTGCAGACTTGATCAGTGTTGAAACTTTTCGTTCCGAATCAGAGTCTTATTGTTGTCTATCCAAGAAATTTTCATCAAAGGATGTGTCGGATTATCACTGGAAATATGTTAGGTTGAAAATGTAATCGTTGACGATAACAAGGAATTATGTGGGTGATTCCTTGAAAAGTTACGGCTCTTAACAGTCTTGACGGAGTGATCCCTGTCAGAATATTTCTCAATACTGGAATTTATATTTCAGACCGTCGCATCCCGACATGGTCGTTCATAATTCGTTAGTCTTCCTCGGGTCCAATGAAGGCAGGCGAGGTTTGCGCGCCGGCCGGGGAAACGGGTCTGGAAGCGGGTCCATATCCGGGACGGTCGTGCGTTCGCTGCCTTGCCGACCGGATCGGGCATCATCGAACGCCGGAATCTACATGCCGAATGTGTTTGGAACGGTGGATCGCACCATGGCGGGCCAAGACCAGCCTCATGCCGTCGGCTCTGTAAGGCCGGCGAAGGGCCCCCGGCAGCAGGGCCGGCGGCTGCCCGGTCAGCCGGTGGCGCTCGGGCGCAGCGCGGGGCTGTCCCGCGCGGTGTCCTCGGCGGTTTCCGCAGCAATCCTTCTGGCATCGATGTCCGCGGCACCCGCCGCGGCCTGGAGCCGCCACGGAACGGAAGCGGAGGATGAGGCTGCCGTCAGGGTGCGTCGCCCGTCTGCCGCACCGTCTGCCGCCTCATCTACTGCCTCGTCCGCCGCCTCGTCCGACGACGGGGCTTGGCTGTCGGGCACCGGCCAATGGATCGGCTCGACCGCCTGTTCGGCGGCCAGCACGGTGGTGAACACGGCAACCGCACCGGTCGCGGCGGTTGGCAGCTATATTTCCAGCGGGTCGAACGCCCTCAGCCAGTTCAGCTGGGAAGTCGCCTATATGTTCGGGGTCAACCGCACCCCGGTCAGCCAGGTCCATGTCACGGACGCCGCGATGCCGGCGGCATCGGCGCAGGATCCCTCGGCACGGGAGGCCGGCCAGACCGCTCCCGCAGCACCGCCAGCATCTCAACCGGCGCCGGACGCCACCCCGCCGATGCCCCCGGTCGCACCATCCGAACCGGCAACGCCGCCGGTGGCCGCCGTGGCCGAAGCGGTGGCCGCCGCGCCGCAACCGCGCGCGGCGGATGCGAAGCTGCTGGCGTCGCTGGCGGTCGACAAGCCCCAACGCAGGCCGGACGGCTCCTATTTCGTGCCGAAGCCGCTGCAACGGATGTTCGACATCCGCACGCACCGGGCCGACAGCGTGCGCACGCCGCTGACGGTCAAGCTGCCCGGCCGGATCGTTCCGGACCCGAACGCCCATGGCGATGTCGAGGCAAGCCTGCTTGGCCGCATCGAACCGCCGAAGACCGGCATGCCGGTCCTGGGGGAAACGGTGCGCAAGGGACAGATCCTCGGCTATGTCGCGCCGGCCATCGGCGTCGTCGACCGCAGCCAGGTCCGGCGCGAGGTCGCGCGGCTGACCAACGAGATCCGGATCACCGCCGAGAGCGTGGAGATCCTGAAGCAGTTCTGGTTCGTGCCCTTCCGCGACGGCAAGGTGATGCAGGCGGAAGTGCGGCTGGAAGGTCTGCGCCGCGAGCGGGAGGCCCTGCTGCCGATGCTTCAGACCCAGGAGGTGCTGCGGGCGGCCATCGACGGCGTGATCAGCGCGTCGACCGCCATCAATGGCCGCATCGTCCATCCCGGCGAAAAGATCTTCGAGATCGTCAACCCGCAGCGCCTGTGGATCGAGGCGGTCGCCGCCGACCCTGAGGTCGCCCGCGGCACGCAGCTGGTCCATGACGCCAGCGCGGTGACGCCGGAGGGCGACGCGCTCGACCTGACCTTCATCGGCAGCGGGCTGGCGTTGCAGCAGCAGTCGGTGCCCCTGATGTTCCGGATCGAGAATCCGATGGATGGACTTCGGGTCGGCCGTCCGGTGACCGTCACGGTCCGCAACGAATCGAAGATGCGCGAAGGCATTCCCATCGCCCGCGAGGCGGTGGTCAACGATTCGGGCGGGGCCGAGCAGGTCTGGGAACTGGTCGAGCCTGAGGTCTTCATGCCGCACACGGTCAAGACCGAGATGATCGATGGCCGCAGTGTGCTGATCTCCGCGGGATTGGAGCCGGGCGCCCGGATCGTCACCCACGGTGCCCGGCTGCTGTCGCAGTTCCAGTAACGCCGCCCGTCCGCTTCCGTCCGGCAGGAACGGCGCCCGGCCAAAACAATGCCCAGCCAAAAACAATGAACGCAGATACAGTGGAGGACGCCATGGAGTTTCGCAGTAGGACGGCAGACTGGCTCCGTTGCGCCGGCGCCAGCGCGGTATCCGCCGTGCTGGCGGTGTGTCTGGCGGCAGGGATGAGCGCCGGTTCCGCCGGCCCGGCTCTGGCCGACGAGACCGGGCCGGCCGGGACTGCCGCGTCGCCGCGCGTCGCGATGGTCATGGAGCTGGCCCGGACGACGGTGAGGGGGGCTGCAGCGGAACCCGTCAGCGTCGTGGTGATCGCCAACCAGAAGCGGCTGTTCGCCTTCGTCGACCGCTATGACAGCAGCGAGGCTTTGAGTGGGGCCGAACTGCGGATCGACACCCCGCGGCAGACGCTGGAGCTGAGCGAGGTTTCTCCCGGCATCTACCGCTCCGAACCCTACCTGCCGCCGGCCAGCGTCACGCCGCTGACGGTGAGGATGGCGCTGGCCGGGGCGACCGCGACCGGGGCCGCCGACCTGTTGGTGCCGCGACTGGCGGACACCGTCCCCGGTGCCGCGTCCGCCCACCGGCCTATCGTCTGGGCGGGGGTGGCGGTCGCCCTGATCGTGGCCCTCCTGTGGATGTGGCAGCATCCGGTGGCCATCCGCCGCCGCTGGCCCGGCAAGGCAGCCTGATCCCTCGCCACCTCCAGCCTTCCGGCCGCCTTCGGAGACGCCCGTCGTCATGTTCACCTTTCTCGTCGGACTCAGCCTGCGCCAACGCCCCCTCGTCCTGATCGCGGCGCTGCTGATCACCGGCTGGGGCGTTCTGATCGCGCGGGACATGCCCATCGACCTGCTTCCCGACCTGCATCCGCCGATGGTGACGATCGTCACCGAGGCCGGCGGCTATGCGCCCGAGGAGGTCGAACAGCTCATCACCTATCCGATGGAGCTGGTGCTGAACGGCATGCCGGGGGTGTCGCGCATCCGCAGTTCGTCGAGCCCCGGCTTTTCGCTGATCTATGTCGAGTTCGTCTGGGGCACCGACCCGCTGCGCAACCGTCAGCTGGTCATGGAGCGTCTGGCGATGGCGCGGGAGCGGTTGCCGGACGACATCACCCCAAATCTGGCGCCGATGTCGTCGGTGATGGGCTTGGCGATGCAACTGGTGGTGCAGGCCCCCGGCATGGATCCGATGACCCTGCGGGAGCTTGCCGACTGGACGATCCGCCCCCGGCTGATGGCGGTGGAAGGCGTTTCGCAGGTCTATGTCGTGGGCGGCGATGTGCGGCAGTACCGCTTCACGCCGAACCCCGTCGCCATGAACATGCTGGGAATTACGCTGACCCAGGTCGAGCAGTCGCTGAACGATTTCGGCCGGAACAGCAGCGGTGGCTTCAACGACCTCTACAACACCGAATTCATTATCCGCAACGTCGGCCGCAGCCGCAGCCTGGACGATCTGCGCAGCCTCGTCGTCACCTATCGCGACGGGCGTCCGGTGCTGCTGAGCCAGATCGGCGACGTCAGTTTCGCCGCCAAGGTGAAGCGTGGCGAGGGCAGCTTCAACGGCGAGCCCGCCGTCCTGATGGCGATCCTCAAGCATCCTGCCGCCAACAGCGTGGCGCTGGCCGGCCGGGTCGAGGACATGCTGGCCGAACTGGCACCCTCCCTGCCGCCGGGCGTGGAGGCGAGGAAGATCTCCTACAGCCAAGCGGACCTGATCAGCGCGTCGGTCGAGAATGTCGAGGATGTGCTGCGCGACGCCATCGTCATCGTCGCCGTCGTGCTGGCCGCCTTCCTGTGGAGCGTGCGCACCACCGCCATCTCGCTGCTGGCGATCCCGGTGTCGCTGATCGTCACCATCATCACGCTGAAGCTGATGGGGTCCACCATCAACACCATGACGCTGGGCGGCATCGCCATTGGCATCGGCCAGCTGGTGGACGATTCGGTGGTCTATGTCGAGAACACCTTGCGCCGGCTGGGCGACAACCGTCGGCGCCACCGGCCGCTGGAGGTGATCGAGGTCATCATGCGCGCCTCGCAGGAGGTGCGGTCGGGCATCATCTACGCCACCGCGATCATCCTGCTGGTCTTCCTGCCGCTGTTCGCCCTGCCGGGCGAGCAGGGGCGGCTGTTCGGTCCGCTCGGCGTCGCCTACATCGTATCGATCTTCGCCAGCCTCCTGGTGTCGCTGACGGTGACGCCGGCGCTCTGCGCCTATCTGCTGCCCAACATGAAGCATCTGGAGGAGTCGCATGACGGCCGGCTGATCCGCTGGCTGAAGCGGCTGAACGGCCGGGTGCTCGGCTGGTCGCTCGATAATCCGCGCGCCCTGCTCGGCGCCACCGCCGGGCTTGTCGTGCTGTCGGCGCTGGCCCTGCCGCTGCTGCCGCGCTCCTTCCTGCCGCCCTTCAACGAGGGAACGCTCTATGTCCAACTGCTGAACCGGCCCGGCATCTCGCTCGCCGAATCGAGCCGGGTCGGGGCGATGGCGGAACAGATCATCCTTCAGGTGCCGGAGGTGGTGAGCGTCGCCCGCCGCACCGGCCGCAACGAGGATGACGAGGACGCCGATCCGGTGAACAGCAGCGAGTTTCCAGTTCGCGTCCGGCTGGACGGCCGCAGCCGCGCCGAGGTGATCGAGGATCTGCGCGACCGCCTGTCGGTGCTGCCGGTCGATCTGACCGTGACCCAGTTCCTGACCTCGCGCATGGAGGTGGCGCAGAACGGCGTGCGCGGCGCCATCGTCATGAAGATCTTCGGCGAGGATCTGGGCACGCTGCGCATGCTGGCCGGCCGCTTCCGCGAGAAGTTCGACGATATTCCGGGCCTGCGCGACCTGCTGGTCGAGCAGCAGGTCCAGGTCCCGCAGATCCGCATCACGCTGGATTACGAGCGGGCCAAGCTGTTCGGCGTGACGCCGGCGCAGCTGGCGGAGGCCCTGGAGAGCCTGTCGAACGGCCATACGGTGTCGCAGGTGATCGACGGCGGCAAGCGGTTCGACGTGGTTCTGCGCCTGTCGGATGCCGACCGCACGCCGGAAACCCTGGCCCAGATGCGGATGGAAACCCCGGCCGGCTATGTACCACTGTCCTCCGTCGCCACCATCGTCAACGCCGCCGGTCCCAACCAGATCATGCGCGAGGCGGGCATGCGCCGGATCGTGCTGACCGCCAACACCGACGGGTCGGACATGTCGGCCATCGTCGCGCAGATGCGGGCGAAGATCGCTACCACCCCCTTGCCGTCCGGCTACAACACGCTGCTGGAGGGCAGCTTCCGCCAGGAGGAGGAGAGCCGGCCGGTGATGGCCGGGCTGTGCGCGGTTTCCATCGCCCTGGTGTTCCTTGTCCTGTACCAGCGCTACCGCTCGGTGGTGCTGAGCCTGATCGTGATGGCGAACATTCCGCTCGCCCTGATCGGCTGCGTCGCCGCCCTGGTCGTCTTCGGCCAGGATCTGAGCCTTGCCGCCATGATCGGCTTCATCGCGGTGACCGGTGTCGCGGTGCGCAACGGCGTGCTCAAGATCAGCCATTTCATCAACCTCGCCCTGCATGAGGGGGTGCCGACCGGCCGCGTGCTGATCATGCGCGGTTGCGAGGAGCGGCTGACGCCGGTGCTGATGACCGCGCTGTCGGCGGGGTTGGCGCTGATCCCGCTGCTGTTCTCGTCCGATATGCCGGGAACTGAAATCCTCCATCCGGTGGCGGTCGCCATCTTCGGCGGGCTGATCAGCTCCACCCTGCTGGACACGCTGACCACCCCGGTGCTGTTCCAGTGCTTCGGCCAGGAGGCGCTGGAGCGGTTGCGCGTGGTGGCCGAGGGCGACCTCGCCAGCGAGACCTTCTGACCCGAGACCTTCCGACCCGAGACCTTCCGACCCACGAGGAGACAGCATCATGGAGCCGACCTCCCTGACCGTCCTGGTCGTCACCGCGTCGCTGCTCGGCGGCGTCGCCATGGACGTGGGCATGAACACGCTCCAGAACTGGTACGACACTTTTTATCAGGATGCATTCTGGAGCAGCCGGAAGGTCAGCCCGGAACTGGAGGCCCAGCTCGCCCGCGAAGAGGCGGAAATCGACCGGCTGATCAAGGCCAGTGACTTTGTGAACGAGGAAAGCGCGAAACCATGAATTCGACCCGCCCGGCCCGTCGTCCGCTTCCCCCGGCTGCCTTGGCCCTGGCCGCCTTGACCCTGTTCCTCCTGGCCTCGCCGCCGACGGCCGGGGCGCAGAGCGCGCGTGACACGCCGTCGGCGCAGGTCACGCCGCTGGACGGAGACTTCGTGGCGACCGCGCGGATCAATGTGCGCGAGCAGCCCTCGGCGCGGGCGTCACGCATCGAGCTGGTCGATGGCGGAAGCCGCCTGCGGGTGACCGGCAAGGTGGCCGACGCCCCCTGGTATAGCGTGGTGACGCAGAGTGGCAGGACCGGTTTCGTGTCGGCCGACCTGCTGCGCGCGGCTCCTCCGCCGGCCGGCGGCGCCTCCGGCCCGGCGAACGCGCCGGTTCCGGTCTCCACGCCGGTTGCCGCTGCCGCGGTGTCCGCTCCCACGCCGGTGCCCGCCGATCCGGTCCTGCTGGAGCGACTGGACAAACTCCAGGCCCGGCTGGACGAGATCGAGCGGAAGCTGGCGGCGCTGCCCGACCTCCAGGCCCTCGCGGATCGCGGTACCGGTGATGCCTCCCGGATGGAGACGCTGAACGCCACAATCGAGATGGCGAAGGGAATGATGGAGACCCTGTCCGCGTTGCAGGAACAGGCATCGACCCGGCTGAACGAACAGCGTGAGGAGTTCGGCAAATTCAGCGACCGGCTGAAGTCGGTCGAGGAGGACATGCAGCCGGCCGTCGAGTGGATCAAGCAGTGGAAGGACAAGGCTCCGCCGCTGGCGGAGGAGGCAAAGGGATGGTTCTCGACCGCCACCGGGGCCGTGTCGGGCTGGATCGGCGCCTGGCTGCCGTGGGGTGCGCGCGCGTCATGATCCCCGTCGCCCCGGCCGGCAGTCCGCCGGCCGGGGATTAGGATGCGTCAGGCGGTGCGGTCCTGCGACAGGTTCAGCTCCTCGATCATGGTCTGGCGCATGACGAATTTCTGGATCTTGCCGGTGACGGTCATCGGGAAGTCTTCGACGAAGCGGATGTATTTCGGGATCTTGTAATGGGCGATGTTGCCCTGGCAGAAGGCGGTCACCTGCTGCTCGGTGAGCGCCGTCCCCGGCTTCGGCCGGATCCAGGCGCAGAGCTGTTCGCCATACTGCTGGTCGGGAACGCCGAACACCTGCACGTCGGCGATGTCGGGGTGGGTATAGAGGAATTCCTCCACCTCGCGGGGATAGATGTTCTCGCCGCCGCGGATCACCAGATCCTTCAGCCGGCCGACGATGTTGCAGTAGCCCTCCCTGTCGATGGTGGCGAGGTCGCCGGTGTGCATCCAGCCGGCTTCGTCGATGGCCCTGGCGGTCTGCTCGGCGTCGCCCCAATAGCCGCGCATTACCGAATAGCCGCGGGTCAGCAGTTCCCCCGGCGTGCCCGGCGGGACGATGCGACCCTCCGCATCGACGATCTTCACCTCCAGATGCGGCTGGATGCGCCCGACGGTGGAGACGCGCCGTTCGAGCGGGTCGTCGGTGGAGCTTTGGAAGCTGACCGGACTGGTCTCGGTCATGCCGTAGGCGATGGTGATCTCGCGCTGGTTCATCTCGGAGACCACGCGCTTCATCACCTCGATCGGGCAGGGCGAGCCGGCCATGATGCCGGTGCGCAGGCTCGACAGGTCGTAGCGCGCGAAGTCCGGGTGGTCGAGCAGGGCGATGAACATGGTCGGCACGCCGTGCAGCCCGGTGCAGCGCTCCTCCTGCACCGCGGTCAGCACGGCGACGGGGTCGAAGCCCTCGCCCGGTATCACCATGCAGGCCCGGTGGGTGACGCAGGCGAGGTTGCCCAGCACCATGCCGAAGCAGTGATAGAAGGGGACCGGGATGCACAGCCGGTCCTGTTCGGTCAGGCGCATCGCCTCGCCGACGGAAAAGCCGTTGTTCAGGATGTTGTGGTGGGTCAGCGTGGCGCCCTTCGGGCTGCCGGTCGTGCCGCTGGTGAACTGGATGTTCACGGGATCGTCGAATTGCAGGATGCCGGCCAGCCGCCCCAGCTCCGCCACGTCGGCCGGGCGGGCCAACGCCGGCAGATCGTCGAAATTCAGCATGCCCGGCGTCTTTTCCGCCCCCAGGCGGATCAGATGGCGCAGGCTGGGCAGCCGTTGCAGCGACAGGGGCTTGTCGGCCGCCGTCTGCGCCAGTTCCGGCGCCAGCTTGGCCATCATGCCGAGATAGTCGCTGGACTTGAAGGACGGCGACAGGATCAGGGCGGCGCAGCCGACCTTGTTGATGGCGTATTCCAGCTCGTGCAGGCGGTAGGCCGGGTTGATGTTGACCAGGATCAGGCCGGCCTTGGCGGTGGCGAACTGGGTCACCACCCATTCGGCGTTGTTCTGCGACCAGATGCCGATGCGCTCGCCCGGCTTCAGCCCCAGCGCCACCAGCCCCGCCGCCACCCGGTCGACGGTGCGCTTGAACTCCGCATAGGTCCAGCGGACGTCCTGGTGCCGGACGATCAGGGCAGGCCGGTCGGGGGACAGCGCCGCCATGCGGTCGAGATGCGCGCCGATGGTCTCGCCCAGCAACGGGGTGCTGCCCGCCCCGTGAACATAGCTCTGGGTCAGCGAGGTGGTGTCGGTACTCAAGGCTGCTTTCCTTCCCCGGATGATTTATGGACCATGATTTTTGAACCAGCGGTCCTTTATGGACACCGCCCCCCGGTGGGAGCGTTGCGGTCTCCCCTTACTGAACCCATGCGGAGGTGGCCTGTCGATCCCCCGTTCGGCTAGGTGACCCGGTTGATGGGAGACCGAGGCGTCACCCCAGCCGCTGTTCCTGGAAATCATCGTCCGCGGCATTCAGGCATCGCTTCGGCCGCTCCTGACCAGCAGATACAAGGCGCTGGAGAAGATCCTGCTGTCCAACATGCTGTTCAGCGCCACCCATCTGCATGTGTCGATCATGCCGGCGCTGGCGGTGCTCCCCCTCGGCCTTTGTTGGGGCTGGATCTTCGCGCGCCAGAAGCCGCGCGGTGTCGGTGGCGGGACGCGCCTGGGGCGGGATGCGGCAAGCCTGATTTGAGACGGTGCAGGAAACCGTCAAATCCGCTTTGATGACGCGAAATGGAAAGACTAGAATCCGTCTGATGCTTATTGAAGCACCAGACGGATTCTAGTCTTTTGGTTTTCCGTGTGATTCACGCTTCAAGCGATTCCGCTTGAACCGATCAAACTCTAGGCTTCACTGGTTCCTGCAACCGCGAGGCCCACGGACCGATGCGTGGTCATGCATCGGTCCGGAGACTTCGGCGGGCCGGCGGTAGGGCCGGCTGCCAGGGAGTGTTCGTCCTGGGCCTCAGAATGCCAGACGGGTGTCCAGCATCAGGATGTGCGCGCGGTCGGTCAGGTCGCCGCCGCTGGCCGCAGCGCCCGACAGGGTCGAGCGGACATAATCATACTCCAGCCCGGTGGTCAGGCCGGGGGCGACGGTCCAGGTGACGCCGCCCTGCCAGACGTCGGCCTTGGCCGGCGTCGTCATGGTCGCCATGTCGTTGCCCAGCGCGCGCATGTAGTTGGCGGCGAACAGCAGCGGGCCGCTGGTGTATTGGGCGCCGACGATCAGGTTCTGCTGGTTGCGCGACTGCGGGGTCCCCTTGGCATAGCCGCTGTCGCCGCTGTAGGCGTAGCTGACGCCGACCTTCGCCGGCCCGTAGCCGACATTGGCGCCGACATGGAACGAGTTCAGATCCTCGAAGGACTGGCTGGCGATGCCGTCGCTCTGCCGCACCGCCTTGCCGGTCTGGTAGAAGGCGCTGGCCTCCACCGTCACGTCGCCGAAGCTGTTCTGGAAGGCGGCACCCGCTTCGACCACGTCGCGGAAGGCGAGCGCATCGCCAAGCGCATCCACCTTGCGGCGGTTGATCGACGTGTTGGAATCGCCGGTGCGCGGGGTGTAGGACACCGCGGCCTGCACACCGCCGAAGCTGGGGCTGATGTAGATGAACTTGGTCCCGGTGTCGTAGGACACCAGCGTGCGCAGGCTGGTCGCCGCCAGCGGCAGGGCGGCGTAGGTCGACGAGCCGTGGAGGAACAGGATGCCGTTGCTGTCCGGGCTGCCGGCGATGCCCTCCGTGTTGGGGCCGATGATGCCGTATTCGTCCGACAGCCCGTTGATGACGCCGGCCTGGATGGTGCCGAAGGACCCGTTGGCGAAGAGGAAGGCGCGGTCGTTCTCCACCGTCCGGCTCGACACCGAAGGGTCGCCGTTGCCGGAGACCAGACGCAGCCGGGCGCCGTAGGTCAGCCCGTTGTCGGTGGTGGCCGACGGGGTGACGGTCAGGCGCAGGCGGTTGGAGAACTCGGTCGAGCGCAGCCCGCTGTCCTGCTTCTGGCTGACATAGGCGCCCTGGAAATAGGCGTCGCCGCCGATGGTCAGGCTAAACTCGGCCTCGGCAAGGGCCGGGGCGGCCTGAAGCGCGACGACAGCGGTGCCGGCCAGGGCTGCGGTGCGGAGAAGGGAGATCTGGGACATCGGGCGCATCGGGATGGTCATTCCGGGAAAGGGCGGCAGGCGTCAGGCCGTCTGGTCAATGGGGAACCAGCGGCGGCCGAACGGGGTGAGGTTTTCGTCGGTCAGGCGGGCGAGGCAGAGGATTTCGACACTGTCGGCCCAGCGCGGGTTGAGGTCGCGGAACTGGGCGACCGCAGGGCTGTCGAGCTTGGCCTCGCTGATGGCGCGGGCCTCCTCCGTCAGGCCGTAGCCCTGCCATTTCCAGTCCACGGTGCCGGTGTCCGGGTCATAGTACTGGGCGAAGCACTCGCGGCCGATATGGTCGCGCAAGGCCCGGTCGAGGTCGTCGAGCGTCCGGTCCGCGCTGGGCGTGTGGCGGAGGAACAGCATCGGCATGTAGCGGTAGGAGCGGTAGCCGACGGCGCTGTAGCTCCAGTACCAGAGCCGCCCCGACCGGTCGGCACGCGCCCGCCCGACCATTTCGGCGACCATGGCGCGCACCAGCCCGTTCGACCCCCAGAAGCGCCGCTCCAGAATGCAATGGGCGGTGTGGAAGGCGCCGACGGCGGTGCCGGCGATCTCCGTTTCCTGGCGATAGACCGTCGCGAAGCCGACCAGTTCGCCGGTGGCCGGATCCTCCTGCAGGACGCAGTGGTCGAGGTCGCCCAGCTCTTCGTTGAAATACTCCTCGCCGTACCCCTCGAACCAGACGCTGAGCAGGGCGAACATCACCGCCCGCCGCTCCGGCGTCAGGGCGGCGGGTTCGACGATGCTGGTCATCAGGGGATGATGCGACGCGCGCGGCGTCATACCGGCCCTCCAGACAGATAGCTGGCCGCACCCGCGTCGCGGACATCGGCGCAAATGTCCTCGTAGTTGCAGGTGATCTCCTCGCCGGCGGCGATGGCGCGGCGGGTGACGAAGACCCGCCAGTCGCCGGGGTCGGCCCGGCCGATGGACGGCTCGTCGTCATGGTTGAGGAAGCGGGCGTCGTCGCCGGGCAGCAGGACGCCGACCCCGTCGATCACGCAGCCGTGGAAATCCACCAGCCGGGAAAGCTGGGGGAACTCGTCCAGCAGCGCGTCGTCAGGGGCGAAGAGGCGGTCGACGCGGGCATCGAACCGCCACACCGGCGTGCCGGCCGCGACCGGCTCCTCGGCGAAGAGACCCAGCCCGTGGATCGGGCTGGATGCGAGGCGGGTGGGGATGAGGAGCGGCATGGCGTTTCTTTTCCCGGACGACCTGTCGATGCGTCAGGCGGCGGCGTTGGCGGGAGCCAGCGATTCGTCGAACTCGAAGCTGGCAGCGTCGTCGACGAACTGTTCCTCGATGGTCGTGCGCGGCTGCTGGAGGCAGACGCCGATGTAGTCGGCGAAGCGCGGCGGCGGGGCGAAGCCTTCCGACAGCAGGCGGCTGTTGTCGAAGGCGATGTCCTGGGCGGTGAAGCGGTGGTACTTGCGGCCGCCGGCCGCCATCGTCCGGTGCAGGATGTCGCGCTGCGGGAATGCCAGGCGATAGGCGCGGTCGAAGGGCTTCCACCCCTCCGGACCCTTCGGGTCGAAGAAGCTGTAGGGGCGGGTGCCCTCATGGCCGTGGCTGGCGAAGGCGTCCTGGAAATCGACCCAGGTCGTCCGGCTGCCGAGACCGGCGGAGATGTGGTAGATGTTGTGCTTCAGGTCGGGCTTGCGCAGCAGGTCGTGCAGACGGGCCGACGCCCAGTCGACGGGCACGATATCGATGAAGCCGTCGGGCGAGCAGGGCAGGATGCCGGTGCGGTCGACCAGACGGAAGAACCAGAAGATGCTGGCGCTGGGGCGCACGCCCAGCTGGGTGTGGCCGACGACGATGGACGGGCGGCAGACGACGATCGGCAGGTCGGGGAATCCGGCGGCCAGAGCGCGCTCGGCCGCGGCCTTGCTGCGGGTGTACTCGACGATGTGGGGCGTGTCGTGGCCGGGGGCCGGGGCCTCGCTCACCATCTCCAGCCACGGCGTCTCGCCGCAGCAGAAGGCGGTGCCGATATGCAGGAAGCGCTGGAGATGCTTCATCCGGCGGGCGCGGGCGGCCAACGCCAGCGTGCCGTCGACGTTGATCTGCCAGACCGAATGGCGGCTGTCGAAGGAGGTGTCGGCGGCGACATGGACGATGTGGGTCACCGCGTCCAGCCGCGGGTCGGTGCTGGTCGCCAGCGATTGCAGGTCGCCCGGCAGAATCTGGCACAGGCCGGCATAGGCATCGGCCGTGGCGCGGTCGACGCAGCGCGCGAGGTTGGAGGCGAGACGGGCGCGGCAGGCGGCCTCGTCGGCGCCGCGGATCAGCAGAAGGCAGTCCGCCGCGGACCCGTTCTGCACGGCGTCGAGGTAGAAGGAACCGCCGAGAAAGCCTGTGCCGCCGGTGAGAAGGATCATGGTGTGCCTCTGTCTCGCGTCTGGGTGATGGGGGCAGGGGAGGGGATAGGGAGGAGGAAGGGTTGGACCCGCCTCAGGAAGAGACGGGAAGAAGGTCGGGGGCGGGAATGCCACCCGCGGGAACCGTGGCGATGAGCTGGCGGATGCCGCCGCGGTCGACCTGCAACTGCACATCGGCCGCATCGAAATAGGCGTCGTCGTGGGTCACCGCGATCACGGTGATGCCGCGCGCCTTCATCCAGGGAATGATCTCGCGGTAGAACTTGCGCCGGAAATAGGGCGACTGGTCGGCCGCCCATTCGTCCAGCACCAGCACCGGCTTGCGCTCCAGCAGCGCGGCGATCAGGGCAAGGCGTTTTTTCTGGCCCTGCGACAGATCGACGGTGGTGAAGGCACGTCCGTCGATGGCGACCTTGTCGGACATCTCCAGCAGGTCGAGAAGCTCTTCGGCGAAGCCGTCGTCGAGCGTCGTCGCGCCATAGAGCTGGCGGGTGACATGGCTGTCGGAGAAGACCACCGCGAAACGGTCGCGGTGGGCAGCGAGGCCGTCCGGCCCGACCGTCACGCCATCCACCGACAGGCTGCCGCGCTGGATCGGATAGAGGCCCAGCAGCATGTGGATCAGCGTGCTCTTGCCGGCACCATTGTGGCCGGTGATGAAGACGACGCTGCCGCGCTCGACCGTCATGTCCACCGGGCCGACGGTGAAGGAGCCCGTGCCGTCCCGCCCGGCATGGCGGAAGGTGGCGCCCTCCAGGGCGATGGTGGAGAAGGGATCGTCCATGCCGGCGTTGCGGCCCGGAGCGACCGCCTGCGGCGCCGCCTTCAGCTCCGCTTCCACCGCCAGATAGGAGCGGGCGGCGGTCTCGGCGCTGATGTAGGAGGGGTAGGAGGCGACGATGGTGATGACCGGATAGGCGATGAAGGCGGCGGCATGGCCGGCCAGGATGACCGTGGCGATGTCGGTGTTGGTGACCGCCGGCAGCAGGAAGATGATCCCGGCCAGGGCGGCGTAATAGGTCAGTTCGCTGATGGTGAAGTAGTGGCTGTACTCCGCGCCGAAGCGGTGGCGTTCCTTGCGCAGGGCTTCGGCGCAGGACGTCGCGTCGGCCAGCGCGTTGGCGGCGCGGCGGCGGTTCAGCTTGCATTCGCGCAAGGTCTGCAGGATGTGGTCGGACCGTTCCGCCAGGGCGCCTTCGGCCTCGTGGATCGTCTCCGACATCAGTTCCAGCCGGATGACGGAGCGTCCGATCAGGATGCCGCCGACAACCAGGAAGCAGAGCACGATCAGCACCGCCGCACCCGACAGGGTGGAGAGATACAGCAGGCACAGCACGATTGCGGCAACCGACTGGAAGCTGATGACCAGGGTCGGAACCGCCTGGGCCAGCATCTGCAACTCCCCTCCCGCCACCTGGGCGAGGCGGGAGGGGCCGACCGCCATCGCGTCCGGCAGGTCGGCGGCCACGGCCCGGCGCAGCAGGTCGACGCGCAGGACGGCGAGCGCGGCCTGCATGCGCTTGGACGCCGCGTTCATCATCCAGCCCTGGGCGATCCGCCACAGGAAGGCCGACAGCAGGAAGACGATCAGCAGACGTTGCAGCCCCTCCGGATCGTCCAGCACCAGCAGGGCGTCGTTCAGCGAGGTCAGCAGGGCGAGGTTGAGCGCCGCCGCCAGCACCGCCAGCAGAAGCAGCGGCTGCATGTTGCGCAGCGCCTCGCGTCTCAGAATGCGCCAGAGATCCATCGCCGCCTCACTTCGACTGGATCAT
Source organism: Azospirillum sp. A26 (assembly GCF_042604635.1). Classification (NCBI taxonomy): domain Bacteria; kingdom Pseudomonadati; phylum Pseudomonadota; class Alphaproteobacteria; order Rhodospirillales; family Azospirillaceae; genus Azospirillum; species Azospirillum sp. A26. Next base: position 54,679 of record NZ_CP170474.1, on the reverse strand, counting down.
GTCGAGGAGCTTGGACGGCGATACCTTCGACAGGATCGGCGCCGAGGCCGCGGTCTTGGCGCCGTCCTTTGCGGGTTCCGGCTTGGCGGCCGGAGCCGGAGCCGGGGCCGGAGCCGGGGCCGTCGCATGCCCGGCCGCAGGGGCCGATTCGCCGCCGCCGGTGTTCAAGCTCGGCATCTGACCGACGGGGGTCTGGCCCGGCGTGCCCTCTCCGCTCAGCGACGGCAGCTGCGAGACCGGCGGCACAGCGGTGCTGGTGGGCACCGATGTCAGCTTGGCGTTCGGCGAGGCCGGCGGCGCGCCCGGCGCCGCGGCGGTGGCACCCGGAGCCGGCAGGGGGTTCTGGTTGGAGGCGGCGTCGAGGATCAGCGGAAGCCCGCCGCTGGCGGCGTTGCCGATGACGACGATCTTGGCGTTGGGCGAATGGGCCAGCTCCAGCGTCGCCTCGATGCCGCGCCAGCGCAGGTAATTCTCGGTCAGGTTGGCCTGCACGGTTTCCTGGAAGGCGCGGATGCCCTGGCCTTCCAACTGCTTGCGCTGGCTTTCGAACAGTTCGCGCTGGAGGCGGAACTGGTATTCCTGCGCCGCCTGATCCTGCTGAATCTTGCGTTCGATCGACGCCATGATCGCTTCGGGCAGCGAGACATTGCGGATCAGGATGTCCTGGATCAGCAGATAGCCGGTCTTGGTCCGCCCGTCCGGCTTCGGCACATTCTCCGCGCCGATCAACTGGGCATACATCACGCGGTCGGCGACCTGCTCGTAGGTCTCCGTCTGCACCCGCAGGCGGCGGTGGGCATAGAGTTCGTCCGCCTTGAAGCGCGACACGATTTCTCGCGAGACGGAGCCGACCTCCGGCACCAGCAGGACTTCAAGGTAACGCGGGCCGACATTCTTGTGTAGGGCGGCCAGCATCTCCGCGTAGGGGCGGTAGCGGACCGTGATCTCGATGCTGACGTTCAGGCCGTCGTTGGCGATGGCCGTATAGGACCGGGTGTCTTCCTGCAGGCGCAGGTCGTAGACCTCGATCTTGTCCCAGGGGAAGATGACATGCACGCCTTCGGCCAGCGCCGGACCCATCTGCGTGCCTTCGTGAAAACGCTTCCACAGCACGCCGCCATGGCCGGCGGGGATGAATACGACGATGGACGGAGCGAAATAGAGAAAGATCAGGATGCCGACCAGCAGCGTGCACAGCAGGGAGCGGCGGTGTTCGTCGTACCAGTGGGCCAGCAGCGCACGCAGGCGCGACTTCGGCTTCGGCAGCGCATCGGCATCGTCGATGGTGAAGGCCTGGTCAGCCATATCACGCGGTCTCCTGCAAGCAAGCCATGGCGGGATCCGAAGCGGACCCCATGTCGGGTCGGGACGCGGCCGTCGCGGCCGGCATGTCCGTTGACCTGTCGATTGTTTCAGTGCTCGTCATCCGGCCGTTGGTCATCCGGATGGTGACGTCGCAGACCGACGAGACGTCGCCGTCGTGCGACACGAAGATCACGGTGCGGCCGAGGGCCCGCAGCTTGCCGATGATCTCGTTGGTGAAGCGGGTGCGGAATTCGGCATCCTGGTCGGACGTCCATTCGTCGAGGATGACGACCGGCCGGCCCTCCGCCACCGCCACCGCCAGGGCGACGCGCCGGCGCTGCCCCTTCGACAGGTCGCGGTTCAGCAGCCCGTTTCCGGTATCGGGAACCAGATGGTCGATCTTCAGATAGGCCAGCATCTCGCGGAACAGCTCGGCATCGAAGCCGGGTCCCTGCGGCAGCCGGGTGAACAGGTGATGGTCCTGGAACACGGCACAGAACAGGTCGCGGTAGGCCTCCAGCCGGTCGGTCTCCACCGGCTGCCCGTCGAGCAGCACCTGACCCTCGTCGGGGCGGAACAGCAGCGGGATGACGCGCAGCAGGGTGGACTTGCCCGACCCGTTGGAGCCGACGATGCCGACCACGCTGCCCGCCGGGATGGTCAGGTCGATGGGGCCGATCACGAAGGGTTCCGGCCGCAGCCCGGCGCGGTAGGCGAAGCTGACGCCGCGCAACTCGATGCAGGAGAAGCGGCGCGGGGCGCGGGCGGTGCGCGACGGCGCGTATTCCAGGGCCGGCATGGTGCCAAGCAGGGCCGTCAGCTGCGCCGCGGCATCCTCCGCCGCCACATAGTCGGGAACGGCGTTGAGGAATTTCGACAGCGGGCGGGCCAGGAACAGGATGACCGAGGTGACCAGCGGCAGTTCGGACACCGACATCGCGCCCATGCGCGGGAAGATGAAGACGAAGACCGCCGAGAAACCGATGATGATCGTCGCGATCCAGGAGAACAGCTCGCCCAGATTGCGGCCGTGGCGGCGCTTCAGCTCTTCCCAGCGGGCGACGTCCGCCTCCACCGCTTGGGACAGCTCGTCGCGGCGCGCCTTGCCCAGCTTGACCTCGGCATTGCCGCCGACCAGTTCGGAGAAGCCCTGGAGCATCCGCAGCTCCGACTCCTTGGCTTCGCCGAGCAGCGAGCGGGTCCGCTGCGCCTCGCGCACGTACCAGCCGCCGACCAGCAGCGCCGCCACCAGCAGCAGCGTGGCGCCGACGGTGGACAGGGTCCACAGGTAGAGGTAAGCGACCGCCGCCACCAGCATCATGTTGGCGGCGATGGACAGGTTGGGCAGCAATGCCGCGATGCGCTCCAGATGGTGGTTGCCGAGATCGAAGGAGCGCTTGGCCTGCAAATCCAGGATGTCGGCGTGGCCGCCCAGCGTGACGTGGCGGAGGAAGCGCCGCCGCACCTCGGCCAGCGCGCTGAAGGCGGTGGTCAGCGTCAGGGAGACGAAGCGCTTGGCAAACGCGTAGGACACCAGCAGCGACAGGCAGAAGATCAGGAAGGGGGTGTCCAGCACCTCGCCGCGCATCCAGCCGCTCAGCTCCGCGCTGAGGCTCATCAGGCTGATGAGGTTGGCGGTGGCGGCGACACAGCCGGTGATGACCAGCCGGGTCAGGATGCTGCGGTCGGCTAGGCCGATCAGCGGCAGCAGCGAGGACGGCGGTCGGCTGGGAGGGGGCCGGTTGGAAGAGGAAGTGCGTTTGGCCATCGTCCGGTCACTCCGCCAGCCAGCCGTCGAGAATGCGGGCGATGGTTCCGTTGTCGCGCAGCTTGACGAAGGCGGCTTGCAGCCGTTCCGCCTTCTCCTTGCGCGCCTTGGGCAGGGCGATGTAGCGGGGGATCAGCCCGACCGGCTTGGGCAGCACGCGCACGTCCTTCAGCCGGCCGTCCTGCTTGGCCATGTAGTTCAGCACATGCAGGTCGCCGACGATCACGTCCACCCGGCCGAGGATCAGGCGGCGGAAATTGACCACGTTGCTGCTCGACGCCACCTTCTCCAGATATGTCGCCGCATCGAAGTCGGCGGCGTAGGAGAAGCCGTCGACCACGCCGATGCGGTAGGAGGTCAGATCCTCCAGCCGGTCGAAGGTGATGTTGGAGTCCTTGCGCACCATGAACACGGTCGTGCCGGTGCGGAACGGGCCGATCATGTTGTACTGCGCGAAGCGGGTCGGCGACGCGATGAACTGGAAGCCGATGTCCGCGGTGTTCTCGTCCATCGACTGGACCACCTCGGTCCAGGACAGCGGGCGATGGACCGGGGTGACGTTCAGTTCCTTCAGCAGCGCGTTGACGATCTCGGTGTCGATGCCGGTGCGGTTGCCGTTGAAGGAGTAATTGTAGGGCGGAAAATGGTCCTCCGACGCGACGGTCCAATATTCGGCGCGGGCCGGAGTGCACAGCACGAGCAGCGCCAGCAGGGCCAGCAGCAGTGCCGGCAATCGCCGAGGCGCGTTGGGAGGGAGCATGGTCATGGCTGCTGTCACGCCTTGGCCAGCTTCTTGCGGCGGCCGGTGAGCAGGATCATGACGAGGAGGGCGCCGGGCGGCGTCAGAACCACCGCCAGGAAGGCGTAAAGCAGGAAGCCGCCGCGGCGGCCGATCCCCAGAAACCCGACCAGCAGGCAGAGACCGATATAGATCAGCTCGAACACGGCGATGCTTCCTTCTTTGCCCGGCGTTCAGGCGTCAGACGGCCTTCTGGACCGGCTGCTCGTCCATCTGCGGTGCTGCGGCCGGAGCGTCGGCAGCGGCCTCACCCTTGGCGGCCTCGAACTCCTTGCGGAAATAGTCGCGCATCGCATCGATGTCGAAATCCAGCAGCGTGCCACCGGTCTCGAAATGCTGGGCGAACACCTGGCCCAGGGCCCGGGTGGCCGCCAGCGACAGCGCCGGCATCACCGCCACGCCGAGGGCGGTGCCGATGAAGGGGACGGCCTTGACGGCGGAGCCCAGGACGCTGGAGCTGAGAGCCCCCGGCATGACGCCGCCCAGCAGGGCGCCGACGATGGCGCGGGTCCGCTCCTGCGCGAACTCGACTCCATAGAGCTTGGCGAGCTTATGGACGAGGTTCAGCTGCGCCGCGCTGACGGCGGCGACGTCGGCGCCCGGAACGGGGATCAGCCCGAAGGCGCCCGAAGCGTAGCTGTGATACTTAATCAGGTCCTGGGCGCGCTTCTTACGGTCTACCATGATCCGAAGCCTTTCTCGGGTCGGGAAGAGTTGATCTGCGGTGGAAACTACGGCGTCGACCACACGTTTCCGTCCAGTCGGCGTCGCTCGGCCGAGCCTTCCGGTGGAAGGCGGCAGCCGATCGTCAATTGCAGGCATGGCGATTGACAAACGAAAGGCGTTGGCTGCCCGCGGCAGCGAAGAAATTAGCTAATGATGATTAGATCGTAAGCTCGGCAGGAAATATCTGCCCGTAGGTCTATACCGTATAGTCTGTTGATACAGTTTTATTGATTAAAAACCTATTAAGTCACTGTTGGGGTTATTAGAAATTTTGCAGAGACATGGATCGGCTTGTTGCGACATGTGACCAAAGATATCATTAGCGTTTCCTGTGACTAACGTTTTGCTCTACCTTGAAGGGAAACGGGACGGCAGGTCCAAGGCCTTCGCCGGCAGGGCGGATCGCGACCCGGCGGCAATGGACGCCGTCATGAACAGAACCGTATCGCGCACCGGCTCGCCGCCGATGGTCTGGGTCGGCAGGACGATACGCAGCAGGGCGCCGTCGCCGTTGGTGGAGGACGACCGCCCCTTCAACAGCCGCAGCAATGCCCAGGGACCGCGCTCGACCAGCGTCAGCGTATCGCCGGCCGCCGCCTCCGCTTCGCTCGCCATGGCGTTCTTCGGGCGATAGGGCGAACCGGCGGCCCAGCGGAAGCTGAGGAGCAGCGGTTGCCCGGCCTTCCAGACCAGCGCGTCGGACCCGGCGGAGGCGCCGACCGCGCTGGTCCCCGACCGCACCGACCAGTCGATGATGTGCTCCGCCCCCAGTTCCTGCGCCCGGTTGGTGCCGTAGCTGAAACGGACGCTGACCGGTGCCGAACGGGAGACCGCGTCGAACAGGGGACGCACCGCCTCCATTTTCTCGAGGAAGGCCGCGACGTCAGGCGTCGCCGTCTTCATGACGGTCGCCCGGTTCTCGTCGAGCTGCTCGTAGAAGCGGCGCACGTCCTTGGGATCGGCATCCGGCGCACCGCGGGCGAGATCCGGGCGGACGAAGGGGAAACGTCCGGCCAGCGATTGGGAGAACACGGCATCGAGCTTCGCCACCGCCGTCTCGGGGGCAGGCAGCGCAGGCGCCGCAGGGTCCGCGGGAAGGATCGGAAGGGTCGGCAATGGCGGCAGCGGCGGCAGCCGGGCCGGCGGGGGAGCCTCGTAGGGCGCAGGCGGTGGGCTGGCGACCGCAACCTGCTTGGGCGGCGCGGGAACGGGCTCGGGAGCCGGTGCGGGCGGCGTGGGGCGCTGCTCGACGACCGGTGCTGCCGGAGCGGGGGCCGCGGGCTTGCTTTCGGAAGCGGCGGCTTTGGCCGGCGGCGGCTCGTCCTTCGGCTTGACCGCCATGGCAGCGACCAGTTGCGTCGGCAAGGCGGCGACCGCGGGGTTCAGGGACAGTGCGCCGCCCTCGCCGCTGGTCAGCAGGCGTCCGGCCGACGGGGTGTCGAGCGCCAGGACGGCGGCGCGGGCCGCGGTGGCCGCGGTGGACAGCGCCTCGCTGATGCGGTCGGTGGTGTCGCGGCCGGGAAGCTCGGCCATCGCCGCCTTCTGGAGCGCCAGCTTGACGGCATCGGGCAAGCCGCGCGCGGGATCCTGCAAGGCGGCGGCAATCGGCCAGCCGGCGGCCTCGGTGACGGCATCGACCAGCCGGCCGAGGTCCACGACATCCTCTTCGCTCGGCGATTGCGGCAGGTCGCGCAGCCGGTCGGCCAAGGCCTGTGCCCGCAGACGCAGGGGGTTGCGGGTGTAGAGTTCCTCGGCCAGCGGAGCGGCGAGCTGCACCGATTCCGCCCGCAGGGCGACCGCGATGGTCCTGGCATCCAGGTTGGGAAGGTCGGCCCCGGCGGCGATGCGCGTGATGAAGCCGTCGGTCGCCGCGATGGGCGGGCGCGGCACGGCGTCATAGACGCTTTCGGCCAGCGCCAGCAACTCGTCGAACCCGCTGTTGCGGCGGAAGCGGTCGTAACGCTCCAGCGCACCGCGCCGGCCGCCGATGCGGTCCAGCTGGGCGGCCAGCCGGCGGAAGGCCGGCAGATCCTCGACCCGCCGGGGATTGGTGACCGGCGGCAGGTCGGCCAGGGCGGAACTGGGAAGCAGGGCGTCGCGGATCGGCCGCAGCACCGCCCGGCGCAGGGTGACAGACGCGAGCCGCCGCTTGTCCTCGTCGATTCCGCTGAACAGCGAGGTCGGCAGCAGCGGCGTCGCCAGCCGGTCGCGCTCCGTCACGGCGGTGGCGGCGATCACACGGCCGACCATTGGGCCATCGACGAGGGCGTCGCGCGACAGCAGCGCCCGCCGCAGGTCGGCAACCGGTGCCGCCACCGCAGCGCTTCCGGCCGATACGCCGGCAAAGCCCTGCCATGCGGCGACCGACAGGACCGCCACGGAGGCGGCCAGCGCGGCCTGCGCGATCCGGCGCTGCCGGCGGCCTTGCAGGAAGGCGGCTTCCGACGGGCGCCCATAGCCGGGCTCGGCGAAGGCACGGCCGGGCAGCAGATCGCGGGCGAAGGCCGGGCGGCGTCCCCCCGTCGCGGTCGCACAGGCGCCGGTCAGGGCGATGCCGCGCAGCGGGAAAGGCTCGGAAGCTTCGTCTCCGCCCAGCGCGCCACCCAGTGCGCCATCGAGGAACAGCGCCAGCGGATGGCGCAGCGTCTCCAGCGATGCCGGGAGAAGCGGCAGGCGCACGCAGGCGGTCCCGGCGGCGGTCACACTGGCGAGCGCGTCCGCCTCCAGCAGGGCGAGGTCGGATTGGATGGCGTCGAAGGCCTCCGCCACACGGGCGGGTTCGAAGGGCGCCAGCCAGTCATGCGGGCTGGTCCATCCCAGAACGCTGTCCAGCATGGCCGCGGGAATCGTCGCGCAGAGGTCGCCGAAGCCGTCGAGGGACTCCGCGCGCACCACCGCCACATGCACCGGGCAGACCATGCCGAGATCGTCGCGGATCGAACGCAGCCGTGCGTGCAGGGATTCGGCCCGCTTGGCCAGCGCCCGGCGCGGTGCCTCGCGCTCCGCCGCGGCGCGCAGCTCGTCGGCGCCGACCAACAGCAGGATGCCGTCCAGCGGCCGGCGCATCGGCCGTTTGCGGACCGCCGCGACCAGCGACGGCCAGGAGGCGTCCAGTTTCGTGCCATCGGCGGAATCGGCGCCGGCATGCAGGATCGCCGCCCCTTCGCAGAACCACCAGCAGCCGTTCTCGGTGTTGCCGTCTTCCGGCCAGCGCACATGGGTCGGGTCGGTGGCGAGCAGCGCCGGGCCGCCGACGCCGAAGGCGAGGAACCAGGGAATGTCGCCGCGTCGCAGGGGACCGCGCATCTGCCGGGCCAGGATGTCCAGCCCTTCATTGTAGGTGCGGGCCAGCGGCGGCTTGCCGGCGGCGGCCTTCGACGGCGGCGGCGCCTCCGCCCGGACATGGAGTGCCGAGGACGGCATGGGCTTGCGCGTCGGAGCCTTGGCGCGGGCCGCGGCCTTGGCGGGCTTGTGCCGGCGGCGGAGCCGGTTGCGTAGCGTCGGCCAGACCGACCGGGCCACCCGATAGAGGATGTAGAGCGGCAGGGCCGCCAGCAGGAAGGGCAGATAGGCGAAGACGAGGGACAGGATCCAGCCGATGGCCGAACCGATGCTGGAGATCACGAGTTCAATCGTCAGGATCAGTAGGACCATGACTGCCCCATATCCTCGACCGCGGACTGGGCGCCGCGCAGGTCACGCTGGAGATCGTTCACAGCGGTGGACCACAGCAGGTGGGACACCAGCAGGAACAGGGCCGCCACGCCGCCGACCGCCACCCACCAGCGCCGAGCCGACGGTCGGAAGCCGCCGACCACCGCCCCCATTGGCGGATCGTAGGCGCGCCGGCTGGCGAGGCCGGCCTGCGGCTGCTCGGTTCCGCCCTCCCGGCCGGTGACGATCCGGTGCAGCGGGGAGCGCCGCGCCGCCGCCTGGGCATCGTCGGGGAAGCCGAGGGCCAGGGCCGCCAGATAGACCGCGGCAAGCCCGCGGTCGGCCTTGGCACCCTGACGGATCAGGTCGTCGGCCTGGACGAACAGGGTCTGCAGGGTGGCGTTCGCACCGAACAGGCGGCCGGCGACGACGGCGTCGGCCGGCTTCACCTGGGCAAGCGCCCGGTCCGCCAGCATCGCCATCGCGAAGGCCGCCTTCACCACCGTGCCATGGGCGGCGGGACCCTGGGCGGTCGCCGAGGCGCTCATGCCGTGGAGCATTGCGACCAGCCGTTCGGCCACCGCGCCGGCCGGGGCCTGGTCCTGTGCGCAGGCGGCCAGCAGGTCGGCGTGGAAGGCGCGGAAAAGGGCCAGGACACCCGGACCGGCGGCGCGTGCCGTGTCGGCGGCAGCAGCGACGGCGGCGGCGGGCGCTGCCGGAGGTGCGGAGGGCGAGGGGGCGGGCCGTACGGTCACGGTGCGGTGTCCTTCGGCAGCGGAGCCACGGTGAAGCCGTCGCGTCCCAGTCGGATGTCGAGCGCGCTCATGCCGTCCAGCGACTGGCGGTGGACCCCCGGCATGCCGTAGCGCGCGAAGACGATGGTTGCGGTGGGTGCGGCGGCAAAGGGGGGAAGGCTGCGCAGGATCACGCTCTGGCCGGGAACCAGCTCCCAGGACGCGATGGCGATCCGCCCGGCAGCCTCACCGTTCAGGGCCGCCCGCTCGCGGAACCAGCCTGCGGCATCGAGCGAGCCGACCCGCTGCGCCAGGGCGCTGTCGGCCACCCGGACGACGTCGACGGCCACCGGGCGCCGGCCGTTGGCCTCGGCATCGGCGGTGATGCGGAGGACCGGCGCCGGTTCCGTCCCGCCATCCGTGGCGTGCCGCATGGAGCCGTCGGCGGCGCAGCCGGCGAGCAGCAGGGCGATTGTCAGAGCCGTGCGCTTCATGGTCAGCCGCCCGCCCCGCCGGCGCAGACATAGCCGGCCGGCGTGTGGCGGTACCAGTTGCCGGCCGCCCCGGTGCAGGGGGTCAGAACCCGGTCGTTCTGCTGCGGGGCGGCCGGTTCTGCTGCCGGAGCCGGCGCGGTGCCGTCAGCGGTCCTGCCCGTCACGGGGCGGTTGGCGAGGGCGAAGGACTCCTCGTCCTCTTCGACGATCATGACGTAGCGGGTGCGCTTGGACGGGTAGCGGATGCCGACGTCGTAATCGCCGTCGCCCACCCGCTCCAGGATCGCGGCGGACTTTTCGCTGCCGAAGGGCGCACAGGCCGACCCGGCGAGCAGGACCGGCAGCAGCATCGCCACGGTGACGCAACAGCGGAGGGGGCGGCGGCGGAGGGGTGTCATCGGGATGCTCCTGCTCATGCCGGAACGGTCGCGTGCGGGATGGCTGCGGTGACGACCGCGGCGGCGGCGCCCGCCTCCAGCAGGTCGGGCGGGGTCGGGTCGATGCCGGCCTCGGCCAGCGTCCGGTAGACCGAGCGCCAGACCAGTTCCGGCACGGCGAAGCTGGCCTCGTGGTCCTTGACGCAGAAGAACAGGTTGTACTTGCACAGCCACTGGCCGTTGACGGCGCGGAAGCCGTCGTAGCGGACGAAGGGCAGCCCGCCGGTGTCGCTGGGCATCACCCGGTCGGTGGCGCGCAGCGCCGCGGTCAGCAGCCCACCCATCCGACCGGGGTCGATGCTGGCGTCGGCGAAATATTCCAGCTTCATCGAAACGCGCTCGACCGAGCTGAAATTGACGACGGTGGCTTCCGACACCTTGGCGTTCGGCATCGCGACGATGAAACCGGCGACGTTGCGCACCCGCACCGTCCGCCACGTCATGTCGACCACGACGCCGCGGACGACATCGGTGATCTGGATGCTGTCGCCGATCTGGAACGGCCGTTCGATGTTGAGGATGATGCCGGAGAAGACGTTGGCGATGTTGGCCTGGATGGCGAGGCCGATGACCATGCCGACGAGGCCCGAGGCCGCCAGCAGGCTGGTGATCGGCTGCTTCAGCACGAAGGCCATGATGCCGCAGCCGGCGAAGCCGAAGACGATCAGGGTGGAGAAGCGGCGGACGATGGCCGGGATGCGGCGCTGGGTGCGGATCTCCAGCGGGGTCCAGACGAAGCGCTCCATCGTGCGGTCGACTAGGATGGCCGGCACGATCCACCACAGCACGTTGATGCCGTTCACCACCATGGCGATGCCGCTCGCCGGCAGCGTCGCCACCGCCTGGTCAAGCACAATGTTGCCGGCCGACATCAGCAGGAGCGGCCAGGACAGGATGCGCATGAACAGCGTCTGGATCTTCCAGAACTGGCCGCGGTCGCGCCGGTCCATGAATGCGGCGAAGACCGCCAGCACCGCGCTGAAGATGGCGATGTAGACGAAGAAGTCGCGGTGGATGAAGTCGCGTGCCGCAGGCGTGTCCGGCGTCGCCACCACGCCGAAATCGACGCGGGAGAAGTCCGGCTGCGGCCGGCCGAAGCCGACATAGTTGGGATCGCCCTCGCTGCTGACGCTGGTGACGTCCTGGGAGATCCAGGCGCGCGACAGCCGCCAGCCCGGCGACGGGGCCAGCACCCGCTTGGCGCGCAGCTGGTCGAGCAGGGTGGAGCTTTCGCTCTCGCCCTCCAGCGCCCGGCGGAAGCGGTCGGCGATGCTGAGGTCGGTGGCCGACGCGGTTTCCGCCGCGGCCATCGCCTTCAGCTTTTCCACGAAGTCGTTGGTGTTCACCAGCGACATGCCGAGCACGTCGGTGACGAACATCACCGTGTTGCGGTTCTGCGTCCGGTGGCGGAAGCTGACGCCGACGGAATGGCTGCCGTAGGGCGGCCTCTGGTCGGAGAAGTTCAGCGAGAAGCGCCCTTCGATCCGATAGGCGACGTAGGTGGTGACCTCGCCGCGCTCCTCGCGGTAGGGCTTGCCCAGCTCCACCGGCTTGACCGCGTTGGTGAAGACGACGTCGGCCGGGTTGAAGGCGCCGCGGTAGCGGAACCAGATGGTCAGGTTCAGCGTCGCTTCGTTGGCGTCCGGGTTGAGGTCGCGGATCTCGTGCAGCTGGACGCCGGTGTAGATGACGTCCGTCTTGTACATGAAGCGGTCGTTGACGTAGAGCGCCCGCCCGCGCTGCACTTCCTCCAGGAAGTTGGAGACGCCGGCCTCGCGGATCGGCTGCAGCTGGGTCAGCGCCGCCACCGGGTTCAGGCCGTTGTAGGTCGCCATCATCACCGGCAGGGTCGCCTGCCCGCGGGCGTCGAAGGTCCAGGTTCCGGCAGTCGACTGGACCGCGGTCTCGGCACGGTCGTGGCTGGCGATGGCGAGACGGAGCGTGTCCCCATCCGGCTTGCCGGTGCCGGCGGGGGCCGCGGCGAGGGCGCCAGCGATCAGGTCGACGCCATCGGCGCCCAGCGCCGCCGCCCAGTCGGGCACGGCGTTGAAGCGCTTGACATATTGGCCGTAGAAGCGCTGCGCCCGCTCGTTCGCCGTGTCGAATAGCACGGGCGAGGCGACCAGCAGGCCATGGCCGTAGGCCTCCGGCGTCAATGCCTTGGGGTTCGTTTGGGTCTGGGCGACGATCTCGGTGCGGAAGGCGGCGGTCGCCATCTCCGAACTGCCGGCGATCAGGTTGCGCACGCCGACGTCGCGCAAGGCGACGACCACGCGGGCGCTGTCCACCGCCGAGCCGATGACGACGATGGCGCCGGTCGGCATCCGCTCCTTCACCGCCTGGGCCAGCGCCGGCAGGGCGCCGGCCCCGCCGCGTCCGGGGGCGTAGGTCCACTGGTTGACCAGCTTGGTGCCGAAGCGCTGGAGGATGCTGTCGAACTGGCCGGCAAGCGACGCCGCCTGCTCGCTGTCCTCGCGGATGATGGCGACGGTCGGCTCGCCCACCACGTTGCGGACATAGTTGGCGAGGAAGCGGATTTCGTGGGTGCGGTCGAAGCCGATGCTGAACAGCCACGGGCTGGACGCGCCGTCCGCCGGACGGACCAGCGGGCGCGGCGCGATCAGCGGGATCTTCTTCTGCGCATAGATGGCGGCGGCGCTGTCGGTGGCGTCCGGCGTGTGGCCGACCACCGCGACGATGGTGGGATCGTTGGCGATGCGCCGGGCGATCTCCAGCGACTTGCCCTTGTCGCCCTCGTCGTCGAAGGGCCTGACCTCCACCGGGCGTCCGCCGATGCCGCCGGCCGCGTTGATGGTGTCGGCCCGCAGCGCCGCACCCTTGCGCAGCGCCAGCCCGAGCGCCGCGTCCGGTCCGCTCAGCGGTCCCACAACGGCGAGCGTCAGCGGCTCCCCGGCACGCTCGCCGAGGAAGCCGGCGCGCACCACCAGCGACACCACAACGGTGACCAGCATCGCCGCCGCCAGGATCAGGGCGAAGCGCGCCTTCTTGGTCATGTGCGACCAGCGCAGCGGCTGCCGGGAACGGGGCTGGAGCGAACTCAGCATCGGGGGATCCTCGGGGGAGGGGTAAGTCTCGTGATCGCAGCCATCCTCACCGCTCCTGCATCGCATGCTGGAGGCCGTTGAGGACCGGCGAGAAGACGTAGTCGAGGATCGTGCGGCGCCCGGTCAGGATGCTGCAGGTCACCCGCACGCCGGGGAACAGCTCGTAGGTCTTGCCGCCATAGTCGAAGCGCGTCACCGGCAGCTCGACGCGGACCTTGTAGTAGGACTGCTTGTTGGCATCGAGCAGCGTGTCGGGGCTGATCGTCCGCACCCGCCCCTCGATATGGCCGAAGCGCGAGGCGTCGCTGCCGGCCAGCGTCACCACCACCGGCTGGTCGGCGCGGACATAGCCGATGTCCTGCACCGGCAGGCGGGCGTCCACCACCAGATTGCCGTCGCGCGGCACCAGTTCCACCACGGTCTCGCCGGCCTTGACGACGGCGCCTTTGGTCGACACGGCCAGCGTCTTGACGATGCCGTCCATCGGCGCCCGCATGCTGGAGCGGTCCAGGCTGTCCTGGTAGCGGGTCAGCCGCTGCGACAGTTCGTTGTGGTTGCGCCGCGCCTCGTCCAGGGCGTTGCGGCCCTCTTCCTCGTACTTGCGGCCGATCCACACCAGCTTGCTGCGCGCCTCCGCCAGCGCCGCTTCGGCCTGGGCCAGGGTGGCGCGGTCCTCGGCGATGGAGCCGGTGATGCGGGCGTCGTCGCGCAAAAGCTCCAGATGCTTCATGCGGTTGGTGATCTCGCGCTTCAGCAGGCTTTCGCTGATCGACAGCTGTTCGCGGATCAGCCCCTGCGCCGCCTGGGAGCCGGCGATGCGGGCGCGGACGGCGGCCATCTGCTGCTCGCGCTGGACGATGTCCTGGCGCTGGATGTCGATGTCGGAGGCCAGCCGGTCGCGCCGGGCGCGGAACAGGTCGCGGGTCTGCGCCACCAGATCCGGCCGCTCGCGGGTCAGCGTCTCGGGAAAGTCGATGCTGTCGCGCCGCGTGACCTCGGCCTCCAGCCGGGCGATGTCGGCGGAGAGCGAGCCGAGGCGCAGGCGCAGCTCTTCCAGATCGGCGCGGGTCTTGGTCTGGTCCAGTTCGACCAGCACCTGCCCGGCCTTCACCGAATCGCCTTCCTGCACCAGGATGTCGCGGACGATGCCGCCTTCGAAATGCTGGACCGATTGGTTGTAGGCCAGCGGCACCACGTCGCCGGGCGCGCTGCTGGAGACGTTCAGTTCGGCGATGGAGGCCCAGCCCAGCGCGGCGAGGAAGGCGGCGATGCTGACGGCGAACAGGCCGTCGCCGAAGCGGCTTTCGCTCTCCGGCGCCGTGGCGGTGGCGAAGGGCAGTGCCGGTGCCGCTGCCGCTGTGCCCAGGTTAAGGCCGGGGGGCAGGGTGGGGCTGGCGGCCCGCTTGCGGGTCAGCAGGGGAAGCGGCTTCATGATGCCACCAGTCCGGCCGGGTCACGGCTCATGGCCAAATCCTGCGACTGATCGAGGTCGAGCACCAGCGAGGCGCCCTGGAGGATGCGCGGATCGTGCGAGGCGATGACCACCGTGTGGCCGGCGCGCGCCAGTTCGATCAGCGTGCGGTAGACGACGGCGGTGCCTTCGGCGTCCAGCCCGTCGGTCGGCTCGTCCAGCAGGATCAGCCGGCCGCCGACCGCCAGCGCACGGGCGAGCGCCAGCCGGCGCCGGTGCCCGACCGGCAGCTCCTGGCCGAAGTTGCGCAGCGGCGTGTCGAGCCCCTGGGCGCAGTCGGCCACCGCACGCTCGGCACCGGCGCGGTGCAGGACGGCCTGCAAGTCCGTTTCCGACAGGCGCGGGTTGGCGAGCAGCAGATTCTCCCGGATGGTCCGGTTGAGGAAGACGGGCTCCTGCGGCAGGTAGCCGGTCTGCTGGCGCCACCAGAGGGGGGCGAATTTGCGGATGTCGACGCCGTCGGCCAGGACGGCCCCCTCCTGCGGATCGGCAAGCCCGGCGATCAGGCGGATCAGCGTCGATTTGCCCGAGCCGTTCCGCCCCTTCAGCACCAGGATGTTGCCGGCGGGCACCGACAGCGACAGGCGGCGCAGCAGCGGGGTGACCGCCCCGGCCGGGGTGTAGGTCAGGTCGCGCAGCTCCAGCGTGCCGCCATAGCGGGGCAGGCTGGTGCCGGTCGGCGGCTCCACCGCCGTGCGGGCGAACTGCTCCAGCCGGCTCTGCGCCTGCCGGGCCATCGCCAGCGATTCCCCGATCTGCGCCAGCCGGGTGAAGGGGGCCAGCGCCCGGCCGACCAGCAGGTTGACGCCGATCAGCGACCCGACATCCAGCTCGCCGCGCACCACCAGCACGGCGCCGGTGGCGATGACCGCGACGCCCTGGAGCGCCTGGAGGCTCTGCGCCATCGACTGGGCACGGCCCTGGCGCATCGACATGCGTTCGCGCAAGCTCCGGAGCGTTTTCGCCGCGCGTTGCCAATCGCCGAGCAGCGGCTTGGCGCCGCCGAACAGGGCCGCCGCGTCGCGGCCGACGATGGCGGAGGTGACGAGACCCTGCGCATCGGCGCCGGCCTGGGCCAGATCGCGGCCGACCGCCCGCATGTCGGCCTGGGCCAGCAGGCCGGCGGCGATCGACAGCAGGGTGAACAGCACGCAGATCGCCGCCAGCGGCCAGGAGACCAGCGCCACCACGAGGATGAAGCCCAGCGCGAAAGGCAGGTCGAACAGCGTCGCCAGATTGGCGGAGCCGAGCGCCGCGTCGATCTGCTCGGGCGCCCGCATCGCCTCGCGCCGGGCGGCGTCGCCCTCCGCCGAGCCGGCGCCGCTGCGCGCGGTCAGCAGGATGCCGAAGGCGCCGGTCGCCAACCGCTCATGCTCGGCGCGGCCGATGCGGCCGGCGATGCCGAGGCGGACATGGCGGAACAGATGTTCGAAGGCGATGGACAGCACCACCCCGACGGTGAGCGCCGCCAGCGTGGAATCGACGCCATGCGTCACATACCGGTTCAGCACCAGCATGGTGTAGAAGGACGAGGCGAGGCCGAGCAGGTTCGCCGCGAGCGAAGCCGCGAAGACGCGGGTCGTCAGCCGCAGGTTGGAGCGCAGCCGCAGGAGCAGCAGTCCGATGGCGCCGCCGGTCATTGCTGGTCTCCCTTCCCGCGCTTGCGCTTGGTGTCTCGGTTGGCGGGAGGCGACGGCTCGGTCTTGCCGAAGCCGTCGAACAGGCCGCGGCCCATCGCCGCCAACTTCGGCATCGGCTTGGTCTGGATGTCGGCGGCAGTCAGACGCCCCATGGCGGCGAGCAGGCGGTATCCGGCGAGAACCAGTTCCGTCTCCGCCGCGGCGGCATCGCTGCGCGCGTTGATCAGCGTCGTCTCGCCCGACAGGATGTCGATGAGCGACCGCGAGCCCAATTCGCGTTCCGCCCGCGCCACGTCGAGGAAGCCGGCGGCGAGGCTGGCCTGATCGTTCAGCAGCTTCACCTGCGACCGCGCGCTCTCCAGCCGGTTCCAGCTGTTGCGGACGGTTTCCAGCACCGTGCGTTCCTGGTCGGCCCAGTTGGCGTCGGCGGCGCGCAGGTCGGCCTCGGCGAGACGGACGCTGTTGATCGCGGTCAGGCCGGTGTTCAGCGAGAAGGTGACCTGCAGCTTGAACAACAGCTCGTCCTGCCGCCCCGGCTGGCCGGCGACGTCGCTCTTGATGTTGCGCTCGACATAGCCTTCCACCCGCGGATAGAGGGTGCGGCCGCGCACCGACGCCACCGCCTCCTGGGCGGCGGCGGTGGTCAGGGCCAGTTCCTGGAGGCGCGGGTTGTGGCGGCGCGCCTCGTCCACTGCCGCATCCATCGACAGCGGCAGCGCGGCCTTGGTCATCGCCAGCACTTCGGCGCCGTCGAGCTGGAAGGGCACATGGCCGAAATAGGCCTGGAAGCGGCTGAGCGCCGTCTGCATCGCCTCTTCCGCCGCGACACGGCGGGCCTGGGCGCCGGCAAGCTGGCTCTTGGCCTGGAGAACATCGGTGGAGAAGCCGTAGCCTTCCTGAAGGCGGACCTCTTCCAGGCCGGTCTGCCGGCGGATGTTGTCTTCCGACTGGCGGGAGAAGACGAGCAGCCGGTGGGCGCGGACAAGGGTGGCGTAGGCGCTCAATCCCTCCACCAGCAGCTCCTGGCGGGTGCGCTCCACGGCGATGTCGGCGCGGACCACGGAGACCTGCGCCCGCCGGATGTCGGCGTTGGTCGCGTCGAAATCCCAGATCAGCTGGGTCGCGCGGACCGACAGCTGCTTGGCGTTCAGGTCGGTGTTGGGAAGGCCGGCAGGCTTGTTGGTGGTCTCCCGCCCGCCATTGGCCGACAGGCTGAGCGTCGGGTACCAGCCGCCATGGCTAATCCGCAGCGCGTTGCGGGCGGACTCGGCCGCAGCCTCCGCCCCCCTCAGCCGGTCATGGGTTTCCGTCGCCTTGCCGATCAGGAAGATCACGTCCTCGCGCGGAGACGCAAGCACAGGCTGCGCACCCCAGGCGATCAGCGGAAGCAAGACCGCAGCAGAAATGAAGGATTTACGCATGGGGGTCCTGGGGCTCGCCATCGACCAAAGCTTAGGGGCTTGCGACACTGGCGAACATAGCCGACAACCCTTATGGGGTTTTAAGACAAAACAGTGTTCAAATTCCTAATAAATCCTCTAAATCTGTCAGTCGCATTAGGGTGTTGTGATATGATGCACGCTTTGTGTATCGGTGTTTTGCAAATGGTGCTGGTCGAAGACGTGAGATGCCGCAGTCGAATCCGACAAATGAGAGAAACTGTCCTGAGGCACAACTGTACCTTCCATAGTCAAGCCCAGGCCTGACGTCAGCAGAGCAGCGAAATTGGTGCCCGATGGGACGGCCTGCGGCTGGACCTGAACTTGGGCGGCAGAGGCGGCCTTCACGTCGAAAGCCACGCCAGCCACCGCATGGCTGCTGCCGTCGGCCATCGTCATGCTGGTGGTGCCGAGGATGCGGCTGCCGGCCAGGCTGGCGTCGCTCGGGCTCGCGGTGGTGGCGATGGAGCGGATGCCGGCCTCCGCCAGTCCGCGCAACTCGGCCGCTTGGCTCACGCCGTCGCCGTTCGCATCCTGCCAGACCTTCAGGGTGGCGAAGGCCTCGTCGGTCGCGTCCAGGCGGCCGTCATGGTTGCGGTCGAGGGAGGCGAGCGCCTCCAGGCTGCTGTTGAAGCCGCTGCCGAACTGTTCGGACACCAGTTCGTGCGCGTCGTCGATCCGCCCGTTGCCGTTGCTGTCCTGCACGAGAAGGGCGTTGCCGGATCCGATCCAGCCGGTGCTGTCGGCGACGCCGTCGCCGGTCACGTCGAAATGGACACCGTCGGACAGCGGGCGCAGCGCCAACCCGTGGCCGGTCATGTCCAGCACGATGGGATCGCTGGCGACCGTCGTCAGCTTGATGTTGTCGACGCGCAGGATCGGGTTGACGCTGTTGTCGCCGGTATCGGAGGTGCCGAAGCCGAGCGACAGGGTGCTGTTGGCCGAAACGACCACGCTGAAGCTGCCATTGGCGCTCGCCTCCTTGGCCAGCAGCGTCACCACGCCGTTGACGCTGACGAAGGCGAAGTCGTGGTACGAGGCGTTGTCGGTGAAGGTGAAGGACCAGTCGAAGGTCAGCGTCGTGTCCTGCGTCACCGTCACGGTCGTGCCGAGCTTCATCGCATGGCCGGCGGACGGCACCGTCCCGGTCGCGCTGGCGATGGAACCGTGGCTGAGGCCGAGGAAATCCTCCAGCTGGGTCGGCGTCTGGCCGCTCGCCGAGGTGAGCGTCGCCTCATGGCCGTCGCCGGTCGAACCGACGGTGGTGCCGCCGGTGTAGGTCCAACCGGTCAGGCCGTTGTTGAAGGAGCCGTTCGGAACCAGCACGCTGGGGTGCAGCGTCACGCTGTCGGTCGCGGTGGAGAAGGCGCTGCCGGTGCCGGTGTCCATCGTCACCTTGCTGCCGGCGGTCCCGCTGGTCTGGTCCCAGGCATGGATGGTCAGGGCACCGCTGATGGTGCCGGGAACCGAGGCGCTGGGCTGGAAATAGAGCCGGTCGGTCGAGCGCAGCAGCAGGGCGGAATCGCTGTCGTTGACGGTGCCGACGAGGCTCCAGGTCGAACCGCCGTCGGTCGAGAACCACCAATGCCCATAGGCCTCGTTGGTCCCGACCAGGGCGATGCCGGTGACCGCACCCGTGTCGCCGTCGGTGACGTTCGCCGGGCCGCTGCCGTTCAGGCCGACCAGCGTCGACACGGCGATGCCCGCTGTTCCCGCCGTGGGGGCCGCGAGGGCCTCGGCCGCGACGGAAAGGGAGAGGTTGGTGTCGGCCAGGACCGGGGAGGCGTTCGGCGGCGCCACCGTCACGGCGACGGACGTGCTGGCGGTCAGCGGTCCGCCGGCGCCGCCACCGCCCTGGTCGTCGACCAGGACATGGATGCTGTCGGCGCCGGTGTAGGAGGTCGCGGTATAGAGAAGCCCGTTGGTGGCGCCCAGCAGGCTGTTGATGGTGGCAAGCGTCGCCCGGATGGTGACGGTGTCCGTGCCGTTGCCGGTGATGACGGCGTCCGTCCCGCCATCGGCGAGCGTCAGCGTCCCGTGTCCGGCGGACAGGGTCACCAGCATCGGGGTCGAGCCGGCGTCGATGTCCGACACCGACAGGCCGGTGACCGCGACGGCCACGCCCTTCACCGTCGACAGCGCCGGGGTGCCGGCGGTGACCTCGGGGGCGTCGTTGACCGGCGTGACGCTGCCGGTCAGGGCGATGGTCTCGGCACTGTAGAGCGTGCTGCCGCCGACGCCGTGCGTCAGGTCGACATGGCCGCCCGTGGCGGTGGTGCCGGCGCCCTGTTCGATCAGCCGGACGGTCAGGGCCGGGGTGGTGCCGTTCCAGTCGGCCGCGGGCACGAAGCGCAGCCGGTCGGCGGCGGCGACCACCAGGGCCGACCCTTCCGACACCGTGCCCACGGCCGCCCAGGCGGTTCCTGTCCAATATTGCCAGACGCCTTCCGTCGCGGTCGCCGCGTTGCCGACGATGGCGATTCCGGCAAAGCCGTTGGCCGACGATCCTCCGGTCACGGCGTCGGCCGCGTCGGAGAACAGGCTGCCGAACAGGCTGGTGACGGTGGAGCCGGCCGGATCGGCGGTGTCCTCGGCGATGGCCGGCAGGGTTGCCACGGTGCCGGTGGCAACCGGCGCGTCGTTGACGGCATCGACGCTGCCGGTCAGCGTGATTGTGCCGGCGCTATAGCGGCTGGTTCCGCCGCCCGCGGTCACGGTGACGTGTTCGCCGCTGGTGATCGCGCCCAGCGAATCGTCCGCCAGCCGCACGGTCAGGGCCGGGGTGGTGCCGTTCCAGTCGGCGGCGGGCAGGAAGCGCAGTGCGGTGCCGGCAGCCAGCAGCAGGCCGTTGCCGGCGCTGGCCACGCCGATGTCGGTCCAGCTGCTTCCGGTCCAGTATTGCCACAACCCCTGCGTCGCGGTGGCGGCGTTGCCGACCACCAGCACCCCGGCGAAGGCGTTTGCCGTCGATCCGCCGGCCACGGCATCGGTGGGGTCGGAGAACAGGCCGCCGAACAGGGTCGAAACGGTCGTCCCGGCGGGATTCGCGGTGTCCTCCGCGATGTGCGCCAGCGTCGCTGTCGTTCCAGTGGCGATCGGAGCGTCGTTGACGGCGGTCACGCGGGTGTCGAGCTGGATGGCCGACACGCTGTAGGGGGTGGTGCCGCCGACGCCGAGGCTTTTCAGATCGACGCGGTCGCCGCTGACGATGGCGCCTGCCGAATCGTCGACCAGACGCACCATCAGGCTGGGGGGCTGCCCGTTCCAGTTCGCTGCGGGAAGGAAGCGCAGCATCGTCTCGGCGGACAGCAGAAGCGCGTTGCCGTCCGACGCCGCGCCGACCGCGACCCAGCTGCTTCCGTTCCAGTACTGCCATTCGCCCTGGGCGGAGTTGCCGGGATTGGCGACTACGGCGACGCCCGCGAAGCCGTCGCCGGAGGCGCCGAACACCGCATCGCTCGGGTCCGAGAACAGCTTGCCGAACAGGGTCGTTATGGTGGCGCCGGCCGGGCTGCCGCTGTCTTCCGCCACGGCGTCCAGGACGGCCTGCACGCCGGTCGCCACCGGGGCGCCGTTGACGGAGGTGACGTCGATGGACAGCTTCGCCACATCGGCGGACAGGGGCGTGGTGCCGCCGGTCCCATCGAGCGTGAAGAGCCGGTGCTCGGCGCCGCTGAACCCGCCGGTCCACTCGTTCCCGACGGCCCGCAGGTCAAGGGCGGGTGCTTGGCCGGAGGCGCCGGCCGCGGGCAGGAAGCGCAGCAGGGCATTGCCTGGCAGCACCAGTGCCGCCGTTTCGGCAACCGATCCGACCGCGCTCCAGCTGGTGCCGTCGACGCTGTACTGCCAGATGCCGAGTTGCGACCCCTGGTTCGCCACCACCGCGACGCCGACCACGCTGCTGCCGGTCTCGACGGGGCGGAACATCGCTTCGATCAGATGGAAGACGGTGAAGCCGGCGGGAGCGGCGGTTCCCTCGGCCATCGCCAGCGCCTTTGCCAGAGCCGCCGCGTCGAAGGAGGCCGACAGGGTCGGCGCCGCGGTGTGGTGCTCGGCCGGAAGGGTGGGGGTGGCGGGCAATGTCGGCGTAATGGTTGGCGTAACGGTCGGCGCAATGGTTGGCGCGGTGGTGCCCGAACTGTCGGACGTCGTGTTTTCGACGGCATGGGCCACAGACTGCACGGCCCGCTGCTGGCTCTGCGCCGCGACGGCGAAGGCATCGTTGGTGCTCAGTGCCTTGGTCACCGACGGGGCGGAAACAGCCGGCCGCGCATCCGTCGATGCGGCGGAGTGGGCGGTAGAGTGGTCGGCGGTGTCGCTCTTGTCCGTCGTGCCGGGCAGATCGAAGCTGATGGCCTTGGGGGCGGCATCGCTCAGCGCCGCCTGCTTTGCCGCCTGCGGCGAGGCGTCCGGTGTTGCCGGCTTTCCATCGGCGGACGCATCGGGCGCGGCCTTGTCGCCGGTGCTCTCCTTGGCGTCGGCCTTTGCATCGCCCTTGTCGCCCGCCTTATCATCCGCCTTGGCGTCCTTCCCGTCCTTTTCCTTTCCGCCGTCGTCCTTCGCCTGGGCATCCGCCACCTGTTCGGCGGCCTTGCCGTCGGCACTGTCGCTGTGCTGGGCCCCGTCCTTGGCGGCATCCTTGGCGACCTGCTTGGTCTCGCCGGTCTCCTTGGGGGCTGCCGCCTTGTCGGGGTTGGCGAGGTCGGCAATCGCCTTGTCCTGCGCCGACACCGGGACTTCGCTGGCATGGGTGTTCTGCTGGACGGTGTCGGCGGCCTGACGGGCTGCCGCCAGCGCCTGCCCAGCGGGCCGGCCCTCCGCCAGGGCCTGCCCAAGGGCCGCGCTGAAGGCGGCGCCGGAGCCGCCGAGGGCCTGGACGGCCTGCTGGACATTCTGTCCGCTGGCGAGGGCCGTGACCAGTGGGTCGGCCTTCACACCCTTCGCCGTCTCGGCCGACAGGGACGATGCCGCGGCGACGTCCTGGCGTGCCGTGCCCAGGGCGCCGGACGGCTCATGGCCCGTGGAGAGGGCGCTGCCCAGGGCCTGGCCGAATCCGCCGGCTGCGGCCGGGTCGATGCCGGCGGCCGAGGCGAAGGACTTGACGGTCTCGCCGACATTGCGGCCGGAGGCGAGCGACGCCACCAGCGCGTCGGTCGGCTTGGGCGGCACGACGGCGGCGTTCTGGCTGGCGGTCATCTCCGTCTGTGCCCTGACCGACGCGGCGAGAGCGGCGTCCGGCGATCCCCCTTGCGTCAGGGCATCGTTGAGGACGCTGGCGAAGGCGGCACCGGTCGCGGCACCGGTCGCGGCGGTGTGGGCTTCGGCGCTGCCGGAGGACAGGGCGGCGAGCATGCGGGCGCCGTCGGACTGCCCGACCGTGGTGGCGTGGGCCAGGGCCTCGCTGTTGGCACTCGTTTCCTTCGCCGCGGTCACGGCGGCGGTTGAGTCGGCGCCGTTGGACAGCGCGCGTTCCAGCGTGTCGGCGAAGTGGCCGTTCTGACCGGCCCCCACCGCCTTCACCGCCTCCTGAACGCCGGAGCCGGAGGCCAGGGCGGCGCTCAGCTGCTCGGCCGGGGAAAGCGGTGCCGCCGCCGGTGTCACCGTGGGGGACGGCGGCGAATTCAGGGCCTGAGACAGGGCGGCAATCGGGTCGGCCGCACCCGCCGGCCGGGCGAGCGGGTCCATCACCCCGTTGAACAGGGCGGCGGATAGGTCGGATGCCGCGCCCTTCGCGGTCAGCGACTCCGTTCCGTGTCCTTGCCCTTGCGCCAATGCGGTGGCCACGCGCTGCTCGCCGGTCAGCGAGGCCGCTTCCTGCGTTGCCTGGGCCATGCGCGCGGCGGCACCTGCGGCGATCCGGTTCGCCTGGGCAATGGCGGCATCCGGCGTCGCCTGTGCGCCGAGCCCGGCGGTGAAGTCGTGCATCCAGCCATCGACGAGCGTGCCCGCCGACGCCTCCGGCAGGCCCTGTCCGGCCAGGGCCGCCGCCATTTTTCCCTGAACGGCCTTCAACGCGCCGGGATCGCCGCTGAGCATCACCGCCGCGGCTTCCGAAGCGAGCGCATCGGGAATGGTCAGGAGCGGGGCGGACGGGGCGTCGGCCTTCAGGGTGTCAGGCATCTGGGACCTTTCGCCGACGCTGCATTTGCTTGTGGCAACTGCAATAACACAGCGATTCGCTAAAGAAATTCTAAACGCCCGGTAACAGTTTGGACGCTGACGTGGTTTTGCCGTGAATTCGGCCGCGTCGGCGATGGAAGCAGGGTTGCGCCTGCATGGAACTGGTAAAGGGGACCGCCGACGATTAGCTTGTAAAGCAAACCATTGAAGAGCATCCCGGCGGCGGTTTGCCGCCAATGGGCAGGAAGGGACCGGAAGCCATGTCGAAAGCGATGCGCATCCATCAGGGAAGCTTCGGCCGCGTCGCCCTGCTGGACATGGACAATGCGCTGATCCATCACGCGCATCCCCATTGCCATGTGCTGATCAAGGCATCCGGCGCCGACACGCGCTTTGCCGTCGGGGAGCAGCTCTATCCGCTGCGCGACGACACCGCGGTGCTGGTCAACAGCTGGGAGGCCCATTCCTATGCCCATCAACCCGGCGCCCCGCGTACCGTGATCCTGGCGCTGTACATCGAGCCGCGCTGGCTCGGTGCGATGCAGAGGGAACTCAACGCCAGCGGCAACCCCGGCTTCTTCGCGCAGTCCTGCGGCGAGCTGACGCCCTACATCCGCCGGCTGGCCGACCGCATGGCGGCGGAACTGCTCTATGACGACCCGTCGGGCGAGCGGATGGAGGAGGCGCTGTTCGACCTGATGATCGCCATCATCGACCGCTTCTCCGAATGGCGGACGCTCGGCGGGACACGCTACGCCGCGCCGGCGGCCGGTGATTTCCGCATCCGTCAGGCCATCCTGTTCATGCGGGGAACCCTGGGCGAGGAGTTCGACGCCGCCCGTGTCGCCGCCGCCGCCGGCCTGTCGCGCGCCCACATGTTCCGGCTGTTCCAGCAGACGATGGCGATCACCCCGGCGCTCTATTTCAACGTGCTGCGGATGGAGGCGGCCATCGACGCCATGGCCGCCGGGCTGGAGAGCGCCACCGAGGTGTCCGGCCGGCTCGGCTTTTCCGCCCCCAGCCATTTCAGCCGCTTCTTCCGCAACCACCAGGGTGTGACGCCCACCGAATACCGCCGGGTCGTCAATCTGGTGGACCGGCCCGCCAAAGGGTGGCCGGAAGCCGGGCATGCTTAAAAATGAGACGCCCATAAAAATGAGACGCTAGGGTAAATCGCGATACTCCACGGTAAAAGCTTCGCTTGGCAAACGGTCTAGTCTCCTCCGGTAACGGGAGGATGACGATGACGGCCACGCAGACCGCCGCCCACACCATTGACAGCGAAGGCGTTTCGCCGCCACCGCCGCCGGCCGCGGCGCCGTTCGTCGGCCGCGCGATGCCGCGGGTGGAGGACGCCGCACTGCTGACCGGCGTCGCCCGCTATGCCGACGATCTGCCGGTGAAGCCCGGCACCCTGCACGCGGCGATCCTGCGCTCGCCGCACGCCCACGCCGACCTGCTGGACATAGACTTTGCCGCCGCGCTGGCGGTTCCCGGCGTCGCCGCCGTGGTGACCGGGGCCGATGCCAAACGCCTTGCCAGCGCCTTCCTCGTCGGCATCCGTGCGCCGATGGAGCATTGGTGCCTCGCCATCGACCGCGTGCGCCATGTCGGCGAACCGGTGGCGGTGGTGCTGGCCGACAGCCGCTATGTCGCGGAGGACGCGCTCGACCGGATCGAGGTGCGCTATCGCGCGCTGCCGCCGGTGACCTCGATTGCCCAGGCATTGGGAGAAGGATCGGCGGAAGAAGGCTCGGAGCCGCTGCATCCCGCGGTGGGCTCCAACCTCGTCAACAGCCGCAGCTTCCGCTATGGCGACCCCGAGGCCGCCTTCGCCCGTGCCGCCCGCACCGTGTCGGTCGAGGTCGAGTATCCCCGCAACTCCTGCACCCCGATGGAGTGCTTCGTCGTCCTGGCCGACTACGACGCGGCCGAAGACGCGTACGAGGTGCTGTCGAACTTCTCCGGCCCCTTCGCCGTCCATCCGGTGATGGCGCGGGCGCTGAACGTGCCGGGATCGCGGCTGCGGCTGAAGACGCCGCCCCATTCCGGCGGCAGTTTCGGCAACAAGCAGGCGGTGTTCCCCTATGTCGTGCTGATGGGGCTGTGCGCCCGCGTCGCCGGCCGGCCGGTGAAGTGGGTGGAGGACCGGCTGGAGCATCTGATGGCCGCCACCTCGGCCACCGCACGCCGCATGCGCATCGAGGCGGCGGTGGAGCCGGACGGCAGGGTCCTGGCGCTGCGGATGGAGCAGACCGAGGATTGCGGCGCCTATCTGCGGGCGCCGGAACCGGCCTCGCTCTACCGCAACCACGGCAACCTGACCGGCGCCTACGACATTCCGAATCTGGCGGTGACCAACCGCATCGTCGTCACCAACAAGACGCCGACCGGCCTCAACCGCGGCTTCGGCGGCGGACAGCTCTATTACGGGCTGGAGCGGCTGATGAACCGGGTGGCGGCGGAGCTTGGGCTGGATCCGCTCGACGTCATCCGCCGCAATCTGGTGGCGGCGGACGCCATGCCCTACCGTACCGCATCGGGCGGGACGCTCGACAGCGGCGACTACCGCGCGACGCTGGAGCAGGCGGTGCGCGAGGGGGCGCTCGACGCGCTGAAGGCGCGGCGCGAGGCGCTGCGGGCGGAGGGGCGGCTCTACGGCATCGGCTATGCCGCGGTGGTCGAGCCGTCGATCTCCAACATGGGCTACATCACCACCGTCCTGACCGCCGGGGAACGGCGCAAGGCCGGGCCGAAGAATGGCGCGCAGGCGACCGCCAGCGTCGCCGTCGATCCCACCGGCGGCGTGTCGGTGACGGTGGCCTCCGCTCCCCAGGGGCAGGGGCACCGCACCGTGCTGGCCCAGGTGGTGGCCGACATCTTCGGCCTGCGCTTCGAGGACATCCGCGTCAACACCGACCTCGACACCGGCAAGGATGCCTGGTCGATCGCATCGGGCAACTATTCCAGCCGCTTCGCCGGGGCGGTGGCGGGCGCGGCCCAGGTGGCGGCGACCCGGCTGCGCGACCGCATGGCGACGCTGGTCGCCGGCCAGCTGAATTGCCGGGCAGAGGATGTACGCTTCGCCGGCGGCAAGGTCTTCTCCGACGCCAACCCGGACAACGGCCTGTCCTTCTCCCGCGTCGCCGCCGCCGGCCACTGGGCGCCGGGAACGCTGCCCGACGGGCAGGAGGCGGCTTTGCGCGAGACCGCCTTCTGGACGCCGGAGCCGCTGAAGGCGCCGACCGATGCCGACCACATCAACAGCTCGGCCTGCTACGGCTTCATCTTCGATTTCTGCGGGGTCGAGATCGACCGGACGACCGGGGCGGTGCGGATCGACCGCTACGTCACCATGCACGATGCCGGCCGGTTGCTGAACCCGCTGCTGGTGGAAGGCCAGATCCTCGGCGGCTTCGCCCATGCCGTCGGCACCGCGCTGTACGAGGAATACGCTTACGGCGACGATGGCCGGTTCCTGTCCGGCACCTTCGCCGACTATCTGGTGCCGACCGCCTGCGAGGTTCCGGTTCCCGTCATCCTCCATCGCGAAAGCCCCTCGCCGGTGACGCCGCTCGGCGCCAAGGGGGTGGGGGAGGGGAACTGCATGAGCACCCCGGTCTGCCTCGCCAACGCGGTGGCGGACGCGCTGTCCGCCGACGGCGTGAACGAGGTGCCGTCCTTGCCGATCACCCCGGCCAAGCTGGCGGCGCTGATCCATCCGCCGGAACCGCCGCGCCCGGCCTCCGCCGCCGGCTCCGGGAAAACTCCACCGCCCGCCTCCGTGAAGGGCGGGCGCGGCCTGACCGGGGAGGGCAGCCGCGAGGTGCCGGCGACGCCGGAACAGGTCTGGGCCATCCTGCTCGACCCCAGGGAACTGGCGGCGCTGCTGCCCGGCTGCGAGGCGCTGGACCTCGTCGGCCCCAACGCCTACCGGGCGGAGGTGGTGGTCGGAATCGGACCGGTGAGGGGACGCTACACCGCGCAGGTGGCGCTGTCCGACCTCGATCCGCCCAGCGCGCTGACCCTGACCGGCAGCGGCACCAGCGCGCTCGGTTCGGGCAGCGGCACCGGGCATGTGATGCTGGAGCGCACCGCCACCGGCACGCGCGTCACCTACCGTTACAGCGCGTCGGTCGGCGGCAAGGTTGCCGCGGTCGGCGGCCGGATGCTCGACAGCGCGTCGCGCCTGCTGATCGGCCAGTTCTTCGAAAAGCTGGTCGCCCGCGCCGGTGGCGCCGAGGTGCCCGCCAACTCCCCATCGCTTCTGACGCGCCTGCTGCGCCTTCTGGGGTTCAACCGATGAAGCCCGCACCCTTCGATTATCTGCGGCCGGCGACGGTCGCCGAGGCGCTGGCGGCGCTGGCGGACGGGGGTGACGACGCCCGCGTCATTGCCGGCGGCCAATCGCTGATGCCGATGCTGAACATGCGGCTGGTCCAGCCGCGCCTGCTGATCGACCTCGGCCGGCTGGAGGAACTGCGCAGCCTGCGTGCCGAGGATGGCTGGCTGACCGTCGGCGCCGCCGTCACCCAGGCCGAGGTGCTGGCCCGCCCGACCCTGGCGCGGGAGGTGCCGCTGCTGGCCGCCGCCCTGCCGTGGGTCGGCCATTTCCAGACCCGCAACCGCGGCACGCTCTGCGGGTCGGTCGCCCATGCCGACCCCAGCGCCGAGACGCCGCTCTGTCTGGTCGCCACCGGCGGCGAGGTGGTTCTGCGCAACGCGAAGCGCCGCCGCACAATCGCCGCCGCCGATTTCTTCCTGGGGCCGCTGACCACGGTGAAGGCGGCGGACGAGATCATCGAATGCATCCGCTTTCCGCTGGCCCGTCCCGGCAGCGGCCATGCCTTCCGCGAGCAGTCGATGCGGCACGGCGATTTCGCCATCGCCGCCTGCGCGGCCACGGTGGACGGCGACCGCGCCAGCCTTGCCGTCGGCGGGGTGGCGGACCGGCCGACCATGCGCTCCTGGCCGCTCGTTGCCGGCGGGCTGCCGCCGGACCTCGACGAGGCGCTGAACGCCTTCGCCTGGGACCTCGGCGGCGACGACGACCAGCACGCCACGGCACGCTACCGCCGCGACCTCGTCCGCCGGATCGGCCGAACCGTCCTTGAAGAGGCCCTGTCATGCCGCCGCTGAAATCCACACCCGCACTGACGGCGGAGGCGCGCCACGCCGTCTCCATCGTCCTGAACGGCACGCCGCGCACCGGCCATGCCCATCCGCGCCTGCTGCTGAGCGATTTCCTGCGCCACGAGCTAGGCGCCCACGGCACCCGCGTCGGCTGCGAGCACGGCGTCTGCGGCGCCTGCACCGTCCGCATCGACGGCGTGGCGGTCCGCGCCTGCCTGACGCTGGCGGTGCAGGCCGACGGCCGGCGCATCGACACCGTCGAAGGTCTGTCCCAGGCCAACGAAGGGCGCATGACCGCGCTCCAGGAGGCCTTCCGGCGGCATCACGCCCTGCAATGCGGCTTCTGCACCGCCGGCATCCTGATGTCGCTGACCGACTACCTGGACCGCAATCCCAAGCCAACCGAAGAGGAGCTACGCGACATGCTGAGCGGCCATCTTTGCCGCTGCACCGGCTATGCCGGCATCGTCCGCGCCGTGATGGACGTCACCGGCCGGACGGTGAGGGAGGTCGCCCATGTTTGACCTCGGCCGCAGCATCCTGGCCAGCGCGGAGCGCAGCCCGGACGCGCTCGCCATCGTCGACGGCGACCTGCGGCTGACCTACGCGCAGTGGCTGGAGCGCATCCGCCGGCTGGTCGGCGCCTTCGACCGGCTGGCCCTGCGCCCCGGCGACCGCATCGCCACCGCCTTGCAGAACAATTGGGAGATGGCGACCATCCATTGGGCCTGCCAGCTGGCCGGCATCGCCGTGGTGCCGCTGAACTGGCGGGTGAAGCCCGACGAGCTGGATTACTGCCTGCCCGATGCCGAGGTGCGCGCCCTGTTCTATCAGGACGTGTCGGCCGACGCCGTCCGGAACTCCGCCGCGGCACGGGCGCTGCCCCGCATCGCGGTCGGCGATCCGGTCGATCCCGGCGACCGCCGCTTCGCCGATCTGCTGGACGGCGATCCGGTTCCGCCACAGCCGCGCGCCACGACCGAGCATGTCTCGCTGTTCCTCTACACCTCCGGCACCACCGGCAAGCCCAAGGGCGTGCCGCGCCGCCACCGGACGGAGCGTGCCGCCGCCATCGCCCATGTCGCCCAGAACTGCTACCGCCGGGGCGAACGGACGCTGGGCGTCATGCCGCTCTACCACACGATGGGGGTGCGCTCGCTGCTGGCGATGGCGCTGGTCGACGGCTGCTTCGTCTGCCTGCCGCGCTTCGACACGGCCCGGGCGCTTGACCTGATCGCGGCGGAGCGGCTGAGCTGCCTCTATCTGGTGCCGACGCTCTATCACGACCTGCTGGCCGACCCGAAATTCGCAGGCACCGACGTGTCGTCGGTGCGCAAGCTGGGCTTCGCCGGGGCGTCGATGACGGATGGCCTGCTGAAGCGGCTGGACGCCGCCTTCCAGCCTGAGCTGTTCGTCAACCATTACGGCTCGTCCGAGATCTACACCTTCACCATCAACCAGAACGCCCCGGCCAAGCCGGGATCGGCCGGCAAGGCGGCGCTGAACCAGCGCATCCGCATCGTCCGCCTCGGCAGCTTCGATCCCGGCGAGCGTGCCGCCGCCGGGGAGGAGGGGCAGATCGCCGCCGACCTGTCGGGCGACGAGTCCTTCGAAGGCTACTGGAAGCGGCCGGACGCCGACGCCAAGGCGCTGCATGCCGGCTGGTATTTCACCGGCGACATCGGCTTCCTCGACGGCGACGGCGACCTCTTCGTCACCGGCCGGGTCGACGACATGATCATCACCGGCGGCGAGAACGTCTCGCCGGTCGAAATCGAAAGCGTGCTGTCCCTGCATGACGGCGTGCTGGAGGTGGCGGTCGCCGGCCTGCCCGACGAGCGCTGGGGCCAGCGGGTCGTCGCCTTCGTCAAGCGCGCCCGCGGCGTCGATGCCAACGACCTCGACGACCATTGCCGCACCTCCGGCCTCGCCAACTTCAAGCGGCCGCGCGAATACGTCTTCCTCGACGAAATCCCGAAATCGCCGGTCGGCAAGATCCTGCGCCGCAAGCTGCAGGCCGGCGAGTTCGCCCTCGAGAACGGCCCG
This sequence comes from Azospirillum sp. A26, assembly GCF_042604635.1. Taxonomy (NCBI): domain Bacteria; kingdom Pseudomonadati; phylum Pseudomonadota; class Alphaproteobacteria; order Rhodospirillales; family Azospirillaceae; genus Azospirillum; species Azospirillum sp. A26. The sequence goes on along the minus strand of NZ_CP170474.1, from coordinate 23,848 downwards.
GCCGAGCATGGCCCGGCCGAACACAGCCCAACCCTGTCCTGAATTCAGCCTTATCCATGGAGTTTCGACCGTGACCCCCTACCGTTTCGACAGCACCGACCGCCTGCTCGCTGACCTCGACGGCTTCCGCGTGGAACTCGACGAATCCCTGGAGCGCGCCGACATCGTGCTGCACCGCCCGCCCTTCAACATCGTCAGCATGCTCCAGCGCGACCAGTTCGCCGCCGTGTTCAAGGTGCTGGACCGCGACCCCATGGTGCGGGTGATCGTGCTGCGCGCCGAGGGCGAGAACTTCTCGTCCGGCGGCAACATCGCCGGCTTCATGGAAAAGTCGGCGGAGCATGTGTCGGAGCTGGCGGTCAACATCGCCGCCCCGGAGCGCTGCCGCAAGCCGGTGATCGCCCAGGTCCGCGGCTATTGCTTCGGCGTCGGCTTCGAGCTGTCGCTGGCCTGCGATTTCCGCATCGCGTCGGAGACCGCGCAGTTCGCCCTGCCGGAAATGCGCATCGGCATGATCCCCGGTTCCGGCGGTTCGGCCCGCCTGCTGCACATGATCGGCATCTGCCGGACCAAGGACATGGTGATGCGGGCCAAGCGCATTTCCGGCCGGCAGGCCGCCGACTGGGGCTTCGTCACCGAGTGCGTCGCCGACGCCGAACTGGAAGCGACGGTCGCCGCCCTGGTGGACGAGCTGCGCGGCTTCTCGCCGCTCGCCCAGCGCACCATCAAGGGCGTGCTGAACAGCGGCAACAACGTCTCGGTCAACGGCGCCATCGAGATCGAGGGGCAGGCCTACGGCCGCCTGCGCGGCTCCGAGGACTTCAAGGAAGGCGTCGCCTCCTTCCACGAGAAGCGCAAGCCGGTCTTCACGGGCGTCTGAACGACGCTTCCAGGCATGGGAAACAAACCATGGACAGCATAGGGAGGAACCAAAAATCATGACCAAGACCACGCTTCTCGGCACCGCCGCGCTCGTCCTGCTCGGGCTCGGCGGGGTCGCGTCCGCCGCCGATCCGATCCGCATCGGGGTGGTGACCCCGCTGTCGGGCACCTACGCGCCGATCGGACAGCAGGTCCGCTGGGGCCTGGAGCTGGCGACGAAGGAGGTCAACGCCGCGGGCGGCATCCTCGGCCGTCAGGTCGAGCTGCTGTTCGAGGACGAGGAGGCCAACCCCGCCGTCGCCACCCAGAAGGCGGAGAAGCTGTTCCAGGTCAACAAGGTCGATTTCCTGACCGGAACCGTCAATTCCGGCTCCACCCTGGCGGTCGGGCAGCTTGCCGAGCGCAACGGCCGGCTGATCGCCACCACCGTGTCCTTCTCCGACGCCATCACCACCGACAAATGCTCGCCCAACGTCTTCCGGGTGAACGCGCGGGCGGGGCAGCAGTCGGCGGCTCTGGCCGAATGGCTGGCCAAGGACAAGCCGAAGGCCAAGGTCTATTATCTGGGGCCCGATTACGAGATGGGCCGCTCCACCGTCGCGGCCTTCAAGCAGGCGGCGGAAAAGACCGGCGCGCAATCGACCGGCGAGGTCTTCGCGCCGCTCGGCAGCAAGGATTACTCGCAGTATTTCGGCCAGCTCCGCGCCGCGCGGCCCAGCGTGCTCTACACCTCGACCGCCGGCAACGACACCGTCCGCCTGCTGACGCAGATGAACGAATACGGGCTTTTGCGCAACCTGACCATCGTCGGCGCGTCGGGCACCGTCACCGCCCAGAACATCGGCGCCATCGGTAAGGCGGCTGACGGCTTCGTCACCGGCGTCGGCTATTCCGCCGAACTCGCCACGCCGGAGAACAAGGCGTTCGTCGCCGCCTTCCGCAAGGCCTACGACACCGCGCCCGACCTTTACGGCGCCGACAGCTACGGCCTGATCGGCTTCTTCAAGGCCGCCGTCGAGAAGGCCGGAAGCACCGACACCGACACGCTGCGCAAGGCGATGGAAGGGCTGAGCTGGTCGACGCCGCAGGGCACCAAGACCATGCGGGCCGGCGACCATCAGGCGATCCAGGACATGTATGCCGTGCGCATCGCGGCGGACGGCGGCAGCAACCGCTTCGACGTGGTCGGCACCGTTCCGGGCGACGCCGCCATCGGCCCCGACCAGTGCACCCGCTTCTGAGGACCGTTTCCAGGGAGCCGACGCCCATGGCCGATCTCATCGATTATCTGCAATTCGTCCTGGCGCCGCAGGCGTTGAACGGTCTGTCGCTCGGGGTCGCCGTCGTCCTGATGGCGCTGGGCCTGACCATCATCTTCGGGCTGCTGGACGTCATCAACATGGCCCATGGCGAGTTCTACGCCATGGGCGCCTTCCTGGCCCTGACGCTGGCCGGGCTGGGGGTCGGCTTCTGGGCGCTGCTGGTGCTGGTGCCGCTGCTGATGCTGCCCATCGGCTGGCTGGCCGAGCGCTGGCTGATCGCCAGGGTCTTCCACAGCCGCGACCGCCACATCCTGACCCTGCTGCTGACCTTCGGGCTGGGCATGATCATGGAAGACCTGCTGAAGCTGGTCTACGGCCCCAACACCCAGCGGCCCGAGAACCCCATCGAGGGCGGCACCGAAATCCTCGGCATGTTCCTGCCCAACTACCGGCTGTTCCTGATCGGCTTCGGCCTCGCCCTTATCGCCGCGGTCTGGGTTGTGGTCTTCCGTACCGGGCTGGGCGCCATGGTGCGGGCGGCGGCCTTCGACAAGGACATGGCCTCGTCGCTGGGGGTGCCGGTGCGCCGGGTCTATGCCGGCACCTTCGCCTTCGGGGTGGCGCTGGCCGGCCTGTCCGGCGTGCTGCTGGCGCCGATCTATTCGGTGTTCCCGACCATGGGGCGCGACTTCATCCTGATGGCCTTCACCGTGGTGATCGTCGGCGGCATGGGGTCGATCCAGGGGGCGGTGATCGCCGGTCTGCTGCTGACCCAGGTGCAGGCGCTGTCCAGCCTCTATATCTCGCCGGTCTGGTCCGACCCGCTGGTGTTCGGGATCATGGTTCTGGTGCTGATGGTCCGGCCGCAGGGCCTGTTCGGGAGGCTTGGACATGCCTGAGGCCACACTGCGCACCCTCTCCGATCCCGGCCGCACCGAACCGGCATCCCGGTTTTCCCGTCTGGCCCCGGTCCATTGGCTGGCGCTGGTCTTCCTGGCGGCGGCGCTGGGCTTCGCCGCCGTCGCCTGGGCGACCGGCAACGGCTTCTACCTGCGTCTGGCGACCGAGGCGCTGATCTTCGCCGGGCTGGCGATGAGCGTCGACCTGCTGCTGGGCTACACCGGCCTGCTGTCGCTCGGGCAGGCGCTGTATTTCGGGCTGGGCGCCTATGTCTCGGCGCTCGTCCTGCGCGACGTCGCGCCCAGCTTCTGGCTGGCGATGGCGGCGGCCCTGCTGGCCGGCGGCGTGGCGGGCCTGATCGGCGGCGTCATCGCCAACCGGGTGAAGGGCGTCTACTTCGCCCTGATCACCTTCGGGCTGGCCCAGGTCGCGGCCAAGTCGGTCTACAACACCCGTGCGCTCGGCGCGTCGGACGGGCTGATCGGCATCCCGCAGATCAGCATCGGCTTCGGGCCGTTCAGCCTCGACACCGCCGACCCGCTGTCCTTCTTCCTGCTGGTGCTGGGCCTGACCGTCGCGGCCTATGCCGGGCTGGCCTATCTGATGGACGCGCCGTTCGGCCGGACGCTGGCCGCCATCCGTGCCAACGAGAAGCGCGTGCCGTTTCTCGGCTTCAACGCCTGGCGCTACAAGCTGGCGGTCTATGTGCTGGCCGCCTGTGTCGCGGCGCTGGCCGGGGCGCTCTACCCGATGCTGCGTGGCTTCGTTTCGCCCGAACTGATGTTCTTCGAGACCTCCGGCAACGCGGTGATCACCGTCATCGTCGGCGGCGTCGGCACGCTGGTCGGGCCGGTGGTGGGCAGCCTGCTGCTGACCGCCCTGCGCTCGGTCGTCGGATCCTGGACCGAGCATCACCTGATCGTCGTGGGGGTCATCTTCATGCTGTCCGTCATCTTCCTGCGCAAGGGGCTGGTCGGCGCCCTGCTGGCGCGGCTGGGCCGACGCGGCGAACAGGGGAGGGCGACGCCATGACGGCGGCCTCCCTCAAGACGGTGGCGGGCAGCGCCTGCGCGCTCGGCGTCCGCGACCTGTCGGTGAATTTCGGCGGGCTCCAGGCGGTGGCCGGCGTCGGCTTCGATGCCGCCGCCGGGCGGATCACCTCGGTCATCGGTCCCAACGGGGCGGGCAAGAGCACGCTGTTCAACCTGATCAGCGGCGCCATCCGCCCCACCGGCGGCCGGGTGACCCTGGACGGTGCCGACGTTACCGGGCAGGCGCCAGACCGGCTGCTCGCCGCCGGGCTGGCGCGGTCCTTCCAGATCACCAACCTGTTCTTCGAACTGCCGGTTCTGGAAAACCTGCGGATTGCCGCGCAGGTGCTGGAACGGCCCTGGCACGCACTGCGTCCGGTCGGCCACAGCCGCCGGGCGCTCGCCAAGGCCGAGGCGCTGCTGGACCGCTTCTCCCTGTCGGCCAAGGCGCGCGAGCTTGCCGGCAACCTGTCGCACGGCGAACAGCGGCGGCTGGAGATCGCGGTCGCGCTGGCCGCCGAACCGCGGGTGCTGCTGCTGGACGAGCCGACCCAGGGCATGAGCCACGGCGACACCGCCGACACCGGCGCGTTGATCCGCTCGCTGGCCGGCGAGCTGACCGTACTGCTGATCGAACATGACATCGGGCTGGTGATGAGCCTGTCGGACCATGTCGTCGTGATGGCCCAGGGCCGGAAGATCGCCGAGGGAACGCCCACGGCGGTGCGCGCCGATCCCGCGGTGCAGGCCGCCTATTTCGGACACGGGTGACAGCCATGCTCTCCATCGAGAATCTTCACGCGCATTACGGCCTCAGCCATGTCCTTCAGGGCGTGTCCCTCCAGGCCGGTCCGGGCGAGGTGGTCGGGCTGTTCGGCCGCAACGGCGTCGGCAAGACCACCATCCTGAAATCCATTGCCGGCTGGGTGCCGGCCAGTTCCGGCACGATCCGCTTCGGCGGCGTCGATCTGGCCGGCCAGACGCCCGACGCCATCGCCCGCCTCGGGCTCGGTCTGGTGCCGGAGGATCGCCGCATCTTCCCCGGCCTCAGCGTCGAGGAGAATCTGCGGCTGGGGCTGCGCCAATGCCCCGGCCGCGCGCGCCGGGAGAACGAGCAGGCAATCGGGCAGGCCTTCGCCCGCTTCCCCCGGCTGGCCGAGCGGCGGCGGCAACTCGGCACCACCCTGTCCGGCGGCGAGCAGCAGATGCTGGCGATGGCCCGCGTGATGGTGGGGACCGCCAAGCTGCTGCTGATCGACGAGCCGACGGAAGGGCTGGCGCCGATGATCGTCGACGAGATCTTCGCGATCATCACGGAGCTGAAGCGGGCGGGATTGACCATCCTGCTGGTGGAGCAGAACATCCACCGCGCGCTCGACGTCGCCGACCGCTTCTATGCGGTGGAGCGGGGCCGCATCACGCTGCATGGCGAAGCGGCCTCGTCCGCCGACCGTGCCCGGCTGATGGAGATGGTTGCCGTCTGATCGGGCGGCCCCACCCCCGCCGGCGGCCCTATTTCCGGGGGAAGTCCGTCAGGTCAGGCGGGTGAGCAGGGCATCCAGCATGCGGTCGCAGGCCGCAAGCTGGTCCTCGGCGATGAACTCGTCGGGCTTGTGGGCTTCGCCGATGCTGCCGGGACCGCACACCACCGTGGGCATCGACAGCCGCTGCTGGAACAGCCCGCCCTCCGTGCCGAAGGAGATCTTGCCGGTGCTGTTGCCGCCGGTCAGCGCCTTGACGAAGGCCACCACCTCGGCGGTGCTGTCGGTGTCGAGCGCCGGATAGCTCGACAGCTCGGCGACGGTCAGCCCGGCCGCCGGGAAATCGGCACGCAGGCGCCGGACGATGGCATCGGCCTCCGCCTGGATGCTGTCCAGCAGCGGCCCCACCGGATCCTGCGGCAGGTGGCGGATTTCGAAGTCGAGGCGGCAGCGGTTCGGCACGATGTTCAGCGCCTCCCCGCCCTGGATGACCCCGGCATGGATCGTGGTCCAGGGCACGTCATAGGCATCGTCCTGCGCCCCGTTCTCTCTCAGCTGGTTCTGGATGCGGCGCAGTCCGGTCAGCAGGTCGCTCGCCATGTGGATGGCGTTCAAGCCCTGCGGCGCCAAGCTGGAATGGCATTCGACCCCACGGCATTCGGCACGCAGGGCGGTCTTGCCCTTGTGGGCGGTGACCACCTGCATGCCGGTCGGCTCGCCGACGATGCAGAAGCGCGGACGGACGGGCAATGCCACCATCATCTCGATCAGCCGACGGACGCCGAGGCAGCCGACCTCCTCGTCATAGGACAAGGCCAGATGCAGCGGCTGCGACAGGGGCCGACCGGTTGCCTGCTGGACGGCGGCGCGGTCGAACAGAGCGAGGGCGGCGGCGATGAAGCCCTTCATGTCGGCGGTGCCGCGGCCGAACAGCTTGCCGTCCCGGCGGGTCAGCCGGAACGGATCGCTGGTCCATGCCTGCCCCTCGACCGGGACCACGTCGCTGTGACCGGAGAGCAGGACGCCGGGGCGGTCGGCCGGCCCCAGCGTCGCGAACAGGTTGGCCTTGCGCCCGTCATCGCTCGGCACCAGCCATGTCGCGACGCCGGCGGCTTCCAGCCTCTCCTGCACCCAGCGGATCAGATCGAGGTTGCTTTCGCGGCTGACGGTGTTGAAGGCCACCAGCCGTTCCAGAATGTCGATGGTCGCCGTCATCGGGATTTCCCTGTTCCTTTGGTGCTTCGTTCAGGCGGCGTGCAGCCGGTCGACGGCACGGCGCCAGCCGGTGCGGATCGCATCGGCATCGACATGCCGGCCGTCCCTTACCACCAGCCGTCCCGCCGCCACCACATCGCGCACGGGATTGCGCGCGCTGGCAAAGACATAGGAGTCGAGCAGAGTGTCGTCGCTGCGGCCGTAGAGACGCGGATCGTCCGGGTCGAGCACGACCAAATCGGCGCGCTGCCCGGCCTTGAGGCCGCCTGCCGGCTCCGGCTGGCCGAGCGCCCGTGCGCCGCCGGCCACCGCCGCCCGGTAGAGGGCTGCTCCGGTCGAGCTGTTCGGCTGCGGGGCCAGCAGATTGCGCCGCCGCGCGGCCAGCCGCTGCCCGAACTCCAGCAGGCGCAGTTCCTCTGCGGCATCGATGACGATCTGGCTGTCGGACCCGATGCCGAACCGCCCGCCCTGCGCCAGGAAATCGCGCGCCGGGAACAGCCCGTCGCCGAGATCGGCCTCGGTCGTCGGGCAAAGCCCCGCCACCGCTTTCGAGGCTGCGATGCCCGCCACCTCGCCGGCGGTGACATGGGTCGCATGGACAAGGCACCAGGACGGCCCGAGCCAGCCGCGGTCGAGCAGCCATTCCACCGGCCGCCGTCCCGACCAGGCGAGACAGGCGTCCACCTCCGCCGTCTGCTCGGCGACATGGATGTGGATCGGCGCCGTGGGATCGAGCGCCGCCATGCCGTCCAGCGCCGCCGCCATCGCCTCGGGCGACACCGCGCGCAGGGAATGCAGGGCCAGACCGACGCGCTGTCCGCCGGGCGCGGCGCGACAGGCCTCGACGATGCGCAGCAGGCGGTCCGGATCGTTGAGGAAGCGCCGCTGGCCTTCGCCCGCCGGCTGTCCGCCGAAACCGCCCTGGGCATAGAGCACCGGCAGATGGGTCAGCCCGATCCCGGTGGCGTCCGCCGCCGCCAGGATGCGCATCGACATCTCGGCGGGATCGCCATAGCGCCGGCCGTCGGGGTCGTGGTGGAGATAGTGGAACTCCGCCACCGACGTGTAGCCGCGCTCCAGCATCTCGGCGTAGGCCATCGCCGCCACCGCCTGGAGACTGTCGGGATCGATGCGGCGGACGAAGCCGTACATCACCTCCCTCCAGGTCCAGAAGCTGTCCTCGGCTGGGCCGGCCCGTTCGGTCAGCCCGGCCATCGCCCGCTGGAAGGCATGGCTGTGCAGGTTGGGCATGCCGGGGATGACCGGCCCGGCTGCCCGCTCGACCCCGGCGGGCGGCGTCTCCACCCCGGTTTCTATGGCGGCGATCAGCCCCTGCGCGTCGAAGCGCAGCAGCACCCCCGACGCCCAGCCGCCTGCCAGCAGCGCCCGGTCGCAGAAAAGCCGGTCGAGCCGGCTGGCGGCAGTCATCGCTCCATGCTCCCCATTTCCATCACGCGATTGTTTTCACTTGGCGTCGAAATAGCCGGCCTGGATGGTCTTGCCGATCAGGTTGCAGATGATGCGGCCGGCGGTGATCGCAGTGATGCCGTTGAGGTCCTTCTTTGGCGTGATCTCCACAATGTCCATGCCGACGACGCGGCCCTTGGCCACCAGCCCGTGGATCAGGGTGCGGATCTGCGGATAGGTGACGCCGCCCGGCGCAGGGCCGTTGACCGCCGGCATGATGGTCGGGTCCATGCCGTCGGCGTCGATGGTCAGGTAGTAGCGGCCGCCATCGGGAATGCGGTCGAGCACCGCCTTCATCCCGATGTCCTGCAATTCCACGTCCGGCACCAGCACCGCGCCGTAAGCAATCGCCGCCTCGACCTCTTCCGGCCGGGCGCTGCCGGCGGAACGCAGGCCGATCTGGAAGATCTGGCCGATGTGGTCCATCTCGGCGGCGCGGCGGATCGGGCTGGAATAACCGTTGCGGGCGCCGTTCACGTCGTCGCGCCAGTCGAGATGGGCGTCGATGTGGACCAGCGTGATCGGCCCCTGGTCGTCATAGGCGCGCAGCACCGGGATCGGGATGCCGTGGTCGCCGCCGATGACGATGGGCAGCATGCCCTTGGCGAGCATCCGGCGCACCACCGCCTCGGCGTTGGCGTAATGCAGGTCGAGATTGCGGGGATCGGCCTTCACGTCGCCGCAATCCACAACCTTGATGTCCTTGCCGCCCAGCAGCGGACCGCCGATGTCGAAATCCCAGCGCTCCAGCTTGCGCAGCGCCCGCTCGGTGTAGCGGCGCACCCAGGTCGGGGCGTTGGTCTGGTCGTTGGTCACCTCGTCGATGGAATAGGGATCGCCGTAGGGGATGCCGAGAATGCCGATATGCCCGTCGAGCTGGTCGAGATCGGTGCAGATCGGGAAATCGAGGAAGCTCTGCAGCTCGCGGCGCGGCGGGTTGGTCAGGCTGGTGCTCATGGTGGCGGTTCTTCTTGTCGGTTGGCTGGGCGGTTGGCGGCGGGTGAGGAGCCTCAGGCGTCCGGGATCACCGCGATCGCATCGACCTCCACCACCCATTCCGGGCGGGCGAGCGCGCTGATCACCAGGCCGGTCGACACCGGGTGGACGCCCTTCAGCCACTTGCCGATGGTGCGGTAGACCGGCTCGCGGTAGCGCGGGTCGGTGACGTAGACGGTGATCTTGCAGATGTGCTCCAGCTGCGAGCCGGCCTCTTCCAGCAGCATCTTGATGTTCGCCATCGCCTGTTCGGTCTGGCCGGCGGCATCGCCGATGGCGACGCTCTCGCTGGTGTCGAGGTTCTGGCCGATCTGGCCGCGGACGAAGACCATGGTGCCGCGGGCGACGACGGTCTGGCACAGGTCGTTGTCGATCGACTGCTCGGGATAGGTCTTCTTGGTGTTGAACTGACGGATGCGGGTGTGGACGGTCATGGCGAAAGTCCTGGCTTGGTTGAAGTTTGGTGATCGAAAGGCAAGGGGGCGGCGTCCGGCGCCCCGCTTCCGAAGCGCCGGTGGAAAAGGCGTTGGAGAAATGCCCGGTCAGTGCCGGGTGTCGCCGTCGGCCAGTTCGGGAAAGACCGCGGCGCGTTCGGCCAGCGTCGCCAGCGGGATGTGGCAGGCGATGCGGTGGCCGTCGGCCGTCTCGTGGACGGGCGGAGCCTGCTCGTCGCAGACCGAACCCAGCTTGCGCGGGCAGCGTCCGGCGAAGACACAGCCCCGCCCGCCGGGGGCGGGGGCCGCATCCTCCAGCAGGATGCGCGGCGCCTCCTGCCCGTCCTCCGCCAGCCGCGGCACGGCGGAGAGCAGCGCCTCGGTGTAGGGGTGGTAGGGCGGGCGGAGCACGCGGCCGATGGGCCCTTCCTCGCAGATGGTGCCGCCATAGACGACCAGCACGCGGTCGGCGATGTGCGACACCACGGCGATGTCGTGGGTGATGAAGAGATAGGACAGGCCCATCTCGTCGCGCAGTTCGGCCAGCAGGTTCAGGATGTTGGCCTGGACCGAGACGTCGAGCGCCGACACCGCCTCGTCGCAGACGACGAAGTCCGGATCGGTGGCGAGCGCGCGGGCGATGTTGACGCGCTGGCGCTCGCCGCCGCTCAGCTCGTGCGGATAGCGGTCGGCGTAGGCGGCCGGTAGTCCGACGCGGGTCAGCAGGCTGGCGACGGTCTTTCGCCGCTCCTCCGCATCCGCCCGGCCGGCCAGCACCAGCGGCCGGTCCATCGCCGCCCCCACCGTCTTGCGCGGGTTCAGCGACGCGGCGGAGTTCTGGAAGACCAGCTGGGCGCGGCGGCGCAGGGTCTGGTCGCCGCGCCTGACCCGCTCCGTCAGGTCGGCGCCGTCGAACGTCACCGTGCCGGCGCTGGGTTCGGTCAGCGCCAGCAGGGCGCGGCCGATGGTGCTCTTGCCGCTGCCGCTTTCACCGACCACCCCGACAACCTCGCCGCGGCCGACGGTGAAGGACACATCCTCCACCGCCACGGTGCCGGCCCGGCGCAGCCAGGGCAGGATGGACCGGTTGGCGCCGTAGATCTTGCGCAGATGGTCGACCTCCACCAGCGGGGCGGAGCGCGGCTGCGCCGTTTTCGGGCCGCGGGCAATACCGGCATCCTCGTCCGGCCAGGGCGTGCCGGCCAGCGCATCGGCCTTCCAGCAGCGCACACCGTCCCCGTCTCCGGCCCCATCCGTCAGCATCGCCTGCGGCTGGCTGCGGCAGGTCTCCTCGGCGAAGGGGCAGCGCGGGGCGAAGACGCAGGCGGCGGGCGGCCCAGCCAGCTTGGCGACGGTGCCGGGGATCGACGGCAGGCGGTGGCGGCGCTCCGCGGTGATGCGCGGCAGGGCGGCGACCAGACCCTTGGCATAGGGATGGGCCGGGCGGGACAGCACACGGCCGGTCGCCCCCGTCTCCACCACCACACCGCCATAGAGGACAGTGACGGTCTGGCAGATGCGGTTGACGATGCCGAGATTGTGGGAGACGAACAGCGCGCTCAGCCGGTGGCTGTCGCACAGCTTCGCCAGCAGTTCGATGATGCGGGCCTCGACCGTCACGTCCAGCGCCGTGGTCGGCTCGTCGAGGATCAGCAGCTTCGGTTCGCAGCCGAGCGCGGTGGCGATCAGCGCCCGCTGCTGCATGCCGCCCGACAGCTCGTGCGGGTAGGCGGCGGCGACCCGGCGGGGATCGCGGATGCCGACCTCGGCCAGCAGATCCAGCACCCGTGCGGCGGCCTGCCGGGGGGAGAGGCCCTTGTGCTGGATCAGCGGTTCGGCGATCTGGTGGCCGACGGTCAGCGCCGGGTTCAGCGAGGTGAAGGGGTCCTGGAAGACGGCGGCGATGCGGTCGCCGCGCAACGCCTGGCGTTCGGACGGCGACAGGCGGCGCAGGTCGACGCCGTCGAACAGGATCTCGCCGGAGTCCACCCGGCCGCCACCGCCCAGCAGGTCGAGGATCGCCATGGCGACGGTGCTCTTGCCCGATCCGGACTCGCCGACCAGACCCATCACCTCGCCGGGACGGATGGCGAAGCTGACGTCGCTGGCGGCGCGCAGCGTGCCGCGGGCATTGCCGTAGCTGATGGTCAGGCCGCGGACATCCAGCAGCGGCGCCGGTTCGGGCGCGATCGCCGGGCTGACCACCGGCGGAACCGCCGGACGGGCTTGCGGAGCGGTCATCATCTCAGTGCGCTCCCGTGTTGCGGGGGTCGAGCAGGGCACGCAGCCCGTCGCCCAGCAGGTTGATACCGATCACCGCGGTCGCCAGCGCGAAGCCGGGGCACAGCGCGATCCACGGCGCCTGTTCCACGAAGGGCCGCGCCTCGCTGATCATCAGGCCCCAGTCGGAGGAGGGCGGCTGCGCCCCCATGCCGATGAAGCTGAGCGAGGCGCCGAGCAGGATGGCGAAGACCACGCGCAGGCTGGCTTCCACCACCAGCGGCGGCCAGATGTTCGGCAGGATCTCATGGAACAGGATGTAGGCGGCGCTCTCCCCGCGCAGGCGGGCGGCGGTGATGAACTCCTCCTGCATCAGCTCCAGCGTGATGGCGCGGGTCAGGCGGACCACCTGCGGCACATAGACGATGCCGATGGCGACGATGGCCTTCCACTGCGCCGGCGGGGTGACGGCCAGAACCAGGATGCCAAGCAGGATCGGCGGGAAGGACATCAGCACGTCCATGGCCCGCATGATCGCCTCGCCGGCGCGCCCGCCCTTGTAGCCGGCGATCAGTCCCAGCGGCACGCCGGCCAGAAGGCTCAGCGCCGTGGCGGCGACGCCCATCACCAGCGAGCTGCCGGTGCCGACCAGGGTGCGGCTGAACACGTCGCGGCCGAACTCGTCGGTGCCGAACCAGAACTCGGCCCCCGGCGGCTGCAGCCGGCTCATGATGTTCATCTCATCATAAGGGTAGGGGGCGATCCAGGAACCGGCGACGGCGGCCACCGCCAGCGGGGCCAGCAGGACGATGCCGACGAGGAGCGAGACGGGCAGGGACGGCAGGTGCCGGCGTGGAACCGATTGGACGGGGGTCGCGTCGGTCATCTCAGGAGGCCCTCATGCCGTGGCGGATCTTCGGGTTCACGAAGGCGTAGAGCAGGTCGGCGGTCAGGTTGGCGAGGCAGTAGGCGGCGGACACGATCAGGATCGTCGCCTGGATCAGCGGCAGGTCGTGGCGCTGGATGGCGAACAGCAGCAGCCGGCCCATGCCCGGATAGGAGAAGATCGTCTCGATCACCACGACGCCGCCCAGGATCAGGCCGAAATCGATGGCCAGCACGGTGATGGTCGGCAGCAGCGCGTTCTTCAGCGCGTGGCGCAGGATCACCACCGATTCCGGCATGCCCTTCGCGCGGGCGAACTTGACGTAGTTGGTTTGCAGCACGTCGATCATGCTGGAGCGGGTCAGCCGGGCGATACGGGCCAGCAGCATCAGCACCAGGGTGACGACCGGCAGCACCAGATGCGAGGCCCAGGACAGGAAGCCGTCGGAGATCGGCGCATAGCCGCCGGTGGGCAGCAGCTTCATGTAGCTGCCGAAGACCAGCACCAGCACGATGGCCCAGAAGAAGTCCGGCACCGCGATGCCGAGATAGGAGACGCCGGAAACCAGCTGGTCGGTCAGTTTGCCGCGCCGCACCGCCGCCAGGACGCCGAGCCCGATGCCGACCACCGCGACCACGAACAGCGCCACCACGGCCAGCACCAGCGAGCGGGCCAGCGCCTCCATCAGGATCGGGCCGATGGGCTGTTCCAGCACCAGCGAGCGGCCGAGGTCGCCCCGCAGGATGCCGGCTGCCCAATGCCCGTACTGGACGATCAGCGGCTGGTCGAGGCCGAGCTTGACCGCGATGGCGTCCACCACCTCCTTGGAGGCGAACTGGCCGGCGATCATCGAGGCGACATCGCCCGGCATCGCCTGCGTCACCAGGAAGATCAGGACCGACATCACGGCCAGGACCAGCGCCAGATAGACGAGACGGGTCAGTGTGTAGGCAAACATGGCAGCATCCCCTGCGGGAAGAGGAGGGGACCGGCGTCAGGTACCGGCCCCCGAACGACCCCCAAAACGACCTCAGTCGACCGATACGTCGCGCAGGTCGAGGAACATCATCGGGTGCGAATGGAACCCGTGGACCTTGGCGCTCAGACCGTTGATGTGGTTGATGACGTAGGGAATGACGCCCGGCGAATCCTCCACCGCCAGCGCCTGGACCTGGGTGTAGAGCGCCTTGGCCTCATCCTCGCTCTTGGCCTGGCGGGCGCCGTCCAGCAGCGTGTCCATCTTCGGGTTGGAATAGCTCCACAGCGCGGTGTTCCACGACCCGCGCGAATGGTACCAGGGATAGACCGAGGTATCGATGGTCGGGCGGCTGAAGAAGCCGTCGATGTAGAAGCCGGCCTTGCCCTCGATGTCCTTCAGGAAGACGTCGAAGGGAACGCGCTGGACGTTGACGGTGATGCCGGCCGGCTTCAGCAGCTCGCGCACGGCGAGGCCGAGGCGTTCGCGGGTGGCGCGGCCGGCCGGCGTGTGCAGCGTGACCTCGAAGCCGTTGGGATAGCCGGCCTCGGCCAGCAGCTTCTTGGCGCCGGCCGGGTCGCCCTTAGCGATCTTCAGATCCTTGTTGTAGTAGGGATGGCTCGGCGGGATCGGCGAGTGGGTCGGCGTGCCGTTGCCGAACAGCGCGATCTGGGTGATGGCCTGCTTGTCGAGCGCCATCGCCACCGCCTTGCGCACGCGCGGATCGTCGAAGGGCTTCACCGTGTTGTTCATGATGACGCCATCCCAGGTCGAGGTCGGGACGGAATCGATCCTCAGCTTCGGGTCGCCCTTGACCTTGTCGATGGCCTCCAGCGGCAGGTTCCACACCAGATCCAGTTCGCCGGTGGTCAGCGCCGCCACCTGGGCCGCCGATTCCGGCAGGATGCGCACGATCACCTCGTCCAGCTTCGGCAGGCCGGGCTCGAAGTAATTGGCGTTGCGTTTCAGGACGATGCGGTCGCCGGGGGCGAAGGACACGAACTCGAACGGGCCGGTGCCGACCGGCTTGGAGGCCAGCGTGTCGACGGCGTCGCGCGGAACGATGCGGGCCTGACGCTCGCCGAACAGCTCGGCAAAGCCGGCGTAGGGGCTTTTCAACTGGAACTGGACGGTCAGCGGGTCCAGCGCCTTCATCGATTCTACGATCTCGAAATTGACGCGGGCGGTGGAGCCGGTCGCCTTGTCCTGGATGCGGGCGATGGTGGCGACGACGTCCTCGGCCTCCAGCTCGCGGCCGTTGTGGAACTTCACACCCTTGCGCAGATGGAAGGTCCAGGTCTTCAGGTCGTCGCTGCGCTCCCAGCGTTCGGCCAGATCGGGCTTCACCGTCATGTCATGGCCGATGACGGTCAGGCCGTTGAAGATCAGGTAGGCGGCAACATACTCCTGGCCGCCCTTCATCTTGGCCGGATCCAGCGTGTTCAGGTTGGAGTCCACCGAGACCTTGAGCGTCCCTGCGGCCTGGACCGACATCGCCGTCCCGGACAGGAGGATCGCCGAGAGCACGGCGCGTGCCACCAAACGTCGCATCATCATGAAAGCCCCTCTGTTTGCCGGTCCTTGCGGCGGACCTTGGTTCCTGCTCGACCGAAACGGTCTCACAAGGCCGCGGCCGGAGGAAAGGACGCCGGAAGGACGGCGAACCGGGCAACGAACGGGCTAAGATTTGGGCAAAGGGCTGAAGCGGGCAAAATTTGTGCAGTGCACTCTCGGAGAAATCCCTGGTTTCCTTATGTTTTTCCCAAGATGATTGGCCAGATCAGCATGATGAAAATACGGGCCGCTCCCAGGGCAGCCGCTATGCAGCATGATCGATATTCATCGACATCATGAGCAGTTTCCATGGTGTGCGGGGTCGAACAGGTGCGACAGGCTGTCCTCGGCCTCAAGCCGGTACAATTTTCGATGGAGGCGCTCCGCCGTCTCGGCCCCGACGGCGCGGGCGGCGCAGCCGCGGAACTTGGCCGCATGCTCCGTCGCCGACAACGGACGGGCCACCGTGCCGCGTGCCGAGGCGCAGAAGCGGCTATGGCGCTCTCCCGTCCTTGTCTCGACGCCCACCTCCGCGCCCTCGGGGGCGGTGCGTGCGCGGTCGGGATCGGCGTTCCAGTCCGGATCGGCAGCCATGGAGACGCATCCGATGGCGTGGCACAGGTCCGGGTCGGTGAGCGTCGCATCGTCCAGCTGCTCCAGCCCCAGCGTTCCGTACAGCATCGCGCAGGCGACGGCGAAGGGCAGGCTGAAGCGGGCTTCTCCCGCCGTCGCCGGGCGCCGATAGGTCAGGTTGGCGGCCACCACCGGCGGGACGCGGCAGTGGACGGTCCGGATGTCCTGCGGTTTCAAGCCATGCTCCGCCATCAGGTCGCGCACCGCGTCGATGGCGGCGTGGGCGGACAGGCAGACCGGATAGAGCTTGGTGTCGATGCCAGGATCGAGCAGGCGCCAGCGCCGGCCGAGCCTATCCAGCGCGGCCGGGTCGAAGCGGCCCGCCGCCATCAGCGCTGCGAAGCCGCGCGGATCCTCCACCACCCCATGGGGCACGGTCAGGCCCCGTGCGGCCAGCCGGGCGGCGCGCAC
>NZ_CP170474.1:0-2500 GCF_042604635.1 Azospirillum sp. A26 | reverse complement strand
AGCGACTTAGAGTATGCAGCGAGCTTAAGCCGGTAGGTGGAGGCGCAGCGAAAGCGAGTCTGAATAGGGCGACCGAGTTGCATGCTTTAGACCCGAAACCTGATGATCTAGCCATGGGCAGGTTGAAGGTGCGGTAACACGCACTGGAGGACCGAACTCACGCCTGTTGAAAAAGTCGGAGATGACCTGTGGCTAGGGGTGAAAGGCCAATCAAATCAGGAAATAGCTGGTTCTCCGCGAAAGCTATTTAGGTAGCGCGTCGGATATCACCTGCGGGGGTAGAGCACTGGATGGGCTAGGGGGGCGCGAGCCTTACCAAACCTAACCAAACTCCGAATACCGCAGAGTGCAGTCCGGCAGACAGACGGTGGGTGCTAAGGTCCATCGTCGAGAGGGAAACAGCCCAGACCGCCAGCTAAGGTCCCCAAATCACGGCTAAGTGGGAAAGGATGTGGGAAGGCCATGACAACCAGGAGGTTGGCTTAGAAGCAGCCATCCTTTAAAGAAAGCGTAATAGCTCACTGGTCTAGTTAAGCCGGCCTGCGCCGAAAATGTATCGGGGCTCAAGCCGTGTACCGAAGCTGCGGATGTGATCTTAGGGTCACGTGGTAGCGGAGCGTTCCGTAAGCCTGCGAAGGGTGTCCGTGAGGCCGCCTGGAGGTATCGGAAGTGAGAATGCTGACATGAGTAGCGACAAACAGTGTGAGAAACACTGTCGCCGAAAGTCCAAGGGTTCCTGCGCAAGGTTAATCCACGCAGGGTGAGCCGGCCCCTAAGGCGAGGCCGAAAGGCGTAGTCGATGGGAACCACGTTAATATTCGTGGGCCTGGCGGAGGTGACGGATTGGAAAGCGTGTACGATCTTATCGGATTGATCGTGCTGTGGACCGGTTCCAGGAAATAGCCCCGCCTTATAGACCGTACCCCAAACCGACACAGGTGGACTGGTAGAGTATACCCAGGCGCTTGAGAGAATGGTGTTGAAGGAACTCGGCAAATTGCCCTCGTAACTTCGGAAGAAGAGGGCCCCGTTTGTGACGCAAGTCGCAGGCGGGGGGCACAGACCAGGGGGTAGCGACTGTTTACTAAAAACACAGGGCTCTGCGAAGCCACACAAGGCGACGTATAGGGTCTGACGCCTGCCCGGTGCCGGAAGGTTAAGAGGAGGAGTGCAAGCTCTGAATTGAAGCCCCGGTAAACGGCGGCCGTAACTATAACGGTCCTAAGGTAGCGAAATTCCTTGTCGGGTAAGTTCCGACCTGCACGAATGGCGTAACGACTTCCCCGCTGTCTCCAACACCAACTCAGCGAAATTGAACTCTCCGTGAAGATGCGGAGTTCCCGCGGTCAGACGGAAAGACCCCGTGCACCTTTACTACAGCTTTGCAGTGGTGCTAGGGACTTCATGTGTAGGATAGGTGGGAGGCTTGGAAACATGGGCGCCAGCTCGTGTGGAGCCAACCTTGAAATACCACCCTTGAAGTCTCTGGCATCTAACCGTGGCCCGTGATCCGGGTCCGGGACCCTGCATGGCGGGTAGTTTGACTGGGGCGGTCGCCTCCCAAAGTGTAACGGAGGCGCGCGATGGTGGGCTCAGAGCGGTCGGAAATCGCTCGACGAGTGCAATGGCATAAGCCCGCCTGACTGCAAGACTGACAAGTCGAGCAGAGACGAAAGTCGGCCATAGTGATCCGGTGGCTCCACGTGGACGGGCCATCGCTCAACGGATAAAAGGTACGCCGGGGATAACAGGCTGATGACTCCCAAGAGTCCATATCGACGGAGTCGTTTGGCACCTCGATGTCGGCTCATCACATCCTGGGGCTGGAGCAGGTCCCAAGGGTTCGGCTGTTCGCCGATTAAAGTGGTACGTGAGCTGGGTTTAGAACGTCGTGAGACAGTTCGGTCCCTATCTGCCGTGGGTGTCGGAGTTTTGCGAGGATCTGTCCCTAGTACGAGAGGACCGGGATGGACATACCTCTGGTGCACCGGTTGTCACGCCAGTGGCATGGCCGGGTAGCTAAGTATGGACGGGATAACCGCTGAAAGCATCTAAGCGGGAAACCCACCTCTAAACCAGAGCTCCCTTGAGAGCCGTGACAGACCATCACGTCGATAGGAGGCATGTGGACCGGCAGCAATGCCTGAAGCTAAGCCTTACTAATCGCTCGATCGGCTTGATCTCGACACCACAAACCGCGCCATGCGCAGCAGCAAGCCTGCTCCAAAGCAGTGCTTGACCAGCGCACAGCCGTTCGATACATCCTCCTCACTTGCACTGAACAAGCATACAGCGCTTTCGGTAACGGCGTCGGTCTTGTGCCTCGGTGACCTGGTGGTCATGGCGAGGTGTCAAACACCCGATCCCATCCCGAACTCGGCCGTGAAAAGCCTCCGCGCCAATGGTACTGCGTCTTAAGACGTGGGAGAGTAGGTCGCCGCCAGGTCGCTCAGGCACAAGAGACGCTCCAATCCAAAAGCGCACATGCTTGCATCTTCAC
>NZ_CP170473.1:2115000-2153549 GCF_042604635.1 Azospirillum sp. A26 | reverse complement strand
GGGTCTGCTCCCAAACGCAGGTTTATGATTGGAGCAGCCTATCATTTGCGACACGGCAGATGCTTGCGAAGTGGCGCCGGCCGCGGTTGCGCTTTAGCATCGGATGCCAGGATAACACGGGAAACGGCATCTCATGCCAAGGCACCCCCTCGACCGCATCGACCGCAGGATCCTGTCCGCCCTTCAGCAGGACGGCCGGCTGCCCAACAACGAACTGGCGGAGCGGGTCGGCCTGTCGCCCTCCCCCTGCCTGCGCCGGGTCAAGGCGCTGGAGGATGCGGGCGTGATCGCCCGCTATGTGGCGCTGGTCGATCCGGCCTCCGTCGACCTGCCGGTCAACATCTTCGTCAGCGTCAGCCTGGAGCGGCAGGTCGAGGCGCGGCTGGACGGGTTCGAGGCGGCGGTGATGGCGCGGCCGGAGGTGCTGGAATGCTACCTGATGACCGGCGACGCCGATTACCTGCTGCGGGTGGTGGTGCCGGACCTCGCCAGCTATGAGCGGTTCCTGAAGGAACACCTGACCCGCATCCCCGGCGTCGCCAACATCCGCTCCAGCTTCGCCTTGAAGCAGGTGCGCTACCGCACCGCCCTGCCGCTGGAGCATCTCGGGGAGTGAGGCCGCATCAGTCCGCTGCCGCCACCGGCTTGGCACGGCTGCCGACCAGCGGAACCAGCACCGCCGCGAGCAGGCACAGCGCGCCGGCGGTGGCGAAGGCCGGCAGATAGGTCTGCAGCGCGGTGCGCGACAGGCCGGCGCCGAAGGCCGCGCTGGCGGCGCCCAGCTGATGCCCGGCGAAAATCCAGCCGAAGACCAGATTGGCGCGCTCCCGGCCGAAACGCTCCGCGGTCAGGCGCACGGTCGGCGGGACGGTGGCGATCCAGTCCAGCCCATAGAAGACGGCGAAGACCGACAGGCCGTAGAGGGTGAAGTCCGAATAGGGCAGATAGAGCAGCGACAGGCCGCGCAGGCCGTAATACCAGACCAGGAGCCAGCGGTTGTCGTAGCGGTCGGACAGCCAGCCCGACCCGACGGTGCCGACGAAATCGAAGATGCCCATCAGGGCCAGCAGGCCGGCAGCCTGGACCTCCGGCACGCTGAAATCGACGCAGAGCGGGATCAGGTGGGTCTGGATCAGGCCGTTGGTGCTGGCACCGCAAATGAAGAACGTCGCGAACAGAACCCAGAAGGCCCGCGTCCCCGCGGCGTCGCGCAACGCGCCCAGCGCGGCCGACAGGATGGCACCGGCCGGGGCGGCAGGAGCCGCGGCCCCGACCTCGCCGACGGCGGACAGGCCGAGATCGGCAGGGCGGTCCCGCATCAGCGCCAGCATCGCCAGGGCGGCGACGGCGATGAGACCGCACAGCAGGGCGATGGCGGTGCGCCAGCCATAGGCCTCCGTCAGCATCGACAGCAGCGGCATGAAGACCAGCTGCCCGGTGGCCGAACTGGCGGTCAGCAGCCCGATCACCAGCCCGCGGCGGGCGACAAACCAGCGGGTGGCGATGGTGGCGCCCAACACCATGGCGGTCAGGCCGGTGCCGAAGCCGACGACGAACCCCCACAGCAGGATCAGCTGCCAGACCTCCCGCATCGCCAGCGAAGCCAGCAGCCCGCCGCCGACCAAAGTCAGCGAGGACAGCACCATGCGGCGGACGCCGAAGCGGTTGATCATCGCGGCGGCGAAGGGGCCCATCAGCCCGAACAGCAGCAGGCGGATCGCCATGGCGGTGGAGATGTCGGCGGTGTCCCAGCCGAACTCCCGCTGGAGCGGCAGCAGCAGGACGCCGGGCGCGCCGACCGCCCCGGCCGACACCAGCATGGACAGGAAGGTGACGGCGACGACGACCCAGGCATAGTGGATGTCGCGCCGCGCCAGGGCGGCGGCGAGAGGGGTGGACAGCATCGGCTGGGGTCTCCGGTGGCTGGCTTATATGGGTCCTGCTGGGGGAGCCGGTTATTGAGCGGTCACACCACCGTCGATGTTGATCGACTGGCCGGTGACGAAGCCGGCGGCGTCGGAGCAGAGCCAGAGCACCGCCGCGGCCACCTCCTCCGGACGACCGACGCGGCCGACGGGATGGCGCGGCCCCATCACCGCCTCCACCTGCTCGGCGCCGCCGAAGGAGGCCTGGGTCATCGGCGTCTGGATGATCGCCGGGCAGACGGCGTTGACGCGCACGCCGAAGGACGCGACCTCGATGGCCGCGGTGCGGGTCAACCCCTCCACAGCCGCCTTGCTGGCGGAATAGGCGGCGTTGCCGGCCATGCCGATCTGACCCAGCACCGACCCGGTGTTGACCACCGCGCCGCGGCCTTGGCAGCGCATGATCGCCAGTTCATGCTTCAGGCAAAGCCAGACACCTTTCACATTGACGGTCAACACGCGGTCGAAGGCGGCCTCGTCCATGTCGGTGACCGGGGCGACCTGATGGATGCCGGCATTGTTGAAGGCAACGTCGAGGCGGCCATGGTCACGCTCGATCCGCTCGAACAGGGCGGCGACCTCCGCCCCATCGGCCACATCGGCGGCGACGAACTGGCCGGTGCCGCCGGCACGGCCGATCAGTTCCACCGTCTCCAGCCCCTCCGCCTCGCGCCGGCCGGTGACGATCACCGTTGCCTCCGCTCCGGCAAAGGCCAGCGCCGTCGCCCGCCCGATCCCCGACGTGCCTCCGGTGACCAGGGCGACCCGCCCACTCATGTCCGCCCCGGTCGTGTTCATCGCAACGCTCATGGTTCTCTCCTGTCCTTCATACGGCTTATGCGTGCCGGCCGATGCCGGGCTTTATTAATGACGGTCATCATTATTTTTGATTTGGATGATGTCCATAATGAAAATTGCGCGCAAGCCCGGTTTCCCGGAGCCCCAGCCATGCGCCGCCCGAATGGCGCAACGCCGCAACCGACACCACATGTGCGCGGAACGGACGGGAACCGCGGGGAACCGGCGGCGACGGGCCGTGAACGCCCACCCATTCGGGAGGCTTATTCTGGTCTTGGTTGCGACACCGCCCGACAGCGGCAACCGGAACTGCGCATGGCATCATCCACGCCGCAAGTCACCGGTCCGCGGGTCCTTCGGCAGGGCATGTGATGGCCCCGACACAGGGACCTTCCCTTCAATTCAGTTCCACAAGGATAAGCTTGACCCTTGCCGCACAACGGATCATGAAGGCGCGAACATGCCCGTTCATGTAACTGCATGTATCCGGCGCCGTCGGGTCTTCCACTTTCTTTCGGTCGGGCGAATGTTGCTTTCGCAGCGCTTGGGCAGCCCAAGACTTGTCATCTCCCATCGGTACGGGTGCCGACACGCCGAGCGGCAAGCATTCGTTAACCATAAAGCGCCACAACTTGCGAGCGGCCCATTGCCGCGTTCAGCCGACCGCCGGGACCGTATGCCGATCGGGTCCGTTTGGCGCCACCGCGCTTATTTCTTTTGGAAGGCTGACACAGCGTCATTCTGCTGACTGCGCGGGCCAAAGGCCCGACCGATGTTTCCCCGGCCGGTCAATCGACGATCTCCGCTCCGTGGACCGCCACCCCGACGGTCCCGACGCTGAGCGGCCGGGTCGACCCGTCCCTTCTGCGCGACGAACTGCTGTCCGACATCCCGCAGGCGACCGCGGCGGCGCATCCGGACCGCACGGCCATCGTCTATGAGGGCCGGCGCGTCACCTATGCCGAGCTGGACGCGCGCGCCAACCGGGTCGCCCACGGCCTGCGGGCGCGCGGGATCGGCCCCGGCTGCTTCGTCGGGCTGTGGATGCCACGGTCGCTCGACCTGCATGTCGCGCTGCTGGGCATCCTGAAGGCCGGCGCCGCCTATCTGCCCTTCGACGCCGATGCCCCGGCGGAGCGCGTGGCGGTCAGCCTGACCGATTGCGCCGCCCCGGCGATCCTGATCGATCTGGTGACCGGCACCAAGGCGGCGACGCTGGCAGCAAGCGGCGCCGACGTCCAGGTCCTGCGCATCGGCGATGTGCTGAGCGACAGCGAGCAGCCGTTCGACCTGCGGGCCGACGGGGTGACGCCGGACAGCCCGGCCTACGCCATCTACACCTCGGGCTCGACCGGCAAGCCCAAGGGCATCGTCATCAGCCACCGCAACATCTGCCACTACCTGCGCGCCGCCAACAGCGTCTACGGCATCACCGCCGACGACGTGGCGTTCCAGGGTGCCTCGGTGGCGTTCGACCTGTCGCTGGAAGAAATCTTCGTCCCCTATCTGGCCGGCGCCACCCTGTGGGTCGCCAGCCGTCAGGTTCTGGACGAGGCCGACCGGCTGGCCGACGTGCTGACCGAGGCCGGCGTCACCGTGCTGGACACCGTCCCCACCCTGCTGGCGATGCTGCCGAAGGACATTCCGTCGCTGCGCGTCGTCATCCTGGGCGGCGAGGCCTGCCCGCCGGCCGTTGCGTCGCGCTGGTGCCGGCCGGGCCGGCGCCTGTTCAACAGCTATGGCCCGACCGAGGCGACCGTCGTCGCCACGGTGGCCGAGGTTCATCCCGACACCCCCGTCACCATCGGCCGCCCGATCCCCAACTACACCTGCTATGTGGTGGACGAGGCGTTGCAGCCGGTGGCCCCCGGCACCCAGGGCGAGCTGCTGATCGGCGGCCCCGGCGTGGCCCAGGGCTATCTCGGCCGGCCGGAGCTGACGGCGGAGAAGTTCATCGCCAACCCGTTCCGCTCCGGCACGCCAAGCCCACATCCGGATCCGCTGCTCTACCGCTCCGGCGACGCGGTCAGCGTCGATGCCGACGGCAACCTGCGCTTCCATGGCCGCATCGACGATCAGGTGAAGATCCGCGGCTTCCGGCTGGAGCTGGGCGAGATCGAGGCGAAGCTGACCGACTTCGCCGAAATCGCCCAGGCCACGGTGGTCCTGCGCACCGACAACGGGCTGGACCGTCTGGTCGCCTTCCTGGTCGCACAGCCGGGCGCCTCCCTCGACAAGACCGCGCTCCGCGACGCGCTACGGGCGCAGCTGCCCGCCTACATGGTGCCCGCGCACTATGAGCAGGTGGCGGAGCTGCCGCGCCTGACCTCCGGCAAGGCCGACCGCAAGACGCTCCAGGCGATGGCCCTGACCGAGGATGCCGGTTCGGGCGAGCAGGAGGAGCCGCGCAGCCCGACCGAGGCGACGCTGCTGGAGGCCGCCCGCCGTGTCTTCCCCGGCCAGTCGATCCCGCTGGAGGCCGACTTCTTCCTCGACCTGGGCGGCCATTCGCTGCTGGCGGCGCGCTTCGTCTCGGCGGTGCGCGAGACCGCCGGGCTGGCCGGCCTGACCCTTCAGGACGTCTATGGCGCCCGCACGCTGCGGGCGATGGCCGAACGGCTGGACGCCAAGGCGCCGACGGGTCACGGCGCCAAGCCGGCCGACCTGTCCTTCGATCCGCCGCCGCTGGCCCGCCGGCTGTTGTGCGGACTGGCCCAGGCTGCTGCGTTGCCGATCATCCTGGCGCTGATGACGGTGCAGTGGCTTGGCGTGTTCGTCAGCTACATGCTGCTGTCCGGCGAGGACGCCGGGATATTCGGCGAAATCACCACGATGTTCGGCGTCTACGTCGTCATCAACATCGCCACCGTCGCCATCGCCATCTCGGCGAAATGGCTGATCATCGGTCGGACCAAGCCGGGCCGCTACCCGCTGTGGGGCGTCTATTATTACCGCTGGTGGCTGGCCCAGCGCTTCATCGCACTGGTCCACCTGAAGTGGTTCCAGGGGTCGCCGGTGATGCGGCTGCTCCTGCGCGCGCTCGGGGCCAAGGTCGGCGCCGACGCGATGATCGGCGAGTTCGAATCCGGCGCCATCGATCTGGTCAGCATCGGCCGCGGCGCCTCGACCGGCGGCAAGGTGAAGATGGCCAATGCCGAGGTGATCGGCAACGAGCTGGTGATCGGCACCATCGAGATCGGCGAGGACGCCTATATCGGCACCTCCTGCGTCATCGGCCACGACGCCATCGTCGGCAAGAGCACCGAGTTGGCCGACCTGACCGCGCTCGCCGCCGGCACCCACACCGGCGATTACGAGCAGTGGGACGGCTCGCCCGCCCGCAAGGTCGGCACCGTCGACCGCGCCGCCCTTCCCGAGGAGCCGCGCGCCGGCGTCGTCAAGCGCGCCGCCCAGACGCTGATCTATCTGGTCGCCCTGGTCGGCCTGCCGCCGGTGGCGCTGATCCCGATCTTCCCGGCCTTCTACCTGTTCGACAAGCTCGACGCCTGGATGGGCGGGGTGTTCAAGGTCAACTACCTCTACTATGTCCCCGCCATCGCGTGGCCGACCGCCATGTTCCTGGTGGCCTTCACCGTGCTGCTGATCGCCGCCATGCGCTGGATCGTGCTGCCGAAGGTGGAAGCCGGTTCCTACTCGGTCCACAGCTGGTTCTACGTCCGCAAATGGGTCGTGGCGCTGGCGACCGAGGTGATGCTGGAAACCCTCAGCTCGCTCTACGCCACCGTCTACATGCGGGCCTGGTACCGCCTGATGGGCGCCAAGATCGGCCGCGACGCCGAGATCTCGACCAACCTCGCCGGCCGCTACGATCTGGTGGAGATCGGTGAGAAGTGCTTTATCGCCGACGAGGTGGTGCTGGGTGACGAGGACATCCGCCGCGGCTGGATGCATCTGCAGCCGGTGAAGACCGAGGCCCGCGTGTTCGTCGGCAACGACGCCGTGGTGCCGCCGGGTGCTTCCATCCCCACCGGCACGCTGATCGGCATCAAGTCGAAGCCGCCGGCGAATGCCGAGATGCAGGCCGGCGACACCTGGTTCGGCAGCCCGCCGATCAAACTGCCGGTGCGCCAGAAGTTCGACAACGTGTCGGCCAACTGGACCTTCGAGCCATCGCGCGCCCGCCGTCTGGGACGCGCCGTGTTCGAGGCGTTCAGCCTGTCGATGCCGTCGATGCTGTTCATCACCTTCGGCACCTTCGCGGTGGAGTTCTTCGCTCCCGCCATCCTCGACCAGCGCTGGGGCGCCTTCGCCTGGCAGTTCCTGGCGGTCAGCGTCGCCATCCCCGCGGCGATGGTGCTGGTGGTGGCGCTGGTGAAGTGGCTGCTGATGGGCCGCTACGCCCCGACCATGAAGCCGATGTGGTCCTGGTGGGCCATGCGGACCGAGGCGGTGGCCGTGCTCTATTGGGGTCTGGCCGGCAAGGTTCTGCTCGACCATCTGCGCGGCACGCCGATGCTGCCCTGGGTGCTGCGCCTGTTTGGCACCAAGTTCGGCCAGGGCGTCTATATGGACACCACCGACATCACCGAGTTCGACTGCGTGTCGGTCGGCGACTATAGCGCCATCAACGCCCTGTCCGCCTTGCAGACCCACCTGTACGAGGACCGCGTGATGAAGGTCGGCCGGGTATCGGTCGGGACCGGCGTCACCGTCGGGGCCGGCGCCACGGTGCTCTATGACACCCATGTCGGCGATTTCGCCCGCCTGGGCCCGCTGACCCTGGTGATGAAGGGCGAGGAAATTCCCGCCCATGGCGAGTGGGTGGGTGCCCCGGCCGAACCGGCACCGCAGGCCCATGCGGCGGTCGACAAACGGGTGAAGGCGGCGGCGTAAACAGCCGGCGTCAGTGACAGGAAGAAAAGGCTGGTATTACCATTGCGGTGTACCGGCCTTTTCTTTTGCCTGTCTTCGGCCCTTCATTCATCCGACGACAAACCGTCGCGCACAGTTACTCTCTCCGATGGTTGTCTCCGCGCGGGAGCGGTGTATAAGGGGGGCCGAGCGCGGCCTGCCCCCTTCGCGCGCCCGGCCGGGCGTGTATCTCGGAGGCGAATGGTGGCCGTTGGATCGTCACGCCAGGTTCGTCAAAGGAACGCCCCAATGCCCGACGACATCGCCTCAGCCCGCGGCCTGTTTCCGCTCGCCAAGGACGACACGACCTACCGCAAGCTGACCTCGGATCACGTCTCGGTCGTCGAATTCGACGGCGAGCAGATCCTGAAGGTCGAGCCGGAAGGTCTGCGCCTGCTGGCCGAGGCTGCCTTCTCCGACATCAACCATCTGCTGCGTCCGGGCCATCTGGCCCAGCTCGCCGAATTTCTTGACGATCCGGAGGCGTCGGCCAACGACCGCTTCGTCGCGCTCGACCTGCTGAAGAACGCCAACATCGCCACCGCCGGCACCCTGCCGATGTGCCAGGACACCGGCACCGCCATCATCATGGGCAAGAAGGGCCGCCGCGTCTGGACCAAGGGCGGCGACGAGACTGCCCTGTCGGAAGGGGCCCGCGACGCCTACCTGAAGCGCAACCTGCGCTACAGCCAGCTGGCGCCGATCTCCATGTATGAGGAGAAGAACACCCGCAACAACCTGCCGGCCCAGATCGACATCTATTCCGAGGGCGAGGACTATTACAAGTTCCTGTTCATGGCCAAGGGCGGCGGGTCGGCCAACAAGACCTTCCTGCATCAGGCCACGCCGTCGGTTCTGGCGCCCGACCGGCTGCTGAAGTTCCTCGAAGACAAGATCCGCTATCTCGGCACCTCGGCCTGCCCGCCCTACCATCTCGCCATCGTCATCGGCGGCCTGTCGGCGGAGCAGAACCTGAAGACGGTGAAGCTGGCCTCGGCCCGCTATCTCGACAATCTGCCGACCGAGGGCGGCGAGGACGCGCACGCCTTCCGCGATCTAGCGATGGAGGCCGAGGTCCACAAGCTGACCCAGAACATGGGCATCGGCGCCCAGTTCGGCGGCAAGTATTTCTGCCACGACGTCCGCGTCATCCGCCTGCCGCGCCACGGCGCCTCGATGCCGATCGGCATCGGCGTGTCCTGCTCGGCCGACCGTCAGGCGGTTGGCAAGATCACCAAGGACGGCATTTTCCTGGAGCAGCTGGAGACCGATCCGGCCCAGTATCTGCCGGAGATCGGTGACGAGCATCTGTCGGGCGACGTCGTGAAGATCGACCTGAACCAGCCGATGGAGCAGATCCGCGCCACGCTGAGCCAGTACCCGATCCGCACCCGCCTGTCGCTGACCGGCCCGCTGATCGTCGCCCGCGATCTGGCCCACGCCAAGCTGCGCGCCCGCCTGGACGCCGGCAAGCCGCTGCCCGACTATTTCGAGAACCACCCGATCTACTATGCCGGCCCGGCCAAGACGCCGGAAGGCTATGCCTCGGGCTCCTTCGGACCGACGACGGCCGGCCGCATGGACAGCTTCGTCGACCAGTTCCAGGCGGCCGGCGGCTCCATGGTCATGCTGGCCAAGGGCAACCGCAGCGCGGAGGTGACGGCGGCCTGCAAGCAGCATGGCGGCTTCTATCTCGGCTCCATCGGCGGTGCCGCCGCCCGTCTGGCCCAGGACTGCATCAAGAAGGTGGAATGCGTCGAGTATCCCGAACTCGGCATGGAAGCCATCTGGCGCATCGAGGTGGAGGACTTCCCGGCCTTCATCATCGTCGACGACAAGGGCAACGACTTCTTCAAGGAGTTGAAGCTCGCCTGATCCGGGCTGACAGGACGTGAGGGGCGCGGCGCCTTGCAAGAGGCGCCGCGCCCTTTTCCCTGCCCGCTTGCGGGATGGCACCGGGGGCGCCTATCTTCAATGCAGCGGGATCTGGGCATCGGGATCTGGGCATCGGAAGCGGGGAGGACTTTGCAATGGACGGTGTCTATGACCGGCGCGCGCCGAAGCGGGACATCACCTTGTCGCTGGACGAGGACATCCTGCACCGCGCCCAGTCCCTTCCCGGCGACCTGTCGGAACGGGTCGAGAAGATGCTGGCCGACGAGGTGGCGAAGGCGGATCGTGAACGTCGCCTGGATGCCACGATCAAGGCGCTGAACGACTTCAACTCCAAATATGGCTCTTTCGCCGACGAACATCTCGACCATCTGTGATGGCTCAGTTCGATGTACACAGGAACCGAAGCGCGACGCGCTCGGGCATTCCGTATCTGGTGATTGTGCAATCACAACGTTTCGACGCATCGGCTCGCAGGGTAATTGCGCCGCTGTTGCTGGCCACCAAGGTTCAGAGCACAGAGCCGTCCTCGACGCCCCTGTTCGTGATTGAAGGCCATGATGTGATTTTGAACCCTCTCCAGCTCGCGTCGGTCCTAGCCGACCAGCTCGGCGAGAAGGTCTGCTCCCTCGCCGACGACAGCGACCGCATCATCGCCGCCATCGACCTCCTGATTTCCCGCGCCTGGGGATGAGTAGCCCGTGACACCTGCCCAAATCCAAGACCGTATCCTGTACCGCGACGGGCTGATGCTGATCCTCGACAAGCCCGCCGGGCTGCCGGTCCATGCGGGCCCCGCCGGCGGGCCGAACCTGGAGCGGCATTTCGACGCGCTCCGCTTCGGCTTCCCCAAGCCGCCGTCGCTGGCCCACCGGCTGGACCGCGACACGTCGGGCTGCCTGATCCTCGGCCGCCATGCCAAGGCACTGCGCAAGATCGGCATCCTGTTCCAGAACGGCAAGGTCGATAAGACCTATTGGGCGGTGGTCGCCGGCACACCGCCGCAGGAGTCCGGGCGGATCGAGCTGCCGCTCGCCAAGGTGTCCAACAAGACCGGCGGCTGGCGCATCGTCGGTTCGCCCGACGGGCAGGCGGCGATAACCGACTATGTCGTTCGCGGGCAGGCCGATGGGCTGACCTGGCTGGAACTGACGCCGCACACCGGCCGAACTCACCAAATCCGCGTCCATTGCGCGTCCATCGGCTGCCCGCTGGTCGGCGACCCGCAATATGGTGGGCCGGACGGCAAGCCGCTGCACCTGCACTCCCGCGCCATCTCGCTGCCGCTCTATCCCAAGCGCGACCCGGTCGGCGCCGTGGCCCCGGTTCCACCGCACATGCGGGCGGCCTTGGAGGCTTGCGGCTTTACCGAAGCGTCATAGCGTCGCCGCCACGCTCTGGCCTTGCTGCGATGCGGCAGGCTGCCCCATGATCGGTGTCGAAATTGGGGCGATCACGGCCCGGGGGACGAGCGCATGATACCGATCGGCACGACGACAGCCCGTTGGATGACCCTGCGCTACGCCCTGGCGCTGACCTTGATCGCGCTGGGCACGCTGGCCGAATTCGTCATGACCGAGCGGGTGATCGGCCAGCACGAACGCATGCTGGAGGTCGTCAACGTCTCCGGCCGCCAGCGCATGCTGTCGCAGCGGACGGCCCTGCTGGTTGAGCAGTTGAGGGGCGCCACCGACCCGGCGGTGCGCGCCGACCTTGCCAAGCGGCTGGATGAGGCCACGGGCATGTTCGAGGCCACCCACCGGCGCCTGAGCGGCCGGGCCGGGCCGGAGGAAGGCCCGCCGCTGGGTCCGCCGCCGCAAGACCTGTTCTTCAGCGGCCCCGATCCGCTCGACCCGGTGGTGACCGGGCATATCGCCGCCTTGCGCCGCGTCATCGCCGCCGCGTCCGCCGGCCAGCCGCCGGACCCGGCCGAATCCGACCGCATCACCGCCCAGGCGCTCGGCCCGCTGCTGGACCGGCTGGAGGACATGGTCGCGCTCTATCAGGAAGAGGGCGAGGCGGGCTTCCAGACCCTGCACCGGCTGGGACTGGCGGCTCTGTTGATCACTCTGCTGATCCTGGCGGTGGAGGCGCTGGCGATCTTCCGGCCGATGACCCGGCAGGTGCGCCGGCAGTTCACCGAAATCCTGCGCATGGCGGAAACCATCGAGCGGGCCAACGCCACGCTGGAGCAGCAGGTGCGCGAACGGACGGCCGAACTGCACACCGCCAAGACCGCGGCGGAGCAGGCGCACCGGGCGAAGTCCCGTTTCCTCGCCCATGCCAGCCACGATTTGCAGCAACCGCTGCAGGCCATCGGCATGTTCACCGGCATGCTGGAACGCCAGCCGCAGAGCGCCAAGGCGGCAGCCCTGCTGACCGACCTGAAGGCGGCGCAACGGTCGATGCGCGACCTGCTGAACGCCATCCTCGACATCTCCAAGCTGGAATCGGGGGTGGTGTCGCCGAAGCCGGCCGACCTGCCGCTCTCTCCCCTGCTCGACCAGCTCGAGGCCGAGTTTGCCGGACAGGCCGAGGCGAAGGGGCTGCGGCTGCGCGCCATCCCGACCAACGCGGTCGTGCGCAGCGATCCGGCACTGCTGGAGCGGATCGTCCGCAACCTGATCGCCAATGCCATCCGTTACACCGAGAGCGGCGGCGTGCTGGTCGGCTGCCGCACCCGTGGCGACACGCTGTGGATCGAGGTCTACGACACCGGCCGCGGCATCGCCGAACCGGACCGCCAGCGCATCTTCGAGGAGTTCGTCCAGCTCGACCGTCCCGACCGCGACCGCAGCGAGGGCATCGGTCTCGGCCTCGCCATCGTCGAGCGTCTGGCCCGGCTGCTGGGGCATCCGGTGACGCTGCGGTCGGTGGAAGGACGCGGAACCGTGTTCGCAGTGGGGGTGCCGCTGGCGGGGTGAGATTGTCGCCTTATAGGAAACGATCTGATGTAGACGCGCTGGATTGTTCGAATTGTCGTCCGGTGCCAAATTTCCCTCCAGACAAGGGCACACACCCCAACGGTAGGAGGGTTCAATCATGATCACCATTCGCCATCGCGACGAGCGTGGGGTCGCCAACATGGGTTGGCTGAACAGCAACCACAGCTTCTCGTTCGGCCATTACCTCGATCCCGGCCATATGGGCTTCCGCGCCCTGCGGGTCATCAACGAGGATCGGGTGATCCCCGGCGCCGGCTTCCCCACCCACGGGCATGCCAACATGGAGATCGTCTCCTACGTGCTGAACGGCGCGCTGGAGCATAAGGACTCCATCGGCACCGGGTCGGTGATCCGTCCCGGCGAGGTCCAGGTGATGAGCGCCGGCCGCGGCATCCGCCACAGCGAGTATAATGCGTCGGACACCGAGCCGGTGCATTTCCTCCAAATCTGGATCCTGCCGGAGGCCGACAATCTGGCGCCTGGCTACCAGCAGGCGGATTTCCCGGCCGAGCAGAAGCGCGGCACGCTGAAGCTGGTGGGATCGCGGGACGGCCGTGACGGCAGCACCGTCATCCATCAGGATGTCGATCTGTATGCCGCCCTGCTGGACGGCGAGGAAAGCGCCACGCTGCCGCTGCGCCCCGGCCGCCATGCCTGGGTTCAGGTCGCCCGCGGCTGGGTCCATCTGAACGGCACCCTGCTGAAGACCGGCGACGGCGCAGCGCTGTCGGACGAGGAGGCGGTGACGCTGGACCGGGCGGACGAGGCCGAAGTGCTGGTCTTCGACCTCGCATAAGGTGTCAGGCTTGACATAAAAGCTTGATTTGAACCGGGAGCGGGGCGGACGGCAGAGTGCCGCCGTCCCGTTCCCGCCGACACCCTGCCGGCGGGCCGAACCCTGGGGTTGGCGATGACCGAGCAGAAAACCTACAACGCCCTGTTTCTCTGCACCCACAATTCGGCACGCAGCATCATGGCGGAATGCCTGATGCGGCGGTGGGGCGCCGGCCGCTTCCACGCGTGGTCGGCCGGCAGCCATCCGTCGGGCCAGATCAACCCGCACACGCTGGCGACGCTGAAGGCCTTCAACCTGCCGACCGACGGCCTGCGGTCCAAAAGCTGGGACGAGTTCTCCCGGCCGGATGCGCCGGCACTGGATTTCGTCTTCACGGTCTGCGATCAGGCGGCAGGCGAGATGTGCCCGGTGTGGAACGGCACGCCGCTGACCGCCCATTGGGGGGTCGAGGATCCGTCGGCCGCCAGCGGGACGGAGGACCGCATCCGCATGGCCTTCCGCCGCACCTATGTCGAGCTGGAAAGCCGCATCAAGATCTTCGCCAGCCTGCGGGTGGAGCAGTTGGACCGACTGACCCTGCAAAGCTCGCTGCATGCCATCGGCACCGTCCATGGCTCCGAAGCGGACGCGATGGCCGACGCCTAAACCACATCACAGCACCTGCTTCGGCAGCGACAGCAGCTCCTTCCTGATGCGGTTCAGGCTGGGACGGTTGTCCGGGCCGAAGGCGATGGGGCGGCACAGGTGCATGGCGGTCAGCCCGACCCGTGCGGTCAGCAGGCCGTTGATCACCCCCTGCCCCATCCGGGTGGAAATGGCGGCGGCGAGCGACCCGCCCAGCGCCTCCACCGCGACATGGTGGGCGCTTTCCGCCACCCCGGCGACGGCGATGTTGGCGAGCATCCGGCGCAAGAGCCGCAGCGAGCCGACATAGCCGGGCCGGGCGCCATAGAGGGCGGCGATCTCCCGCACCAGCTTCAGGTTGCGCCAGAGGACCACCGCGAAATCCAGCAGCGCCGCCGGGCTCAGCGCGGTGGCGACGGCGGTGTCGCGCGAGGCGCGCAGCACCCGCTGATAGGCGGCACGGTCGAGCGGGCTCAGCACCTCGCGGTCGAGCAGCCGGACCACCTCATGCTCGTCATGGGCGTCGGTGACATGGTCGCGCACGCGGGCCAGCGCCGGGGCCAGCTCCCGCCGGTCGGCATAGAGCGCCACCAGCGATCCGGCGAACCGGTCGGCCCGGCTGCCGGGGGCGTCCAATTCCAGCCGGCCGGCCTCGGCCCGCAGCTCCTCGATCCGGCGCAGGCGGCGGAGCGACAGCAGCTCGGTCACAAGCATCGCCAGGGCCGCAATGCCGGCGGTGGCGGCCAGCAGGCCGACCAGCACGCCGAGCGCAAGGCTGGTGGCGAAGGCGCGGGCCAGCAGGTCGGCGGTGTCGAAGCCCAGCGCCACCAGAACCAGCGCCGCCAGCGCCCCGAACAGCCAGCGCCCCAGCCTGCGCGTGGTCCGCACCGGGGTTGCGGGCGCCGGCAGCAGGTCGGCGGGATCGCCGGAGCCGGTCAGCAGGGCGGTCTCCTCCTCCGCCGGCACCGGCGCGGCGCGGTCGAGCTCCAGTTCCATCGGCGGAACCCAGCCCGGCGATGGCCTGCGGGGGGCGGTCTCGCGCTCCGTCACGTCAGATAGTCCCCGAGAAGGAATTGCAGGGCCTGGTCGACGCGGATGTGCGGCAGGCCGCGCGGGTCGCGGCCGAGGTCGTCGGGCGGGCGGAAGGCCAGGAAGTTGTAGGGACGGTCGCGGCCGGGCGGGAAGGCCTCCGCATCCTCCGGAATCTCGCCGGGGAACAGCACGGTCGGACGGTCGCGCCCGACCGGCACACCGCGGACGCAGCGCAGCTGCCGGCCCTCATGCTCCGTCACCACGCTCTCGGTGCATTTCAGCGCGGCGATGGCCATGGTCTCGACCTGGGCGCCTTCGAAGCGGATGGCGTTGCGGGCGTCGCCGACCAGCCGGTCGAGCAAGGCCCGCAACTGGGCATGCTGGTGGGCGGCGATGTGGTCGGCCTTGGTCGCAGCGAACAGCACGCGGTCGATCTTGCTGCCGAACAGCCAGTCGAGCCAGCCCGACGAACCGTGGCGGAACGGCTCCAGGCTCAATTCCAGCGCCCGCTTCATATCGGCCATCCCGGCCGGGCCGGCATTCAGCGCGCCCAGAACGTCGATCAGCACGATCTGGCGGTCGAGCCGGGCGAAATGCTCAGCGAAGAAGCGCCGGACGACGTTGGTCTTGTAGGCCTCGTATCGCTCCTCCATCAGCGCCCACAGGCTTCCCCTGCCCCTCGATCCGTTGGGCTGACCGCCATGCAGGGGACAGAAGGTCAGCAGCGGCGCGTCCTTCATGTCGCCGGGTTCGACGAAGCGGCCGGGCTGGATCAGGCTGAGCAGCGTGTCGGCGCGGCGGCAGGCATGGAGATAGTCGGTGTAGAGCGCCGCCCCGCGCCGCGCGGCCTCCTCCTCCGCCGGGGCGGACGGGTCGATGGTGGCAAGCCAGCCGCGCCAGGAGGCGGACAGCGCGTCGCGTGGCGGGCGGGCGGCAAGCTCCAGCGTCTGGGTGCTCCATTCCGCGAAGCTCTGGCGCAGCAGCGGCAGGTCGAGCAGCCATTCGCCGGGGTAATCGACGAGGTCGACATTGAGCGTCGCCATCGGCTGGACGGTGCGTTTCAGCGCGGAGTCCGGACGGTAGCGCAGCGAGACGCGCATCTGGCCGATGCCGCGCGTCGGCTCCGGCCAATGAGGGTCGGGACCGGTCAGGGCGGCGAGATGGCCTTCGAAATCGAATCGCGGCACGTCGGGATCGGGCTGCGGGCGCAGCCGCGCCGCCTGGAAGCGGCCGGACGAGACGACATCCATGAAGGGCAGCCGCCCGCTCTTCAGCAGATTGTCGACGATGGCGGTGACGAAGACGGTCTTGCCCGCCCGCCGCAGCCCGGTGACGCCGATGCGCACCGTCAATTCCAGGAGAAGCCGGCTGCCGGCGTCGTAAAGGCTGTTCAGGTCGGGAATGCGCACGGGCGGTCGTTCACGTCTGGCCGATGACCGGCCCTATATGGGGTCGGGCAAGCGCGATGCGAGGGGCCGGGTTGCGAGGGGGAGCCGGATGCGACGTTTGGAACAGCATGGAACAGTTTTCGGGGGTGTGTTCACTGTTCCATCGGGACGGCATCGGCGGGAACCTCAGCGAGTGGGCACTAATGAGAAAGCTACCATGGATGCGGGGACGCGGGTAACGGCGGGATGAAAAACGCCGTGACAGTCGGTATCGCCGCTCATGCCGACACAAGGTCGGTGCAGGGAAAGTCATCGCCCTTGAACAGCAGAACCTCGCCAGTGTCGGCAGCCAGGGCATAGGCGAAGCAGTCACCGTAATTGAGGCCTGCCGGGTGTCCGGTGCCCTTGCCGTAGCGGCGGAACGCGTCGAGAGCGATCCGGGCTTGGCGCTCGCCGACCGGCTCGATGCGGATGTCGAACTCTTTCAGCAAATCCTCAAGGGCCTCGCGGTGGGCCCCGGTCGGATCGCGGTTGGCAATCAGGCCAGCCTCGACGAAATTCGCAGCCGACAGACGGCAGACCGTGGCTGTGGCGAGCTTGGCGAGGAAAACGGCGGCTTCCGGTTCGGCCTTCAGGATCGCCACAAGGGCGGAGGTGTCGACGACCATGGCTCAGCGCGGCAGGCCATGGTCGTCATCGAGGGCGGCGTCCGGGTCTCCGTCATCGTCCAGCGGCGGCAAAGCCCTCATCCGCGCCAGCATGCGCTCGACCTTGGCCTGCTGGTCGGGCGTGAGGCCGGAGGTCGACGGCCGCTCCGCACGGGCCAGGGCATCGCGCACGGCAGTGCGGACAACCTCGTCGATGCTCTGCCCCCGAATGGTCGCAAGCCGACGGGCAAGGACTTCGGTTTCAGCGCTCACCGGGATGGGCATCGGTGTCTCCTGCTTTTCGATCGATCGGCATGGCTGCTCTTTACGAACCATTGTGGTCCCGGCCGAACCGCGCGGCAAGGCCGCGGTCACCCCCCGATATAGTGCGGCATCAGCTTCGCCTGATCGCCGATCCAGACCTCGCAGCGGCTGTCCTGATTGCGGAAGAAATAGGTCTTGCCGGGCTGGCGGCGGTTCTGCGGATCCACCAGATTGGCGCCGCCGGAAAAGGCCACCCCATAGCGATAGTCCGGCGTCGCCACCCAATAGAGCCCGTCGATCTGTTGCAGGAAGGCGCCGCGCTGACACAAATGCGACAGGGTGCGGTCGCGCGTGGCGAGGCCGTTCAGGCCGTTGGGCAGCTTGTAGACCGCGCGGCTCTCGGTACGGCGCAGGCGCGGCTCGTGGCCGGGCGGCGGCGGTTCATAGGCGCGGAAGGTCGGACCCAGATGGCCCGGTTGGGTGCGGTCGGTGCGCAGCACCTCCTCGGCCCCGGCGGCGGCCGGGAGCAACGAAGCGGTCAGCAGCAGGGCGGCGAGGCGGCGGGTCATCGCACCGACGGGTTGTTGGCGACGAAGGCGAAATAGGGCAGCCGCCGCACCGCGTCCGCCACCATCAGATAGGCAACCGCGAAGGCCAGCAGCGAACTGAGGAAATAGCCGTAGCCGTACCAGGGGAAGCCCATCCGGCTGAACAGCAGGGTGAAACCGGCGTTGGCGGCCAGATAGACCAGTTGCACCGTCAGGTTCCGCCCCCGCAAATCGAAATAGGCCAGGATCACCGTGCAGAACAGGAACAGCACCTGGAAGAAGGCGCCCAGCACGCCGAAGCGGAACATGCCGATCTGCTGATATTGCAGGCCAAGGGCGCCGATGATGCTCGGGGCCAGGAAGATACAGACGGCGCAGACCGCCCCTTGCAGGATGATCAGGTTGCGGCTGCTGTCGAGCAGGGCGGCGATGATGGCGCGGTGGTTGCGGGCGATCTGGTCGTAGGTCGCATGCTTCTGGATGTCGCGGTAGAAGCCCTGGTAATGCTCGAAGAAGCGGGTCTCGATGTTCACCGTGAACAGGGTCAGCGCCGGCAGGGTCGTCAGATAGGCGATGAACATGGCGCCGTCATAGGCGCTGTAGATCGCCATGGCGCCGGAAACCAGCTCGCGTTCCGGCGCGAACCACATGATCCACTTGTCGGTCCAGACGGCGGCGTTGGCGAACAGCCCGATCAGCGCCAGATCGGCGTATTTGCGGAAATAGCCGAGGAAGTCGAACATCCGGCCGACCGGATAAGGGTATTCGGCCAGCACCCGCGCGATCAGCCCGAACTGTATCACCGCCAGCCCAGCGGAGAATCCCCAGACCATCCCGGCGGCGCCGAAATAGCCGCCCAGCAGGACCGCACCGGCCAGCCCCGCCGCCATGCCGACGCCGAAGGCAACGGTGACCGCCAGATAATCCTTCAGCGCCGACAGGAAGATCGACACCACCCAGATGCCGCAGACCAGGAAGAAGTTCACCAGCCCGCCCAGCATCAGCGGCAGCGGCAGGCCGCTGAACAGCGGGTAGAAGGGTCCGGCGGTCAGCCCGGCGATGGCGTAGGCCAGCCCCAGCGTCGCCAGCAGCATGCCGGGTGCGGCCTCGACCTCCTTGGCATAGATGGCGTCGGCGAGATAGCGGGTGGCGACCAGCACCAGCGGCCCGGTGAAGACCACCGAGAAGCAGAAATTGTAGATCACCACGACGCGGAACAGCGTCAGCTCCTCCACCCCCACCAGATCGCGGCCGAACAGCGTGATGCCGGCCAGCGCCAGGATGGTGAACATCCAGGGACCGGAGGTGATGAAGGCGGAATGGGCATAGCCCTGCAACACGCCGAGCAGGTCGTCGCGCCGGGCCAGCCGGCGGAGCGCGAAGCCGATGCCGGCCATCTCAGGCGGCTCCCTTCAGGCCGGAATCGGCGCTGTCGAGCGCCGTCCGCGTCGGCATGGCGATGTGCTCGTCGTAGATGGCGCGGTAGACGCGGTCGATGGCGACCTTGTCGTAGGATTGGGCGACGCGCCGGGCGATGGCCTGGGCGCAGCGGTCGCGCCACGCGCGGTCGAGCAGCAGGGCGCGCAGCTCCCGCGCGGTGTCGAGCGGGCTGGCCAGCGGCGTCACCGCCCCGCCCGGCCCCAACGGCGGCACCTCGTCCGGGCGGCCCATCAGCAGTTCGGAGCAGGAGCCGACGTCGGTCGCCACCGTCGGCACACCCGACGCCCCGGCCTCCAGAATCACCAGCGGCTGCGCTTCGCTGACGCTGGTCAGCGCGATGGCGTCGATCCTGCCCAGCCAGTCGGTCAGTTTGACCCGGCCGGCGAAGATCACCGTCTGCTCCAGCCCCAGATGCTTCACGATGCTGCGGCATTCCTCGACATAGCCGGGATCCTCCTCCAGCGGCCCGAGGATCATCGCCTTCAGGTCGGGGATGTCTTCGCGCAGGATGGCGGCGGCGCGGACATAGGTCTTCACGTCCTTGATCGGCACGACGCGGCCGATCAGGGCGATGGTCGGCGGGCGCGGCGTGGAATCGCGCTGCACCTGGGAATAGCCGGCATAGTCGATGCCGTTGGGAACGATCGTCAGCTTGGCCGGGTCGGCGCCCTGGCGGCGCTGGAACTCCTGATTGCCGCCATAGAGCGTGATGATGCGGTCGCAGGCGTCGTAGCAGGCCTTGGAATAGCTGGCGAAGGTGTCCAGCCACAGGTCGCGCAGGTCGCGCTTCTTCCTGTCGAGCGCCAGCGAGGTGTCGGCCCCTTCGAACAGCCATTCGGCCATCAGGATCTCGATGCGCCGTTCGTTGGTGTAGATGCCGTGTTCGGTCAGCAGAGCCGGCCGGCCGGTTTCCAGCCGCGCTCGCGCGGCGAACAGCCCGGCATAGCCGGTGGAGACGGCATGATAGACCCCAGCCTGCGGCATCGGCACCAACAGCGTGGCGAACAGCCCGCTCATCAGCGCCCGGCTGCCCCAGAAATATTCGAGGAAGGAGGCGTCCGGCAGGGCGGCCCTGCACATGCGCACCACCATCTGGAAGGCGTCCTCGGAATTCAGCAGCGCCCGCTTGCCGATCCGGCCGCGCCGGGGGGCCAGCAGCCGCA
Source organism: Azospirillum sp. A26 (assembly GCF_042604635.1). Taxonomy (NCBI): domain Bacteria; kingdom Pseudomonadati; phylum Pseudomonadota; class Alphaproteobacteria; order Rhodospirillales; family Azospirillaceae; genus Azospirillum; species Azospirillum sp. A26. The sequence continues at coordinate 2,133,214 of NZ_CP170473.1, read as the reverse complement.
GAACCTCCGCCACCTCGGCCAGCCCGCCCCCCTGTTGCAGGCGGGCCAGCGGCTTTTCCAGCTCCTTCAGCAGCCGGCCGGTGCCGGGCTGCCAGCGCCGGCCAGCAGGCAGATCCTGGAGATAGACATGGGTCAGGCCGGTGACATTCGGCGGCAGCTCGTAGGCGAGCTTGCGGGCGCTGCGGTCGGCGACCAGCGCCACGATGTGGAAGGTCAGGTCGGAATGGGACCGGATCAGGTCATGGGTCCAGGTCGACACGCCGCCCGCGACATAGGGATAGGACCCCTCCATCAGCAGGCAGACATCTGCCCTGGGGGCCTGGGGAGCTTCGGGCAGGGAATTTGGGCGGTTCATGCGGCCAGCTCCCCTCCGGCGATGCCCGTGGCCGCCGGGGCGTCGTCGCGCCCCACATTGTCGCGCCAGAGAGCGAAGACGTCGCGCAGCGTGTCGGGAAGCTCCGCCCCGTAGCCCAGCAGGTCGGGCCGCCGGGCCGGCAATCCCCGCAGATCGGCGAAGCGGCCGAGCCGGAACAGGCTCTCAGCATACCAGAACAGGATGCGGCGGTCGGGCGTGCGGTCGATCATCGGCTCCAGCCGTTCCGCCGCCTCCGCCGCCAGTCCGCAGCGCAGGAGCAGCCGGCCCAGGTCGTGGCGGATGCCGTCGTCGCCGGGTGCCCGATCCAGGCTGCGCCGGTAGCCCTCCAGCGCCTTGTCGCGGATCTCCGCCTCGCGGTTGGAATCGAGCAGGCCACAGAAGGCGTAGTCGTCGAGATGGCGGGCGAGGCCTGCGAGGCTGGCCGCATCGTCGGGATGGCTGCGGGCGGCGTGGTCGAGCGCCAGCCAGCGCTCGTTGAACTCATGCTCCACCCGTGCGGTGGCGGTCGCGGCCTGGACGCGGACGGACGGGTCGGCGTCGGCCAGCCCGGCCTTCAGCGCGGGGGTGAAGGCCGGGCGGAAATGGCGGGCGACCAGGGCGATCACCGCCTGCTTCTGCTGCGGCAAGCCGACCGACATCACGTCGGTGAAGGAGTCGCCGGCCACCAGATGGGCGTTCTCGCGGCCGGTCACGATCAGCTCGTACAGCTCCTGCGCCGGGCCGGTCTCGCTGTCAGGGAAGAGCGAGAGGTACCAGTCCTGGAAGCCGGTGGCATAGCGGCTGAACAGCGCCAGCAGCGCCGCGGTCACCAGCGTGCAGGCGGCGCCCAGCGGCCCCAGCGGAACGATGGTGACCAGCAGCAGACCGGCCAGCCGCAGGTCGCGCCCGCGCCGTGCCCGGCCGCGCACCCACAGACCGACCAGGGCGCAGAGCAGCAGATGCAGCGCCGCGGCGAGCGGTACGCCAAAGGGACTTGCGGTCAGGCCGGGCGCCAGCGCCGCGGCATCGAGCAGCCCGGCCGCCAGAGCCACCGCCGCCAGTTCGGCCGCCCCGGCGGACGGACGCTCGCCCGCCAGCAGGATGGCGGGATCGGACAGGTCTGGAACCGACGGGTTGGAATCAGGTCCGCTCATCCTGCACTCTCCCCGACCTTTTGCCCGGCCGCGGGGACCGGCGGGTCGATGCGGCGGGTGACGAAGCCGATGGGAATCTTGGCGAGACCGGCGGGCAGAGCCTCGCGCACCGCGCGTTCCAGCTTCGCTTCCACCTGCTTGGCGCCCTCCAGCGGCGTGCCGGCCAGGACCACGCCGAAGGACGTGCCCTGATGGCCGAAATCGCAGGCGAGGTCGGTGTCGCGCAGGCTGCCGCGCACCGCCTCGCCGATGGCGGCGGCGAGGTCGGCGCGCTGGGCCACCGACAGGCGCGACAGGCCGGAGGGGCGGATGGTGATGGCGGTGGTCTCGAACCCCATGCGGCGGCCAAGCAGGGCGAGGAACTCCGCCTGCCGGCCGATGTAGCTGGAGGAATAAAGCGCCTCGTCGGTGAAGACCCGCTGTTCGCTGGCGGTGCGGTACTGGCGTGCCTTCGCCATCGCGGTGCCGATCCATTCGCACAGGATGCGGAAATTCTCGACCGTGTTGACGCTGAGATCGGTGAAGCCGAGGCTTTCGATCTTCACCATGCCCAGCACCTCGCCCGTGTCGGCGCTGATCAGCGGGCCGGCCATCACGCCCTCGCCGGCCAGGATGCGCTCGTCTTCGGCCCGGTTGACGCAAAGCTGGCGCTGGCGGGCAATCACGGTCTGGAACAGCGGCGTGCCGCTGTCGAACCAGCGGGCGTAGCTGTCGGTGTCGTCGTCCCAGCCCTCGTTCGTCACCAATTCCAGAACGTCGTTGTTCAGCAGGAACAGCGAGAACTTCTCCGGCTTCATGACGGTGCGGACGAGGTCGGCGATGCCCAGCATCACCTCGCCCTCGTCGAGATGGTCGATGGATTTGGCGGCCTGATAGAGGGTGAAGACGGTGCGCAGCTGGCCGGCGACGCGGGTCTCCAGGCTTTCCTTCACCGATTTCAGCGCGCGGTAGGAGCGGGCGATGGCCTCGGCCTCCTGCCGGGCGGTGGCAAGGCCGGCGCGGAGATCCTCACGCTCGCGCAGCTGGCGCATCCGCAGCTCGCCGAACAGCACGGCGGCGACCAGCCAGAGGATCGGCTCGCGCGTCAGGGTGAAGAGATGGTCGTAGAGGTCCTGGCCGATCCCGGCATCGGGCATGTTGCCGAGCCGCAGCGCCGCCGACGCCACCAGCGCCGCCAGAACGCCCTCGTTGGTGCCGTACTGGATCGCCAGCAGCAGGACCGGGATCCAGAAGGGATGCGGTTGCACCCCCTCGAAGCGCAGCCCGCCGCCGAGCCAGCCGTCCAGCCCCAGCGCCACGCCGAAGAACAGCAGCAGTTCCAGCAGGGCGACCGGCCGCAGGCCGAGCCAGCGGCGGGGCGAAGCACTGTCGGCAGGGGGCGGGCTCGGCAGGCTGCTCATGCGTGTCGGGGCCTCAGCGAGCGGCGGCGACGACAGGCCGCAGGCTGTCGATCATGCGGGTCGCCACGCGCTGGGCGACGTTGTTGACGCTGTCGCGGCTGAAATAGCCGCGGCCGGCCTCCGATTGGCTGGAGGTCCAGAGGACGGCGCCGTCCGACACCCGCACCAGCCGGGCGTTCAGGCCGACCACCGGCTCCTCGCGCAGGCCATGCTGGTAGCCGTATTCCGACACGCTGCCGGCCAGCACGGCATCGACGCCCAGAGTCCTGCCGGCGGCCTGGGCATCCAGCGGGGCGGCGTCGGGCTGACCGTCGGTGGAGGCGGCAGGGGCGGCGCCGGTGGAGACGGCATCGGCAGCGGGCTTGCCGGCGGACAGGCGGCTGCGGACCCGGCCGACCTCCAGCGTGCGGAGTCCCTCGACGCCATAGAGTTCGGTGGAGACGATGTCGGCGGCGATCTGGCCGGCATTCGGGTGGTTGGTCAGATTCTCGAAGGGCAGGACGGCGACGGTCGAGCCGGCCGGCAGCGCCCCGCCCGGCTGGGCGAAGTCGCGGCTGTTGATCCGGCCGACGCTGCACCCTGCCAGCACCACCACGGCCGCCAGCAGCGCCGCGCAGGCCCGCATATCCTTGCCCATCTTTTCGGTCCCCGTCAGCCGCATCGCCGCCCCCATTCTCCGTCCACCTTTTTTAACCATAAAGAGTTGACACACCGTCAATAGCGCCAGACCAGGGTGACGCCGGCGCTGTTCACCGCGCTGGCCGTGCCGCGCGCGGTGGAGCGGGCATGGCTGGCGCGGACCCCCAGTTCCAGAGTGTCCGCCGGCTCCCATCCCAGCGAGATGGCCCCCTGGGGTCCGCTGCGGCCCCGCCGGTCGTAGGCGTAGCCGATCTGCGCTGCATAGCGGACATAGTCGGTCAGGTAATCCTCGACGTTCACCTGCAGCGCATGGACTTCGCGCGTCGCCGCCGGCAGCGGGATGTAGGGCTGGCCATTCGCGTCCTGCCGCTCCTCCCGGTGCGCCACATACTCGGCGTCCAGCACATAGGCGACGCTGGCCAGCGGGCCGACAGTGTTCAGCGTGTAGCGCAGCGATCCCTCCAGCGTGGCGCTGCGCGCCAGATCGGCCTCGCCGGACAGCCCATAGCGGTTGTAGCCGGCGCCGAGCGACAGCGCCCAGCGGTCGGACAACCGGTTCTCGTGCTGGACGAACAGGCGGTCGCGCCGGCCGCCATCGACGATCCCCTCCAGGAAGGCGAAGCTCGGCTCGCTCCAGGCGAAACCGGCGCGGGTTTCGGATTCGTCGCCGCGCCAGAGATGGCTGTAGCCGGCACCGAGCGTCCGCGGGGCGGCATGGAGGGACAGGGTGGAGCGCTCCAGCTCCGGCCAGTCATGGACCAGCGCCGCCTCCAGCCGCGAGCGGGCACATGGAACGGTTCCAGCCGGCCGTCCTCGCGGCGGGCGGAATCGACATCGACCTCGCGCCGCTCCAGCGCCCAGGTGAGGCTGGTGGAGCGGCCAAGCTCCTGAACGCCTCTGAAGCGGGCGATGCGCTGCATGTCGGCGCTGCGCACCTTCTGCCAGTCGAGGTCGAGGCGGCTGCGGTCGGCCGTCTCGTGCAGGAGCAGCGCCTTGCCCCGGACCAGCGACGGCTCGTCGGGCGTCAGCTCCAGCGCCGTGTCATAGGCCATGATCGCGTCGCGCCAGCGGCCGAGCCGCTCCTCCGCCTGGGCCAGCAGGGCGGTGGACTGGGCGTCCTTCGGATCCTGCTCCAGCAGGTCGCGCAGCAGCGTCCGCGCCGGGCGGAGGTCGCCGCCCTCCATCAGCGCCAGCGCGCGGAAATAGTCGAGGCGGCGCTGGGCCGCGCGGTCGGCGGCCTGTGCTTCACGTGTGGGAGCGGCGGCGGGGGAGCGGGTCAGAGCGACGCTGAGCCCGGCGGGGTCGGTGGCGACCGCCGCCTCGACACCGGCGCCAAGCACCAGCACGACGCTGTCATAGCCGTAGAGGATGTTGTCGACCCAGGACTCCAGCCGCTCCGGCACGCGGTCGAGCGCGACGTCTCCAAGCGGGCGGCTGAAGCGGAGCACCAGCTCGCGGCCGTCGCGCTGGGTTTCCATGGTGACGGTGCCGGACCAATGCAGGGCGAAGCGGGCGGCGCTGTTCTCACGCACGGCCTCGACCTTCACCGGTTGGGCGAGGGCGGGGATGGCGAGGAGAAGGAGGGTAAGGACGAGTAACGGCGAGAGTTCCTCTCCCCCCCGGGGAGAGGGTCAGGGTGAGGGGGATGCACCGCGTGACTTTTCGAGGATCCTCGCCGCGCATCCCCCTCACCCTCCCCGCGCCACAGGCGCGGGGTCCCTCCCTCTCCCCGGGGGGGAGAGGGGATGGAACGCGGAGCGGTTGGGAAACGATCACGGAAGGGCCAGGACACGGCGGGCCTCCGGCAGTCGTCCGTTCTCGATCAGCATCGATGCGTAGTCGGCCTTCAACTGGCGGTCGGCCGGGCGGCGCTTGCGCAGCCCCTCGAACAGCGCCACGGCGTCGTCCACCTTGCCCAGCCGGTTCAGCAGGTTGGCCTCCGTCTGGATCGCCGCGTCGCCACGCGTGGCGCGGACGCGCAGCTGCGACAGGGCGGTGCGGTAAAAGGGGGTCGCCACGGTCGGGCGCTTCAACGCGGTCAGCGCCTCGCCCAGGAAGTAATGCGCCTCGTAATCGTTGGGGCCGGTGGCGACGTAGCGGCGAAGCAGACGTTCGGCGTCGGCGAGGCGGTTCTCGTCATAGGCCAGCATGCCGAGCTGGCGCAGCGCGTCGGCATCCTCCGGCTTGCGCGCCAGCAGCGCGGTCCAGGCCTGCGAGGCGGCGGCGCGCTGGCCGGTCTGTTCGGCGAGGCGGGCATAGCGGCGCAGCCGGTCCGGGGAGGCCTCCTCCGGCAGAGCGGTGCGCACGGCCGCCGCCAGTTCCTTGCCCTTGCCGGCCGCCGCCAGCGCCTCGATGAAGGGGGTCTTCAGGGCCGGCTGGGCCGGGGCGGCGGCTTGCCCGCCAAGCCCTTGCCCGCCAAGCCCGGCGATGACGCGCCGGCCGCCGCCATACTCGGCGAGGCGGTCGTACCACGCGGCCTGCTCGGTTGGGGTGCCGGCGGCCTTGGCCCGCGCCTCGATCCAGTCCAGCCCGGTTGCCGGCGGGCGCGGTCCCCAGAGATAGGCCAGCTGCCTGAAATCCTCGCTCTGCGGTCCTTGCCCGGCGGCCAGCCGTTGCAGCGCCTGCTCGGCCCCCGCCTTGTCGCCGAGCACCAGCAGAGCCGAAACCGGCTCCCGCCGCCGGTCGGCCGGCAGGCGGTCGTCGGTGGCGCGGGCCAGCAGATAGCGGCGCAGATCGGCCTTGCGGCCCAGCTTGGTCAGCGTGTCGCGGTAGAGCGCATCCTCCGCCTCGGCCAGCGGCGCGGCGGCGGCGCGGCCTTGCAGCAGGCCGGCGAGGTCGGGCAGCACGTTCGCCTTGGCCGCGGCGTCGGCATAGACGCTCAGCCAGTCCTCGCCGGATCGCGTCCCCCCTTGGCGCTCCGCCCAGACCCGCAGCAGCGGCAGCGCCGCGCGATAGGCCTTGTGGTCGAGCAGCATGGTGACGATGGCCTGCTGCTCCGCGTCGGACAGGGTGCCGCGCGCCAGCCTGGCGGTCAGGTGGCGGGCCAGCTCCTCCGACCGGCCGGCGCCGTCCAATGCTGCGATATAGGCGGCCTCGACCTCCGCACCGCCGCCGTCAAGCAACGGGGCCAGCAGCGGCAGCGCGTCGGCCGGCTTGCCGGTGGCGGTCAATGCGCCGGCCAGCGCCAGACGGCTGCGCGGCGAAGAGTCGAGCGCGAAGGCGCGCTGGGCGGCGGCCAGCGCCAGGGCGGCGGCGGGGCGATTTGCGGCGGGATTTGCGGAAGCACGTTCGGCGGCGCTGCCGGCGATGTCCTGCAACAGGGCGAGCGACAGCTTGGGCTGGCCGGCCAGCCAGTCGGCGACCGCGGCCGGATCGCCGGCCTTGGCGGCCAGCCGCGCCCAGCCCTGGGCGGCGGCCGGAGACTGCGTTGCCTGCCGCCTTGCGGTGAACCAGGCGAGACCGGCCGAGGCGCGGTCGAAGTCGATGAACAGGGCGGCCAGTTCCTCCAGCAGCTCTTCCGGCACCGTGCCCGACAGCGGCATCCGGTCGAAGTCGGCGACCGCGGCGGCGCGGCGGCCGGTGCGGTCGAGGATGCGGATGGCGCCCAGCCGGTCGCCCATCATCAGCCCCTTATCGGCCAGTCCATCGCTGGCAAGCGCACGCTCAGCCCACCCCGCAGCGGCGGCGGAGTCACCACGGCCAAGCGCGATGTTGGCCGCCAGGATCGGGTAATCGTCGAGGAACCCGTCGCCCAGCTCGCGGTAGAGCCGGTCGGGGAAGGCCCGGTCGCCGTCGCGCAGCGCGGTTTCCGCCAGCCCGGCCAGGACCCAGTCGGGCACCAGATGCAGGTCACGCCCCTTGGTCGCCTCCAGCGCCGCGCGCGGCATGCCGGCATTCACCTCCAACGCCAGCAGCCGGCCGAACTGGGCATCCTCCACCGGACCGGAAAGCGCCGACAGACGGGTCCGCGCCGGCTCCCGCCGGTCGGTGGCGATCAGCAGGTCGATGTAGGTCAGCTCCAGCGCCAGCACCGGAGCGCGGCCCGTCCCCTGTGGCCCAGTCACCTGAGGTTCGATCAGCCGCAGCCCGAGATCGGGACGCGATGCTGCGGCAAGCTGGCTCGCCAGACCGATCATGTCGGCGACGGTCGGCTGCTCGCCCAGCCAGCGCCGGGCGCGCTCATAGGCCTCGTCCTCGCGGTCGAGGTCGATCAGCAGGCTCATCAGCAGCTCGCGGCTGTCGGGCTGGATGTTGCCCGTGGCGCGGTCGTCGGCGCGCAGCAGCCAGTCCACCGCGCCGGCATGGTCGCCGCGCGACGCCAGCAGCGCCGCCAGCTCCTGCTGGGCCTCGATATCCTCCGGCCGCAGGGTGCAGTAGCGGACCAGCGCCTCGGCCTTCATTCCCATCCGGTTGCGGAAGCCGGCGGCATAGGCCAGTTCGCGGAACAGGTCGGCGCTGTTGCGCATCTCCGCCAGTGTTTTCAGGTTCTCCAGCCGGTCGCCCGGCCGTTGCGCATCCTGGTAGAGGCGGTCGAGCAGTTCGCGGGCCTCGACGGAGGACGGCTCGGCGGCAAGGAACCCCTCGGTCAGCTCGATGGCGCGCTCGACGTCGCCCTGGGCCAGGGTCAGGCGGGTCAGCGGCATCACCGTGGCGCCGCTGCGGTCGCCGGCGGCATAGCGCTGCTCGTAGGCGTCGCGGGCGCTGTCGTAATCGCGGTCGCGGAATTTCTGCAGGGCAAGCTCGGCGCTGTGCGGAATAGCAGCAGGCTGGCGCCGATGCCGGCCAGCAGGATCAGCAGGACGACGAGGAGGTTCGCGCGCATGGCCGCCCTACCCCGCCGCGCCGTCGGCGGGGCGGAAGCGCAGCAGCAGCGGCGCGATGGCGGACACCGGCACGGTCAGCGCCAGCCGGCCGTCGGCATCCGCATCGGCGCTGCCCGACCACAGCCGGGTGCCGTCGCGTTCCGCCGTGACGGTCCAGCGGCCGGGCCGCGGTACCTGCCAGACCATGGCGCCCGCACCGTAGCCGGTGGCGGCGACGTGGAAGCCATGATCGTCCGCCGCGAAGGCCGAGAAGGCCCAGCGGCCCTGCACCAGATAGGGCGTGGCGGCCGGCGGGTCGCGGTCGGCGCGGGGCGCCTCCGCCAGCGCCACCACCGGTTCCGCCACCGCCGGGTCGAGCGCCACATAGAGGCTGCCCTGGCTGTGGCGCTGGCCCAGCACGCCGCTGGAGCGGGCGAAATCGACGGCGTCGGCGCTGGCATGGTCGAAGCGCAGCGTGTTCAGCGCCCCGCGGTCGCGCACGCGCCAGCGCCGTCCGCTTCCCTGGCCGTCCAGCGGCTCGAAGCGGGTGGTGTAATAGCCCTCGGCGATGCGGGCGTAGGTGGAGGCGGCGACCGGCGCCAGCTCCTGCCCTTGCGCGGCGGTCAGCACCGAGACGAGCGCGTTCAGGCTGGCCGGCTTCTGGCCGGTGTACATGTGGTAATAGACGTTGAAGGGCTTCAGCCGCAGCGGGCTGCCGGCATGCCGCATGGTGTTGACCAGATTGCGGTAGCCGTAGAAGCGGTTGGTCCACAGGTCGGTGTAGGTGTTCTCGTTGCTGCCGGCGGCGTAATTGGCGTTCCGCCCCCACCGGCAGGCCGATGGGCGGCAGGCCGGTGATGGACGGGAAATCGGCATCGAACCGCGCGTCGCCGCCGTTGATGTTGACCCCGCCCGCCTTGCGCACCGCCGCCAGCGCCGCCTCGAAGGGAGAGGTGTCGCCCGACCATTGCACCAGCACCGCCCGCTTGCCGGCGGGAGCCAGCCGGGTGAAATCGTCGAGAGCGCCGCCGATCTCCTGGTCGAGGTCGAAGGGCTGCTGCAGATAGGCGCGCGGCACGGCATAGCGGCCGATGTCCGACACTTCGCCCGCTTCCTCCGCCGCATGCTCATCGCTTTTTCCGGGCTTGCGGCTGCCGTCGCGGTCGAGGAAGGGCGCCTCGGCCTGCCGGCTGTAGTCCTTGAAGAAGGCCCATTGGAAGGGGTGGGTCCAGGTATGGCTGGACGGTTCGACCTGCGGCAGGGCGAACAGCGCCTTGGCCGCCGCCAGCGACTCCGGCGTGCCCTTCCAGGTCGGGTCGAGGTCGCCGACGATGGGGGCGACGCTGACCGGCAGGTCGGGGAAGGGCTCGATGGCGGCGGTGCGCACCATGTCGGCGGACAGCACGCGGCGGGCGGCGTAGGGCGCCAGCTCCGTCACGTTGCGCCAGCCGTCGCCGTCGATGTGGCTGAAATAGAGCCGCCGCCCGGACAGGGTGGTGACGTCGGGCTTCGGCAGATCGTCGGTGGCGAAGCTGTCGCGGAAGAAGGCGAAAGGATCGACGATCCATTGGCGCCGGTTGTATTCGGCGTCGAAATAGCGGGCATACCCCTCCGTCACCAGACCGCCGGCCGGGCCGGTGACCACCAGATGGCTGTCGCTGGCGGGATCGTCGCCACGCCGCATCGCCAGATGGGTGGCGAAACGCTCGTCGGTCTTGCGGAACAGGGGATAGCCGGGCAGCACCCCCGACAGCGGCCGTTCGAACCCGATCATCGCGTCGGCCAGCACCGGCTTCGATTTGTAGGTCAGGTCGGAATAGCCGTCGTCGTCGCGCAGACCGAAGCGGGCGAAGAAGCGGTTGGTGAGCGCCAGCGGCACCGGCTTGCCGCCGCGCTCCAGCCGCACCCCCGGCTGCCCCACAACGGCGAAGCGGATGCCGCGGTCCATCGCGCGGGCCACCCAGCCGACATAGGCGCCGACATCGGGGAAGGGCTGCCCGTGAACCAGGTGACGACGCCGCGCAGGTCGGGATAGCGCGACAGGTCGGGCAGGCCGTCGGCGACGTTCCAGTAGACGACCGACAGGCCAAGATGGTTCAGCGGCAGTTCCGCCATCGTGTGGATGCGGCTGAGGCGGATCGTGCTTTCCTCGCGCAGATCGACCAGCGCCAGGATGGTGCGCGGCACGGTCTGCTGAGCCGGGGCGACGACGGCTGGGCTGCCGGCGAGGGCGGGAAGCACAGCACCGGGCAGGAGCATGGCGAGTGCCAAGGCCGCCGCTTTAAATCTCTGCCTAACGCCCCTCACCGCGGCGGCTCCGGGATCAGGCGGTCGAGTTCGACCGTCGCAACATAGGGGGAAAAGCCGTTGGCCCGTTGCAGGTCGTAGATCGCCCGCACCTCCGCCGCGTCGGACGGGGTCCAGTAGTCGAGCGTGTGGAGGCCGAGCTGCGGGTTCAGCGCCCCGGCCGCCTTCAGCGCGTCGACCTGGAATCGGTAATCCTCGGCGCTTTGGCGGTGCGGGCGCTTGGCGGCGAAATCCCAGCCGGCATAGACGCTCTCGCCCAGCGCATGGCTCAGCAGCGGGGCGGTCTGCGGCAGGATCTCATAGCCGCAATTCTGCATCAGGCCGATGTCCGGCCAGTTGCGGCGGATGGCCCGCACCAGCGCCGCCGCCGCGTCGGTCATGCCGCGCCAACGCTTCGGATCGGTGCGTTCCAGATGCGGCGGGTTGTCGAGCGTGTCGAGGAAGACCCCGTGGAAGCCCTCGCGCAGGATGGCGGGAATCAGGTCCTCGACCACCAGCTTGACCCAGCGGCGGTCGCGCACATCGACATAGAAGCTGCCGGGCCAGTTGGGGTTTTCCTGGTCCAGGATGCCCCACCCCTTCACCCGGTCGAACCACGGGCGGTGCGTCTCGACCTCGCCGACGCTGAGATAGCCGAGCAGGGTCTTGCCCCGGTCGGCCAGCGGTTGCAGCGGCGGGTGGGTCCTGCTGTCCAGCACCAGCAGCCGGTAGGGCTGGAAGGCGGCCAGCGGTGCGGCATCGGCGTAGTAGACCGCCCAGGGGGCAGCGGGAGATTGGCCGGAGCTTGCAGCCCGCAGAGTCCTGCTGGGCAGCGCCAGCAGCGCCGCACCCGACAAAAGCCCGCCGGCGACCGCGCGCCGCCCGATCAAACCACCGATCACGCCACTCTGCCCCGATCAGTCAGCCGGGTTTTCACCCGGACCCATCACCCCAGCCACGCCAGCGTCTGGCGCAGCCCGTCTTCCAGCGGCGTGTCGCAGCTCATTCCGAAAGCGGCGACCAGACGCGTGGGATCGCCGATGGATGTCCGGATGTCGCCCGGCCGCGCCGGACCGTAGCGCCGGTCGAGCGGACGGCCCGACAGGTCGGCCAGCACCTCCGCCAGCCGGTTGACCGAGGTCGGACGGCCGGTACAGACATTGTAGACCGGTGCGCCCGGCTGCGGATGTCCCATCGCCGCAGTCAGGTATCGCACCAGATCCTTTACAAAGATGAAATCCCGCACCTGCTCGCCGTCCCCATTGACGGTGATCGGCTTGCCCCTGGCGATGCGGCCGGCAAAGATGGAGATGACGCCGGAATAGGGCGATTTCGGATCCTGGCGCGGGCCATAGACGTTGAAGAAGCGGAAGCCGGCGGTCGGCACGCCATGACCCCGTCCGCCACCCGCGCATGCAGCTCGCAGCCCAGCTTATCGGCGCCATAGGCGGACAGCGGGCGGGTCGCCGCATCCTCGGTCAGCGGCATGTTGGGATTGTCGCCGTAGACGGCAGCGGAGGAGGCGTAGATCACCGGAACCGGGCCGGCCGGATTGGCGCGGCGGGCGGCGTCGAACACGGCGATGGTGCCGGGCAGGTTGGCATGGTGGGTCTCCAGCCATGCCTCGCGCGACCGGTCGACCGAGGCGACGGCGGCCAGATGGAAACAGCCGTCCACCCCCTCACCGTCCTCGCCGGCCATCGCCGCCCGCACCGCATCGGCATCGGCCACGTCGCCGACGGTCACCGGCACGCCGTCCGGCAGGTTTTCACGCTTGCCGGTGGACAGATCGTCCAGCACCCGGACCTTGTGCCCGGCCGCCAGCAGCCGCTCGATCAGGTGCAGCCGATGAAGCCGCAACCTCCGGTAACCAGATAACGCGCCATCGCTGTGGCTCCCTCCGCTTTTGCGTGTGTTTTACGTGATACGCGAAGTCAGGGATGCCGGATGTGAAAAATCTCGTGCCGGACTCGAATCGGCTGCAAAAAAGATCAGGCCGGCAGGAAACCGGCGACGGAAGCCTGGAATTCCTTGGGCTTGATCGGCTTCGACACATGGCCGTCGAAACCCGCTTCGGTCAGCCGGCGCTTGTCCGCAGGCGTGGCAAGGTTGGTGACGGCCAGCACCGGGGTGGCGGCCAGGGCCGAATCGGCACGGATCTGGCGGATAAGCTCAAGCCCGGACAGGCCGGGCATGACGATGTCCATCACCACCAGATCGGGCGCCATATCGCGCATCAAATCCATCACCGAGGTTGCGTCCGACGCCTCGACGACCGTAAAGCCGCCCTCCTCCAGGCAGCGGACGAAGAGCTTGCGCATCAACACATTGTCTTCGACAACCAGGATCGTCCGCGTCTTCTCGACCGTGTCCAACATTCCGCCATCCAAGCCTTGTGGCCGAACCCCATGGCGTGGGCGGCATCGCCGGCATCCGGGTTGGCGCAACGCGAGACCCTGCGCTGCACACGAATGCCCTCATTCACGCATGGTTCGCTCTCTATCTCTTTTTGGGCTGAAGGTCAAGCCATACGCGACGGGGCTCTACCCCAATTGGCGAGTTGTCTCATGGAAATGTTGGAAAACTCTTCTCCTTTGACGCGCAGCCACAGCATCGAAGACGCGGCCAAGACCGGATCGGGCCCGGATTCACAAACCAACCCCCTGAGATCTTTTTGTCTGATCTTTGTCCCAATTGCGAGAAGCAGAACAGGCCCTTTCCGATGGAGCCGCATAATTGAAATGACGCGAGAAACAATTACGCGGCTCCCCGTTTCGAAAAGCTTGGCTCACTGCCGGCGGATCAGCCTTTCTTGCCCCCGCCATGCGGCAGGTAGCTCTGGACGAGATCCTTGGCGGTGTCCTTCAGCATGTCCCAGACCTCCGGATCGCCCTTGGCCAGCGTCGCCATCATCGCCGCGGCGTTCTTCAAGGTGATGTGCGGCGGCAGCGGCGGGACATTGGGATCGGTGTAGGCCTCGACCAGCACCGGCCCGCGGGTCGCCATCGCCTCGTCCCAGACGGTGGCGAGTTCTTCGGGCTTGTCGACGAACAGGCCCTTGAAGCCAAGCAGTTCGGCATAGCGGGCATAGGGGAAATCGGGAAGCTCCTGCGAGGCCTCGAATTTCGGATCGCCGTTCTGGGCACGCATCTCCCAGGTCACTTGGTTGAGGTCGCGGTTGTTGAGCACCAGAACGACGAAGCGCGGGTCGCTCCACTGCTTGCAGTATTTCGACAGGGTGATCAGCGCGTTCATGCCGTTCATCTGCATGGCGCCGTCGCCGACGATGGCCAGCACCGGACGGTCGGGATGGGCGAACTTGGCCGCCAGGGCGTAGGGCATGCCCGGCCCCATGGTGGCGAGGCCACCGCACAGCGTCGCCTTCATCCCGCGGCGGATCTTGATGTCGCGGGCGTACCAGTTGGTGCCCGACCCGGTGTCGCAGGCGATCACCACGTCATCGGGCAGCCTCGGCGACAGTTCCCAGAAGACGCGCTGCGGGTTCAGCGGCGTCGCGTCGTTCATGGCGCGGGCTTCCAGCACCTTCCACCAGTCGGCGACACCCGCCTCGATCCGCTCGCGCCAGGAGCGGTCCTGCTTGCGCTGGAGCAGAGGGATAAGCTCGCGCAGGGTGCCGGCGCTGTCGCCGACCAGATTGACCTCCATCGGATAGCGGATGCTCAGCATCTTCGGGTCGATGTCGATCTGCACGCCGCGCGCCTGCCCCTCCTTGGGCAGGAACTCCGAATAGGGGAAGCCGGAGCCGATCATCAGCAGCGTGTCGCAGTTCACCATCATCTCATAGCTCGGCCGGGTCCCGAGCAGGCCGATGGAGCCGGTGACGAAGGGCAAATCGTCCGGCAGCGCCGCCTTGCCGAGCAGCGCCTTGGCGACGCCGGCCCCCAGGATGTCGGCGATCTCGATCACCTCGTCGGTGGCGTTCAGCGCGCCGGCACCGACCAGGATCGCCACCTTGCTGCCGGCATTCAGCACATCGGCGGCGTGGCGCAGGTCGGGCTCCGCCGGACGCACCACCGGGGCCGACCAGCCGACGCCGGAATGGATGGTGCCGTGGGCGCGGGCCGGGGTCTCGACCGCGTCCATCTCCTGCAAATCGTTGGGCATGATGATGCAGGTCACCGTGCGCTCGGCCTTGGCGATCCGCACCGCCCGGTCGACGATGTGCCGAACCTGGGCCGGGGTGGAGGCCATCTGCACATACTCGCCGGCCACATCCTTGAAGAGGGAGACGAGATCGACCTCCTGCTGGTACTGGCCGCCCAACGCGGTCAGCGCCTGCTGGCCGACGATGGCGAGCAGCGGCTGATGGTCGAGCTTGGCATCGTACAGACCGTTCAGCAGATGGATGGCGCCGGGGCCGGAGGTGGCGAGGCAGACGCCCATCTCACCGGTGTATTTGGCGTGCGCCGTCGCCATGAAGGCGGCCAGCTCCTCGTGGCGGGGCTGGATGAACTCGAATTGGTCGCCGGCGCGGGCGAGCGCGCCGACCAGCCCGTTGATGCCGTCGCCGGGATAGCCGAAGACCCGCTTCACGCCCCACTCGGAGAGCCGCTGCCAGAAGAAATCACTGACGTTCGGAGCCATGGTCGCCTCTCTTGTCTCTGCTCGGATATCACCGCCGTTCCTGTTTCAACTGTGTGCCGCCCCATCGGTTCGCCGCAGGCCGCAGTTTTTTTGCCCGCCGCCCTATCGGACCGATCCGGCCGGCAGGGCGTTATCGTGTGCAGCAACAGGGAGACAGCGATGGCCGAGGCCAACATCGATGACCGCTCCAGCTTCGAACGGGCTTACGAGCGGCACGCCTTCGAACAGGATGCGGCGGCGAACGCGCGCAGCGACACGACGACCGTCCATGGCGTGACCATCCTCTCCGCGGCCGATGCCGGCGGGCGGATCGAGCTGTCGCGCAGCACGCGGCATGTCGGGGAAGGAAACCCGGAGGGAGACACCGTCTTCGTCGCGGCGTTCCGCGTTCACGACAGCGCCGCCGAGCCTGCCGCCCCCTATTCCGGCTCGGTCGAACCGGCCGGCGAAGCCCCGGGCGAGGCCGCCGACGACTACCGCAGCTTCATCGATCAGCTGGTGGAAGCCGCGAAAGGGGCACGGTTCAAGCCGGACATCGGCCGCGGCGAAGAGAGGTTGACCGGTTTCCACGGCGGCTGACGAACAGGAAAACACCCCGTCTCTTTCGAGGCGGGGCGTTTGTGATCAGTGTGAAGATGCAAGCATGTGCGCTTTGTGTAAGGAGCGTCTCTTGTGCCTGAGCGACCTGGCGGCGACCTACTCTCCCACGTCTTAAGACGCAGTACCATTGGCGCGGAGGCTTTTCACGGCCGAGTTCGGGATGGGATCGGGTGTTTGACACCTCGCCATGACCACCAGGTCACCGAGGCACAAGACCGACGCTGTTTCCCAAAGTGCTTAATGCTTGTTCGTGCAAGTGAGTGAGGATGTATCGAACGGCGATGCGCTGGTCAAGCGCTGTTTTGGAGCAGGCTTGCTGCTGCGCATGGCGCGGTTAGTGGGGTCGAGATCAAGCCGATCGAGCGATTAGTAAGGCTTAGCTTCAGACATTGCTGTCGGTCCACATGCCTCCTATCGACGTGATGGTCTGTCACGGCTTTCAAGGGAGCTCTGGTTTAGAGGTGGGTTTCCCGCTTAGATGCTTTCAGCGGTTATCCCGTCCATACTTAGCTACCCGGCCATGCCACTGGCGTGACAACCGGTGCACCAGAGGTATGTCCATCCCGGTCCTCTCGTACTAGGGACAAATCCTCGCAAAACTCCGACACCCACGGCAGATAGGGACCGAACTGTCTCACGACGTTCTAAACCCAGCTCACGTACCACTTTAATCGGCGAACAGCCGAACCCTTGGGACCTGCTCCAGCCCCAGGATGTGATGAGCCGACATCGAGGTGCCAAACAACTCCGTCGATATGGACTCTTGGGAGTTATCAGCCTGTTATCCCCGGCGTACCTTTTATCCGTTGAGCGATGGCCCGTCCACGTGGAGCCACCGGATCACTATGGCCGACTTTCGTCTCTGCTCGACTTGTCAGTCTTGCAGTCAGGCGGGCTTATGCCATTGCACTCGTCGAGCGATTTCCGACCGCTCTGAGCCCACCATCGCGCGCCTCCGTTACACTTTGGGAGGCGACCGCCCCAGTCAAACTACCCGCCATGCAGGGTCCCGGACCCGGATCACGGGCCACGGTTAGATGCCAGAGACTTCAAGGGTGGTATTTCAAGGTTGGCTTCACACGAGCTGGCGCCCATGTTTCCAAGCCTCCCACCTATCCTACACATGAAGTCCCTAGCACCACTGCAAAGCTGTAGTAAAGGTGCACGGGGTCTTTCCGTCTGACCTCGGGAACTCCGCATCTTCACGGAGAGTTCAATTTCGCTGAGTTGGTGTTGGAGACAGCGGGGAAGTCGTTACGCCATTCGTGCAGGTCGGAACTTACCCGACAAGGAATTTCGCTACCTTAGGACCGTTATAGTTACGGCCGCCGTTTACCGGGGCTTCAATTCAGAGCTTGCACTCCTCCTCTTAACCTTCCGGCACCGGGCAGGCGTCAGACCCTATACGTCGCCTTGTGTGGCTTCGCAGAGCCCTGTGTTTTTAGTAAACAGTCGCTACCCCCTGGTCTGTGCCCCCCGCCTGGACTTGCGTCCAAACGGGGCCCTCTTCTTCCGAAGTTACGAGGGCAATTTGCCGAGTTCCTTCAACACCATTCTCTCAAGCGCCTGGGTATACTCTACCAGTCCACCTGTGTCGGTTTGGGGTACGGTCTATAAGGCGGGGCTATTTCCTGGAACCGGTCCACAGCACGATCAATCCGATAAGATCGTACACGCTTTCCAATCCGTCACCTCCGCCAGGCCCACGAATATTAACGTGGTTCCCATCGACTACGCCTTTCGGCCTCGCCTTAGGGGCCGGCTCACCCTGCGTGGATTAACCTTGCGCAGGAACCCTTGGACTTTCGGCGACAGTGTTTCTCACACTGTTTGTCGCTACTCATGTCAGCATTCTCACTTCCGATACCTCCAGGCGGCCTCACGGACACCCTTCGCAGGCTTACGGAACGCTCCGCTACCACGTGACCTAAAGATCACATCCGCAGCTTCGGTACACGGCTTGAGCCCCGATACATTTTCGGCGCAGGCCGGCTTAACTAGACCAGTGAGCTATTACGCTTTCTTTAAAGGATGGCTGCTTCTAAGCCAACCTCCTGGTTGTCATGGCCTTCCCACATCCTTTCCCACTTAGCCGTGATTTGGGGACCTTAGCTGGCGGTCTGGGCTGTTTCCCTCTCGACGATGGACCTTAGCACCCACCGTCTGTCTGCCGGACTGCACTCTGCGGTATTCGGAGTTTGGTTAGGTTTGGTAAGGCTTGCGCCCCCCTAGCCCATCCAGTGCTCTACCCCCGCAGGTGATATCCGACGCGCTACCTAAATAGCTTTCGCGGAGAACCAGCTATTTCCTGATTTGATTGGCCTTTCACCCCTAGCCACAGGTCATCTCCGACTTTTTCAACAGGCGTGAGTT